>JAZQGU010000033.1:0-91409 GCA_045540175.1 Eubacteriales bacterium | reverse complement strand
TGGTTGATTTGAGGTTAAAAATTTGTTGTAGGGGCGACCATTGGTCGGCCGTTCGGGTGTGATGTAACATCGTTTTCATAGGGGAGGAGCAAGCCCCTCCCCTACCAAAGGTAGAGTGAACGTCGTCTTGCCTTCCCCAGTGGGGGGAGGGGGGCCACCGAAGGTGGGGGGTGTGGTGGTGGTTGCGAAGCAACCGTGTGTTAAACAAATGTAACATTACACCCGAACACCTCATCCGTCTGCTCCTTCGTCGCAGCCACCTTCCCCCGCTGGGGAAGGCAAGACAACGTCCCGATGCTTCGGCACGTTATTTGTAGGGACAGGCGTCCCCGACTGTCCGCACCAAAACGATGTAACATCGTAATTATGCGGGCGAACACAGTTCGCCCCTACAAGAATGCTTAAACGTTTCGCGGTAGGATCTTATTTGAACGCCTTATATCTCTTAATTATCTCCTCGGCGACTCTGATTCCGTCAACGGCGGCGGATGTAATTCCGCCTGCATATCCGGCGCCCTCGCCGCAGGGATAAATATTGTCAAAGCCCTTGGCAAGAAGGGATTCGTTTCTCATAATTCGGAGCGGAGCCGAGGTACGGCTCTCAACACCCGTCAGAATTGCCGACGGAGAAGAAAATCCCTTGATCTTGTGATCGAAATCGCGGATTCCAAGCTCCAGCATCGAGGAAATTCGCTCCGGAAACAGCTTGCGCAAGTCAGCTTCCTTGACCTTTCCCTTGCGGTAGGTCGGGGTGACGCGGCTCGGAGCGCGTCCGCTCGTTTTGTGAAGAAAATCGCCGACTGTCATTATCGGTGCGGAATAATCGCTTCCGCCGAGCTTGAAGGCGGCTCTTTCAAGCCGACGCTGAAATTCTATCGGATCGCCGTCGGGCAGGACGTTAACGGCAAGCGCGGCGTTTGAATTGAGTCCGTCACGCTTGTAGCGCGACATACCGTTCGTAACGACTCCCCCTTCCTCAGATGCCGCGGCAACGACCTCGCCGCCGGGGCACATACAGAAGGAGTAGACGCAGTCCTCGCCGACACGCTTTGAAAGGGAATATTCGGCGGCACCGAGGCGCGGATCGCCCGCGTGTTTACCGTAGATCGCGCGGTCAATATCCTCTCTTAGATGCTCGATTCGGACACCGACCGAAAAGGGCTTCGGTGTGAGGATAAAGCCTGCGCTTTTGAGGTAATAGTAGGTGTCACGCGCGCTGTGGCCGATTGCGAGAATGACTGCCGAGCAGGGGATCTCGCCGTTCTGCGTTCTGACGGCAGTTGCGCGTCCGTTATTCATAATTATCCCGTCAAGACGGGTATTGTATCTGATCTCGCCGCCGAGCTCGGTTATCCGTGCGGCGACGTTATTTACAACTCCGAGAAGCTTATCGGTGCCGATGTGGGGCTTCGCGTGGAGAAGCACCTCCTTCGGCGCTCCGAAGGAATACAGACGGTGAAGAACGTATCCGACGCGTGCGTCGTTTATACGCGTTACGAGTTTACCGTCGGAAAAGGTACCTGCTCCGCCTGCGCCGAACTGAATGTTACTCTCGGTGTCGAGAATTCCGTCGCGGAAGAATTTTCCGACCTTCTGTGTGCGGGAAAGGACGTTGTCTCCGCGCTCTATGACGATGGGACGGTAGCCCGACTCGGCAAGCATCAGGGCGGCGAACATTCCGCAGGGTCCGAAGCCGACGACGACGGGACGGTCGGTCATGATTTCATCGCCCTCGGTGATTCCGTCAAGGGGATCGTTTTCACATAACTCGACCGCATCAATGCCCTTCAGCTCGTTTTCGGTAAGCGGATTTGAGACCTCGACCGCGACCGACCACACGAAGGTTATCTCCCTGCGCCGTGTGTCGACCGAACGGCGGAAAATGTGCTTATTTATAATATCCTCTTTGAGAGTTAACGGAGCAAGCCGAGAACAGGCCTGCTCCATTACCTCGTTTTCCGTCGCCGTTATCGGCGTGCGGATGTTTCTTACGATTATTTTCATTTGTGACCTTATAAAGTAGTTTTTGAGACGTCGTTAGCCTTCCCCAGCGGGGGAAGGGGGACCGCAGACGCTGCGGCTGCGGTGGATGAGGTGTCCCAAAGGGATGTAACATCATTTTTGTCCGGCGGGAGCAAGCCCCCGCCCTACGGAAATAGATTGAACGTCGTCTTGCCTTCCCCAGCGGGGGAAGGGGGACCACCGAAGGTGGTGGATGAGGTGTCACAAACCGATGCAACACCGTATTCCTGCTAAACCGCTTTATTTTCTTCGAGCCTGGTTATTTGCGCTGACGGTGTAGGGCGCGCCCTCGGAATAGATCTCGTAAACCTTGCCCGCATACTCGCCGAGGAACTCAAAGCTGACTACTCCCGAGGTTTCTCCGTCGGGAATGTTTACCGTCGCCTTGACGGACGACAGCGAGAACGTCGGCATAACGGCGCTTTCTCCGCGGAATTGAGCCTTGATAGAAGTGATTCTGTTGCCGTTTGTATCGAAAACGGGGACGGTAAGCTCTGTTTCGGTGTAATTTTTCAGAGTAACTGTGACTGAAAGCGAGGTCACGTTATCAAGATTCTGTATTCCCGATGGCAGACCGATAACACAGTTTACGGTCTCGCCGTCCTTAAGGGTTTTTTCGTCTATGACGCAGTTGACGGAGAGATCCTTGATCACGCTGATATCTCCGTAAACTCGGACAGTATCGCGGCTGATATTGAAAACGCAGTTTTCGGGCTTCTGGACGCCGTTTTTGAAGCTGACCGTGATCGGTACGGAGGCACCGCCGTGAATCGAGACGGTAACGGATGCAGTGTCGGAGGAAAGGAGGAGATAACGGCGGTCGGTGCCCTTGATCTCGGAGCCGTCCTGACCGATAAGAATAACCTTTCCGCTGTATTTTCTTCCGCTCGAGATTGCCTCGCCTTTAAGGTCGACGGGAAGCTCCGCACGGAGGATCGTATTTACTATCTGCTCGGGGCCTGTCACCACAATACTCGGGATCTCGCTCAGGTGTAGGCTGTATTCGCTCGATATGCTGTAGTCGAAGGGCTTCGCCTCAACGGGAACGGTTTTTGACACCTTGTTATCGAGGTAGATCGGGATCGTTCCCGTGCTTGTTTTTTCAAGGGATACACCGCTCGGAAGCTTAAGCTGGATATCGAAAAGCTTTTCTCCCGCCTCCGTGACGTTTGAAACGTCGACATAGGCGCGTATATCGGAATTTTTTAATTTGCGTATTGCGTTACGGTTGCCCGAAATGGTGACGTCGATAGTCATTCCGTCGCCCGACAGAACGGCAAATCCGCTTCTGTTGACGATCTCGACGGGGATATCGGAGAATTCCTCCTCGTAGATCACAGCATCAACGCTTACCGCATAGTACCAGAGGAAGAACGCAAGAAGCAGGCAGATGATCTTGGCAAGAAAATCGAGGGTTTTATTTCTTTTGACTGTAATATTGCCTTCGGTCTGTTCGGCTTCGGGGCGAATTTCGGTCTTTACTTCATTTTCCATTGCTTCCGCCCTCCTTCTTGCCTACGTGTTTGTCCTTTTTGTGGGTGAATATTTTGGAGACTGCCGTTTCGTTTTCAGAAAGGAAGAGCCCCTCAAGCTCCTTTTTGAGCGAATTGTGGGTGTATCCGCGCTTAAGCTGACCGTTCATTGCGATAGATACTGTTCCCGTTTCCTCGGAGACGATGATAACGACAGCGTCACTTTCCTCGCTGATACCGATTCCCGCACGGTGACGGGTTCCGAGGTCCTTGATTATCTCCTCGTTAGACGAAAGGGGAAGGAAGCAGCCCGCGGAGTCGATTCTCCAATCGCGGATTATGGCAGCGCCGTCGTGAAGCGGAGCGCCCTCGTAGAAAATATTTCTTAGCATAAAGGAGGAAATGTCGGCGTTTACGGTGACACCGCTTTTTGTGATGTCGCCGAGCTTGGTCGAGCGCTCGATGACTATGAGCGCGCCGGTGCGGGAGCGTCCGAGCTGAGAGACTGCGGTCGATATTTCACCGATCACGGCGGCAACGCCCTCGTTCTGATCCTTGTTTTCTGCTTTGGGAATGAAGCCCTTGAGGCGGTCTCCGCCCATTTTTTCAAGCGCGGCGCGGAGCTCGGGCTGGAATACGATAACGAGCGCGACGAATCCGACCTGGAACAGGTTTTTCATAAGGAAGGATACGGCTCTCAGACCTATAAGGCTTCCGAGCAGCATTATGACGATGAGAAGCGCAACGCCGCCGGCAAGTTTTCCTGCGCGTCTGTCGCGGATAAAGGCGTAGACGAAGTACATCATTATTGCGATCAGCAAAATGTCAATAAAATCAAGAATATTCATATTCAAGATCTGATATTTGAATGCCTCCCACGAAAATACGCCCATAGCTTCACCCTCTTCAGAAAATATATTTTATCTCGGCGCCTTGCAACGCCCGCTGAAATTCAAGATATTATAATCCATTTTTTATTGTAACATAAAAGAATCGATATTGCAATTATTATTTATAATAAAATAAAAATATTTATGTAAATACATACGGTAAAATAAGTGGGAGAGATGTAACATTGTGATTATAGCGGGCGAACACAGTTCGCCCCTACAAACAACGTGCCGAAGCTTCGGGACGTTGTCTTGCCTTCCCCAGCGGGGGAAGGGGGACCGCGTTAGCGGTGGATGAGGTGTAGGTTGCGAAGCAACCGTATGTAAAACCAATGCAACATTCAAAAAAGCAAGAGCGCGAGCCCTTGCTTTTTCATTACGACAATTTATTCGACAGCCTCAGATTATCGGCGATCATGGCGATAAACTCGCTGTTCGTCGGCTTTCCGCGGTTGTTTTGAATGGTGTAACCGAAATAGGAATTAAGTGTTTCGATGTCACCTCTGTCCCAAGCGACCTCGATCGCGTGACGAATGGCGCGCTCGACGCGGGATGACGTCGTCGCGTATTTCTTTGCGACCGACGGATAAAGGATCTTCGTCACCGAATTGATGATATCGGAGTCCTCAACAGTCATCATAATGGCGGTTCTGAGGTACTGATAACCCTTTATGTGCGCGGGAACGCCGATCTGATGAATGACCTTTGTCACCTGAGTCTCAATATCGGCGGGCTGTTTGCGGTCGGAACCGTTTCTCGAACGGTTGCCTGCCAGCCTTTTGATGCGTTCATTCAGCTGCTTGTAGTCAAAGGGGCGGAGCATACAGTAATCGGCACCCGCCTCGGTCGCCTCGGCGAACATTGCACCGTTGTTCACGACGGAATAAACGATGAACGACGGCGCGCGGTCTGCCCCGAAATCGAGCAGGGAGGATCCGCGGATTATCTGCGTGCAATCGAGCTTTGACAGCCACACGTCGGTCAGAACGACGTCGGGATGAAATTTGTCGATCTTGTAGAGGGCGTCCTCGCCATCGGACGCTTCCTCTATCCTTTTGTAGCCGAGTCCGATGAGGTTTGATCGGCAGCTTCGCCTGAAATCGCTGTTCTCGTCAGCGATGAGTATTTTGATGCTTTGTTCCATATTTGCCACTCTCCGTATTTTTGATTTTGATTTACAAAATTATCATACCATAATTTACCAAATTATGCAATATATGGAAATCCAAAAATATCGCCAAAGTTTGTATGGAAAAATTTACCAAAATGCACAAACCCTTGTAGAATAAGGTCGAACGGCGTTTTTTTGGAGCAAAAAAATCGGCGGAAAATAAAAAAAGACGCTGATGCGTCAGGTATAAAAAACCCACCGACAGAAGCTGTCAGTGGGTAGTGTATTGATGGTTTAAACTCCCGAATACGCAGAGAAGCCTGCGTCGATGGGGAGAACGATTCCCGTTATGGCTGAAGCTGCGCGGTCGTCGCAGAGCATAAGGGTCGCGCCGAGAAGCTCGTCGCTCTCAACGAAGCGTCCCATGGGAGTACCGTTCAGGATCTTCTTGCTTCTTGCGGTGGGGTTGCCCTCCTCGTCAAAGAGGAGCGAACGGTTCTGAGCCGAGAGGAGGAAGCCGGGTGCGATAGCGTTGCAACGGATTCCCGTTCCTGCAAAGTGGGTTGCGAGCCACTGCGTGAAGTTCGAAATACCCGCCTTTGCCGCGGAATATGCGGGGATCTTTGTAAGCGGAATATAGGCGTTCATCGAGGAAATATTGAGGATCGCGCCCTTGCCCTTCTTTACCATATCGGCAGCGAATACCTGCGTCGGGAGAAGAGTTCCCTGGAAATTGAGCTTGAATACGAAGTCGATTCCGTCCTGAGTGAGGTCGAAGAAGGACTTTTTGCCCTCGACAGCCTCGTGCTGATATTCGTTATCGGTCGTTGCGGCGGGATTGTTTCCGCCCGCGCCGTTGACGAGGACGTCACATTCTCCGAGCTTTGCAACAACGGCGTCGTGAGCCGCCTGAAGGGAATCCATCTTAAGGACGTTTGCCTCAAACGCTTCACAGATGAAGCCCTCACTTTTAAGCTCGTTTGCGAGCTTTTCTACGTTTGCTAAATTGAGGTCGAGAGCGGCTACCTTTGCTCCCGACTGCGCGAAAGCGCGTGCCATAGCGGAGCAGATAAGTCCGCCCGCGCCGGTTACTACTACCACCTTGCCGGTGTAATCAATGTTAAGAGGAAGATTTATCATGGTTTTTCTCCTTTGGGGAATTTATGGGTTATTCATCTTATGTGAATGTTTGAATACGTTGTTTGCCTTCTCCTGAGGGAGAAGGGGGACCACGGCGCAGGGGTTCCCCAAAGCGAGCTTGCCGAGCTTTGGGGGTTCCGGCGAAGTGGTGGATGAGGAGTAATCTCTCAATATATCCACAAAAAGAACTGTCAAAGCTCATTACATTTGCTTTGATATACTCTTTGACACCTCATCCGTCTCCTGCGGAGACACCTTCTCCCGCTGGAGAAGGCAAAGTAAAATGCCGAAGCGTTTAATTGTCTGTAATAGAGTTTGATTTACAGCAGGTCCAATTTTCCGCCGTTAGCTTCGATAAGACCGTTTATATAAGCGCTTCCGAGGGCGCGGTCGTAGAGGCCGTAACCGGGCTTTCCGGTCTCGCCCCAGATCATTCTGCCGTGGTCGGGACGGAAATATCCCTCGAAGCCGTTTTCGACAAGTGCCTTAACTACCTTATTCATATCGACGCTTCCGTAAGCCGAAAGATGTCCCGATTCCTCAAAGCTGGTGTCGGGAAGGATCTTTACGTTACGCAGGTGCATAAAGGCGATTCTGTCAGCCTTTGCGTATTTTTCGGTCAGCTTGACCATATCGTTCTTCGGCGAACAGCCGAGCGAGCCGATGCAGAGGCAGAGAGAGTTAGCGGGGCTGTCGACTATCGACAGCATACGGTCGATGTTCTTTTCGTCTGTGATTATTCTCGGGATCCCGAAAATGGGATAAGGCGGATCGTCGGGGTGGATCGCCATTCGAACACCGCATTCCTCGGCAACGGGAATTATCTTTTTTAAGAATTTTTCAAGATTCTTCCAAAGTCCCTCTTCGCCGAGCTCTCCGTAAGCGACGATAAGCTCTCTTATCTTTTCTCTCGTGTAGCTTGCGTCCCAGCCGGGCAGGCAAATATCGTCCTTGAGAGGATCAAGACCCTTCATCTGATCCCAGTACATAACGAGAGAAGTCGAGCCGTCGGCTGCTTCCTTATCGAGCTGGGTTCGAGTCCAGTCGAAAACGGGCATAAAGTTGTAGGTTATGCACTTGATGCCGTACTTTGCACAGCGGCGGATGTTTTCGCAGTAGTTTTCAATGTGGCGGTCTCCCTCGGGTAGACCTAACTTGATCTCCTCGGTCACGGGAATAGACTCAACAATGTCGAATACGAGCCCGTTTTCTTCGCAGAGACGGCAAAGGCGCTCGATGCTCTCCTCGGGCCATACCTCACCGGGCTTTACGTCGTAAACGGCAGAAACGACGGAACGCATTCCGGGAATCTGCGAGATATACTTGAGTGATACGGGATCGCTTTCGCCGTACCAGCGGAATGAACTTTTCATAATGTCCTCCGAATTTTATACTGTAAGGATATTATACCCACGATGATCCTGTTTGTCAACTTTTTTGCAAAATATAATTCAAACTATGCAAAAAGGCTCATAAAATGAGCCTTTTCAAGAAACTATTTGCAATATTATGCGTTTTCGTAGATATCGGAAAGGTATCTGCCGACAGCCGCAAGGTAATCCATACCGGCGGGAACGATCTCCTTCGGGCCGGGGATAACGACCTCGAAATTGAGCACGCCCTTGTAGCCGATCTCCTTAAGAGCCTTCATAAGTGCGGTCCAGTCCATTGCGAGGGGCTTCCATACCATTCCCTCGGGGGCCTGACGGTGTGCGAAGGGGATTGTGTGAAGGTCGCAAAGACCGTCGTTATCGTGAACGTGGAGGCAAACGAGCTTGTCGCCGCAGATCCTAACCATCTCGACGGGGTCGTCCTGGGTAAGAAGTCCGTGTCCGACGTCAACGCAGATCTTGAAGCGGTCGCCGAGAATTTCGCAAGCCTTTACCATTTCCTTTGCACGGGAAAAGATGGTCGGGCAGATGTGGCCGAAGACGGTATCTACGTTCCACATATTCTCGATACAGCAGTAAACGTCGTATTCCTCGAGGCAGGGAATTAGCTTTTTATAAAGATCGATAACCGCAGGGAAGGTCTCCTCCTCCATAACGTCGTATTTTCTGCGGACGTCAATGATGGGGTGAGTTACGCAGTGCTGGGAGCCGAGGTAGTGGCACGCCTTGATGGAGCACTCGATCCTCTTGATGATCTCCTCCTCGCCCGAGTAGTAACGGGGGTGTCCGTCGAAGGCAGAATGGATTTGGAAGATCTTGATTCCGACGGAGTCTGCCTTCTCACGAAGGTCGGTGAAGTAGTTCTTTATCGCCTCGTCGGTCCAGTTGTCGATACCGCCGAGGAAGTCAGATCCGCGGTCAAAAAAAGGTTCCATCGAAAGGTCGATTCCGTCGAAGCCCGAGGCCTTTAGCTGCTTGAACATTGCAAATTCGTCGCCGAGGCAACGCTGTCTGATCATTGAAAGTTTCATAGCTTATCTCCATTCCGAAAAAGGAAGTATTTGTGATTAAATTATAGTTTGGAAAAGAGAAAAAGTCAACGGTTTTGGGGGCAAAAAACAAAAAAAGAGCCGTTTTGGGTAGCATAATATGGATAAACGGCACGAAAAAATCTTTTTTTCAAAAAATGTGTTGACAAATAAAAAAAACCGTGATATAATCTTTAAGCGCTTTCGATGGAAGCGAAACAAAATGTGGCGGAGTAGCTCAGTTGGCTAGAGCAACCGGTTCATACCCGGTAGGTCATGGGTTCAAGTCCAATCTCCGCTACCAGGCCCGTTGGTCAAGCGGCTAAGACACCGCCCTTTCACGGCGGTAACACGAGTTCGATTCTCGTACGGGTCACCAAAATGAAAAGAGGGATGCAACGCATCCCTCTTTTCATTTTGCCGATTCTACGAATCGGCTCGGCGCGAAAGCGCAACGAGTTCGCATTTTCGCCGAAAGCACGACGTCCGCTTGCGAGACGTCTGCACGGCGGAAAAATACTCGCCGCAGGCGAGATACTCGTCCGCGAAGCATCGCCACGTTGTCTTGCCTTCCCCAGCGGGGGAAGGGGGACCACCGAAGGTGGTGGATGAGGTGTAGGTTGCGAAGCAACCGTGTTCTAAAGGCAAAGTAACATCGTTTCAAAACGGACAGTCGAGGACGCCTGTCCCTACAAATAACGTGCCGAAGCATCGCCACGTTATCTTGCCTTCCCCTCAGGGTAAGGTGTCGGGGCGGAGCCGCGACGGATGAGGTGTACCAAAGGAATGTTACATCATATTTACGCGGGCGAACACAGTTCGCCCCTACGAGAGAGTTTAAAAGTTAATTGTAGGGGCGACCATCGGTCGCCCGTTCGGTTGTGGTGCAACATCGTTTTTATACGGGCGAGCAATGCTCGCCCCTACGAGAACGTTCAAAATTATCTTGTAGGGGCGAGCAATGGTCGCCCGCTTTGAAAGTAAATTAACATCATCTTTTTGCGGTGTGCCGAGGACGTCGCACCCTACAAACAACGTCTCGAAGATTCGCCCCGGCAAAACAAAAAAGCTCCCGTTCGGGAGCTTTTTTGTTAAGTAAATTTAATTATTCCTGCTCAGGAGCGCCGACAGGGCAAGCGCCTGCACAAGCACCGCACTCGATGCACTCATCTGCATTGATTACGTACTTGTCTTCTCCCTCGGAGATGCAGCTTACAGGGCACTCATCAGCACAAGCGCCGCATGCGATGCAATCATCATTAATCTTGTATGCCATTGTAGATCCATCCTTTCCTTGGAATACTCCAAATTCTAAGTGCATTATAGCACAATGATTCTATAAAATCAACCTCAAATTTGATTTTCTGATTATTTTTTATCGGTTTTTTCTGACTTTTTCTTATTATCGTCGGTATTTTTCTGCTTTTGAGCGTCATCACGGACGTTTTTACCGACGGTTTTATGCTTTCCTTTTGAATGTCCCTTGACGGTCAGATCGTCGCGGCGGTAGAGGCGGAAGGTAGCGGGGTCCTTATCGAGAGCCACCTTGACCATTCCCTTAAGAGGCATCGACTCAACGACAACACCCTCGCCGTCGGGAGTTTCGACAATGGCGTCGACCTTTGGCGTGATGGCGCTTTCGGCAAGGTACGTATCGTATTCGTAGCGCAGACAGCACATAAGTCGTCCGCAGGCGCCCGAAATTTTAGCTGAATTGAGGGAAAGATTCTGTTCCTTCGCCATCTTGATCGAAACCTGGACGAAATCGGGCAGGAAGCTGTTACAGCAGAAGGGCCTGCCGCAGATTCCGAGACCGCCGAGAAGCTTTGCTTCGTCGCGGATACCGATCTGACGGAGCTCTATCCTCGTACGGAAGACAGACGCCAGATCTTTTACGAGATCGCGGAAATCGACTCTTCCCTCCGACGTGAAGTAGAAGAGAAGCTTTGAGTTATCGAAGGCGTATTCGACCTCGACGAGCTTCATATCGAGGCGGTGCTCCTCGATCTTTGAGAGGCACATATTATAAGCCTCGATCTCCTTTTCGAGGTTTTCCTCGTGGCGGCGCTCATCGTTATCGGTAGCTATACGAACAAGCTTGCGGAGCGGAAGAACCACCTCGCTTCCGCTGACGGTTCTTTCGGGCATTACGACGGTCGCGTATTCGAGACCTCTCGCTGTCTCGACAATAACGTGCGCACCCTCGCCGCAGGCGATACCGTTCGGCTCAAAGTAGTACATCTTTCCGCCTTCTCTGAAGCGGACGCCGACGACGTCATATTGAGCCTTTTTGATCTCGCTCGAAGCGGGCTCCTCCTCGGAGTGAGACTCCTCGATAAAATCATCCTCGGGAATGACGTCTTCGAAGACTTCTTCAACAGTCTCCTCGATCTCTTCGGCTATTGTCTCTTCGATCTTTTCGAGCTGTTCGGGCTCCTTCTTCTCGGGACGGTTATTCTTTCCCTTATGATGTTTTTTGTAATAACCGCGGTATCTTTTACCGCCTTGGTTGTTCTTGTTGTTTTCGTTTGGCACTTTTTTATCCGTTTCTCCGGCTTGAGTATTTCCGAGGCTTCGCCGGTAAAGCCTCGGCACGCAAAAATCCCTTGGTGTCATAAACCGCCGTCGGGAATCGGCGGAGTTTTTGCGGTAGATCGGGTGAAAGGAAGATGTAACGTCGTATTGTGACGGCGGGAGCAAGCCCCCGCCCTACGAACAACGTGCCGAAAAATCGGGACGTCGTCTTGCCTTCCCCAGCGGGGGAAGGTGCTGAACGAAGTGAAGCGGATGAGGTGTAGCCGTCGCAGATGGCGTTATGAATACGATGTAACATCGTTTTGGTGCGGGCGAACACAGTTCGCCCCTACGGTGCGCCGAGGACGTCGCACCCTACAATGGCGTGGCGAATATTTGATATGTGATCGGATGTTTTCTTTCGTCTCTCTTTACAATAAATCCGTCAGTCTCCCTGCGGCGACAACGGCGGCGTTACGGAGGTTTATGTTCGTCTGAGTGACCTCATAATAAAGAGTATCGAGAACCGAGCAAAGCTGAACGAGCGAGGTAAGAGAAAAATTCTCCGAGACCTGCTCCGCAAGCCCGCGATCGGGATAAAACAGCAGAGAACTGCCGCCCTTTTTGACCATAGCGAGGTCACGCAGGGCATTCTGCATAAGAGAGAGGACTGACGCGTAATTTTCTCTGTCTGACGCCTCGTCGAGCAGGGCGAGCATAAGATGCGCGCCGTCCTTTTCGGAAAGAAGCGAAACAATACTTTCGGCTTTTTTTGCCGTCTGAATTGCCTTTTTGTTTTTTCCTTCGAGAATCGAAATTGCTTTACCGTAGCTTCCGCCCGAAGCACTTACGATCCTTTTAAACTCTGTTTCATCTTTTTTATAAAGCTCCGCCGCCTTTTTGCTGTTATCGAGCAAAAGATCGGTAAGCATACCGTCCGAAAACACCTCGGTCTTTATCTCGGGCGCACGGGAACGGACGGTCGGAAGAAGCTGTGAGGGCGCAGAGGTGAGGAGTATGAAATACACTCTTTCGGGTCCCTCCTCAAAGATCTTTAGAAGCGCATTCTGCGCCTGCACGGTCAGCTTTTCGGCGTCCTTGATGATATATATCTTTACGTCAAGATCGTTTGGCAGAATGTAGGCACCGCTTGTTATTTCTCTTACGCTTTCGACTCCGATGGTCTTTCTGTCCTTTGTAACGCCGACCGTTATGACGTCGGGAGAGATCCCCTCCGAGATCTTACGGCAGGAAGGACAGCTTCCGCAGGGACGGCTTCCGCCCTTGCAGGCAATCGCCATCGCAAAAAGGAGCGCGGCGGTGGATTTTCCGCTTCCCTCGGGGCCGCTTATCATAAAAGCGTTCGGGAAAGCATTTTTTGAAGCGAAACCGCGAAGAGCGGCTTTGAGGCTTTCGTTACCGAAAAGAATATCGGGCGTCATTACAGATGCTTGCATTCCTCGACGTTGAGAACGAAGACGGTCGCACCGCCGACGGTTACCTTCGTGGTCTCGCGGGGCATTGAGGAGATTCCTCCCTTTGCGATGCTGCTCGGAACGAACTGCTCACGCTTTTCGCAGTTTTCGGCAATGATCTTGGTTGCGCGCTCGGTGTCCTTGTCCTCGACGCCGATGAGGAACGTCGAGTTTCCGCTCATAAGAAATCCGCCCGTCGAAGAAATTTTAGTAACGGAAAAGCCCTCGTGGCTGAGAGAGGTGCTTACGGAATGAGCGTCGTCGTTATTTACAATCGCTAAAATGAGCTTCATAATTGATCTCCTTGCGGTTAAAAATCTTTGTTTTGGGAAACATATTCCCATAATATTATAGCAAACTTTTTTATACTTGTAAAGAGCAAAAGAATGGAGATAGAGGGCATAATTATGAATTTTTTCGGAAAAAGAGACTTGGGATATCTTCTTGTGATCGCAATTCTGATTCTGACTTCGGTATTTTTTGCCTTTAAGTGCATGATCTCGGAGGAAAAATATGAAAAATACCGAGCGAGAATATTAAATCGCGCCATTGAAAGCTCGATACAGCTTTTGGGGGAATATATAGAGACGGAGGATCCGCATCTCGCGCCTTTTTTGTCGTCGCGCTTGAACGAGCTTCCGCTCGGCGACGAGGAACGGGAAGCGGTGATATCGTTTTGCTCCGACGTTTCGTCGTCGGAGAAAAACAGCGACGCTAAACGCCGATCGCTTCTTTACGCCGGGGAGCTTATGAAGGCGCTGATCGAAAACCGAAGCGCGATAAAGGGCGGAGATATTACCTCATTTCCGCTTTACGAGGGCGAGATCCCGACTTTATCACAGCCTGTGGAAAATCCGTATTATTCCGAGGCGAAAAAGATCCTCGGAGTGTCGGAGCTCCGCTCATATACGAGAGGGAGCGTGATCGGTTACCGTACCGCAAGCTCGTATGCCGAGTTTGAGGGCGGAATTTTTGTGCGGTATCTCTGCCGGCGAAGCGGAAATGAAGCAGTTACGGCAGACGAAGCCAAAAAGGACGCCGAAAAATTTGCCGATCTGCATTGCGGAGGCGGGAAAGTTATATCGGAAAGTGCCGAAAACGGTGTTTTCCGCTTTATTTTCGACTGTTTTTATATTGACGTCTCGCAGTTCGGAGGAGTTATGCGTTATGAACGCACGAAAATTTGATTTACCCCTTTATTTTTCGGTTATTATGTGTTATAATTATCAAAAATCGACTGTTAAGGTGGAAAAATGGCTAATTACAGAGTTGGAAGAGTAAACGAAGAGCTTATGAAGGCGCTTTGTGAAATAATAAGAACGGTAAAGGATCCCCGCGTTTCGGGCGCTTTTGTGAGCATTACGGCTGTTGATTGCACGCCTGACCTCAAAAATGCAAAGGTCTATTTCTCCGTAATGGGCGAGCGCCGTAAGGGAGACGCGCTGAAGGGGCTTGAAAATGCAACCGGTTATATCAGAACCCAGATAGCGAAGATGCTGAATCTCCGCATAACTC
The DNA here is from genome assembly GCA_045540175.1 of Eubacteriales bacterium. Lineage (GTDB taxonomy): Bacteria > Bacillota > Clostridia > Oscillospirales > CAG-272 > Colimorpha_A. Next base: position 76,851 of record JAZQGU010000033.1, on the reverse strand, counting down.
CCGAGCTTCGCTTCATTTCCGATGAATCGATGAAGCACGGCGCGCATATCAGCGAGCTCATGAAGCAGGTCGAGGAGGAGCTCCGCGAAGCCGACCGCAAAGCGGCACTTGAAGAGGAAAACTCAGAAGAAAATACAGAAGAATAACAAAAACCGCCGATTATCGGCGGTTTTTTCGTTTGTTGGTTGAATAAGGAATGTAACATCGTTTTGGTGCGGGAGGGGAACCCCCTCCCTATGGAAATAGATTGAACGCTGTTTAACCTTCCCGCAAATCCGTTATATCTTCATATATCAAAGTCTCGGGGTGCGAGAATTTGAAAGTGATTCTCTTTCTTGGATTCACAAGCAAATTCAGTACGCCCGGCTCTTGTGTACCGAGACGAGTTTCCATAACGAGCTTTCTGTACGGCTTGAAGCCGCATTTTTCCTGAACTCGCTTTGACTGATTGTTGAAATCGTAATATCCGCAGGTAAGAAAATCGAGGTCGAGTTCGTTGAAGAGATAGTCAATGACCGCGCTGACGGCTTCAGTCATTATGCCTTTACCCCAGTGATCCTTGGCAAGCACGTAACCGATCTCCCGTCCGCGATAACCGTCAAACTCGGTCAGCGCTTCTTCCATTCCGTATTTTTCAATGCCGAGCGAGCCGATGACCTTGCCGTTTCCCTTTAAGCAAATGGCAAAGGTTTTGTTTTCCTCAATAAAGCGGTTAAGGATCTCTTGGCTCTTATCCTTGCTTTCGTGATGACGCCAACCCGCCATCTCTCCGACGCCCTCGACCGACGCGTATTCGAAAAAGTCGTCGAGGTCGGACTGCTGAAAGGCACGCAAAATGAGTCGATCAGTCTCAATTACTTTTCTATTTATCTTAAATTCAGCATTCATAATTATTTCGCCCCAAACTCGGTCAAAAACTTTGATAGCCGCTTATAGAGTAACACGGTTATAATGCTGATTGACACGGTTTTGAGAACATTAAATCCTATAACGTACCAAAAAACCGAGTTAAAAACAGCCGCGGCGGCAGGTCCCATGTAAAGCGGAAATGTGATGTATCTGTTTGCGATCGCCGCGGTCACTGTGCCGATAACGCAGGCACCGCAAAGTGAGAACGCAACGGTCTTTAATCCCTTGCGGAACTTGTAAAGGATCGAGGGAAGGATTACAAACGAGCTTGTCATAAGGAAGTTTGCGATCTCGCCGACACCGCCTGTAGTGCTGTTTGTGAGTGCCAAAAGCTCTTTGACGAGAGTTACTGCGATTGCCTCAACGGGTCCGAAGAGGAAGCCCGAAAGCATTATAAACACGTTTCCGAAGTCGAGCTTCAAAAACGGCGCGGCAGGGAATATCGGAAACGACCAGAAGCTGAAAATGAACGCAAGCGCGGTAAAAAGCGCAAGCGAGACGAGCTTTTTGGCCGGAACTGTCTTGTTTGATCTCTTGTTGTTCTTCATAATATGTTCTCCTTTCTTACGAAAAGAAAAAGCTTCGCGTCGACAAAAGGGGACGCAAAGCACAGTTCTCTTTTCTCATCCGGACTATACCGTCGGTATGGGAGTTTCACCCATTCGGCACATAAGTGTTCGCGGACTGTCACCGCCGGTGTGGAATTTCACCACGCCCCAAAAAGATTTTTTATTCTCACCTTTCTTGCTTGCCCAAGAAAGGTGACCAAAGAACGGCACCAAGGTGACAACGGGTTTGAATTTTGCCGTGCAAAATTCTGCACACGTTTTCCCCTTTGGAATCCCCTTTCATAAAGGGGAATTTACTATGTTGCAAAAAAGTTTCAAACGCCCCAAGGATTATATCTCCATTGATAAACATGCCAACTTATCATTTATCGAAAGAGGTTTCCAAAGGAGAAAACGTATAAAAATGCGTACGCATTTTTATCGGTTGTCTCCTTGGCACGTTTCTTTGCGAGAGTTTCTTTGCGTGGGCAAAGAAATGCGGAAAAATAAATACAAAAGCCCCAAACACCCTTATGGGCGTTTGGGGCTTTTAAGGGTCTTAATTAAATCTTAACTAAGATTAGCCGTTGATCTCGGTAACGACACCGGAACCAACAGTTCTACCACCCTCACGGATAGCGAAACGAAGTCCCTTTTCGATAGCGATAGGAGTGATAAGCTCAACGTTCATAACAACGTTATCGCCGGGGCGGCACATCTCAACGTCTGCGGGAAGGCCGATAGTACCGGTAACGTCAGTAGTTCTGAAGTAGAACTGAGGACGGTAGCCGGGGAAGAAGGGCTTGGAACGTCCGCCTTCCTTCTCGGTAAGTACGTATACGTTACCGGAGAACTTGGTGTGGGGCTGAACGGTACCGGGCTTGCAGAGAACCTGACCTCTTTCGATCTCGTTCTTAGCGATACCACGGAGAAGAGCACCGATGTTGTCTCCAGCCTCAGCCTGATCCATGAGCTTGTGGAACATCTCGACACCGGTAACGGTGGTGTTCTTCTTCTCATCGGAAAGACCAACGATCTCAACAACGTCGCCTACCTTAACAGTACCTCTCTCAACACGACCGGTAGCAACAGTACCACGGCCGGAGATGGAGAATACGTCCTCGACAGGCATAAGGAAGGGAAGGTCTGCACCACGCTCAGGAGTAGGAATGTAGCTGTCAACAGCGTCCATAAGCTCAGCGATGCAAGCGTACTCAGGAGCGGAAGCGTCGGTGTTTGTAGAGGTAAGAGCGTCACGAGCGGAACCACGAACGATCGGTACGTTGTCACCGTCGAAGTCGTAGGAAGAGAGAAGGTCACGAATTTCCATCTCAACGAGGTCAAGAAGCTCTTCGTCGTCAACGAGGTCGGTCTTGTTCATGAATACAACAAGCTGCGGAACTTCAACCTGACGAGCAAGAAGAACGTGCTCACGGGTCTGAGCGAGAGGGCCGTCAGTACCTGCAACAACGAGGATAGCGCCGTCCATCTGAGCAGCACCGGTGATCATGTTCTTAACGTAGTCAGCATGTCCGGGGCAGTCAACGTGTGCATAGTGACGGTTAGCGGTCTCGTACTCAACGTGACGGGTGTTGATTGTGATACCACGAGCTCTTTCCTCGGCAGCTTTGTCGATCTGGTCATAAGCCATGAACTCTGCGCCGTTCCCGAGAGAAAGGTACTTGGTGATAGCTGCGGTAAGGGTGGTCTTGCCATGGTCAACGTGACCGATGGTACCGATATTAACATGGGGTTTGGTTCTTTCAAATTTTGCCTTTGCCATTGTTATTATCCTCCGTTTAATAAAAATTTAATTTTTTTGTTTTTTAGTTTAATTGTATCAGAACCGACTTATTTCTTGCCGGCAATGACCTTTTCCTGAATGGATCTCGGCACTTCAGCGAAGTGGCTGGGTTCCATTGAGTAGTTTCCGCGTCCCTGAGTCATGGAGCGGAGGTTGGTTGCATATCCGAACATTTCGGAAAGCGGAACATGAGCGGTGATCTGGGTAGCACCTGCAACGGGATCCATCGAAACGATGTTACCGCGGCGGGAGTTTACGCTGCCGATTACGTCGCCCATATAGTCGTCGGGAGTTGTGATAACGACCTTCATGATCGGCTCGGTAAGCACGGGGTCTGCCTTTCTCATAGCTTCCTTGAACGCCATAGAACCGGCGATCTTGAATGCCATTTCGGAAGAGTCGACTTCGTGGTATGAACCGTCGAAGAGGTTGACCTTAACGTCAACAACGTTATAACCTGCAACTACACCGTTCTGCATAGCGCCCTGGATACCTGCGTCAACAGCGGGGATGTATTCCTTCGGAATAGCACCGCCGACAACGGTATTCTCAAAGACGTAGCCTGCGCCGGGCTCGTTCGGGGAGATAGTGAGCTTAACGTGACCGTACTGACCCTTACCACCCGACTGACGGGCATACTTGGTGTCAACGGTAGCTTCCTGACGGATGGTCTCCTTGTAAGAAACCTGAGGAGCGCCTACGTTAGCCTCGACCTTGAACTCACGAAGGAGACGGTCAACGATGATCTCGAGGTGGAGCTCGCCCATACCTGCGATGATCGTCTGTCCGGTTTCCTCGTCAGTGTGGGTACGGAACGTGGGGTCTTCCTCTGCGAGCTTCGCAGGGGCGTTACCCATCTTTTCCTGACCTGCCTTGGTCTTCGGCTCGATAGCTACGTTAATAACGGGATCGGGGAATACCATCTGCTCGAGAATGATAGGATGATTCTCGTCACAGAGGGTGTCACCGGTAGTGGTATTCTTGGTACCGATAAGAGCGGCGATGTCGCCTGCATAAACCTTATCAATATCCTTACGCTCGTTAGCATGCATCTGAAGAATACGGCCGAAACGCTCTCTTGCCTTCTTCTCGGGGTTGTAAGCAGTCGAACCTGCTTCAAGAGTACCCGAGTAAACGCGGAAGAAGCAAAGCTTTCCGACGAAGGGGTCGGTCATGATCTTGAATGCGAGTGCTGCGAAGGGCTCTTCGTCGGATGCCTTTCTCTCGTCGGGCTCGTCGGTATCAGGGTTAACGCCCTTGATAGCGGGAATGTCGAGAGGGGAGGGCATATAGTCGATGACTGCATCGAGGAGCTTCTGAACGCCCTTATTCTTATAAGAGGTTCCGCAGCAAACGGGAACGAGCTGGTTTGCGATGGTTGCTTTTCGAAGAGCGGCCTTGAGCTCGTCAACGGTGAGCTCTTCTTCCATGAGGTACTTCTCCATAAGGTCATCGTCGGTAGCGGCGATAGCCTCAACCATTGCATCGTGGTATTCCTGAGCCTTTTCGAGCATATCTGCCGGAATGGGCTCGACACGCATGTCCTTACCCATATCGTCATAATATACGTCTGCTTCCATGTTCATAAGGTCGATGATACCCTTGAAGGTATCCTCGGAGCCTATAGGAAGCTGAATCGGCACGGGGTGAGTCTTAAGACGAGTCTTCATCATGTCAACGACACGGTAGAAGTCTGCGCCCATAACGTCCATCTTGTTTACATACGCCATACGGGGTACGCCGTACTGGTCAGCCTGACGCCAAACGGTCTCAGACTGGGGCTCAACGCCACCCTTAGCGCAGAAAACGGTTACCGAACCGTCAAGAACACGAAGGGAACGCTCAACTTCAACGGTGAAGTCGACGTGTCCGGGGGTGTCGATGATGTTGATTCGGTTATCCTTCCAGAAGCATGTAGTAGCTGCGGAGGTGATGGTGATTCCGCGCTCCTGCTCCTGAGCCATCCAGTCCATGGTAGCACCGCCGTCGTGGGTCTCGCCCATTTTGTGGGTCTTACCCGTATAGAACAGGATACGCTCGGTAGTAGTGGTCTTACCTGCGTCGATGTGCGCCATGATACCGATGTTTCTGGTTCTTTCCAAAGGGTATTCTCTTGGCATAGGATTCTCCTTAAATCACGCACCAATTTCGGTGCTCTGACGAATTAATACTTGTAGTGAGCGAAAGCCTTGTTAGCTTCAGCCATTCTGTGAGTTTCTTCACGCTTCTTGACTGCTCCGCCGACGCCGTTTATTGCATCAACGATCTCAGCAGCAAGACGGTCTGCCATGGTCTTTTCGCCGCGGCTTCTCGAATAAGTTACGAGCCAACGGAGTCCAAGAGTCTGACGTCTCTCGGGGCGAACGTCCATAGGAACCTGATAGGTAGAACCGCCTACACGTCTTGCCTTAACTTCAAGAACGGGCATTATGTTGTCAAGCGCGGTGGTGAACGCTTCAAGAGCATTCTTTCCCGACTTCTCCTCAACAACCTTAAATGCGTCGTAGACGATCTTCTGTGCAACGCCCTTCTTACCGTCGAGCATTACGTTGTTGATAAGCTTGGTAACAAGCTTGGAATTGTAAAGCGGATCCGGCAGGACGTCTCTTTTTGATATCTGACCTCTTCTCGGCACTGTACTTCCCTCCTTCATTAATAATATGATATCACAGGTACTCGAAAATAAATTTCTTCGTTTGTGCTCGTCAGATATCGGAATAATTTATATTCTCAACTGACAAACAAACGATCTCCGCCGAACAATATCACCTTTCGGCAGAGGAGACGAGCGGTAGAATTACTTCTTACCTCTCTTAGCGCCGTACTTAGAACGGCTCTGCTTACGGTTTGCAACGCCCTGAGCGTCAAGCGCACCGCGAATGATGTGGTAACGTACACCGGGAAGGTCACGAACTCTTCCGCCGCGGATCAGTACTACAGAGTGTTCCTGCAGGTTATGTCCGATACCGGGGATATAAGTTGTTGCTTCAAGACCGTTTGTAAGACGAACTCTTGCGATCTTACGAAGAGCAGAGTTAGGCTTCTTAGGGCTTGTGGTGGTTACCTTTGTGCAAACGCCTCTCTTTTGCGGGGAGCTAAGATCGGTCTGCTTTCCGGAAAGAGTGTTGAATCCGTGCTGAAGAACAGGGGACTTCGACTTGTAATCCTTTTCGGAACGGCCGTGCTTAACGAGCTGGTTAAAAGTTGGCATACCGCACCTCCTTTTCTTTAGTATTTGTTTGTCGTCGGATAGCATTTTACCAGACATAGTCTATTCTACAACCTTTTTTGATTTTTGTCAAGAAAATATTCACTTATGCTGTATTTTCAGCAGACTGCACATTTTTTTAAGCTCGGGTGACGCCGTTTGAGGATATTTTGGTAAAGATGGCAAAATGTAAAACGCTTCTATATAATATATGGACGTAATTATCTGCCAAAAAACAGAAATTTTACCTCTTTGATATTGATTTTTCACGGAAAATGTATTATCATATCTATAAATTGGTAATACTAATGGCATAAAGGAGAATAACCATGGCAAAGCAGTTTAAGAAAATAGGAATACTCACCTCCGGAGGCGATGCTCCCGGTATGAACGCGGCGGTAAGAGCCGTAACGAGATACGCCCTTAATAAGGGCCTTGAGGTATACGGAATCTACGAGGGCTACAAGGGTCTTATCGAAGGAAAGGGAAGCATCAAGAAGTTCGCTCCCCACGACGTTTCGAATATCATCAATATCGGCGGAACAGTTCTCTATTCCGCTCGCTGCGTTGAGTTCAAGCAGGAAGAATATATTCAGAAGGCAGTTGAAACCTGCCACGAGTTCGGAATCGACGGTATCGTAACCATCGGCGGTGACGGAACCTTTAGAGGCGCATCCGACCTCTGCAAGCACGGAATCCCCTGCATCGGTATTCCCGGAACGATCGACAACGATATCACCTGCACCGATAACTCCATCGGCTACGATACGGCTATGAACACCGTAATCGAGGCTGTTGACCGTCTCCGCGACACCTGCGAATCTCACGCGAGATGTAACGTAGTTGAGGTTATGGGAAGAAACGCGGGATATATCGCTCTTGAGACCTCTATCGCAGTCGGCGCAACGGCAGTTGTCGTTCTCGAGGACGCTAACTATAATGAAGCAACCGTTATCGAGAAGATCAAGGTCGCACGCGAGGCAGGCAAGCGTAATTTCATCGTTATCGTAGCAGAGGGCGTTGATAACTATGCGGAGGGTCTTGCTAAGCGCATCCAGACCGAGACAGGCGTTGAGACCAAGTTTGCACGTCTTGCACACATCGTCCGCGGCGGTTCTCCCACGCTCCGCGACCGCGTTCTTGCGGCAAATATGGGTGTTGCGGCAGTTGACTTCCTTCTCGAGGGCAAGGAAAACGTATTCGTCTGCGAGCGCGACGGAGAGATGGTCGCTACCGATATCCAGGAAGCTATCGTAATCGATAAGCTCTATAAGAGCACCTTTACCCCCGGCATGTCTGCTCCCGAGGCGCTTAAGAACTACTCTCCCGAGAGACAGGCAGAAATGAAGGAATTCTGCGATATGAGAACAAAGGAAGTTGAAAAGCTCCTCAAGATCTCCGAAAGCATTTCCAATTACAAATAATTACCTGAAAGGGATATTATATGAACAAAGGTAACGGCTTCGGCTCGGCTCCGATAAGAAGCTATAAGAACAATAAGCCAAATCCCGTCCGCACGGCTCTCGTGCTGATAATGACGGCGGTGCTTATCGCGTTCGTCGTGATATTCATTATGTCTATCACGGGAACGGGAATGTTTGCCGATAAAAAGGACGGAGGCAAAACCGATATAAATCCCCCCACATCTTCAAGCACCGAGGATACGACGGATAAGGGCCCCGATAATACCACGGATACCACCGAAGACCCGAATGCGGTAAAGATCAAATACGTCGATAAGACGAGAGACGATCTTAAGCTCGGATTCCTTCAGCTTATAAACGAGCAGTATCTTTACGGTTTCAAGGAAGAAGGACTTCTTGCTTCGCTTTATGAAAACCGCCCGACCTATAAGTCGTATCAGCTTTCGAAATCGACACACCAGATGAAATATGAGGCGGTAGTTGCTCTCAATCAGATGATGGACGATTTCTATCTTGTTACGGGATATACTTACCTTAATATCAACAAGGCGTACTACGACTTTGATTCTCAGAAGGCGCTTTTCGAAAAGGGCGCAACCGATACGCCTGCAGGAGCAAGCGACTGGCACAGCGGCGCGACCTTCCGCTTTAACGGCTACAATCCCGAAACGGGAAAGACCGTCAATATCACGACGGCAGGCGAGACGGCTTGGCTGAAGGAACACGCTCACGAGTACGGCTTCATCTTCCGTGCGCCGAACAATAAGAAGTCGATAGTCGGTTATGCAGAGCCTTGGCAGCTCCGTTACGTGGGAATGCCTCACGCGGAGTATATGTATAAAAACAACCTCTGTCTTGAAGAATATCTTGAAAAGCTGAGAACCGATCATAAGTACGGAGTCGGAAACTACACCTTCAAGAGCGCGGACGGAAATACCTACGAGGTATATTACATTACAGCTCCTGAGGAAGGAACAGTTAAGGTTCCCGTTTCGGAAAACCGCCCTTATACGATAAGCGGTGACAATATGAACGGATTTATCGTGACGATAACTCTTGAGGAAGGCAAGAGAGCTCCTCTTGAAACTCCTCCTCCCACGAGTGCTCCTGATACTACCGACCCCGATACTACGAATTAATAGGTAACCGGATTAAAAGACATTCCGGACGGCGGTCTTCATAAGTTCGTAAAAACGGACAATATAAATCCCCCTTATGGTAGAATGGAACTACTGCCATGAGGGGGAATTTTGTATACCCGGAGAATACAAAATTTTCGACACAGGAAAATTAAATTTAAATTAGCGGAATGTGCCGTTTTTTCAAAGTATCCTCTACCGAAAAGCCAGATCTTATATATCTACTTTTACAACAACGAGATCTCCATTTGCTTTTTGAAATTTTTAATGTCGCTGCCGAGGAAGATTTTCGTGCTATCCGCAAACTTCAAAAACGGAAAATTCTATTTGATGGAAAGCAAGTCTGCAAACAAGTGTTTTTTGCCATTCATTTAATATTTTCAGTGTCCTTTTTGCTTTTTTGTTCTATTTTGCTATTCCATTATTGAATAATAAGTAGTATAATAATAGTATTACATAGTTTTAATGAGGAATATCACCGTTTATATAAAGGAATGTAAAAAATGGAAAAAACAAAAAAGGCTCTGCCTGAGCTTCTTTCTCCCTGCGGATCGCTTGACGCTCTGACTGCGGCGGTCGAAGGAGGAGCGGATGCGGTATACTTTGGCGGAACGGTATTCAATGCGAGAATGAATGCGAAAAATTTCGACCGCGCCGATATCCGTTCGGCGGTCGGATACTTACACGAAAACGGCGTCAAGGCATACGTCACGCTCAATACCCAGATATACGACCGCGAGCTGAAAAGCGCGCTTGACCACGCGGCGTTTCTTTATGAAAGCGGTGTTGACGCGCTGATAACGGCGGATATGGGACTTTCGTCTCTTATCAAAAAGCATATTCCCGATTTTGAGCTTCACGCGTCAACGCAGGCGACTGTTCATAACCTTGCGGGCGCAGAGAAGCTCTACGATCTCGGGTTTAACCGCGTCGTAGGTGCTCGGGAAATGGATATAGAAAATATCAGAACGCTCTGTCAGTCACGCGCGGAGATCGAGATGTTCATTCACGGTGCGATTTGCGTGAGCGTTTCGGGACAGTGCCTTATGAGCGCGATGCTCGGTGGACGAAGCGGAAACCGCGGACAGTGCGCTCAGCCCTGCCGTATGAGCTATAACAGGGAATATCCACTATCGATGAAGGATATGTGTCTCGCTTCTCATATTACGGAACTAAGTGACGCGGGCGTCAGATCCTTTAAGATCGAGGGAAGAATGAAGAGCCCGTCCTACGTATACGGCGTGACGAAGATATACCGCCGTCTCCTTGACGAAGGTAGAAACGCGACCCGCGACGAGATAAACGAGCTTCAGCGTCTCTTCTCGCGCAGCGGCTTTACCGATGGGTATTATACCGGAAATATCGGCAAAAATATGCTGGGCATCCGCACCGAAAACGATATTGCGAAGACGAGAAGCGAGGAAGGCTTCAAAGGCGGCTCAATAAAGCCCGTTGAGGAGAGCGTTAAAACGGCTCCCGAGATCCCGTCGAAGCTTGATTTTCCGCAGAAGAGGAGAACCGAGAAGGCGGTATTTACCGCTTCCTTCAGAGAAGCGGGACAGATCCCCGAAAAGCACAATATCGACATAACCTATTTGCCGCTCTCGAAGTACAGAAGCGTGTCAAACGGCGTGTCGCTTCCGCCCGTTATCCTCGACAGCGAGCTTGATAATGTCAAGCGCCTGCTTGAAAGAGCCGTAGAACAGGGGGCAAAGCACGTGCTTGTCCATAATATCGGTCAGCTTGAGCTTGTCCGTGAATTCGGTCTTACCGCACACGGAAGCCACCGTCTTAACGTGTTTAATAATTATTCCGCCGACTTCTGGCAGAGTAACGGTGACCTTAATAGCATAATTCTCTCGGCGGAGCTTATTCTTCCGCAAATAAGAGATATAGTTCTTCCCGAAGGAGTAAGAAAGGGCGCGATCGTCTACGGAAGGCTTCCGCTAATGACTCTTCATAAGCCCGTTGAAAAAAAGGTCCTCCGCGATAACAGGGGCGCATCGTTCCCGGTTTATTCCGAGGAGGGCAGGGATATCCTTTATAACAGCGTTAATATCTATATGGCAGACCAGCTTGACCGCCTTGACGCCTCGGGAATTGAGGAAAGACACCTCATCTTCACGGGCGAGGACAGAGGCGAGGTAATGAGAACTCTCTACGCATATACGCATAAGCTTCCGCCAAAGGAGCGCGAGGCGATAAAACGCATCAAGTGAGGAAAAATGTATGAATATTAAAATCAAGATTCTCCGCGAGGGCGCACACGTTCCGACGCTCGGAACCGCAGGCGCCGCCGCTTGCGATCTCTACGCACTATTACCCGAGCCGATAGTTCTTCAGCCGGGCGAGCGCCGTCCGATACCGACGGGAATCGCTATCGCGCTTCCGAGCAAGGATTACGTTGCTATCGTGTGCGCGAGAAGCGGCCTTGCTCTTAAGCAGGGACTTGCCCTTGCTAACGGTATCGGCGTTATCGACAGCGATTACCGCGGAGAGATCTTCTTCGCTATGGTCAATAACGACAGCGAACCAAAGACTGTCGAAAACGGCGAAAGAATCGGTCAGCTTATGATAATGCCCGTAATTCAGGCAAATTACGAGGTCGTAAACGAGCTTGACGAAACGGAACGCGGTGAGGGTGGATTTGGGTCCACGGGTATTAAGTAAGAAGGTGCTTTTTCATTGAAAGTCTTTATCCCGGCTCTTAGCCAGATGGGCTACCTGTTTTTCTTTATTATTCTCGGATACATTCTCAGAAAAATCAAGGCTATTCCCGATAACACGGCGACCGTGCTCAGTAAGCTCGAAAATAGTCTTTTCATTCCTGCGCTCGTGTTCTCGACCTTTATGACCGGATTTACGGTGGAGAAGCTTTCGGTCTCGTGGAAGTTCTTTTTGGGCGGAACGGTAGTTGTAGCGGTGGCAGTACCTATTGGACTTACCATTGCGCGCCTGCTGAGCAAGGACTCATACGTGAGAAATCTATACAGCTACGGTCTCTGCTTTTCTAACCAAGGATTTATGGGCAATGCAGTGGTAAAAGGCGTGTTCCCAAATCTTTTTGCGAACTATCTTATCCTTACAACGCCTATCTCCATCGTAATGTACTCATGGGGATTTCCCGCTCTGCTTATACCGTCTCATGAAGAGAAGCCGAGTATTCGCTCCCGTCTGAAATCGCTTATCAATCCTATGTTCGTTTGTATGATAATAGGTATGATAATCAGTCTTGCATCGATCCCGATGCCGAAGTTCGTAACAGAATCGGCGGAGTCACTCGGAAACTGCATGTCGCCCGTTGCGATGCTGATAACGGGAATGACGATTGCCGAGATAGATATTAAAAAGGCGCTTGGAACGGGTACGGTCTATCTTCTTACCGCGATAAGACTTCTTATTCTTCCGCTTGCATTTATGACGGCGCTCAGATTTCTTCCCGTACCGCGCGACGTTGCTCTGCTTATGGTCTGCGTGGTCGCTATGCCGCTCGGCTTGAACTCCGTGGTCGTTCCGAAAGCGTACGGGCTTGACAGTACGGTGGCGTCGGGAATGGCGCTTATCTCTCACGTGCTTGCGTGTCTGACGATACCGTTTGTATTTATGCTGTTTAACATCTTAGTATAATGATCCGAAAGGTAAAATGATGAAGGTATTTACCACAACTCTTGGGCAGATGGCATTTCTCTTCCTGCTTATAGCTCTCGGCTATATTCTGAAGAAGATAAAGGCTGCCCCCGACAATACGCCGTCGGTTCTCAGTAAGCTCGAAAACAACGTGTTTATTCCCGCGCTCGTTATAGGAACTCTGATGACCGATTTCACGGTCAAAAAGCTCTCGGCGTCGTGGCAGTATCTGCTCGCGGGAACGGCGGTTACCGTCCTGTCGATGGCGCTTGCGATAGTCTTTTCACGCATCGTTACAAAGGACAGGTATGAAAGAAATCTCTATACATACGGTCTGACCTTTTCAAACTTCGGCTTCATGGGAAATGCGGTCGTCAATTCGCTTTTTCCCGAGGTCTTCCCGTTTTATCTGATACTCACGATCCCGCTATGGATACTCATATACGTTTGGGGTGTTCCGTCTCTTCTTATGCCGCAGGACGGCGAAATAGGCGGTATAGCTTCGCGCCTGCGTAAAATTATTAACCCGATGTTTATTTCGATGATAATCGGAATGATCCTCGGTATCAGCGGAGCCGTCAAGTATCTGCCCGGCTTTACAGTTTCGGCGATCAATACGCTCGGTGACTGTATGTCGCCGATCGCAATGCTCCTTACGGGAATGACGGTTGCCGAAATCGGTCTCGGAAAGGCGTTTTCCAAGATCTCGGTCTATATTGTTTCGGTAATACGCCTGATCGTGATGCCGATGATCTTTATGCTGCCGCTTATCTTTTTGCCGATACCGAAGCCGATCTCTCTTTGCATGATCTGCTCGGTTGCGATGCCTCTCGGGCTTAATACGATAGTCATTCCGAAGGCCTATGACCTTGATACCTCGGTCGGATCTTCGATGGCGCTTATATCCCATATTATGAGCTGCGGAACTATTCCGCTTGTGTTTATGCTCTTTGAGTTGCTTGTAAAATGATGAAAACGCGCAAATTATTGTATATTTTTGCTTATATTGGCACAAACTGCGTTAATTTCGTTTGACAAATCGTCAAAACTGTGTTATAATTTAGTCACAATAACAATTTGGGGGAATGGCTGTGACGCACGAGGAATACAAAAGAGCGATATGGGACGGATACTGTGACTGCGCTTATGAGTATCTCGGATGCCACCGCGACGGCGATTCATACGTCTTCCGCGTCTGGGCTCCCGAGGCGAAGAGCGTAAGAGTTGTCGGACGCTTTAACGGCTGGGACAGAAGCGCCCCCGTGATGAATAACCTCGGCGGCTTTTGGGAATGCCGTGTTCAGGCAAGTCAGTTCGACGAATATAAGTATTATATAGAGCGTCCCGACGGCTCATTTGTAATGAAAGCAGATCCATACGGCTTCCATACCTGTACGCGCCCCGAAACGGCGTCAAGAGTGTTTGATCTCTCGGGCTATGAATGGGGCGACGCCAAGTATATGAGGGCGTCAAAGAGGAGAAATCCGCTCAATTCCCCTGTCAATATATATGAAATGCACCTCGGCTCCTGGCGCAAGTATGAGGACGGGAATTTCTATTCTTACCGTGCGCTGGCGGACGATCTCGTTCCGTATCTTACCGATATGGGATATACTCACGTTGAGTTTCTTCCCGTTGCGGAGCATCCGTTTGACGGATCTTGGGGATATCAGGTGACGGGATATTACGCACCGACCTCGCGTTACGGTACGCCTCACGATTTTATGTACCTGATCGACCGTCTGCATCAGGCGGGTATCGGGGTGATAATCGACTGGGTCGGAGCACATTTTCCGAAGGACGAATGCGGGCTTTACGAATTCGACGGAAGCTGCTGCTACGAAAACCGCGATCCAAGCAGGCGTGAGCATCCCGAGTGGGGAACTCGGCTATTTGACTTCGGACGCAACGAGGTAAGGGCGTTCCTTATCTCAAATATAAGATACTGGATAAAGGAATATCACGTTGACGGTATCCGCTGTGACGCCGTCACGAATATGATATATAAGGATTATGCGCGTGACCCCGACTGCTGGCGCAAGCCGTACGATTCGGTCAATCACGACGCGGTGCGCCTCATCCGCGATATGAACGCCGTGGCGTACAGAACGAATCCTGCCGTTATGATGATAGCGGAGGAGGCAACGTCGTTCCCGCTTGTAACCAAGCCCGACTACGACGGAGGGCTCGGCTTCGGCTTCAAGTGGAATATGGGCTGGATGCACGATACCCTCGACTATATGTCGGCAGATCCGATATATAGAAAATTCGACCACGATAAGATAACGTTTTCACTCACTTATGCCTTCTCGGAGAATCACGTTCTTCCGTTTTCGCACGACGAGGTCGTACACGGCAAGCTCTCGCTTATCGGACGTATGCCGGGAGACTACGGAACAAAGTTCGCGTCGCTGAAGGTGCTGTATTCCTACCTGATGGCGCATCCGGGTAAAAAGCTCCTCTTTATGGGCGGTGAGCTCGGACAGTTTATAGAGTGGGACGAAAAGCGCGAGCTTGATTGGTTCTTGCTCGGCTATGAAAGCCACGCGGATATGCAGAGATATGTCCGTGCGCTCAATCACTTCTACATTAATAATCCGCCGCTATGGGAAAACGATAACGATTGGAACGGTTTTTCCTGGCTGAAGGTCGATGACCGCGACAACAGCGTGTTCGCCTTCCGCCGTATCGACGGAAAGGGAAACGAGCTGATCGCAGTATTCAATTTCTGCCCTGTTCATAGACCGGATTACCGCATCGGAATCCCGAAAAAGTGCATCCTTAAGCAGGTGTTCACGACGGGCGGAGGAAACGAGAAGATAAAGACCGACGATATTCCGTTCGACGGACAGAATCAGTCGGCAGCCTTCGATATTCCGCCGATGTCGGCAAGCTTTTATAAGATGACGTATATAAGAAAGTGATATAAAATAAATTTTATCACCACACCGTAGGGCGGGGGCTTGCTCCCGCCGTTGCGAATCGATGTAACTCATTTCCGCAGGTCTGACGACCTGCGGCGGCGGGAGCAAGCCCCCGCCCTACACAAAAACCTACCCCCGTCACGAGCACGGGTAAAATAAAAAACTAATCTTCGTATAACGAGGAAAAGAAAGAAGGTTTATTTCATGACAGTAAGAAGCAAGGAGTGCGTTGCTATGCTTCTCGCGGGAGGACAGGGAAGCCGTCTTTACGTGCTTACCGAGAACACCGCAAAGCCTGCAGTTCCTTTTGGGGGAAAGTACAGAATTATCGACTATTCTCTCTCAAACTGCATAAACTCGGGAATCGACACCGTCGGTATACTTACGCAGTACCAGCCTCTCGAGCTTAACGACTACATAGGGAACGGTCAGCCCTGGGACCTTAACCGCAATTTCGGAGGAGTTCACGTTCTCCCCCCTTATATGAAGACAAAGGATAATTCGTGGTATAAGGGTACCGCGAACGCGATATATCAGAATATCCATTTTATAGACCGTTATAACCCCGAATACGTTCTTATTCTTTCGGGCGACCATATCTATAAGATGGACTATTCAAAGATGCTTTCCTTCCACAAGGAAAAGAATGCGGAATGTACTATTGCCGTTCGTACCGTTCCGATAGAGGAAGCATCGAGAATGGGTATCATGAGCACCGACGGCGACGACCGCATTACGGAGTTTGAAGAAAAGCCAAAGGTGCCGAAGAGCAATCTCGCATCTATGGGTGTTTATATCTTCACATGGAGTACGCTCCGTCAGTACCTTATCGACGACGAAAACGACCCGTCGTCAAGCAACGACTTCGGTAAAAACGTAATCCCCGCGCTTCTTAACGACGGCAGAGGTCTTTACGCATATACCTTCGACGGCTATTGGCGTGACGTCGGAACGCTTGATTCGCTCTGGCAGGCAAATATGGACCTGCTCGACCCGAGCCAGCCCATTAACGTAAATGCACCGAAGAAGTTCCGTATTTACAGCCGTAACTATGCTCAGCCTCCGTCAAATATTGCAAAGGGCTCGACAGTCAAGAACTCATTCATCGCAGAGGGATGCATTATCAAGGGACGGGTTGAAAATTCCGTTATCTCGACGGGATGTTATGTCGAGGAGGGCGCAGTCGTTACTGACTCCGTCGTAATGCCGAACTCGGTTATCAAGAGTAAGGCAACTGTTGAATATTCGATTGTCGGTGAAAGATGCGTGATCGGCGAGGGAGCGCACGTTGGCGCGCCCAAGACCGATTCTCCCGAATGGGGCGTTGCGGTCGTCGGAAGCGACAAGACCGTGCCGAATGGCGAAACTATAGCCGCTAAGTCGGTTTATTGAGAGGAGACGTGACGATATGAAAGCAACAGGAATTATTTTCTCCGGAATGTACAACGACGGTCTTGATTACCTGACGAGAAACCGTACCGTCGCTTCGCTCCCCTTCGGCGGAAGATACCGCCAGATCGACTTCGTTCTTTCGAATATGGTAAACTCGGGAATTGAAAGAATCGGAGTTATCACAAAGTATAACTATCAGTCGCTTATAGATCATCTCGGCTCCTGCCAGGACTGGGATCTTAACCGCAAGAGAGGCGGTCTTACCATTCTTCCTCCCTTCGCATCGAGCAGCTCGGGCGGCTACCGCGGAAAGATCGAGGAGCTCCGTGCCGCGCTTCCCTTTATGCGCAGACACGAGGACGATTATATAGTTCTTTCCGATACCGATACGATCTGCAATATCGACATAAGAAAGATACTCAAGTATCACGAAAAGAGCGGAAAGGATATCACGATCGTCGTATCCGAGGCTCAGGCAAACGAGAGCAATACCTCTGAGCTCGTATTCGAAAAGGAGGGCGACGAGGTCAGCTCAATTTACCTCAACTACACGGCAAACAAGGGACAGTATACCTCGATAGGTATGTACATAATCTCGCGTGAGCTGCTTATCGAAAAGGTTTCGGCGCTCGCTTCCCGCGGATTCTATCACTTGGAGCGTGACTTCCTCCAGCAGGAATTCAATAAGGGCGAGCTTTCGGTCGGCATTTACTGCCACGACGGCCTTATTATGAAGAACCGCAATATTCTTGAATACTTCAATAATTCTCTGGCTATGAAGGACGAGGAGGTCCGCAATGCCATCTTCCGTCCGTCCAAGCCGATATATACGACGGTAAGAGACGAAATACCGACCTACTACGGCGAAAATTCCGAGGTCACCGACTGTACGGTTGCCGACGGCTGCCGTATCGACGGTAAGGTCGATAACAGCGTGCTTTTCCGTAAGGTAGTTATAGAGAAGAATGCGGTAGTCCGCAATTCGGTAATTATGGCAAGCTGTGTTATTAAAGAGGGCGCGGTAGTTGAGAATGCGATAATCGACAAGGAAGCTACGATATCGAGCCTCCGCCGTATTGTCGGCGCTCCGCTCAGCCCGATGATAGTTCAAAAGGGAGAAATTATATGAAAATACTTCTTACCGCCTCCGAGGCGGCACCTTATATAAAGACCGGAGGTCTTGGCGACGTTCTTCAGGCTCTTCCGAAAGCGCTTGCCGCACTCGGACACGAGGTAAAGGTAGTTATTCCGCTTTACGGCAAAATTAAAGAAAATGAAAAGGTGATGAACGAGCTTGTTTTCCACGGCTCGGTCAACACACAGCTAAGCTGGAGAAACCAGTACACGGGCATTTTCCGTGAGGGAGAGGGCAAAAACCCCGAGTATATATTCATTGATAACGAATATTATTTCTGCCGAGGCGGCGCGGCTGCGTACGGTCACGGTGATGACGGAGAACGATTTGCTTATTTTTCACGTGCAGTCATCGAGGCAATGATAGCTGTCGGCTTCACCCCCGACGTGCTTCACTGCAACGACTGGCAGACGGCACTTACGCCCGTATTTCTCCGCAAGTTCTACCCGCAATTCAGTAAGGTCAGAACGGTATTTACGATACATAATATAGAGTATCAGGGAAAAATGCCTCCGAGCTTCGCTTACGATGTTATGGGAGTCGATCCCGAAACGGCGTCAGCTGTTACATACGGCGACTGCATAAACCTTATGAAGGGCGCGATAGTATTCTCCGACGCGGTAACGACGGTCTCCGAGACCTATGCGGGAGAAATACTGACGGAATATTATTCTTACGGTCTGTCTCCGATACTCCGTGAAAATTCTCATAAGCTTTTCGGTATTGTAAATGGTATTGATATGGAAGTGTTCAATCCGCAGACCGATAAGGCGCTTTATGCAAATTACGGTCCGACGGTTGAAACCGTTAAGGATAAGCAGAAGGATAAGCTTTTCCTTCAGGAGACTCTCGGCTTGCGTCCCGAAAAGGATACGCCGATAGTCGCTATGATAACCCGTCTTGTCAGCCATAAGGGAATGGACCTCGTCGCTTGCGTGATAAACGAGATAATGGCGCTCGGAGTACAGGTCGTAATTCTCGGTACCGGCGAATACGCTTACGAGAATATAATGAAAATGACGGCAGAGAAGTACCCGGGCAGAATGGCTGCAGAGATACGCTTCGATCCGAAGCTTGCAAACGCCATCTATGCGGGTGCCGATATATTCCTTATGCCCTCGCAGAGCGAGCCTTGCGGACTTTCGCAGATGGTCGCAATGAGATACGGTACTATACCGATCGTAAGAGAAACGGGAGGTCTCCGTGACACCGTTCCTGCTTACGATCCGACAGATGCGAGCGGACGCGGATTCACCTTCGTCGATTATAACGCGCACGAAATGCTCCGCGCAGTCGAAAGATGCGTTGACTTCTACAGAGGCGACAAAAAGGGCTTCAACCGCCTTGTCCGCAAGAATATGAAGACTGATTTTTCTTGGAACGTATCGGTGAAGAAGTACCTTAAGGTGTATAGGAATAAGATTTGATTTTTCCGCATTTCTTTGTTCGCACAAAGAAACGCTCGCAAAGAAAACCGCCAAAGGTGACAACGGGTTTGAATTTTGCCTATGCAAAATTCTGCACACGTTTTCCCCTTTGGAATCCCCTTTCTTTTAAAGAAAAATAAGAAACATCGTTTGTAGGGTGCGACGTCCTCGGCGCACCGTAGGGTGGGGGCTTGCTCCCGCCGCCTCCCTTTACACAAGGAAGCCGAATGTCGCGGCGTTCTTAAATGCATTTAAACAATTCAGCAATATTTTCAGCAAAGGAAACCAATTAAACCAATGAACACAGAACTTTTAAGAAAACGGACAGAAGAGACTTGCCTGCAGAATTTCGGCACGTCGCTTTCCGACGCATCGAACATCGAGGCATACCGTGCGGTATGTATCGCTGTTCGTAAGCTTCTCGTAGAGAAGAACCACGAATTCCGCAAGGGAATCAAGGAAGACAAGAAGGTATATTATATGTCGATGGAGTTCCTTGTCGGAACCTCGCTTCGTAATAACCTTTTCAACCTCGGCATTGAAGACCAGATGAAGAAGATCCTGAAGGGTGCCGGCAAGGACATAGAGACTCTTTACGACATCGAGCCCGACGCAGGCCTCGGCAACGGAGGTCTCGGCCGCCTTGCTTCCTGCTATATGGACGCGGCGTCTTCCCTTGATATTTCCTGCACGGGATTCTCCATAAAGTACGAATTCGGTATCTTCCGCCAGAAGATAGTCGGCGGCTGGCAGATGGAATTCCCGGACGATTGGCTCGGAAACGGCGGCGTTTGGCTCAATCCCCGTACCGATGACGCGGTACAGGTGCGCTTCGGAGGCGAGGCGGTCGGACGCATTGATTCCGACGGCAAATACCGTGTCGACCACCGTGATTACAGCGTCGTAATGGCGATCCCTTACGATATGTATATCTCGGGATACGACAGCAAGGCAGTAAATAAGCTCACCCTTTGGGAAGCAAAGTCGCCTAACAGCTTCGATATGTCCGCTTTCTCAAGAGGAGAATACGCAAAGGCGCTCGAGCAGGAGACTATGGCAGAGGTCATTTCGAAGGTCCTTTATCCTGCCGATAACCATATTCAGGGTAAGCGTCTCCGTCTGCGTCAGCAGTACTTCTTTGTTTCTGCTTCCTTGCAGACGATTCTCCGCGACCATCTTCGCCGCGGCCATACACTTGAACAGCTTCCCGAAAAGGTCGCAGTTCATATTAACGATACACACCCCGCACTCTGTGTTCCGGAACTTATGAGATTGCTCATAGACGAGCACGATCTCGACTGGGATAAGGCGTGGGACATCACCTGCCGCACCCTTTCCTACACTAACCACACCGTTATGAGCGAGGCGCTTGAAAGATGGAGCGAGCAGCTCTATTCCGAGCAGATGCCGCGTATCTATCAGATAACGCAGGAGATCAACCGCCGTCTGCTCATAAAGCTTCGCGCATTCTATGGCGACGACCGCGCAAAGCTTGACTATATGGCAGTTATTGCGGGCGGTGAGGTTCGTATGGCAAATCTTTGCCTTGCCGCTTGCCATAAGATAAACGGCGTTTCGAAGCTTCATTCCTCGATCCTTAAGGAATCGCTCTTCCGCGATTACTGCGTAATGGACGAGAGCAGATTTACGAACGTAACGAACGGTATCGCATACCGTCGCTGGCTCTGCCAGTCGAACCCCGGTCTTACCTCGCTTCTTTCCGAGCTTATCGGTGACGGCTTCAAGCACGATAGCGTTCATCTTGAGAAGCTTCTTAAGTATTATGACGACGAGAGCGTTCTCGACCGCTTGAACGCTATTAAGCTCGATAACAAAAAACGCCTTGCTTCCTATATTTCAGAAGCAAACGGCGTGAACGTCGACCCGACGTCGGTCTTCGACATTCAGATAAAGCGTCTGCATGAGTATAAGAGACAGCTTCTTAACGTCCTGCAGATACTTCATATGTATATTACCCTCAAGAATAATCCGAATATGGAATTCCGTCCGCGCACCTTCGTCTTTGCGGCAAAGGCGTCTGCAGGTTACCTTATGGCGAAGCAGATCATCCGTCTCATTTGCGCGGTTTCGGAAATGCTTAAGAACGATCCCGTTTCGCGTGACCGTCTCCGTGTAGTATTTATTGAGGATTACAGAGTCTCTCTTGCAGAGATAATCATTCCCGCAGCCGATATATCCGAGCAGATCTCTATTGCCGGTAAGGAAGCGTCGGGAACGGGTAATATGAAGCTTATGATAAACGGCGCAGTTACCCTCGGCACTCTCGACGGCGCAAA
The DNA here is from genome assembly GCA_045540175.1 of Eubacteriales bacterium. Lineage (GTDB taxonomy): Bacteria > Bacillota > Clostridia > Oscillospirales > CAG-272 > Colimorpha_A. The sequence goes on along the minus strand of JAZQGU010000033.1, from coordinate 55,017 downwards.
CGTTGAGATCTACGAGCAGGTGGGCGACGACAATATGTTCCTCTTCGGTCTTAAGGCACACGAGGTTGAGGAGCTTTGGAGACGCGGATACAATCCGATGGACTACGTTGCGTCTAATCCCGATCTTAAGGCGGTGCTTGATCTCCTTATGAACGGAATCAACGGCGAGCGCTTCGACGACATCGTTTACGCGCTTCTCCGCGGTAACTACGGTCCTGCCGACGCATATATGTCGTTTGCAGACTTCGGCGACTACGTAAGAGCGCAGAACGATATTTCCGTCGCTTACGGCGACCGCCGCGGATTTGCTAAAAAGTCTCTCGTTAATATCGCAAAGGCAGGAATTTTCTCTGCCGACAGAGCAGTCAAGGAGTACGCAGATAATATCTGGTATCTTAAATGAGTAATTACCCCCAGCGCATTTTGTACGACAGCGCAAAAAAAGAGCACAAATCACCCTTCGGGTGCATAGTAGCAGATGAAAATTGCCATATTTCGATCTCGGTGCCGATAAGTACGGGAGCGACAGAGGTAAAGATCATTATTGAACAGGAGGGCGGTCAGACTCTGACCGTCCCCCTTGGTTCTATTTGCGACGGGAATGAATACAGACGCTTTTCGGGCGATTTTTCGCTGAGTGAAGAGGGTCTGTATTTCTACTATTTCACAGTCCGTAAGGAGTGCGGATCCTTCCGCCTTTTCCGCTACGGCGACCACGATACGAACATCGAGGAAGGCGAAAAATGGCAGCTTACCGTATTGCCGCGGGATTATAGGGCACCCGACGGCTTCGGCGGCAAGGTTATGTATCAAATTTTCCCCGACCGCTTCCATAAGAGCGGGGAGTGTGACCTGACCGAGAAGCTTAAGCCGTTCACGGTACATAAGGACATTACCGAGCCGCCTATGAAGGGACCCGACGAGCACGGCTTCTGGAACACCGATTTTTATGGCGGAAACCTGCGCGGAATCGAGGAAAAGCTTCCGTATTTACGTTCGCTCGGCGTCGGTGTTATATATCTGAACCCGATATTTATGGCGTTCTCGAATCACCGCTACGACACCGCTGACTATATGCGTATTGATCCTATGCTCGGTACGGAGGACGACTTCGTTTCGCTTTGCAGTTCGGCAAAGGAGCAGGGAATCAAGATAATTCTCGACGGCGTTTTCTCGCATGTCGGAAGTGATAGTAAATATTTCGACCGCGAGGGCGTTTTCGGCGGCGGTGCAGTAAGTGATCCGAATTCGCCATACCGTTCGTGGTTCGATTTCAAAAAATACCCGAGTGAATATACCTCGTGGTGGGATATCGACACGCTTCCTTGCGTGAATGAAATGTCCGACGGCTTCCTTGATCTGATAATCAGAAACGAGGATAGCGTTGTCGCGCATTGGCTCAAGCTGGGGGCAAGCGGCTTCCGTCTCGACGTCGCAGACGAGCTGCCCGACGGCTTCATCGCGCTTCTGCGTAAGCGCGTAAAGGAAATTGATCCGAACGCGATCGTCATCGGCGAGGTCTGGGAGGACGCGTCGAATAAGATCTCGTACGACGTTCGCCGTAAATATTTCAGCGGCGGAGAGCTTGACGGAGTTATGAACTATCCGTTCAGAGACGCGATAATCAACCTTCTCTGCGGACGCATCTGCGCGATTGAATTCAGATCAATCATCGAGCGTTTGTACGAAAACTATCCGTTTGACGCGCTGAATTGCTCAATGACGTTCTTGTCAAGCCACGATACTACGAGAATCCTGACCGAGCTCGGCAGAGAGATCGAGGACACAGTAAAGGCGCTCAAGCTCGCGTCTACAATACAGTTTTTCCTCCCCGGAATGCCGAGTATATACTATGGCGACGAGGTCGGAATGACGGGCGGAAGCGATCCCTTCAATCGCGGCTATTTCTGTCCGACCGAAAACGCGGAAACCTTGACAGAGCATTACAGATCGCTCGCGGCTCTCCGCAATACCACCCCCGCACTTAGGCAAGGTGCTCTCTCTATCACTCTCGATGATGATGACACCATCACCATTACCCGCTCGCTCGGAAGTGAAAACATCTCTCTTACCTTTGACCCTCACGAAATGACTTATCAAATAATTTGAAAAATCCTGCCGAAAGGCAGGATTTTTGTTATGTGTCTTGGAAATCCGCAGTAGAGAATATCTTATTCCTCGCGCGCGAAAACGATCTTAGTTTCCTGTTTTAACGGGGTAAGAAGGGTGAAAAAAGGGGGCTTTTTCAAGCCCCCAAAAATTATGCCATTTCCCAGAATCTCTTGATATTGCTGAGACCCATCTTGATTCCGACGATATTATCCTCGGTTCCTTCGAATTCGAGCGATATGAAGCCGTCGTAGCCCTTTTTCTTCAACATTGCAAGGCTCTGTGCGATCTTTGCTTCGCCGTGTCCGACGATGGTTCCGCGAAGATAATTGCCCGCTCTCGTCACAAACCAGCCGTCGCCGGGATTGATCTCCATTCCGCTCTTGTAAAGGAAGTCCTTACAATGAACGTGGAATGCGTAGGGCGCGAGGCGGGATGCCGAAAGGGAGGGATCCTCGTCTGCACACATAAAGTTGCCGAGATCAAGGAGCACACCGAAATTATCGTTGCCGACAGCATCGATGAGAGACGCGACTCTGTCTGCGTCCTGAGAATAGTAGCCGTGGTTTTCAGTCATCGTCTTGATGCCGAGCGATGCTGCATACTCTGTGATACGGGTGCATTTTTCCGCAAGCTCGGAAAGCAGGCAAGCGTAGCCGATTCCGTTTTTGACGCCCCTGCGTCCGCTTGTGATATCGTGGCGGAGCATCTTTACGCCGAGAAGCGCTGCCTTATCAAGAAGTCCGCAAACGCGCTCTACTTCGTTTTCTCTGTTTATGAGGTCTGCTCCAACGCAGAATGCGACGGTTTCAAGGCCCTTATCTCTCGCATATTGTCCAACCTTTTTGATCTCCTCGTCAGGCCATTCGAGCCAATAGTCCTCGATGAACTCTATGCCGTCGAAGCCCATTTCGACTGCCTTGTCGATTACGCCGAATATACCGAGAGAATTCTTTTCTCTGTAACCGCCGAAGCTGTACGTACTTACGCTGAATTTCATAATACTACTCCTTTTATCTTGTAATATCTACCGAACGTCCGGTTGCCGCGGACTCGTAGATTGCGTCGATTATTCTCATAAGCTCAACGCCGTCTTCCGCAGTTGCGATGCAGGGAGCATCACCGTTCACAGCGTCAATAAATCCCTTGATCTCTCTTTCAAAGAGACCGTTAAACGAAAGAGCTATGCTGTCGCACGGCTTGACGTTAACGAACTTGCCTGCCATCTGGGTGAAAATTTCAAGATCGGGATTGATGGTGCAACCCGCTTTCGTGCCGAAGAGTTCGATGTTTCCGACATCCTTCTTAATGTTAAGATTGAAGCTTGCCTCAACAGACACGGTAAAGCCGTTATCGAATTTGATAAGTGCGGTTGTGAAGTCCTCTACCGTGTAGGGGTCGCCTTTGCTTTCGACTTTCCACTCCTTGTCACCGCTTGCGCGATCGGGGCCGAGGTTATTGAAGGTTACGCCGTATGCAGATACCGCCTTAGGTGAGCCTGCCAGGTAACGCACAAGGTCGATAACGTGAACGCCGAGGTCGATGAGGGGGCCTCCGCCCGAACGGGACTTATCGCCAAACCAACCGCCGGGGCAGCCGCAGCGGCGAAGATAAGTTGCCTTTGCGTAGTAGATGTCTCCGAATGTATCTGCCGCGATGTATTCCTTGAGTGCGTCTGCATCGTTACCGAAACGGCGAACGAAGCCGATCTGGAGAAGCTTGCCGGTCTCCTTCGAAACCTCAAGCATCTCAATAGCTTCCTCGGTGTTCATAGCCATAGGCTTTTCGCATATTACGTTCGCGCCTCCGCGAAGTGCGGCTATGGTTGCATCCTTGTGAACAGAGTTCCAGGTGCAAACGCTGACGGCATCGAGCTCCTCTTTTGCCATCATTTCATTAAAATCCGTATATTTATTCGGAATTCCGTATTGATCACAATAACGCGCGAGCTTGTTTTCGTCGATATCACAAGCCGCAACAACGGTAACTGCGTCTCCGAGCGCCTTATAGCCTGCCATGTGGCTATGGCTGATGCTTCCGGTTCCGATTATTCCTACTCTTAACGGTCTGCTCATTTTTGAGTCCCCTTTCAGTTATTAGCGATTATGCCGCGCAAGAAGTTTGCCGCGCAGGCGATGTCGGATGCGGGATCGTCTCCGCACTCACGCTCGATAGTGAGGAAGCCCTTGTATCCGATCTCTTCAAGTGCCTTCAAGTATGCGGGGAAATCAACGCCGCCCTTTCCGAGGGGCTCTTCGCTGAAGCAGTCGATCTTCTCCATATCCTCGGGCATGGGAGTTACGCCGTAAATTATTTCGGGGTCGCGGTCGACGAGCTTAATGCCGTCCTTTGCGTGGGTGTGAACTATATACTTTTTAAGGTTATGAACCGCCTTAACGGGATCGTCGCCCGTTACCATAACGAGGTTTGCGGGGTCGAGGTTAACTGCAACGCCTGTCGAATCAAGGGTATCGAGGAACGCCTTAAGAACCGCAGAGGTCTCGGGACCGGTTTCGATCGCAAAGTGCGCGTCGATATTGTCGGCATAACGGCTGAGCTCGTAGCAAGCCTCCTGCATGATCTTATATCTGTCGTGGTTCGGATCGTTCGGAACGACGCCGATATGTGTCGTTACTACGTTCGTTCCGAGCTCTTTTGCAAGGTCGATTATTCTCTTTGACTTTTCGATAAGCGCGGGGTTCTTTTCGGCGTTTCCGAAGCCGTGGCCGAGGTCTCCGCAGAGAGCAGAGATAACGAGTCCGTTCGAGCGAACCATATCGTTCATTTCCGCGATCTTTGCGGGGGTCATATTCTCGGGAGAATGGTCACCGTAGGTTGCGTACATCTGGAAGCCTGCCGCACCGATAGAGACCGCTTTTGCTATTGCTTCCTTGATAGGAAGACGGAAGGAATCAATCATTACTCCAATAGGAAAGTTATACATAAAAGTACCTCCTGCAATGTTTTTTACAATATTATGATACAAGAAATATGTCTTTTTGTCAATAAACTATTTTGCACCTTATGTGACTTATTTTGCTGTTTTTGTAAATGGCTTGCTCGCGCCGTTTTAAAATGATGTTGCATCACAACCAAATTACAATTAGCTTTTAAACTCTCTCGTAGGGGCGAGCAGTGCTCGCCCGCATAATAACGGTGTTACATCGGTTTAACACACGGTTGCTTCGCAACCTACACCTCATCCACCGCTAACGCGGTCCCCCTTCCCCAAGGGGAAGGCTGACGACGCGGCGAATCTTCGGCACGTTGTTTGTAGGGGCGAGCAGTGCTCGCCCGCGTAAATACGATGTTACATTCCTTTGGAACACCTCATCCACCGCAGACGCAGCGTCTGCGGTCCCCCTGTCTCGCTGCGGCTCGGGCACGCTCGGGGTCTGACGTGCCCCCGGCACGTCATTCAACACCCTCGCGCCGCTTCGCTACCCTCAGGGGAAGGCTAACGACGTCCCGATACTTCCGTACGTTATCGCCCACACAATTCGACGCAAAAAACCACCTGCCGAAGCAGGTGGTTTTTCATTCAATTTACGACTCAGAAGGGATTGTATCCCGGGAGTGCGTTCGGTCCGAGATCGTGCTCAGGATCGGGAGCAGGATCTTCAGGCTTGGGTGTAGGCTTTACCCCGGAGCTTGTAATAACGTCTTCGTTATCAAATACTACTACGATAGCAGCAGGCATTTCAAAAATCTTTTCCATTATTATTTACTCCTTTCAATACTGGTAATTGGGGTTCCAGATGCGCAGCTTGTAGAAGCGGCCCTGGTTAGATTCGATCTTAGCTACGTTGCCTTCGCCGTCAAGACGGTTGATCCAAGTGGAGTTCCAGAGCTCTACGAGTCCATCGGGATAGATGTAGACGAGGTCGCCATTCTCAAGAATGCCTACGCCCTTAACATCGTCCTGCTCGAGGAGAACGGTAAATTCGCAAGTGGATTTATCGAAGGTGTAGATGTAGTGATGAGTTGAAACGAGGAGGAGGTCCTTGTCGCCGCCGTAAGGCTGAACGTCGTGGATGCTTCCGTCGGGAGCTTCAACACAGAGATCGTCAACCTTCTTAACGGTAACAGTTCCGTCGTCGTTGAGGGTCACGTCGAGAGCCCAGAGATTAGCTTCGCCAGCTACCCAAAGTACCTTGTACTCAGGATCCCAAAGTACTGCGTGAGCATCCTTAAGGGGAAGAGTGTAGAGGATCTTTGTGGGATCTGCGCCGTTGATGTTGTAGAAGTTAACCGTGTGTCCTACGGTTCCGCCTACAGCGATTACGCCGTTAGGCATAATGTCAAGGCTGTGGGAGTTTCCGGGAGTATTGGTGGTCTTCCAGATGATTTCCTTGGTATCGCAGGATGCGATCTCAGCGTTGGTACCAACGGTAACGAGGATTACGTCGCCGTAAGTGCCGTAGTTGCGGTACTTGAAGCCGCTTACGCCGCCAACGGTAATGTTATATTCCCAAACGGGAGTATTCATATTGCCGGTGGAGATATCGAATACCTGGATCTTCTTGGTGGTCTGGTTCGCCATAGCAACAAGCTCGGGAGCCTTAGGAGTTACGGGGTTGATGATAGCTTCGTTGAGGTCGTAGAGAGCCTTAACGACGTCAGTCTGGCTATCGGTGAGAGTTCCGCTTGCAAGAGCAACCTTGATGTAGGTGTAAACGGAGATCTTATAGGTGATGGTGTTGGTGCCGTCGCTTACAACGATCTCGTCTGCTACATGGTACTTACCTGCTACTGCAGGAACGTCGATGTGGTAGAGGTTGCTGTCTTCAACGTTTTCGAGCTCAACAGCATCGCCGTTAACGGTAACGGTAACGGAAACGTCAGCAGGAATCGTGAAGTGGTGACGGAGGAATACGTTGCCTTCGTCGTCGAAGCGTACGTTGAGGAGGTCGTAAGAGAAGCCTTCAATGGTAACTGCGCTTGCTTCGGGAGCGAAATCGCTGCCGAGAGGAGAAGCAGGACCCTTAACGGTTATCTGGTTTGCGCCTTCCTTGAACTCGTTCTCAAATGCAGCCTTGAGGATATCCTTAGCAGCAGTGATGGGAGCTTCGAGAGCGGTCTTGTCGTATCCGCACTTATCACAGATGTTGTCATCGCCGTAAGTACAAGCTTCGTTAGCGATATCGGTAGCGTTGCAGCAGGTACGGTTGAATCTGTGAGTGCCGTATCCGGTGTTTACGTAAACGCCGTCGTGATCGTGGTTGTTAGGATTGATGGGAGCAGCTTCCTCGCCGCAGATGGAGCAGATCGCTGCCTTGTTACAAGTAGCGTCGTCAGAGGTTGCGTCGTGCTTACAAGCTTCCTTGCAGTTTACACAAACGCCGTCCTTCCACTCGTGCTTAGCTTCTACGATTTCCTTGGTGAGGTCAGCGTCCTGATAGAGAGCGCCGCAGAAGCACTTGTAGTAATCGTCTACGCCGGGTGCGCAGAACTGGAGGTCGCCCTCGATATGCTCAACTGTTGCATCGGAGCAGATATGGTTGATTGCTGTGATCTTGATCGTTGCAGAGCCTTCGCTCGATACGTTGTGAGTAACAGCGGTAGCGTTAGGCTTTCTGATGATGATAACCTGTTCGCCCTTCTTGAGCTCAACAGTAGCTTCGAAGGTAGTAACTGTCTTATCGGGCTTGTCGATGTTGTTAACGTTTACAAGCTCGGTGTAGGTGGTTCCGTCGTACTTCTGGATGATGTAGTCGGACCATGCCTTACGGGTGGTCTGGTTGAACCATGTGCTCGAAAGAGCTGCTTCGAACTTAAAGGTTCCGTCAACGGGTGCAGTGAATACAAGTGCAGAACCGCTATCCTGGAGGTTATTGTGTCCGCCGATGTGAGTGATAGCACCGTCGAGAGTACCGCTCCACTGATAGTTCTGCTTAGGTCCGCCGCCCTGCCAGCCATTCTTACCGGCGGGATCGTGAACGTACCACTTGTTTTCGATAACTGCCATTTCCATATTTTCCTTGTAGATGCCGTTTGCGCCGTGGCCCATGAGTTCTACAAGTCCGAGCTTATCCTTGAGGGAGGTTCCGTCAAAGATGATCGGGAGCTGAACGTCGCCCTTGATGGTAGGATCAACGATAGGCTCGTCGGGATCATCGGTAGGCTCGTCAGCAACTTCGCTGATCTGAGTAACCTTGGTTTCGCCGATGTAAAGGAAGCTATCGTGGTTAGCGATAGTAGCATCGGTAGCGAGAGTGAAGACGAAGGAGAGAACGTCGCCCTTGGTGAGGTCAACGGTTCCTTCGAGGAGTCCTTCACGGTTGTCGTTTGTAACCTTGAAGGTCTTAAGAACTTCGCCGTTCTTTCTTACGGTTGCGATAACTTCGATGGCAACGCCGTTAGAGTCGGTCATACTGCCGGTAGCAGCTCCGCCACCGGGGCCGTAGTTTACACCGTTAAACTTTTCGCTGAAGGTGTATGTGCCGCTTGCGGGAGCAGTAAATACTGCAGAGGGGTTAGTACCCTTGGAGGGGATAACACGCATATTGGTGGTGTGATCGCCGGACTGGAAGATGGTAACACCCTGCCAACGTGCGCCGGGATTGATGTAGAACGTATCACGTCCTGCATTGAGCTGCTTGTTTTCAAGCCAAGGTGCGGGCTCGATAGCAACATTGTGTGCGCCTGCGAACTCGGCGGTAGGCTCTTTCCAAGTAGAGGTGGTGATGTCGTCGGGATTAGTGTAAGAGGTGAGGTGCCAGTTACCCTGCTTAGCAACGTACCAACCAAGGATCTTCTCGGTCTCCATCCAGTTCATGGGGAGGGTGTGCTCAACGGGAGTAAATTCGGGAGCTGCGGGAGCTTCTGCAAGAGCAACAACTACGTTGCTGAGCTCAAGCGCGGGGTTGTTATCAGCAGGTGCAGTACCGCTCTCGTGTACGAATGCGAACATAAGGAGATCGCCCTTAGCGAGCTCAACTCCGCCGCTAACAGTAATGCCGTCTGCGGTAGGAGTAGCGGTCTCAAGTACGGTGCCGTTCTTGAGAACCTTAACAGCTACTACGGAATCCGCGAGAACGAGTTTAACTGTTTCGGTGTAGCTATAGTATCCGTCCTCAGGAGCAGTAAATACTGCTGCCGGGTTGTTGTAGCTGTTACCGGGGTAAACTCTGATAAAGGTAGAGTTGTTGCCGGAGCTGAACGCCATTTTCTGCCAACGGTATCTGTAGTTGACATACCAGCCGTTCCAATCCTCTGCAACGCCGTTAACAAGCAACGCTCTGTTGTTTCTGGATTCGATGTAGGAGTACGGGGTCTTATCGTTTCCAACGCCGGATTCTGCCTTAGCAGTCGAAGCGTTGTTTCTCATTGTCGTGATATCGCTGAGATCTTCAAACGAAGTCAAACGCCAGAGGCCGTTATTCTTCGAAGCGAGTTCCCAACCGTTAGAATCTACGTCAAGATCCTTAGCCCAGTTAGAAGCCATTGTCCACTGGTTGATGCCTTCTACAGGTTCATCGGGGAGCTGCTTAACAACAAGCTCGGTGATGTAGCAGCCATAGAACTGGTTTTCAGTTGCTGCGTTGTTTACGAATGCGGGATTCTCGTCAAGAGCATTGTAGAATCCGAAGAGAAGAACGTCGCCCTTCTTGAGTGCGATTTTGTCTTCAAGAACGCCATTGCTTGCTTCGGTGGTGGAAGAAACAAAGGAGTCAAGAACTGTGAGTTCATCACCGGAAACCTTCATTACGAGTGCTCCGATGGAGAGGAGGGTGCCGTTAGAAGACTTGAAGTTAGTAACGGTAAGAGCTTCCTTGAAGGAATAGTTTCCGTCTGCGGGAGCAGTGAATGCGATAGCTACGGGGCCGTTGTGAACGTTAGGAGAAACAACGGTAGTGCCGTTATAGGTTGCGCCCTTGATAGCGCCGCCTACCTCGCTCCACTTTGCGCCGTGGTTAAGATACCATGCAGCGGGTCCCATGTTAGCATTGTACTTGTAACCTGCAAGGAAAGGCTGGGGGGATCCGGTCGATTCAGCGGTATTGTTAACGCCGATCTTATCGCCCTTGAAGTTATCTTCGGGTGCGGTTCCTGCCTTTGCGTAGGAGCGGAGTTCCCAGTTGCCCTTTACGGGGATTTCCCAACCGTCAGCATTCTTAAGGTCGGTCTCTCTCCAGTCAACGGGGAGATTCCACTGGTTAAGACCTTCGATGTATTCGAAGGGGAGCTTTTCAACAACAAGCTCGGTGATGTAGCAACCGTAGTAGTTTTTTTCGGTTGTTGCATTGTTTACGAAAGAGGGCTTCTCGTCGAGAGCATTGTAGAATCCGAAGAGGAGAACGTCACCCTTCTTGAGTACAACTGTACCGGTAAGCTCGTCTGCGCTTGCTTCAGTTGTAGAAGAGGTGAAGTTGTCAAGAACGGTAACAACACCGTCGGAAACCTTCATCGCAAGTGCTGCGATGGAAAGAGTAGTACCATTAGACGACTGGAAGTTCGTAACGGTAAGAGCTTCCTTAAAGGAATATTTTCCGTCTGCGGGAGCGGTGAACGCAACGGCAGTAGGTCCGGAATGTACGTTGGTGGTAACGCAAGCGAGACCATCAAGCGTGCAAGGAACAAATGCGCCGCCGACTTCGCTCCATCTAGCACCCCAGTTAAGATACCAGCTCTTCATATTATTGTTGCCTTTAAGAGCTTCGTTTGCGGGGGATGCGAGATACGGAACGCCACTGCCGGTCTTATTAGCGACCTTGAAGATGTCGCCGCCGGTTACACCCGCTTCGGGAACGGGGTAGGTACGAAGTTCCCAATTTCCCTTGACGGGAAGATCGTATCCGGCGTCATCTTTTTTGTCAGTGGTAGTCCAGTCTACCGGCAGTGTCCATTTGGTTTCACTTTCAGTCTCAGCAGCATGCACATGAGCAACAGGCGCTGTGATTATGAAAGTGGATACAACCATGAAACACGCCAGTACAAATGAGAGTACGCGTTTTTTCATAAATTTTACCTCCATAAAATTTGTTTGTTTTTACATAAACTCACATGATAATTGTAGCATTTATTTATGAAAGTTGTCAAGCAATTTAAAATTTCCCCTTCCCAAATTTTCTTCATGATTTTTGGTGATTCTGCACATATTATTCACATTTTCGCTATTTCTCGTTAAAATCCGCGAACAAATGTTTGCAAACCTATTGACACGGAACATTTGTTCGTGATACAATATGTTCGGAGGTGATACAAGTGTTACGAACGGTTTTGCATTGTGACATGAACAATTTCTTCGCGTCCGTCGAGTGCCGTAAGGATCCTCGGCTTTTTTCACTCCCCGTCGCCGTCTGCGGAAGCGTTGAGGAGCGGCACGGGATAGTGCTTGCCAAAAATTACGTTGCCAAAAAATACGGCATCGTAACGGGTGAACCCGTTCTCCGCGCAAAGCAGAAGTGCCCCGATCTCATTACGATCGAGCCTCATTACGACGAATACATGTATTTTTCGCGTCTTGCGAAGGAGATATATCTTTCCTATACCGATCTCGTTGAACCGTTCGGTGCCGACGAATGCTGGCTTGACGTAACGGGAAGCTATGCTCTTTTCGGTGACGGTGAGACGATTGCGAACACGGTGCGCGAGCGAATAAAAAAGGAGCTTGGGCTTACGATATCTGTCGGTGTTTCCTTTAACAAAATGTTCGCCAAGCTCGGCTCCGATATGAAAAAGCCCGACGCCGTGACCGTGATCCCATACGATTCGTTCAGAGAAAAGATCTGGCATCTGCCCGCCTCCAATCTTATGGGCGTCGGTCCCGCCACGAGCGCAACGCTTGCGCGGTTCGGCATCCACACGATCGGGCAGATCGCAAACGCCTATCCGCCTATGATAAAGGGTGCGCTCGGAAAAAACGGGCTTGCGCTTATTGAAGTTGCGAACGGAAGGGATCGTTCACCTGTCGTTTCGGAGGAAAATTCACCGCCTATAAAGAGCATGAGCCACGGGACGACGACTGCCCGTGATCTTTGCACCCGCGAGGAGATAAAGACCGTTATGCTCGCTCTCTGCGAGGAGCTTGGGCATCGGCTTCATTCGCTGAAAAAGAAGGCTTCCGCCGTCAGCATTTCGCTCCGTGACTGCAATCTTCAGACCCGTCAGTATCAGTGCCGTCTTTCAATGCCGACCGACAGCTGTTCCGTGATCTCAAAGCGGGCGTTTGACCTTATGTGCGAAAAGCACCACCTCTCCGCACCGCTTCGGTCTGTTACCGTCGGCGTAAGCGAGCTGATCCCGTCTTCATCGCCCTGTCAGATCGACCTTTTTACCGATCCCCTCGACACCGTAAGGCGCGAGACGCTCGATTCCGTTATGGATAAGATAAATATTCGTTTCGGCAGGGATAAAATAAGGTACGGACTTCTCTACGCATCGTCCCTTTCCGACGTCGGCGAGGGCTTCGGCTTCGGGAAGATAAACAGTATGATGGCGGCGAGGTGAAGGGCAGGCTAACGGCGTCACGATTCTTCGGTACGTTGTTTGTAGGGACAGGCGTCCCCGACTGTCCGTTTTGAAACGATGTTACTTTCCTTTGCAACATCCCCTTTACACAACAAAAAACAGGCGGGAAAAAGCGGTTGCGATAAGGGATTATCGCAACCGCAATGAAAAATGATCCGTTGCAAAATGCAACGGATCATTTTTCATCCTTTATTATTTCTTCGCGCTGTCGATGCTCTTTCCGAAAACGAAAAATCTGTCGAAAAGATATTCGGTAACAAAATTGATAAGCATCGTAATGATGAGAACGACGTACCCGTTCCAACCGACGCTCGAGCCCGTCAGCACAGCAGTCCACCAGGTCGAAAGAGGGGTGAAGACGAGATAGAATCCCGCGACCTTAAGCATGGCGATCGGCACGTTGTTAGCCGAGCAGAAGGTAAACTTGCGGTTTAGGGTGAAGTTCCAAAGCACCGAAAGAACAAGAGAAATAAGGTGCGCAAGCCACTCCTCAAAATGAAGAAGGTCAAAAAACACCGCATACGATGCCAGCTCAATTATCGCCGCACTCGCGGAAAACAGAACGAATTTCAGCGTTCTGATAAGCTCCCTTTTCTTCTCGCTCATGCGTTGCTCTCCGTAAATTTTTTAATTGCGTCAAGAGTTTCGGCGCTGATAACGTGCTCGATCTTGCAGGCGTCGAGTGCGGCAGTTTCCTCACTTACGCCGACCTTTGTAAGAAAATCGGTCAAAACAATGTGGCGCTCGAAAATGCTCCTTGCGGTGCTGAGACCCTTGTCGGTCAGAATAAGCCCTCCGGCAGGGTCAACGGTTAGATAACCGCCGTTCTTGAGAAGCCCGACGGCACGGCTGACGCTGGGCTTGCTGTATCCCATTTTCTCAGCGACGTCAATGCTTCGTACGGTTCCGTTCTGCGAAAGGACGTATATCGTTTCGAGATACATCTCGGCAGATTCGTGTAGATCCATAGTAATCTCCTTTGGCGGAGCGAGGCTCCGTTATTAAATACATTTTACCACAGATATCAAAATTTTGCAACAAAATATTAAAACCTCTTGACAAATGACAGATCAAGTGATAAAATACTGTCTGTTAGCAAAGGCTAACTCAAACCAAGTGATCAAAACGGAGCAAATTATGACACTGAGAACAGCCGAGGAAGGCGTAGAATATATAATCAAAGGAATCGAAACGGGCGACGAGGAGCTTGAAGCGTTCCTCTTTTCTCTCGGATGCTACGAGGGCGAGCCGATCACGGTCATATCTCGCCGCAAGGGAGCTTGTACAGTCTCGATAAAGGACGGCAGGTACAGCATAGACCCGCAGCTCGCAGATGCGATCATAGTATAAGTCAAAGCAGGGCAAAAAGTGGTTGCGATAAGGGATTATCGAAACCACAGTGATATATTACCTGACGGTAATGTGAAATATTTCCTTGCGGAAATATGAAATATTGCTATCGCAATATGATATATGCCCTTCGGGCATGTTATGGTAAAAAAAGATCCGTTGCAAAATGCAACGGATCATTTTTAATCCTTAACATTTTCGAAGAAAATATTTCATAGGCAAAGCCTATTTCATACGACGCAAGTCGTATTTCACCAATTTGCGGAGCAAATTGATTTCAAAGTAGGTTGAGCTTATTCATAAGCTCAACCTACTAAAGCCGTGTTTTTGTTGTTGAGGGCAAAAAACCCCGTCAAAATCTCCAAAACGTTGCCCGGTATGATAACAAATTTTTCCCGGGAACTTATTGATTTTGATCCGTTAATATGATATACTATGTTACAATGAGAAATATTTTTTGAATTGTGAGGAAAAAGCAATGGTTGAAGAAACACTCCGCTATCTTACAGAATGCGATCCCGAGGTCGGAAAGGCAATAGAAGCCGAATTCGAGCGTCAGTGCGACGGCATCGAGCTTATCGCATCGGAAAACTTCGTATCCCCTGCAGTAATGGCTGCGGCAGGAACGATTCTTACGAACAAATACGCAGAGGGATATCCCGGAAAGCGTTACTACGGCGGATGTGAAAAGGTCGACGTTGTTGAAGATATCGCACGCGAGCGCGCAAAGAAGCTCTTCGGCGCAGAGCACGCAAACGTACAGCCGCATAGCGGTTCGCAGGCAAATACGGCAGTATACGTTGCGCTTCTTCAGGCAGGAGATACCGTTATGGGTATGTCCCTTGCAGACGGAGGACACCTCACACACGGTAGCCCCGTGAACATTTCGGGTCTTTATTATAATTTCGTTTCCTACGGTGTTGACCCCGAAACCCACCTTATCGACTACGATAAGCTCGAAGCGCAGGCAATGGAGGTCAAGCCTAAGCTCATCGTCGCAGGTGCGTCGGCATATCCCCGCGTTATCGACTTTGAGAGAATGGGAAAGATCGCAAAGAAGTGCGGAGCATACCTGATGGTAGATATGGCTCATATCGCAGGACTTGTAGCGGCAGGACTTCATCCGAACCCCGTTCCTTACGCCGACGTCGTTACCACGACCACTCACAAAACGCTTCGCGGCCCCCGCGGAGGACTCATCCTCTGCCGCGAGGAGCTTGCAAAGAAGATAGATAAGGCGATCTTCCCCGGAATCCAGGGCGGTCCGCTTCTCCACATCATCGCCGCAAAGGCAGTCTGCTTCGGTGAAGCACTCAAGCCAGAGTTCAAGGCATATCAGGAGCAGATCGTGAAGAATGCAAAGGTTCTTGCAGATACGCTGATCGAAGAAGGCTTCGACCTCGTGTCGGGCGGAACCGATAACCACCTTATGCTCGTTGACCTCCGTAACTTTAACGTAACGGGTAAGGAAATGGAGCACCGCCTCGACGAGGTACATATCACGGCAAATAAGAACGCTATCCCGAACGATCCTCAGAGTCCCTTCATCACAAGCGGTATAAGAGTAGGAACTCCCGCTGCAACGACAAGAGGCCTCAAGGAAGAGGATATGGTAACTATCGGTAAGCTTATCAAGCTCACGGCATCCGACTTCGAAAATTCTGCCGAATATATCAGAAACGAAGTCAAGAAGCTCTGCGAAAAGTACCCGCTTTATTAATAGCAAAGACAAAATAAAAAACTCCGTTTTCCCCGAAAACGGAGTTTTTTAAGGGAAAAGAAGATAGACAAGGAAAAAGTATGCAGTACATAGTCCTCGACCTTGAATGGAACCAGGCAATATCGAAGGAGCAATTCGTGACCGAGCCGGTCAAGCTTCGCGGTGAGATCGTGCAGCTGGGAGCGGTGAAGCTCGACGAAAAATTCAATACCGTCGATACCTTTAAAATAATGATCTCCCCACGATACTATAAAATAATGAATTATAAGGTCAGAGAGCTGACGGGCATAAAAACCTCCGACATCAGACGCGGATTCGCATTTCCGCTCGCGTTCGGCTTCTTCAAAAAGTGGTGCGGACAGGAATACGCGATACTGACGTGGGGCTGTGACGATATCCCGATGCTGAAGGACAATATGACCCTCCACGGAATGGACGCGGAATCGCTTCCGCAGTACTACGACGTTCAACCGATATTTGACTCTCAGATAACGAAGGAAAAACGCCAGCATTCGCTGACGAGCGCGATGGAGCTCCTCGGCGAGCCGCCCTTTGAGGCGCACGACGCGCTAAACGACGCGCTCAGCACCGCCGCCGTCTGCCGTCACCTCGATATGGAGGCAGGCTTCTTTGCGTACGAGGATCTGACGAGAAGCACGAAGCTGCCGACCGTCAGCAGAAGCTTCACGAAATTCAGCGAAATACTGAAGGACGAGGAGGTCAATACCTTCGTCTGCCCCGAGTGCAGAAAGCTCCTGCATAGCGGAGAGTGGGCGTCCTGCCGCAGAGGCAAGCTGATGGCAAAGCTCGACTGCGAGTGCGGAGAAAAGTATATGGCGTACCTTTTCTGCATCAAAAATAAAGACGGCACCTACCGAGTCGGAAGAAAAATGCCGAAGCGCGAAGAGTCGGACGACGAGTATTACGAGAAAAAACGCGCCCAAAATGAGGAATGGCGTAAAAAACGAATGCTCGCGCGGGCATAAAACCTGTATTATAAATAAGTATTGATTTTTTTATCAAAATGATGTATACTGAGAAAAAGCGAAAAGGAGAATCCTTATGCCGACACAAAATATATCAAAAATCAGAACCAATAAGAGCAATCTTTATCTCCGCGTCGCACGCGGTCACTTTGCAACCAGCCATAGCCATATAAACTACTATATAGACGTTACCAAGCAGAAAACGCGCTTGTCTGAGGCAAAAGCAGTTGCCGCAGAGCTCGCCGCACATTATACGGGAAGCACTATCGTCGATACCATCCTCTGCCTTGACGGCACCGAGGTTATCGGCGCTTGTATCGCAAACGAGCTTACTAAGACCTCGCTCGTTGGTCTGAATTCGAATCAGACAATAAACGTATTGACCCCCGAACATACTTCGGGAAGCCAGCTTCTCTTCCGCGACAGCATTTCTCCGATGATAAGGGGTAACCACGTGCTTATCCTGGCGGCATCGGTCGTAACGGGCTTCACGGCACGCGGTGCTATCGAAGCGATCAGATACTACGGCGGCGACGTCGTCGGAGTCTGTTCGATATTTGCTATCGCCGACGAATGTATGGGATACCCGGTAAATTCGATATTCGACCTTAAGGACCTTAACGACTACGTCAGCTACCCTTCGCACGAGTGTCCTATGTGTAAGAACGGCCAGCCGATCGACGCACTGATAAACCGCTTCGGATATTCAAAGCTTTAATGCTTAAACGAATAAATATCCCCCCGCATAGCGGGGGGTATTTCAGTTTCGGGCATAGCCTTAATACTACTGGCTGCGCACAAGTGCGCCTTAAATTGGCCTGCCAGCCATGCAATTATTACTTGCTACCCGTAAACGGGTTTCCTTCCTTGCCTTCCCCAGCGGGGAAGGTGGCTGCGACGAAGGAGCAGTCGGATGAGGAGAAATCAAAAGCGGAGTAACTGACTTATTATAATCAGATTCCTTGTGTTCAATACACCTCATCCGCCTCGTTTCACTCGGCACCTTCCCCTGAGGGGAAGGCAAGACTTTGCCCTTCAAATCCTCTTCACCTCTTGCTTTTATCTTATTATTGTTCATCGGTAAACCTATATTGAACTCCGCCACTATGGCGGGGATTTCATTTGCATGAAAAGAACCCTCGAAAGAGGGTTCTTTTTTGGCTTCTGCACGCCCGTTTTTTATTCAAGAATATTGGTCGTTATATAATCGACGCCCCACTGTACGAGCTGCTCCGCGAGCTCCTTGTTATCAACCGTCCAGCAGTTGATCTTCAAGCCGGCGCTGTGCAGCTTATCTATTATTTCCTTACTCAGCCCTTTGTAATAAATGTCAACGTCCATGCCGTCGGTGACCAATCTATCAAAGATCTCGTCCGTGAGCTGTTTAAACAGAAGCTGAACCGACTGTTTCGGTATCAAAGCCCTGATTTTTGCGAGATTATCGTAATTAAAGGAAATAAAGGTCGTGCTGTTCAGATACTCGAAGCTGCTTATTATCTCGATGATCTTGGCGATCTCCTCATCGGTGAATGCCGTTTTCAACTCGAGCACAGCTTGCTTGCCGTATTTTTTGCAAATACCGATGTAATCCTCCAGAAGCGGAGGGCGCAGGTCTTCCCGTCCTTTTTTTCCGTCCTTATCGAAAAGCACTACGTTTTTCAGAACCGAATAGCTCGTCTCCTCGACTGATATCTTTTCTCCCGCCACGCGCACAAGATCTCCGTCATGGCAAATAACGAATTTGCCGTCAGCCGTTCTGTGGATATCGGTCTCGATTCCGTAATAAGAACGGTTTCCCGCCGCAACGAAGGCGGCGTTCGTATTTTCTTTTTCAATACCCGAAACGCCTCTGTGCGCTACGGTAAGGACGTTTTTTCTGTCAAATTTTATCGTATCCATAATTATTTTTTCTTTATTATACGAAGTTCGTAAGGACCAAAGTCGATCTTATCCTTGAAGGTCTCGCCGCTGAGGATATCGGTAACCTCACCATCGAAGCGGTACGTTCCCTCTCTGTCTGCGATCTGAGCAACGATATAAAGAGTATCGTCGCCCTTTACTCTCTTCGTCACCATTATGCCCTCGTCAACGTCATGCATTTCTGCATTCGCAAGGGTTGCCGCCTTTTTTATGATACGGACAAGCTCATTATGCTCAGGCAGCGTTCCGAGCATAACGACGTAGCCCTTGCCAACCTTCTTAATAAAGGAAGCGGTCTTTCCGACGATTGCCGAATGTCCCTTCTTGACGGTAAGGATCGGCTCAGTCTGTCCGACGTCGAACAGCTCGTAAATGCCTCTGCCATGGACTTCGTTGCCCTCGTCATTCTCAAGGGTAATTTTTCCCTCGTCCTCGGGCATGATATATGCGAGGCGCTCGCCCGTTATCTTCTCGGTATATCCGTAGGGTGAATTCTTATATTTGGTGCCGATCGCGGTGCGGATGTCTGACATAGGTCCTGTCACCCATACGCCGCCGTTCTTTACCCATTCCTCAATGCGCTCACCAAAAGAATGTTCCTCGAGAGTATACACGGTAGGAGTAAATATAAGCTTATACTTATTCAGATCCTCCTTTGCATCGATAACGTCGGTATGAATACCCGCCGTAAGCAGATACTTGTACATCTCATGAGTAAGTCCGTGTTCATCCGCAATAAGGTGTCGGTTTATATCCTGCGTGGTCTTGATGTTCCAGTTAAGGGAGGTGAAGAGAAGCGCGGTGTCGCAGTCAACCTTATATTCGGGAAGGAAATCCTTGACCTTGGCAAATTCAGCCGCCGCTTTTCTGATCTCTCCGTTAGCGTATGTGAATCTGCCCGAGGTATCAAGAACTGCGCCGTGCATAAGCTCGTGTCCTGCCCAGTGAGTACGCCAGAGCCAATAAAGGATAGCTTCGCCGCCGAGCATTATCGGAAGCCATGTATTCATGTAAATGAATCCCTCTCCCTGAAGGCTGTGTCCCATACAGGTCGATCCGTTCCAGCACGCCTGCGTCTCGGTATTCCAGAACGGTATCTTCGAGAAATGGCGCATATAGTCCATATAGAAGCAGTTATGTCTGTGATCCCAGCGGTAGTGATTGTACTGCGCAACGTCGAGGTGATCGTTAAGCTCTCTGTAATCGAAGCCGTTAACGGGCATCGTATCGGTACCGATAGGTGCCTTATGATACTTTCTGATCACGTCTGCCTGCATATGAACGAAGCGAACGTGAGCATTTCTCTGCGAGAGATTCCATTCAAGCTCAATATGAGGGTTATGCCAGGTATTGAAGGGCGCGGGAATATCCTCGATCTCGTCGTATGCCTGGCTGAAGAGGTTAAGGTTCCACGCCTTGTTTACGCTCTCAACGTCACCGTACTTGTCGCGGAGGTGCTTATGGAAAGCGGCTACGCAATGCTCACAACGGCAAGCTGCCTGCCAGCTTCCGTTTGCGTTCGGCCAATGGTAGATCTCGTTATCTATCTGCCAGCCGATGATTCCCTCGTCGTTTTCAAACTCGCTCGCGAGCTTTTCAGCGATCTTCGCGCTGTACTCTATATAATGAGGGTTGTTCGAGCAGCAGTGGCGGCGTCCGCCGTGGCTTCTTCTCGCACCGTTAGGCATAAGAGAAAGCATATCGGGGTACTTTTTAACAAGCCAGTTCGGAGGTGTTGCGGAAGGTGTTCCCATAATAACGCCTATTCCTGCCTCTTTCATCTTGTCAACGATTCTGTGAAGCCACTCGAAGTTATATACGCCCTCGCTCGGCTCCATTCTCTTCCATGCAAACTCTGCGATTCTTACGACGTTAAAGCCGGTCTCCTTCATTTTTTCAATGTCAAAATCGAGAAGATCGTCGTCCCAGTCCTCGGGATAATAAGCCGCACCGTGAAGTATTCTGCCCATAAAATTGTCTCCTTTGTGGGTAAAATTATTTTCCTCATAGTAACATACCGAAAAACCGTTGTCAATGTATTATTTTGCGCATTAATTGGATTATTTTGTGTTTTCAAACCGAAAAAAACAAAAATTGATGTATAAAACGGGCAACCAATGGTCTTCCATGCAGAGATGATCCGAACGTCTCCGCCCGCGTAAAAAACGATGTTACCTCCTTCCCGAACACCTCATCCACCGCAGACGGGGGTCTGCGCATATTTCTTTCATAATCTTGCAATCCGTCTCTTTTTGATTGTAAGTAGACCTTGTTTAAGGACGAAAAGCGTGATATAATGGTTTTAACGGAGGTGTTCTCTATGAAAATACTGAATTTCGGATCATGCAATATCGACTACGTTTATTCAATGGACCACATCGTCCGCGTCGGGGAGACGCTGTCGACCTACAAGCTTGAGACCTTTGAGGGCGGAAAGGGGCTTAATCAGTCCATCGCCATCGCGCGTGCGGGTGCAAAGGTCTATCACGCAGGCTGTGTGGGAGAGGACGGAAAAATGCTAACCGATCTGCTCGAAAGGAGCGGGGTCGACCTCACTTACGTGAAGACCGTCGAGGGCAAGAACGGCCACGCGATAATCCAGGTATCGGGCAAGGGCGAAAACTCGATCTTCCTCTATGGCGGATCGAACGAAATGGTAACGACGGACTTCGTCGATTCGGTGCTTGCCGACTTTTCGGAGGGTGATATCATACTTCTGCAGAACGAGATAAGCTCGGTTCCTTATATCATCGATAAGGCGTACGAAAAGAAAATGTGCATCGTATTCAATCCGTCGCCCTTCACGGACGAAATTAAGAAGCTCGATATCGGAAAGCTCTCATACGTCCTGATAAACGAGGTGGAGGCGTCGGAATTTTCGGGACAAAACGACCCCGAAGCGTCGCTTTCCTATTTCGAAAGCAATTATCCAAACCTCAAAGTGATTCTTACACTCGGAAGTAAGGGCTGTATATATCTGGAAAACGGCACGCGTTATCGGCGGTACGCATATAAGACAGACGTCGTTGACACAACGGCGGCGGGCGATACCTTCACAGGTTACTTCGTCGCGGGGATCTGCGACGGCATAGATACGGAGAACAATCTGAAGCTCGCAAGTGCGGCGGCGGCAATTACCGTCTCGCGTATGGGTGCCGCGCCGTCGATTCCCTGTAGGGACGAGGTGCTTTCAAAGCTTCGCTCCCTCAAAAGCGGTGATTCCGACAGCAAAAGCGAGCATCTGCGCAGGCAGATGATCGACTATGTCGAGAGCAACGTAAAGGAAGCTTCGCTTTCCGTGCTTGCGGAGCTTCTCGGATATTCGGCAATTTATACGGGAAGTCTGGTCAAAAAACTCACGGGTAAAAGCTTTTCCGCGCTTTTACAGGAAAAAAGATGCGACAAAGCGGCAGAATACCTGATTCACAGCGATATGTCAGTCAAGGAGATAATAACCGCCGTCGGATATGAAAACGGAAGCTTCTTCCGTTCGATCTTTAAGGAAAAATACGGCGATACGCCGCTTCAATACAGACAGAAAAAGGAGAAATTCATATGACGATCGAACAGAGAATCAAGAATCTGTCGGTCCCTGAAGGACCCGTCGACGTTGTTCTCGACACCGACGCGTATAACGAGATCGACGACCAGTTCGCTATCACCTATCTTCTTTCCTGCAAGGGAAAGCTGAACGTGAAGGCGCTCTATGCCGCGCCCTTTTTGAACGATCTTTCGACTTCGGCGGGCGACGGAATGGAGCAGAGCTACAAGGAGATATTGAAGCTCCTCGATTTTATGAACGAAAAGTGCGAGGTCTATCGCGGCTCGGATTCCTTTTTGACCGATGAAAAAACGCCCGTCATCTCCGATGCGGCGCGCGATCTTTCCGAGCGCGCAAAGAAGTATTCTCCTGAAAATCCGCTTTACGTTGTTGCGATAGGTGCGATAACGAACGTAGCGTCAGCGATCCAGCTCAATCCGGAGATCGCGGAAAACTGCGTCGTCGTCTGGCTCGGCGGCCACGCGTTCCATTATCCGCATACGCGTGAATTTAATATGATGCAAGACGTTGCGGCAGCAAGGGTTGTAATGGGAAGCGGAGTTCCGCTTGTTCTTCTTCCTTGCCGAGGAGTCGTGAGCAGCTTTACGGTCTCGCGCCCCGAGCTTGAATATTGGCTCAAGGGTAAGAGCCCGATCGCCGATTACCTTGCCGATCATACCATCGAGGCGGCGGAAAAATACGCATCGGGTACCGCCTGGACGCGTTGCATCTGGGACGTGACTGCGGTTGCCTGGCTGATGAACGACGGCGACAGATTTATGGAATCCCGCCTCGAGCCTCTCCGCCTGCCGAATTACGACGATATCTATGAGGAAGCCGACGGCGAGAATATCAGATACGTCTACCATATCAAGCGCGATGCCCTTATGACCGATCTCATAAAGAGAATACTGAACAGATAATAAAAAGCACCCGAAAGGGTGCTTTTTGGTGAATAATGAATGATGAATGATGAATAATGAATAATTGTCGGGCGAAGCGTCGCCGCGTCGTTTTACCTTCTCTTCGTCTCCTTCGTCAATGCTGAGATCTTCTCGCGGAGCACCTTGGTATTATATCGAGGTGACATTCTCCATCCCCAGTTGCCGGAGGGTGTCGAGGGCATATTCATTCGTCCCTCCTCGTTATTAAGCTCAAGATAATCCTGCATCTGAACGACTGCGAGATTAGCCTTGCTCTCAAAAGCAAGTCGTATGAGGGAATAAACACGGCTTTCGCCCTTGATCTTCCTGCGCTCGCGGTTGAAGATCGTTATCGATTCTCCTGTCAGATTGTTGATCCAGCTGCGGGTACAGTCGGAGTCGTGGGACGAGGTGTAAACGACGCAATTTTCGGTTTTATAATTGCGCGGAATATAGTCGCTGTTCTCGTCGAAGAAGGCGAACGGAAGCATTTTCATTCCGGGAAAATCGTTATCTGAAAGCAGCTTTTTTACGTCGTCGGTGATAACTCCGAGATCCTCCGCGATTATCTTTGCACTCGGGAATTTCTTATTCACCGCCTCAAAAAGCTCCTGCCCCGGGGCTTCGTTCCACCAGCCGTTTATGGCGGTCTCGTCGCCGAACGGAATGGTATAATATCCTGCGAATCCGCGGAAATGGTCGATGCGGACAATATCATAAAGCTTGAAGGCTCTGCCGATACGGTTAAGCCACCAAGTGAAGCCCTCGTTTTTCATTTTTTCCCAGTTATAGATGGGATTTCCCCAAAGCTGACCCGTCGCAGAAAATGCGTCGGGCGGAACGCCTGCGACAAGAGTCGGGTTGTAATTCTCGTCGAGCAGGAATTGGTCGGGCGAAGACCAGACGTCGGCGCTGTCGTGTGCGACGTAGATCGGCATATCTCCGATCAGCATTATGCCGTTTTTCTTGGCGTAGGAGCGAAGTGACTGCCACTGAGTGTCAAATTCGTACTGAACCCAGCGCCAGAACGACATTTCGTCATCATATTGAGCGGAATTTTCGGACGCCTGTTTATAATCGCGCTCGTTTTCTGCCCAATTCGTCCAAGACGAATAGTTGTTTTTGACCTTAAGCGCCATAAAGAGCGCGTAATTATCTACCCAATCGGAATTGCGGCGTAGAAACGCGCGGTAATCGGTGTTCGGCTCAAAACGGGAGGACGCGGCGCGGAGAGCGCGGTAGCGGTTCTCAAAAAGGAAGCCGTAGTTTACCTTTTTGTCGGCATTTTTTTGATCCTTCAGCTCCTCTTTTGTCAAAAGGCCCTTTGATAGGAGGATTTCAAGGTCGATAAAATACGGATTTCCCGCCGCCGAAGCGGGCGACTGGTAGGGACTGTCGCCGTAAGAGGTCGGGTTGAGGGGGAGTACCTGCCAGCATTTGTGACCTGTTTCTGCCAAAAAGTCGACAAAATTGTGCGCTTCAAGCCCGAAAGAGCCGATGCCGTATTTGTTCGGCAGACAGCTTATAGGCATAAGAATGCCTGCCTTGTGCTTGAATCCAAAGTTTTTCAGATTGCCCATTTTGGGATTCTCCTTGAGATAAGTTACGAGATTATGTTTTGTGTGTCAATGGATGTAACATCGTTTTGGTGCGGACAGTCGGGGACGCCTGTCCCTACAAACAACGTGTCGAAGATTCGCCGCGTCGTTAGCCTTCCCCTTGGGTAGCGAAGCGGCGCGAGGGTGTTGAATGACGTGCCGGGGGCACGTCAGACCCCGAGCGTGACCGAGCCGCAGCGAGACAGGGGGACCGCAGACGCTGCGGCTGCGGTGGATGAGGTGTCCCAAGGGGATGTAACATCGTATTTACGCGGGCGAACGCAGTTCGCCCCTACCGAGGGACTTCCAAAAGTTTCCGTAGGGGCGAACTGTGTTCGCCCGTTCGGATGTGATGCAACATCGTTTTCACCACATTTGAATCAATTATTTTTCAGCTTGGCTTCGATCGCATTTCCGATCTCGATGCGGAGAGCGGCGAACTGATCGCTCGTTACGTCAACGGTCGTCAGAGATTTGGAAACGCTGCTTGCTCTTTCATCTACCCAATCCTTACCCAAAAGCTCCTCTGCCATATACAGAAGCTCAATATCGTCGACACCGTCTCTCATAAGCTTCATTCTGATCGAAACTATGGGGGTGGAAGTACCGATAACGTCTCCGGGATAGAAAAGGATACCGTCGCCGTAGATTCCGTCGCCGTTGGTGTTGACGCTCTTCCAGGGGTTCTTATCGGGAAGCTTGTCGTAGTAGGTGGAATTCCAATAGAGGAATCCGTCAATATCCCTCTGATACATCTGCCAGAAGAGGACGCGGCTTCCGAGTCCCGCCTCGTCGATCTTGACGTTAAGATAGGGAGCCTCGGGATAGTTGCAAACGTATGCCCAGATTGTATCTCCTCTTTCCTTAAGCGCCTTCATTCTGTCGGCAAAGGAATCGTACTTAGCTGCCTGATCGGCAGAATAGATCTGGGCGTCATCCCAGTTTGAAAGCTTGGGGCAATGGGTCGTCATAAATGACGCCATATATCCGATCTGGTCGGTCTCGCTGTCCATCTGAACGTTCGTGTAGTAGGGGGAAATTATCTTGATTCCGGGGCAAAGCTCGGAAAGATACTTGTATTTTTGCTCAAGCTCCTTTACCATTGCGACGGTTCGGGGCTCGTCAAGCGGATAGAAAAACGCCTTTTTCATCCACTCTGGGTTTTTCTTGAGATATTCGTATACGGCAACGATATTCTCCTCGGTATTGGTATATCCCTGAATACAGAAGGAGGTCACACGCGGATCAGACATAGCCTCGTCTGCCGCGCCCGAAAGAATTTCTCCGAATATCCATCTGCAGCTGAGATTGTGCTCGAGAAGGAGATCGATATAAGGCTTTCTGGTACTTGCTGAAAGACCGATCGAGGTCTGAAAGGTCTTCTTTTCGGGCATCTCGAAATCCCAAACGTGAACGGTCACCTTGTTTTTTACGATAATATTTCCCTCGGAATCGGTAATTCCGAATTCGTATTCGTAATCTCCTGCCGGGGTGTCGGGAGTAGTGGTGAACTCGAGAAGTATGGCAAAGGTAGTGTTCGCCTCAAGGGAGAATCTCGCTCCGCCGAAGGGGACGGCGGGGTCGGTGTACGTTTGACCTCTGCGTATCTTCAGTATGGGTCTTATATTATAGGCAGTCTGCGTAATGTGATCGTTTTTGCCCGAAATAACCTTGAATCGGAGCTTTTCAAGGTCCTTTTCGCTGTAAACGCCCATGTGACAGCCCTCAGTTTCGCCCTTTGCCATATAAACGGTGTATTCGCTTTGGGCACCCTCGGGCTTTCCGAGATCTGCTCTGAGCTTATCGTAGCTGTGACCGACCCACGAAACGACCGAAGCGGGCTTTTCTTCTTCCGGGGTTTTATCCTTCTTGCCGCCGCAGGATATCATAACGGAAAGAAGCAGAGGCAAGGTTAAAAACAGACACAAAAGTTTTTTCATATCATTCACCAAATTTCAATTACCGTTCAGCTTTTTTTCAACGGCATCTCCAATTTCAATGCGGATGCAGTAAAGCTCGTCGCTTGTTACGTCAACGGAGGTGAGGGAGGAAGAAGCTTTGTTGACTCTTTCGTCGATCCACTCTTTTCCGAGCAGACGCTCGGCAAGATAAAACAACTCAATATCGTCAAGACCGTCTCTCATGATCTTAAGACGAATGGACGCGATCGGACCCGAAACACCAACCTTGTCTCCGGGGTAAAGGAGAATTCCGTCTCCGTAAATACCGTTGCCGAAGGTGTCAACGCTGTTCCAGGGGCTCTTTTCGGGCAGTCTTTCGTAATAAGCGGCGTTCCAGTAGAGGAATCCGTCGATATTTCTCTGATACATCTGCCAGAAGAGAACGCGGCTTCCGATGCCCTCGTCGTCTACCTTTATATTAAGGTAAGGAGCGAGAGGGTAGTTGCAGACGTACGCCCAGACGGTATCTCCTCTTTCCTTCAGAGCCTTCATTCTGCTTGCCGCGGGGCCGAATTTTTCTCTTTGACCCTCGGTGTATATCTGATCATCATCCCAGTTTGCAAGCTTGGGACAGTGCGCGGTCATAAAGGAGGACATATACGCGATCTGGTCGGTCGCTTCGTCCATCTGCACGTTGGTGTAATATGGGGAGAGTATCATTATTTCGGGGCAAAGCGCTTTCAGACGCTTGTGCATTTCTTCAAGATCCTTGACCATCTGAACCGTGCGCGGCTCGTCGATGGGATAGAAAAACGCCTTTTTGATCCACTTGGGGTTTGATTTGAGCTTTTCATAAATGGCGGTAAGCCCCTCATCGCTTATGCCTCTCGGAATCAAAAAACAGGTGATCCTCGGATCGGACAAATATTCGTCTGCCTCGTCAGACATAATGCTGACGGGGAGGAATCTGGTATTCATATTGTGCTCGAGGAGCATTTTGAAATTATCCATTCCGGGATTTACAGTAATTCCGACGTTAACGGTGCGCTGGAAATTTTTCTCCTTCGGCATTGCGAAGTTCCAGACGTGAACCGTGATCGACTTCTTTGAAATAACGGCGCCCGAAGGATCGGTAATGCCGAATTCATATAGATAATCACCCGCCGGGGTGCTTTCGTCGGTCGTAAATTCAAGGAGCAGGGCAAAGGTCTTGGCTCCTTCAAGGGAAAAATCCTCGCCGTCGAACGGAACTGCGGGGTCGGTATATGTTTTTCCGTCGAGCTCCAATATCGGCACAACGTGATAGCTTGCGAATTTTATATGCTCATTTTTGCCTGAAATAAGCTCAAAACGGAGCTTTTCAACGTCGTTTTCGGTATAAATACCGATATGACAGCCCTCGGTCTCGCCCTTTGCCAGATAAATGGTATATTCTGACTTGGGATCCTTCGGAGGCTTCGTGTCGGCGCGCAGTCTGTCGAATCCGTGGCCGATCCACGAGGTTATCTGTATGTTTTTTTGCATTGCTTTTCCGCCTTTCTTGTCCTTATTATAAGGCTTTTCTATATGATATCGCAATTCGATAATAAATGCAAGGGCTAAAAAACCCGAAAAAACATTGCAAATCAAATTATTTTGCAATTTGAAACAGCGGATTCAATTATGCGGCAACGATATCGGAAACCGAAGCCGACGACGGCAAAAATATTCCCGACCGATCGGATAATGTCAGATCGGCCGGGTGTTTAATTATTTGTTAAGCTCTGCTTCGACAGCCTCAGCAATTTCAATGCGGAGTGCTGCGAGCTGATCGCTCGTTACGTCAACGGAAGTAAGAGACTTGGAAACACTGTTTGCTCTTTCGTCTACCCAATCCTTGCCGAAGAGTTCTTCTGCCATATAGAGAAGCTCGATATCATCAATACCGTCACGGATTATCTTAAGACGGATAGAACCGACGGGCGTTTCGTTCGGGAGTCCGGCGCCCTTGCCGGTGTAGATAAGAATACCGTCGCCGAAGATTCCGTTACCGAAGGTATCAACGCTTTCCCACGGGTCTCCGTCGCTGGGAAGCGATGAATAATAGGAGGAGTGCCAGTAGAGGAAGCCTTCAATGTCTCTTTGATAGAACTGCCAGAAGAGAACTCGGCTGACGATGCCCTCGTCGTCTACCTTTACGTTAAGGTAGGGAGCGAGAGGATAGTTACAAACGTATGCCCAGACGGTCTCGCCCTTGTCCTGGAGAGCTTTCATTCTCTCGTCGAAGGAGGGGTATTTCGTCATCTGGTTAGCGTCATAGATCTGATCCTCATCCCAGAGTGCGAGCTTCGGGCAATGGAGGTCAATATATCTATCCATAAGGTCGATCTGGTCAAGATCGGGAGTTATCTGCAGATCCTTGTAGTAAGGAACAGTTATCTTTACATCGGGGAAAAGCTCACGCAGCTTCGCGCAATATTTTTCGAGGTCTGCAATGTCCTCGGCGGTCGACGGTTCGTCGAGAGGATAGAAATATGCCTTATCGAGCCAAACGGGGTTGGACTTAAGCTTTTCGTAATACTTCTGAAGCAGGTAGTCGGGAGTGCTGCCCTTCCAGAAAGGAATTCTGAAGGAAGTAACTCGCGGGTCGGACATATAAGCGTCTGCCGCCGAGCTGAGGATATCGTAAGGAAGGTCGTAACCGCTGAGATTGTGCTCAAGGAGCATTTCGTAGTGCTCTACACCCGTCCAGTTTCCGACAGCGCTCTCGAACTTATGTCCTTCGGGCATTGCAAAGTTCCATACGTGAACGGTGATCTTTACCTTGCTGATAACGTTGTTTTTGGAATCGGTGAGTCCGAATTCGTATTCGTAATCGCCTGCGGGGGTATCGGCAGTCGTTGTAAAGTCAACGAAGATCGCCATCGTTTCGTCCTTTTTGATCTGGAAACGCTTGCCTGCGCCGAGGGGAGCTGCGGGGTCAGTCCACTGCTTGCGGGCGCGCTTGAGGATCTCCATGATGTGATAGACGTTAACTGTGATGTGCTCGTTTTCGCCCGAAAGCATCTGGAACTTCATGGGCTTTGTGTCTTCGGTTGCACGGATAGCAACATGTGCGCCCTCACTCTCGTTTTTGGCAAGAGAAACGGTGTATTCGGTCTGAGGATCTTCGGGGGCTTTCATTTCGGTGCGGATTTTATCAAAGCCGTGTCCCGTCCACATTACGATGGAGGAATCTGCGGGCTCTGGTGTTTTGCTGCCGCCGTCTTCCTTCTTGCTATCGCAGGAAGCGAGGATCGGCAGGATCATAAGGCACGCGAGAAGCGCGGCAAAGAGTCTTTTCATAAATTATCTCCTGGTAATATAAGTTATAAAAACAGCCCCTTACCGATTATATAATTGGTCGGAAAGGGGCAACGCGTTATGTCAAGGGAAGAGATTATTCCTCGTCCTCATCCTCGTCGTCATCGTCCTCGTCGCAAAGGATGCAGTCGGTGCAGTCCTCTTCGTCGCAGTCGTCGCAGAAGCAGTAGTCGTCGTCCTCGTCCTCGTCCTCGTCGTAGAGGTCGTAGTACTCGGTCTCGAGGTCTCCGAGATCGTGGTCGACTTCGTCGATATAGTCCTCAAGATACTCTGCGGTGTCGTAAAGGTCAGCGACCTCGTTTGCCATTTCGTCGAGAGTTTCGACAACGGCCTTGAGAAGCTTGCCCTCGGGCTTGCTCTCGTCGATATTCATGCCTTCGAGAAGGCCCTTAAGATATGCGGTCTTTTCGGTGATGCTCATTATAATTTCCTCCGTATTGATAATTAATGGAAAACGCCGACAGGAGCTCCCATCGGCGTTTTGGGCTGATATTATGCGCGCTCGATGTATTCGCCCGTACGGGTATCGATCTTAAGAACGTCTCCGATGTCGATGAAGAGCGGAACCTTAACAGTAGCACCGGTCTCAAGAGTAGCGGGCTTGGTGGTACCTGTAGCGGTATCTCCCTTGAATCCGGGCTCGGTGTCGGTAACCTCGAGCTCAACGAACGTGGGAGGCTCAACGGAGAATACGTTGCCCTTGTAGGAAAGGATCTTACAAGTCATATTTTCCTTAACGAAGCGGAAGTTATCGTCGAGCTTGGACGCCTCAAGGGGAGTCTGCTCGTAGGTCTCGGTATCCATGAAGTAGTAGAGCTCGCCATCGCTGTAAAGGTATTCCATTTCCTTTCTTTCGATGTAGGCGTTCTCGAACTTATCGGTAGGGGAGAAGGTTCTCTCAATAACCGAGCCTGTAATTACGTTCTTGATCTTGGTGCGGACGAAAGCGGCGCCTTTTCCGGGCTTAACGTGCTGGAATTCAACTACCTGCATTACGTTTCCGTCCATGTCGAAGGTAAGACCGTTTCTGAAATCTCCGGCTGTAACCATAAATATTATTCCTCCAAATGAATATACATTATTTTCACGAATACTATTGTACCTTATTTTTTTCAATTTTGCAATAGGTTTTTTGACATTTTGGAAAAGAAGTAACGTTTTTTCGTGATTTTTAAGGGGATTTTTAATGTGTGATTGACTTTTTTCGTTTATTGAGATATAATTTTAACGTAATATCCTTTTCTCACCTTTCTTGCTTGCCCAAGAAAGGTGACCAAAGAACGGCACCAAAGAAACTTTTCTTTGAGCGCAAAGAAAAGTTTCTTCTGGAATCTTCAAAAGAAACTTCACGCCTCGCATTCGCTCGTCGGTTTTACGCAAAACTTTTAAGTTTTTCGCGCAAATCGAAAGAGGTTTCCAAAGGAGAAAACGTGCAAAATTCGCTCGCGCAATTTTGCCGGTTGTCTCCTTGGCGTATTTCTTTGCGAGCGTTTCTTTGTACGAACAAAGAAATGCGAAAAAATAACCTTCAGGAGGAATTTATGATTACAAAAAGCGTTTTCGACCGCTTTGTCGGAAAAGACATCTACTCTTACACAATGACAAACAAAAACGGTGCGTCCGCAACGGTTATAACCTGGGGCGGAATCCTTCAGAGCGTCAAGGTTCCCGATAAGAACGGAGTACTTGCCGACGTTGTCTGCGGATTTGACACCGTAAAGGATTATTTCGACGACCGCGGCTCCCATACCGGCGCGCTTATCGGACGCTACGGCAACCGAATCGCAGGCGGCGGCTTTGAGATCGACGGAACCTTCTATAAGATAAATAATAACGAGGTCGGACGCTGGCACCTCCACGGCGGACTTGCGGGCTTCAACCGCCGAGTCTGGGAGAGCGAGGCTGTCGAAAACGAAGACAGCGACAGCGTAATTCTCACCCTCTTCTCGCCCCATCTCGACGAGGGTTATCCCGGAAACCTTAACGTAAAGGTTACGTATACCTGGGACGACGATAACGTCCTTTCTATCCGCTACGAGGCGGAGACCGATATGAAGACCGTCCTCAATATGACGAACCACGCTTATTTCAACCTTAACGGCTACGACGGCGGCTCGGTAATGGACCAGGAGCTTATGATAAACGCCGATACCTACGACGATCTCGACGACAAGCTCATTCCCCTCGGCTACCCGACGGAGGTGAGCGGAACGGCTTTCGATTTCAGAACCATGAGAAAGATCGCTCAGCCCTACGATCATTCCTTCCAGCTTAAGGGCGAGATCGGAAAGATGCGCCTTGCGGCGGAAGCCTGCGACCCCGAAAGCGGAAGAACCATGAAGGTATACACGGATCTTCCCGCGGTTCAGCTCTACACGGCGGAATTTATGAACGGTCCGACGCTCTTCAAGGGCGGAGTTCCGCAAAGACCCCTCCACGCCTTCTGCCTTGAAACGCAGTTCAGCCCGAACACCCCGAACCGTCCTTATATGCCGCAGTGCTATATAGACCCCGAGCATCCGTATTTCACCGAAACGGCGTTCGAGTTCGGAGTTAAATAACTGAATAAAAACTGCCCGAGCGGAATTTCGCTCGGGCAGTTTTAGCTTTATATACTTACTTTACCGCGTTCATGGTATTTGTAAAATCGGATTCGTGCATAATATAGATTATGCTTCCGCCGCCGAAGGCGAAATAACGCTTGATATCGTGTTCGTCTCCCTCGTCGGTGGGGGAACCGATAAGAAATGCGGTCTGACGCTCGTGGGTCTTTTCGACTGGCGACGAGCCGTCGTTTTCGATCAGTTCGATTTCGGTGTGGGTAAATACGACGCGAATGTCGGGATCTTTGAGTCCGAAGCCGTCGAAGGCCTCGTCTGTTTCTACGTTATAGGCGATCCATTCGCTCGGGTTCAGCTTGTAAAGCTCATTATAAATATTCATCGCTTCATAAGTGAACTCACCGTTTTCACCGTTTTTCATCCAGACGCCGTCTTCTCCGCCGACAAGCTCGTAGAACGCGCGCTTATTTCCGCTCGTTATCTCGATCTTGGTGACGGACGAGAAGCCGTACTGGGGAGTGGTGACGCGGTCGTGCAGAATCAGGTCTGCATACTTGTAGGAGAACGCCTCCGAGAACTGACCGCCGATAAGGTAGACGAATCCGTCTCCGGTCGTGCAGTAATACGCCTCGGAATATGCGTTATAATTTCCGACTGTGAGAGTCAGACGCGCACCGTCGTCATAGGAAATATCAATGACCGCCTCAGGGTCGTTAAGACCGTATTCGCTCAGATCGTTACCCTCGGGATTTATCCTTCTCTGATAGGATATCCGGGCGGCGGCGTTGAGCATAAATTTTACCGTCGTCGTATCGAGAGGGAAATCCTCGTCCTCGGCAAGAACGTAGATGCTTCCGCTTTTCTGAACGGTAAATTCCGTGCTTCCCGTGCGGTAGGTCAGCTTGACTACGTCGTCAGCCTGCTTGTCGATATATAATTTTTCTCCGTCTCCGCCGTCCGAATCGCCCTTTCCGCTATCCTTCATAGCGTTCGAAATGACAGCGTAAAAGATTATGACGATAACGAGCAGAGAGAGAAGCACGACCAAACCAACGCTTCTTTTCTTCATATTATCTTCTCGCCCTTCTGACTCTGATATAGATTCCGTAAGCGAGGATCGCACCGGGAATTACGGCAATGATGATCCAGCTCCACATGGTTGCCGCCTTGTCGCTGATGTCAAGGCGATCGTGGGTGATTATTATCGACGCGGCGGAAACGCTGTCCTCCTTGTCGACCGATTCGGTCAGAGCGTAGACGGCAACGTAGGGGTTTCTGCTCGTGCTGATGGCATCCGTGGAGGAGAACCACCAAAGGCGGGAGGCATTTTCGCCGTTACCGCGTGTAGAGATCGCACCGAGAACGAATGATCCTTCAAGGTCGCCGTCCTTTTTATCGTAGGTGAAATCCTTGTCGTAGGAGGTCTTTGCATAGCCCTTTGAGGTCGTCGTGAAAAGGGTGTCAACTGTTACGCCCTCGGGAAGAGTCTTGCTTATACCTATCGCGTGGCAGTAGGTAAAGAGAACGTATCCCTGCTGACCGGTCTTTATGACGGAGGGAACCTTGTCGGTCATCGTGGTGAAAATGAAGGTCGGGTAGCCGTAATAATTCGTTGTACTGCCCTCGAGGACGATGACGTCAAGGTAAGACAATCCGTAATACTCCGAGGCGAAGCCGTAAAGGTTGTCAAGGACGCGGTCGGTGCTGTTTATATTATAATCGGTAGAAAGAATGATATTTCCGCCCTTGTCGGCATACGCCTTGAGCGCCTCGATCTCCTTTGCGGAAAAATCGGTCTCGGGGGCGTAAACGATTATCGCCTGCGCGTCATCGGGAACCTTGCCCGTTTTTTCGAGGTCGATGGCGGAAATTCCGATGTTTTCAAGCTTTGCAAACGCCGAAAAGCCGTCGTCAAGGGCCGCTTCCTTGTGAGTGTTCGTGTAATAGATAGTCGGAAGAACGTCGAGGGTGACGTAATCAATAGCGCTGAGCAGACAGTTTTCGATATTGTAGCTGTAGGGAATATATCCGTAGACCTGATAGAACGCGTTAAGATCGTCGCCCGAAAGCGCGTACTTGAATATGTCGGAATAGGGAATTATTCTCGCTCTTTTTCCGCTTTCAACGACGAGATGGGTAAATTCCGAGCTGAGCTGATCCTCTGTGAGCGCACCGTCCTTATTATAGGATGAGAGGAACGCGGGCTTTATTTCGGGGTCGACGTATTTGAGAGTCACCTTGTCGCTGAGCTCAACGTAGCGCTCAACGTACTTCTTTATCATAAGATCGTGCTCGGAGCTTGCGCCCTCGATCTGAACGATATAAACCGTGATCTTCTCGTCGAGGTCTTCAAGATAATTGACGCTTGCTTTTGAGATCTTGTAAAGGTTCGCTTTTTCACCCGCGATCGAGGTAACGGACGCGGGAAGCGAGCCGATTGCAAGATTGACGAGTATGAGTATCACGAGGACTATCGCGGTCGTGATAAGGCTGAAGCTGCCGTAACGGGCGGAATTGTTTATCTTTTTCATATTGCCGCCCTCCTTAGCTGTATCTGCGCTTCTCGACGGTTTGCACGGTGAGAACCGCGAAGAATACCGAAACGGAAGCGTAGTAGACGGAGGTGTTCAGATCAAACACCTTGGAATTGACTGCGTCGGCAAATCGGTCGAAGATCGAAAGAAGATTGACCGAACGCTGAATGAGACCGAGGAAAAGGCTTTTTTCGTTAATGTAAACGACAGAAACGACAGCCATCAGAACCGCGCCGACGCCGAGAGCGATGTAAAGGTTCTTCGTAAATCCGTAGGATATCAGCCCGATAAGCGCGGCAAGGACCAAGAATGCCGCAAAGGAAGCTGCCTCGGTCTTGGGAATGACGCTCGTGAGCAGGGAAGCAAAATAGCAGACGATAAGAGCGCCCGATCCGAGAACGGCGGCGATCACCTGCGATTCACATAGCGAGGACATAAACATACATATCGCGGTCATGGCGCAAATGAGCAGGAAGAACATCGCAAGCGCGGTGTAGATCGAGAAATAGTCGATCTCGCCGTAAATTTTCAGTATCAGGGGAATGAGCGCGATAACGCCGACGGGAACCGAAAGGACTGTCAGCATCGAAAGATACTTGCCGATAACGATCTTCGAGGTCGAGAGGGGGAGAGAGTAGAGAAGACTGTCTGTCTTCTGAGCCTTTTCGCCCGCGAAGGAGGACATTGTGATTATCGGCACGGCAAGAAGCAGAATTATAGAAGCCGACGGGAGAACGTTCTGAATAAAGGAGTACTTCGCGTCAAAGGCGACGATCTTTATAAACATTCCGCTCAGAACGAGAATGAGAGCGATCGCAACGTAGCCGGTCAGACTCGTGAAGTAGCTTTTCAGCTCCTTTTTATATATTGAGATCATTCGTCATCCTCCTTTCGTGACGAGAAGAGCGGAACGTAATCGTCATCGCCGTCATCGCCGTCATCGTCTTCATCGTCATTATCATCATCTTCTTCGTCGTCTTCACCGTATTCATCGTCATCATCGTATTCGTCTTCATCATATTCGAATTCCTCATAATCCTCCTCGGCGTAGGCGGATGAGGTGAGGGAAAGGAAGATCTCCTCAAGGGACGGAGTGACCTTTTTGAATTCGAGAAGCGGGATACCGCGCTTGGCAAACGCGAAGAAAAGCTCCTCACGGATGTCGCATTCGGCCTTTACCTCGAGGTCGGCACTCACGATGCCGTCCTCATCTTCGATACTGACCGAAAGAATGTCGGGATACTGGCTGAGAAGCGCCGATATCTGCGCCCGGTCACCCTTTGCGCAAAGAGAAAAACGGTTTTCGGGGGAGTTTTCTTTTCTTATGTTTTCAAGCGTGTCGGAGGCAATAAGGCGTCCGCCGTTTATTATCATAACGTGGTCGCAGACTGCGCTGACCTCGGCAAGAATGTGGCTTGAAAGAATGACGGTCTTCGTTTCACCGAGACGCTTTATGAGCTCCCTTATATCTGTTATCTGCTTTGGGTCGAGACCGACGGTCGGCTCGTCGAGAATTATTACCTGCGGGTCGCCAAGCATCGCCTGAGCGATGCCGACTCTCTGCTTGTAGCCCTTCGAAAGGTTCTTTATCAAACGGTCCTTCATGGGAATGAGTCCCGTTTCCTTCATTACGGAAAATACCGAATCGGAAAGCGCCTTTCTCTTTACCCCCTTTGCCTCGGCGACGAAGAAAAGATACTCCTCGGGCGTCATATCGGGGTAAACTGGGGGAGTCTCGGGAAGATATCCGATCATTTTCTTGGCTTTTACAGCGTCGTCCTGAATGTCGATACCGTCGATGAGAATCGTTCCCTCATTCGGGGACAGACAACCGGTGATCATATTCATGGTCGTGCTCTTTCCCGCGCCGTTCGGGCCGAGAAATCCGTATATCTTTCCGCGCTCAATTTTGAAGCTGAGATTGTTTACGGCAACGTTTGCACCGTATTTTTTTGTAAGATTTTTTACCTCTATCAAGGTCTTTTCCTCCGAAAGATAAAAGTGTATCTTAATTATAATACTTATTTGTGAATTATTTGTGATTTTTTCGAAATTAAATAAATATTACAAATAACGGCGAAAAAAACGCCGTTTATGAAAAGAAAGTCGATTGAATATGTGTTAAAAAGGTGATATAATAACACCGTTAAAAGCGTTATCCCCCCCGATCGGAGGCATAAATATGTTTGAAAACGTAATTGCAAAAAGAAAAAACAAGACCGTTTATTATGAAAACGGGCTCTGCTATAAGGTGTTTGACGAAACCTATTCAAAGGCTGATATTCTGAACGAGGCGCTCAATCAGGCGCGGGTGGAGGAGACGGGACTTAATATTCCGAAGATCAGGGAGATAACGATGATCGACGGAAAATGGGCGATCATAACCGATTATATTGAGGGCAGGACCCTTGCGGATATGATGAAAGACGATCCCGAAAATATCGACGCATATATTGAAAAATTCGTCGATATCCAGCTTGAAGTGCAGTCGAAAAGCTGTCCGCTCCTTCGTATGCTGAAGGATAAAATGAACCGAAAGATCTGCGAGACGGATTTCGATGCAACAACGCGTTACGATCTCCATATGCGCCTTGAAGCAATGCCGAGACACGTCAAGCTCTGCCACGGCGATTTCAATCCGTCGAATATCATAATAACGGAGAACGGCACCCCGTACGTCCTCGACTGGTCGCACGCAACGCAGGGAAACGCCTCTGCCGATGCTGCAAGAACCTATCTTCTTTTCCTGCTCGCAGGGGAAAAGGAGAGCGCGGAAAAGTATCTGTCTCTCTTCTGCGAAAAGAGCGGAACATCGGAGCATTACGTCAGAAAGTGGCTCCCGATAGTCGCCGCCTCTCAGTCGGTCAAGGGAATCGAGCACGAGCGCGAGTTCCTTCGCGGCTGGGTCAATACCTATGAATAAAAAATCCGCCTCGGCGGATTTTTTGTTTGCGCGGAATAAGATGCATTGTTTTTATTGCGGGCGAACACAGGCGAGGGTTCCCGAAAATGAGCGAAGCGAGTTTTTGGGGTTCCGAGGTCGCCCCTACGAGAGAGTTTAAAAGTTAATTGTAGGGGCGACCATCGGTCGCCCGTTCGGTTGTGGTGCAACATTGTATTTATGCGGGCGAGCAATGCTCGCCCCTACGAGAGACCTCCAAATGTTTCCGTAGGGGGCGGATTCAATATCCGCCCGTTTTATCGTTGCGGATTTGCGGGAGGGGAAACCCCTCCCCTACGAGAGGTATATAGAACGTTAATTTGTAGGGTGCGACGGCCACGCGAACCCCCAAAACTCGCATTCGCTCGTTTCGGGGGTTCCGAGCTTGCCCCGCCCTACGGAAATAGATTGAACGTCGTCTTACCTTCTCCGGCGGGAGGAAGGTAAGAGGTAAACAAGAGGCAGTGCCTCGGATGAGGTGTTCTTAAGCAATGTAACGTCAATATGTCTTCATCAACCATATGCCAAATGTCAATAAAATGTTGCCAAAGTGATAACTTTATGTTTTTTATCTTTACAATTTCGACAAGATATGATATAATCAGACTGTCACGCAATTTCATATTTGCAGCTTACTTGGGAAAGATACCTTGGTAAAAGGTGTTCCCTCTTTTTCTCATTTCCCGGTGAAGTTGCGAAATTGTGTGACAACAATGAGGGACTCACTTTTTCAGTGTGTCCGTCAAGGGCACACTTTTTTATTCTTCAAGTGTTTGCGCCGCCGCATTTTTTTGAGTCCGATGTCTGCCATTTTCACATTATTTGCATAATGTTGCCGAATATGGGACGTTTTTTCAGAGTAAATTCCACGATTTGGCGGGGAATTGGGGTTGCAATTTTAAGCTTTTTGTGATATTATAATATGAGGCGTGCTTTCGCCGAAGTGAAAAACGGCAGATCCCCGGATAAAACAGGGATACCGAGAGAACGACTACAGGAGAATATTTATAAAATGGAAAACAAAGAAAATAACAAGGAATTTACCATTGACATAATGCACATATTGAGAACTCTTCTCAGCCGTGTGTGGATAATCGTTATTGCCGCAGTTCTTCTCGGAAGTGCGGGATTCGCTTACTCGTCATTTGTGGTATCTCCGAGCTACTCATCTCAGGTGCTTCTTTATATAAATAACAGCTCGGTAAACTTCGGAAATACGAGCGGAAATATCACGATGTCCGACCTTCAGGCATCCGAGAGACTCGTAAAGACCTATTCCGCAATACTCAAGAGCAGAACGACTCTCGAAGCGGTTCTTAAGAACGCGGAAATGACGTACACGGTTAGTCAGGTTCGTTCAATGATATCAACGAAGTCTGTAAACGAGACTGAGGTTATGAAGATCGTGGTTACCTGCGGAGACCCCTATGACGCGGCGCTTCTTGCAAACAGCATAGCAGAGGTGCTTCCGACGAGAGTTGCCGATATTATAGACGGCGCGTCGGTATCCGTTGTCGAATTGGCAGTGCCGAACAAGACGCCCGTTGCCCCGAACGTTTTTAAGTACACAATTCTCGGCTTCGTTCTCGGCGCGTTTGCGGCAGCGGTCGTAATCGCCGTCAGAGCAGTATTTGACGACACCCTCTACGGCGAGGAATATATACTTGAAACATTTGACGCACCCATTCTTGCAAAGGTGCCGAATCTTCTCGATCTTGATGATGAGGACACAGGCTACGGATACTATAAAGCAAAGCCTAGTGCCGGTGCTAATGACTGAAGGCGGTGAATGAAATGGCATTTAACTTCAATAAGAAAAAAGAAACGGCTTTTGCCGCATCGGACGTTCAGAATACCCTGCATAAGAATCTCGACTTTGTGGCAAGTGAGCAGTACAGACTTTTGAGAGCAAACCTCAGATTCACCATTCCGGAGGACGTAAAATGTCCTATCATCGGAGTGACTTCCTCCACTCGCGGAGAGGGCAAGAGTACGACTTCGATAAACCTCTCCTACGTTCTTGCCGAAAAGGGACACAAGGTTCTCCTTATTGACGGAGACCTGAGAATCCCTTCTGTTGCGAAAAAGCTTGGAATGCATAACCACACAGGTCTTACCGACCTTCTTCTCGGCGCCACCGCAGAAATAGCAAGCTGGAAGTCGAATATACACAAAAATTGGTATATTCTCACTTCGGGACAGATACCTCCGAATCCCTCCGAGCTTCTCGGCTCGAAGAGAATGGAAAACGTTCTTAACGTGCTTACCGAGCATTTCGATTATATAATTCTCGACCTTCCGCCCGTAAATATCGTATCCGATGCAATGGCGGTGTCGGGACTTCTTACCGGACTTATCGTCGTTGTGCGCGAGGGATATACCCCGAAGAGAGAGCTTGACAGCTGTATGAGACAGATAAAGCTGTCCGAAGCGAACGTTCTCGGCTTCGTTATTAACAATAGTGCAGATAAGAGCGCGTCCTACACGAAGAACAGCAGATATAAGTATTATCGCTCCAAGGACGAAGAGGACGAGGAAGAGTAAGGCAAGTGATAGATTTTCATTCACACATATTGCCGGGCATTGACGACGGAAGCAGAAACGTGGAAGAAAGCATGGCTCTGCTCGGTATGCTGAGAGATCAGGGCATAAAGACCGTGGTCGCAACGCCCCATTATAACGCGAAGCACCGCACCCCGGAGGAGTTTATAGAAAGACGCCAAAGGAGCTATGAGACTCTTTTGCCGTATCTTGACGACAGCTATCCCGAGATCCTTCTCGGAGCCGAGGTCGGATATTATCCCGGAATCGAAAAGCTTCCGAATATACAGTCCCTCTGCGCGGGAAGCAGTAATCTGCTTCTTCTCGAAATGCCGATATCGGAGTGGAGCGACTACGTGGTAAAAGAAGTTATCGGCCTCGCATCGGCGGGCGGAATGAACGTCGTTCTGGCTCACGTCGAGCGATACATAGGACTGCAGAGTTCGAAAACCGTAAAAAGACTTGCCGAAAACGGTATTCTTATGCAGTGCAATGCAAATCAGTTTCTCCGTTTCGGGCAGAAGAGGAAAATGCTCTCGGCGCTCGGACAGGGAAATATCCATTTTATAGGATCCGATTGCCACGATCTTGAAGGACGTGCGCCGCGGATCGGACAGGCTTACGAGCTTATCAGAAATAAGCTGGGAAACAGTTTCTGCTCATCGTTTTGCAGATACGGATATTCCATGCTGAATAAAAAATCCACCGTCAGAATGCAGTAGGACTTTGGAGCAGCTGCTGTTTGTTCGCTGTTTACGAGTAAAGACCATAGAGAGAAGACGGCTCTCGGCGCTTTTTGAGGAATGCGCGAATCTTTTTGCATGCGGCTTCCCTTTCGGCGCAACAAAGTTGATTGGAGAATGGTCAGATAATGAAACGGACTCTCAGAAAACAGATAATAATATACGATATGCTCGCGTTTATCGTGCTGTCCTTGTTTATGTATTTACTACACGGAAAGCCCGCAGGTGTGAGTTATACTACGATGGGCATACAGGCGGCGGTATCGTTTGTATCAATATTTGTAATAAGAATTATATGCGGCGTTTATAAGCAGATCCTGCGCTACGGCGGAATACAGGGCTATATAAAGCTTTTGATAGCCGATGGCGCTGCGTTCCTTGTGACATTTGCCCTTATGAAGCTTCTTCCGTTCGGCAAGGCTTCCGGCGCGTTTATTCTTATAATCGCATCGATTAACTTGCTATTCTCGCTTGCAATAAGAATGGTGTACAGATACGCGTATAAGTGTCTTACGAAGGAGACCTTTATTGGCAGGCTGTTGATTTCGGTGATCCGTATCGTTACGGGCATTGATTTCGGAAGCGAGAAAAAAGACGCTCAGAAGACACCGGTTGCGATAATCGGAGCGGGAAGCGTCGGCGCGGCTCTCGTCGATGAGCTCCGTTCGAATCCGAACTCGGCATACGTAGCGCGTTGCTTCGTAGATACGAGCAAGGAAAAGGCAGACAGAAACGTTCTTGACGTTCCGGTTCTCCTTGAGGACGAGTCGGTGTTCGGAAAGCTGGATGAGCTTGGAATAAACGAGGTCATCTTTGCAATAACCGATATGAGCGACGAAAAGGCAAAAGGACTTCATAAGCTCTACCTTAACGCGGGATACAAAATCAAGGTCTATGACTACCCGATGATGACAAGCGTCGGCGGAAAGCGTCACATAAGAGACTTTGATATAGAGGAGCTTCTTTTCAGAAAGCCGATAGTAATACACAACGACAGAACTGAGAAATATTATAAAGGCAAGACGGTAATGATAACGGGCGGCGGCGGATCGATCGGATCCGAGCTCTGCCGTCAGCTTGCGAAGTTCTCCCCAAAGAAGATCGTTATTGTCGATATATACGAAAACGGCGCGTACGACGTTCAGCAGGAGCTGAAGATAGCGTACGGATGCAAGCTTGATCTCTGCCTTGAGATTGCGTCGATAAATAACAGACGCGCAATCGAGCGCGTGTTCAGAGAGCATAAGCCGCAGATAATTATTAACGCGGCGGCTCATAAGCACGTACCGCTGATGGAAAACAACTGTATAGAGGCAGTTGAAAACAACGTTTTCGGTACGAAAATACTCGTTGAGCTCTGCGAAAAATACGAGGCGGAAAGCTTCGTTATGGTCTCGACCGATAAAGCGGTGAATCCGACGAACGTTATGGGTGCAACCAAGCGTATGTGTGAAATGATCGTGCAGAGCGCAAGTACACACGGTAAGGTAAAGTACAGCGCAACACGCTTTGGAAACGTTCTCGGCTCGGCGGGCTCGGTAATTCCGCTATTCAAGCGCCAGATCGCAAACGGCGGACCGATAACCGTTACCGATAAGAGAATAATCCGTTACTTTATGACGATCCCCGAGGCGGCACAGCTCGTGCTTGAGTCGGGAGCGATGGCGAAAAACGGTGAGCTCTTCGTCCTCGATATGGGACAGCCGGTCAAAATATACGACCTCGCACAAAATATGATACGCCTCTCGGGCGCAAGCGGCATCGAGATAATAGAAACGGGACTTCGCCCCGGTGAAAAGCTCTACGAGGAGCTGCTCGTTAAAACGGAGGAGCTCGACAAGACGGAAAACCGCCTCATATTTATAGAGCGCGATGCTCCGTACAGCGCGGACGAAATCACTGAAAAGCTCAAAACGCTCCTTGCGGCTTGCCAGACGGATGATGACGAAGCGGTGCGTGCCGCACTTAAGAGTGTTGTTCCCACCTATAAGACCCCTGAGGAGATAAATTCTGTTGCGGCAAACGCATAAGTGACGTTAGTCTGAATAATGTATATTAACCGCTTGAAGCTAAAGCTCCGAAGTATTTGCGGAAAACAACTGATCGACACGGGCGGACTGAATTAAAAATCAATAGTTGATTTGCGGTCTGCATAACGGAAGTATGCGGACCGTTTGTATTCTTACAGAATTATGAGGTTTGTTATGGATCAAAGAACGATTCAAATATTTTTTGCTTTGCTGCGTT
The DNA here is from genome assembly GCA_045540175.1 of Eubacteriales bacterium. Lineage (GTDB taxonomy): Bacteria > Bacillota > Clostridia > Oscillospirales > CAG-272 > Colimorpha_A. Next base: position 11,587 of record JAZQGU010000033.1, on the reverse strand, counting down.
CTGCGATCCGCGGAACGAAGCTTACGGAAGAGGAAAAAAACAGTTACTCGCCTGAAATGCTTCAGGAATTGTTAAAATTATCATCCGAACACGATATCGAGCACCTTCTTGCATACGGACTGAAGCAAAACGGGCTTATACCGAAGGAGCGCGGCGATATTGAAAAAAATATTTTTAAGTCAATTTACCGCTACGAGAGAATAAAATATGAGTATGAGAATCTGTGCGAGGCGCTTGAAAGCGCGAAGATACCGTTCATTCCGCTGAAGGGTTCGGTGATAAGAAAATATTACCCTGACGCGTGGATGCGAACGAGCTGCGACATAGATGTTCTAATTCACCGCGAGGACCTGGAGAGAGCCATTCTCTATTTGGCGGAAAATTACGAGTATGCTGAAACAGATCGTTCATCTCACGACGTTTCCTTGTACAGCCCGTCGGGAATACACGTCGAGCTTCATTTCGATCTGGTTGAAGAAGGACGCGCAAACAATGCGATCGAGGTGTTGCAGAGAGCGTGGGATTATGCATCGCTACGCGATGGCAGCGGATATTGGTATGAAACGAGCGACGATTTCTTCTACTTCTACCATATCGCACACATGGCAAAGCACTTTGAAACGGGCGGTTGCGGCGTCAGAACGTTCATTGATCTGTGGATCTTGGACAGAATGGAGGGCGCTGATGTCTCGGAGAGAGACCGCCTGCTTGATAATGGCGGACTTCTCAAATTTGCCGAGGCATCGCGCAAATTAAGTAAGGTGTGGTTCGATGGCGGAGAAGCGGACGGACTGCTCCTTCAGCTGCAGGACTTTATCCTTCACGGCGGTATTTACGGCACGATAGATAACCGTGTCGCATTACAGCAAACGAATAAAGGCGGACGGCTCGGCTATATGCTGTCGAGAATATTCATTCCGTTTGCAATACTTAAGCGGCATTATCCGATTTTGGAAAAGCATCCGTATCTGATGCCGTTTATGCAGATCAGACGTTGGTTCAGGCTGTTAAATCCGAGCGTTGCAAAAAAAGCAAAGTACGAAATGGCAGTCAGTAGCAATCTGGAAAAAGAAAAAGCGGGCGATATGAACGCTTTCTTGAAGGAAATCGGATTATAAGTCCGATACTATATAACTTGGGAAGGAAACTCAGACATGATGTATTCGGTTTTAGAGGAAGTCGGCAGAAAATTCCGTCTTCCGGGAGAAATATATTCTTACGATGCGATTACGATGGGAAATATTAACTCAACGTATAAGGTTACCTACACGAAGGACGATGGTTCGCTGAAATCGTATCTTTTTCAAAGAGTAAACACAAACGTATTTAAAAACCCGGTCGAAATCATGGAAAACATTGATCGGGTAACGACGTTTATCCGCGAAAAGTACCCGGATCAGACAACGCTTCACTTTCATCACACAGACGATGGGCTGAACTATTATCTGTATGAGGAGGACGCGTTCTGGCGCGTGGTGAATTACGTTGATTCGGTTACGTTCAACTCATCAGACGACCTTGGAATCATTGAAGCAACGGGAAAGGCATTCGGAGATTTCCAGACACGCCTTTCGGACTTTGACGGCTCGCTTCTCCACGAAACGATCCCCGATTTTCATAACACGAAAAAAAGACTTGATACGCTGTTTTCACACGTCTCCGACGATCCCTGCGGCAGGGTGGCTGAGGTGAAGAAGGAAATAGACTATATAGCTTCGGTCCGCGAGAAGGCGGCAGAGCTCAGCGTACAGTTCGCAAACGGAGAGATCCCGAAACGTGTTACCCATAACGATACCAAGTGTAATAACGTCCTCTTCGACAGAATTACGAAAGAACCGATCGTGGTGATCGATCTCGATACGATCATGCCGGGAATGTCAATGTATGACTTTGCCGACGCAGTCCGCTTCATTGCGAACACCGCAGTAGAGGACGAACCGGATACTGCGAAGGTATTTTTTGACACCGCGAAGTTCCGCGCCTTTGCAAAGGGATTTATAGCAGCTACCTGCAGATCGCTCGAGCCGATCGAGATAAGCAATCTTGTGAAAGCGTCCTTCTCAATCACGGTAGAGCTTGCATCAAGATTTCTTGACGATTATATTACGGGAGACCGCTATTTCAGATGTGCATATCCAAAGCATAACCTCGTCCGCGCCCGTTGTCAGCTAAAGCTCGCAGAGGATATCGAGCGCAAGTGGGATGAGCTTGAATGGATCATTTCCGACGTAATAGAAACGAACCGTAAATGAACGCCGTAAAAAACACTGATTTCTGAAGTGGTGTTATGATAAACAAAATAAGACTTTTCTTAAAAAGACTTTTAAAGACGCTGACTCCGATAAAAAAGATGATCCTGTTTGAATCGAACCCCGATTTTTCCGACAACACGTATTGGCTGTTCAAATTTATCGCAGAAACGAACGCGTTCGAGGGCTACAAGTTCGTTTGGTTCGTTTCGGACTACAAAAACAGGAAAAAAGAACTGTGCGGCGTGCCGATAGTGTGTGTAGACCACGTCGGGAAATCAATATTCAAGAAGATAAGACGGGTATATTATGAATATGCGGCTGCTGTGATCATAGATTGCAACCGCTATATATACAAGGAGAGGGATGAGCAGTTCCGAATCTACCTTGGCCACGGGATGGGAATAAAGAAGGTGCTGGATTACCTTCGCGCCCTTGGAGAATGCGACGCATTTCTGACTATGGGAGAGGGCTTCCACGCAAGATATGAGACTGTGACGAAAAACCGTCTCGTTCCCCTCGGTTTTCCCCGAAACGAGATCCTGACGAAGCTTCCCGAAAGGGAAAACGACAAGTATATCGTATGGATGCCGACCTTCAGACAGCATAATCTTATGAAGGACGTCCGCATCGAAAATAAATTTCCGCTCGGAGTCCCCGCGATAAAGACGGAAGCAGAGCTTGAAGAGGTGCAGAGATGCCTGCGGAATAGCGGCATTAAGCTCTTCATAAGACCACATCCCGCGCAGGACCTTTCGGTATTTAAGATGGAGGACGGCGGCGGGATCCTCATAGCGGACGATGCCTATTTAAAGAATCAAGGGCTGACGCTATACGAGCTTCTTGCATCGTCAAGCGCGCTGATAACCGACTATTCGTCGGTCTATTACGACTATCTTCTGACCGAAAGACCGATAGGGCTCAATTTTGAGGACGCTGAGGAATACGGAGTCGAATGGGGGCTTTGGTACGACGATGTCCGCAAAAGCCTGCCGGGCTGCCTCATAAATACGGCGGATGAAATGACCGCTTTTATTGAAAACACGGCAAAAGGAAACGATGAGTATCTTGATAAGCGCCGGGAGCTTGCGAAGGCATACGGGGTATATGAAAGAGAATCGTGCAAGCTGATAGTCGAAATGATAAAGGCAGAAGCAAAAGCCGTTCGAGGTGCTAAATGAAAAGAGTAATTACATACGGAACATTTGACCTGCTTCATTACGGTCATATAAATCTTCTTAAGCGCGCAAAGGCGCTCGGAGATTATCTCATCGTCGTCGTTTCGACTGATGAGTTCAACCGAAATGAAAAGGGCAAAAAGTGCTATTTTTCATACGAACAGAGAAAAGCCCTGGTCGAGTCGATAAGATACGTCGACCTCGTGATCCCCGAAACGAATTGGGAACAGAAGCGCTCCGATATGCACGAGTATCATATTGATACCTTCGTTATGGGAGACGACTGGGAGGGAAAGTTCGATTTCTTGAAGGAAGAGGGCGTAGAGGTCGTATATCTGCCAAGAACGCCCGAGATCAGTACGACACGCATCAAGGCGGATCTTAATAGGTAAGGAAGAAAATTATGATAAAAGGACAGCACCACGTTGCAATAAACGTATCAGAACGCGACCGTTCGGTCGCATTTTACCACGACGTTCTCGGATTCGAAATAGAAAGCGAGATCGTCCGCCCGAATGACATAATGATATTTATGTGCGCGCACGGAATAATGCTCGAGATCTTCGTCGATCCGTCCTGCCCGCCGAGAGTGACTGAGCCCGAGGCGATGGGACTCCGACACCTTTGCTTCCACGCAACGGAGCTGGAAAAGGAGCGCGAAAGAATCAAGGCGCTCGGATACGAGCCCGAGGAGATCAAGCCTCACCCCGGAACCCCATACCGCCTTTTCTTCGTAAAAGACCCCGACGGGCTTCCGATAGAATTTCACGAATAAGTAAAAACCGATACCAAGCGGCAAAATAACGCAAAAGAGAGTCTTTGTATGGCTATTGACGTGGTAATAAAACAAAAGCTGTTCGGAAACAAGATCATGCCCCTCAAGGTTATGCTGGGAGACGATCTGGAGTACGGTGTCTATGAAGGTGACCGGCTTGAAACGGGAAAGCTTGGCGGCAGTGAATTTGTTGCATACAATCCCTACTGTATAGGAAGAGGCTTCAGCATAATCTGGAAGCCGGGCGAAACAAAAGAGATCGCGCTTCGGCTCCCGATTCCGTCGACGAAATATGAAATAAAGGATTTTTATTCCGCAGTCGAGAGAATGGCGAATCATTGGGGCGGAAGCTTGATTGTTGACGGGAATAAAACGAGCCTGTCCGATTTCCTTTCCGGCTTTGAGCGGATGCTTGAGTTCAACGATGATACTCTAAAGCGGATTTCTTCCGATGTTATTGACGGAAAACATGAGGAGCTTGTTCTGCATTCCGCCATGTGGCCGCTTGCCATGGGAATAGAGGAAGCGCGAAGTTTTCTTGAGAATTCGGACAATTTCGCATGGTGGTTGCATAAGAAACAAACCATTGAAGCGTACTTCGAAAGCCCCAAATTTTATTATGAAGAAGGTGAACTGTGCGGAAAATATATGCTGACGAGTGATCTCCCGGCTGTATTTCCAAACAAACCCGCCGTTCCCATGGGAGCCATTGACCTTTCGACGGGAAAACCGATTGAATGCAAAAAGTGGTCGGTAATTATTGTTGATGGCGAAAAAGTTGTTTGCGACATTGAGTATTCCGAATTTCTTAAGCTTATACCCAAAGAAAAAATAAACAGATTTGACGCAAGTCGTTTTCTTCTCGCGGAAATGACGTGGGAAGAGATAAGAGCTATTGCTGATCAAGGATAAATAAAAGCCGATACGGACAACCGTATCGGCTTTTGTGATGCAACGTCGTTTTGCCGGACGGAGATCCCTTCCCCGCGGGGACACTTGAAGACACAAATCAAAACCGCAGAGGTAATAACCCCTGCGGTTTATATTATTTAGACATACAAAGAACCATTATTGCCTTTTGTGCGTGGAGACGGTTTTCCGCCTCGTCGAAGATCTCGTTAGCGTGAGACTCAAACACGTCTGCCGTGATCTCCTCGCCACGATGTGCGGGGAGGCAATGCATAACCATAGCGTCGCTCTTTGCAACCGACATAACGGAGGAATTTATCTGATAATTCTTGAAAATTTCCTTACGCTGATTAGCTTCGGCTTCCTGACCCATCGACGCCCAAACGTCGGTGTAGAGCGCGTCCGCGTCGGATGCAGCCTCCTCGATGCTCTCGGTGCAGGTGAACTTGCCGTTCTCCGACGCCCACTTCATAATGTCGGCATCGGGCTCATAGCCCTTCGGGCATGCGACAGCAACCTCCATGCCGGTCTTGATGCCGCCGACGATGAGAGAGTTTGCCATGTTGTTTCCGTCACCGATGTAGGTGAGCTTTCTGCCGTCAAGGTTGCCCTTGTGCTCGCGGATCGTCTGAAGGTCAGCCATTACCTGGCAGGGGTGGCAATAGTCGGTAAGACCGTTGATTATCGGAATAGAGCCGTAGGTGGCAAGATCCTCGACCTCCTTTTGCGCGAAGGTGCGGATCATAATTCCGTCGAGATAACGGGAAAGAACACGCGCGGTGTCCTCAACCGGCTCGCCGCGTCCGATCTGAAGGTCGCGCGAGGAGAGAAACAGCCCCGTGCCACCGAGATCGTGAATACCGACCTCGAACGATACTCTTGTGCGGGTCGACGACTTCGAGAATATCATTCCGAGCGTCATGCCGTTCAGCAGCTTGTGTTCGATTCCGTGCTTTCTTTCGTATTTGAGCTTGTCTGCAAGGTCAAGCGCCTGCATTATTTCTTCTGTTGACCAGTCTGACAATTTAAGAAAATGTTTCATAATTATTATGAAGAAAACTTTTTGAAAAAAGTTTTCCTCATACTCCTTTCAAAAACTTTTGTAAAGCGAAAAACGCCGTTTTTCGCAGGGATGTATGGGATTTATGCTAAAAACTCTTCTATATATTTAACCTGTCTTTCAAACGATTCCTCGCCGCAGCCGCCGAGGGAATTGCGCTTCATTACGCAGGTCTCAAGGGAAATTGCTTCGTAGAGATCGGAGTCAAAATTGGGGTCGAACTTCTTATATTCCTCGATCGGGAGCTCGTCAAGAACGGTTCCGAGATCAATACAATGAGCAACGAGCTGACCGACGATCTTGTATGCCGAACGGAAGGGAAGACCCTTGCCGACGAGGTAATCTGCGAGGTCGGTGGCGTTTATAAATCCCTTTTGCGCCGCCTTATACATATTTTCGGGGATCGGCTTCATCGTTTCTATCATCGGCGCGAAGACGGACAGGCACTTTTTAACGGTCTCAGCCGCGTCAAACACCGATTCCTTGTCCTCCTGCATATCCTTGTTATATGCGAGGGGGATTCCCTTAAGAACTGTAAGAAGTCCCATAAGGTCGCCGTAAACGCGTCCCGTTTTGCCCCTTACAAGCTCCGCCATATCGGGGTTCTTCTTCTGTGGCATGATAGACGAGCCCGTCGTGTAGGAATCGTCAAGCTCAATAAACTTAAATTCCCAGCTCGACCAGAGGATAATTTCCTCCGAAAAACGCGAAAGATGCGTCATAATCAGCGAGCAGGCGGAAAGAAGCTCAACGGCAAAATCGCGGTCGGAAACGCCGTCTATGCTGTTCTCGCATATGCCGTCGAAGCCGAGCTTTTCGGCGGTATAAAGACGGTCTGTCGGGTAGGTCGTTCCGGCAAGAGCGCAGGATCCGAGGGGCGAATAATTCATTCGCTTCTTGCAGTCACTCAGGCGTCCGATATCGCGCGTGAACATCATTCCGTAAGCGAGCAGATGGTGAGCGAAGGTTATCGGCTGTGCTCTTTGAAGATGCGTGTAACCGGGCATTATCAGCCCTTTGCCGTTCTTTGCCTGCATCAGAATTGCTCCGATCAGCTTGCGCAGAAGCGAAATTATCTCGTCGATCTCGTCTCTCAGGTACATTCTTATGTCGAGGGCAACCTGGTCGTTACGGCTTCTTGCGGTGTGAAGCTTTTTGCCGACCTCTCCTATTCGTTTCGTCAGCTCTGCCTCGACGAACATGTGAATGTCCTCAGCGTCGAGGTCGATTTCAAGCTTTCCGCTTGTCAGATCGTCAAGAATTGAGCAAAGACCGTCGGAAATAGTCTCGCATTCGCTTTTAGTGATGATTCCGCATTTCGAGAGCATCGCGGCGTGCGCAAGACTTCCCGTTATGTCCTGCTTATACATTTTGCAGTCGAAGCTTATCGACGAGTTGAAATCGTCGGCTTCCTTGTCAAGCGCCTTTACAAAGCGCCCTGCCCACATTTTTTCCATAATTAACTCCTTTGAGGGTCATCGGGGCGCTACCCCGTACCCCGCCAAACTTTTTGAAAAAAGTTTGGATCAAAAACTTTTGTACTGCGAAAAACTCCGTTTTTCGCAAATAGAGGGATAAAAAGGCATTGCCACGTTCTTTGCCTTCTCCTGAGGGAGAAGGGGGACCACCGTAGGTGGTGGATGAGGAGTAATCTCCCAATATGTCCACAAAAAGAACTGTCAAAGCTCATTACATTCGCTTTGATAAACTCTTTGACACCTCATCCGACTTCGCTTCGCTCAGCCACCTTCTCCCGCTGGAGAAGGTATAACAAAATGCCAAAACTTTTAAATGCCCGTGATAGAGTGAACGCGGAAGCACCTTATAAATTAGGTTCAATACAACTTCCAATAAACACAATTCGCCGAAAACGGTAGTTTTCGGCTGTGCAAAGGTTTTTGAAGGGTGCGGGAAACTTTTTTTAAAAAGTTTCCCGCATTAAACCTTACTTGTTGTTCTTAGCGTCGACCTGTGCCTGAACCTTGATCGGGAGGCCGAAGAGGTTGATGAATCCGGTAGCGTCCTTCTGGTCGTAGACGTTATCCTCACCGAAGGTTGCGATCTCCTCGGAGTAGAGGGAATAATCGGACCAAGCGCCCGCCTTGATGATGTTACCCTTGTAGAGCTTAAGCTTTACCTTACCGGTAACCTTCTCCTGAGTCTTGTCGACGAATGCGGAGAGCGCTTCACGGAGAGGAGTGAACCACTGACCGTTGTAAACGAGGTCAGCGAAGGTGATAGCAAGCTCCTGCTTCTTGTGAGCAGTCATTTTGTCGAGGCAGAGGGTTTCGAGGTAATTGTGAGCGAAGTAGAGGATCTCTCCGCCGGGAGTTTCGTAAACGCCGCGACACTTCATGCCGACGAGACGGTTTTCAACGATGTCAAGAAGACCTATGCCGTTCTTACCGCCGAGCTCGTTAAGCTTGAGAATGATGTTCTTAGCAGACATCTTTTCGCCGTCGATAGCGGTAGGAATACCCTTTTCGAAATCGAGAGTGACGTAGGTCGGCTCGTCGGGTGCCTTGAAGGGCGAAACGCCAAGCTCAAGGAAGCCGTCCTTATCGTAAAGCGGCTCGTTGCCTGCGTCCTCGAGGTCCATTCCCTCGTGGGAAAGGTGCCAGAGGTTCTTATCCTTACTATAGTTGGTCTCACGGTTTATCTTAAGGGGAACGTTATGCGCCTCGGCATAGTCGATCTCCTCTTCACGGCTCTTGATGCTCCACTCACGCCAAGGAGCGATTATCGGCATATCGGGGCAGAAGTGCTTGAGAGTAAGCTCGAAACGAACCTGGTCGTTACCCTTGCCGGTACAGCCGTGGCAGATCGCGTCAGCGTTTTCCTTGATAGCGATCTCCGCAAGTCCCTTTGCGATGCAGGGACGTGCATGAGAGGTTCCGAGGAGGTACTCCTCGTACTTGGCGCCTGCCTTGACGCAGGGCATAATGTAGTTATCGACGTAATCGTCGGTAAGGTCGAGAACGTAGAGCTTCGATGCACCGGTCTTGAGTGCCTTTTCTTCAAGGCCTTCAAGCTCGTCTGCCTGTCCGACGTTACCGGAAACGGCGATTACCTCGCAGTTGTTGTAATTTTCCTTGAGCCACGGGATGATGATCGAGGTGTCGAGACCGCCCGAGTACGCAAGAACTACTTTTTTAATATTCTTCTTATCCATAATATTACATCCTTTCGGTTATTGCTGTTTGATCGTATGCATAATTATACATCTGCCTTGCATAAAAATCAAGGGGTTTGGCAAAAATATTTATTTTTTATCGGTTTATACATCGAATATACCGATTTATGCGCATTTTTGTGCATATTTTCAACAAAAGCACCGCCGAGCGGTGCTTTTGGGTTTAATACTCGTACTCGGGGAGAACTACTTCGCCTTCGTCCTTCGGTATAAACTGTCCGAGCGGGCCGTTTTTAAGGTTTTCAATAATATCGTTGAAGTCGTCGCCTGTCAGCTCGAGGAGCTTGACGTATTCGGTCGGGAACTTGGGAAGAGTAACACCCGTTTCGGTCACGATGGTGATATCGTATGCGAGGGTATTTCCGAAAGCGGTAACGGAGGTGAGGGTAACTGTATTCTTGTTGCCCTCGGTCTTGTTTGTTCCTCTGAGAATTACGTCAAGGGGCTCGTTTGTTTCGGGATCGGTGGCAAGAACGGTAATAACGTAATTTTCGTCCTTAAGCTCGCTTCTGAAGATTCTCTTTGCTGTCGGTACTCCGTCGGAAATGCTTAAGGTATTGATCTCGAATATCTCGGTTCCGTTTTCGGTCTTGGTTTCGAGAGTGATCTTTTCCTCGGTCTTGAACGTGCCGTAATCGGGAATCGAAACGGAATTGATCATACCGAGCGCGATACAGTTTTCAGCCGAGCCGTCAATATAGATCTTGTAGGAAACGCCGTCGGACTTGATCTCGACGGAGAAAGCGTTGAGAACGTAGTCCTTATCAGCGCCGAAGGTTGCGGTGAAGGAGAAGGGCATTGCGTCAAGCATATCGTAAACATATCTTGCAGTCTCATCGCTGAGAATGGAAGAGATCTGCGCGCTTGCCTCGTCCTTATCGATTCCGGAGGTTACAAGAACGTCGGTTATAATGTCCTTAAGAGCCTTGTCCTTTTTGAGAGCGGCGAAAACGTCCTTAACGAGCTTCTTTGCGCTGTCGGTATTGAACTGAACGGAAACCTCAACTGTTTCTCCGGTCTGAACGCTGCCATTGCAAGCGCCTTCAGCGGCGTCAGCGATGATCTTCGCATATTTTTCGAGAAGAGAATATACCTTTTTGGGGGTATCGCCGTTAAGAAGCGAGGAAATTCCGGTCATGGAATTGATGAGACCGCCGACGGGGTTAGCCGAACCGGGAGCCTCAAAAGCGTTGTCGGCAGGAGCCTCCGCACCGGGAGCGAAGGAGCCGATAAGCTGGAAGAGAGTGCCCATATCGGTTATTTCAAAGCCGTAGTTCTTATCTCCGAGAAGGGAAGAACCTGCGATGAAGGTAAGACCTGCATTGTAAAGGCTGAAATCGAACTGTGCGTCATCAACGGTCGCCTCACCGAGAAGGATGCTTTCACCCGAAGCTCCGCCGTAAAGAGTCAGGTTTGCACTCTGAAAGTAAGGAATCGGAAGACCCTCTGACGCGTTGATGGTAATATCGGATCTGGTGTTCACGGCCTCGATCGGTTCGCCCGAGAAGGTCGCTTCCAAGATTTTATTAAGGTGTTTGCCGACCTCAGGTCCGCGTTTATTTCCGGTGCAGGAAGTGAATACTACACCTAAAACAAGAATAGCTGCCATAAGAAAACTGATGGCTGAGGAAAATCTGGTTTTCATGTCTGAACCCTTTCACACAGAAAAATAATAATTCATTTTAGTATATCACAGAAGCCGAACTTTGTCAACTTTTGCGATAACTTTATCTGAAAAAAAGTTTCCATATTATTATATCTATATTTCAGAATTGTTCGGGTGTGATGTAACATCGTTTTGGTGCGGGAGGAGCGCGTGGGGTTCCCCGAAACAAGCGAATGCGAGTTTTGGGGGTTCCGAGCTTGCCCCTCCCCTACCAAAGATAGAGTGAACGTTGTCTTGCCTTCCCCTCAGGGGAAGGTGTCAAGCGCCCACTGTCATCCTGAGCGTAGTCGAAGGATCTTGGGCGCTTGACGGATGAGGTGTAGGTTGCGAAGCAACCGTGTTTCAAAACGATGTAACACCGTTTTGGCGCGGACAGTCGGGGACGCCTGTCCCTACAAACAACGTGCCGAAGCATCGAGACGTTGTCTTGCCTTCCCCTCAGGGGAAGGGGGACCGCGTTAGCGGTGGATGAGGTGTCCCAAAGGGATGTAACATCGTATTTACGCGGGCGACCAATGGTCGCCCCTACGAGAGCGTTTAAAAGCTGATTGTAGGGG
>JAZQGU010000032.1:0-39968 GCA_045540175.1 Eubacteriales bacterium | reverse complement strand
CCGTGCAGTTCGATCAGGGCTTTGACGATATGTATCTTATCAAAAAGGAAGTTGACCTCTCGACTCTCACACTCGAATACGAAGAGGTTGAGAGCGTGATGTGGGCAAGCCTTGATGAGATCCTTTCTATGATGGAGCAGGGAACCTTTATCCCATATCAAAGACATCTTTTGTGCCTTTTCTTTGATATGAAGGATAACTACGGCGCACTGTTGGATGCATAAAAATAGAAAAACGGCTCAAAGAGCCGTTTTTTTTCTCAAAATCAATTTCCTGCGTTTCTCTTCTTCTGAACGATGTCCCAAAGAGCAAGGAAATCATCATCCGGAACAGAGGGATCAGCTGCTTCGCCGTTCTCGTCCTCGGTAGCCTCAGCCTTTGCTGCGAAGGAAGCCTTAGCGGTAGTCTTGGTCTCCTTCTTGGGAGCCTCGAAGCCGGTTGCTACAACGGTGATAGTCATAGTGTCCTCAAGGCTGTCATCGAACGCAACACCCCAGATGATCTCTGCATCGGGATGAGCCTCGTCGGAGATGAGCTGAGATGCAGTCTCGATCTCTTCGAGTCCGATGTCAGGGGAAGCGGTGATGCTGATGAGGATGCCCTTTGCACCTGCGATAGTGGTCTCGAGAAGGGGAGAGGAGATAGCAAGGCGGGGAGCCTCGGTTGCCTTGTCCTTACCGGTAGCGGTACCGATACCCATGTGAGCAGGACCGCCGTCCTTCATAACGGTTGTAACGTCAGCGAAGTCGAGGTTGATGAATCCGTCAACGTTGATAAGCTCGGAAATGCTCTGTACACCGTGGCGGAGGATATTATCTGCCTCGGAGAAAGCGTTTGCGAGGGTAATTCTGGTTTCGGAGATCTGCTTAAGACGCTCATTAGGGATAATGATGAGGGAGTCTACGCACTCGCGGAGACGCTCAATACCTGCTTCTGCAGCTTCCATTCTCTTTCTTCCTTCGAAAGCGAAGGGCTTGGTTACGATACCAACGGTAAGAATGCCCATATCACGAGCGATCTTTGCAACAACGGGAGCAGCGCCGGTTCCGGTTCCGCCGCCCATACCGGAGGTGATAAATACCATATCTGCGCCCTTGATAGCGTTTGTGATCTCTTCCTGGCTCTCTTCAGCAGCTCTTGCTCCGATATCGGGGTTAGCTCCTGCACCGTGTCCCTTAGTGATCTTATCGCCGAGGGTGATCTTCTTGCCTGCAGTGGAGCGGCCGAGAGCCTGTCTATCGGTGTTAACAGCGATAAACTCAACGCCGCGAACGTTTGCGGAGATCATGCGGTTAACTGCGTTGTTTCCGCCGCCGCCGACACCTACTACCTTTATATTTACTAAATTTTCATTTTCTGCGTAGTTCTCAAATTCCATGGTATGTATCCTCCTAAAAAACTTTTATAATTCCATTATTTTTTAATTTGCGACAGTATTTCCGTAAAAACAGGTCACACAATAATATGATACTTCTTTTTGAACTCCGATGCAAGAGGTTTTCATAAAGTTTACCATTTGTTCACAATTTTGTTCTTCAACCGCTTTCATCGGTACTGAAACGGTTCTTTCATTTCTCTCACTACGATTTGATTTACTTTTTCGACGTTGATAGCGACAATTGAACGGTCGTTATATGCCTCTTCGATAACTTTTTTTACGAATCTGATCTTCGTGTCGAGGCTTTCCGAGGTACCTATGTCGATCTTATATCGGCTTCCGTCTGTGTATAGAACGAGGTGATATCTGTCCGACGCATCGATGCAGTCTGTTCTTTGGTATATTTCCTGATCCTTAAGCATGCTTAAAAATTTTATCAGGTGCTCGTAATTCGAGCTTTTGTCGAATATGATCCTTTCCCCTCTGACAGCACGCTCAACCTGCGGAAGCTTAAGGTATATAACGGGCATATCGAGCACTTCTACGTCCTCATATATATCGTGCTTCGATATGATTCTCAGATCCTCAGAGAGCAGGAAATAATCGCCGTATATTTCAGCACAGTATCGTGGTGCGTCCTCTGTTACTGTTATTATAAGCGTTGACGGAAGAATGCGTTTAAACGATACGTTGCTTATGTAAGGGTACTTTTTTATAATTGCCTTTTCTGCTTTATCGAGATCGACGCCGAAAAGGTTGTCCGACGGGGAAAAGCCGCAAGCTTCAAGTATCTGCTCGTCTGTATATCTGCTGTTTCCTCTGATTTCGACCTTTTTCATGCCGAAGAAGACGACGATACAGACCAGTGCTATCAGTACCGTTAGCGATGCTCCGACCGCGATATAGAATATCTTCCGACCGATCTCCTTGCGTTTATTCTTTGAGCGGAGTCTCAGAAAAGAGTCGTTATTTACCAGCTCTGCGTTACTGAGCTCGTCATCAAATAAATAATCGCTTTCGTTATTATTCAATTTTTATCGACTCCTTTCCGGGAAAATTGGGTAAGTGATATTATATCACATCTTTTTTGAATTTACAAGAGCAATTATTTCGTTATAGATAAGCTCATTTGCGTTATCTATTGCAAATTTGCCGAAGTTTTCGCCCATATTATGGCGCTTTTCGCGGTCGCTCAGCAGTTCCTCAACGTTGCTTGCAAGAAGACCGTCCGTCAGGTCCTTTTCCTCGATCAGCCTTATTGCGTCGGCATCGGCAAGAACCTTTGCGTTTTTGTATTGGTGATTATCGGTTACGTTTGGCGACGGAATGAGTATTGATGGTTTCTTAAGATGAGCAAGCTCGGATATCGTCATCGCGCCTGCGCGGTTGATAACGAGGTCAGCTGCCGACAGGCGCTCAGGCATATCGTATATGTAGTCAACCAGCACGAGGTTTTCATATTTGTCAAGACCGAGCCGTTCAAATTCAGCCTTTGTTTTTTCGTAATTTATAACTCCCGCCTGATGGAGATGATGGATATCGGGGTGTTTACTTGAGAATTCAGCCATAAGCTTAATAGCTTCGGCGTTGATTCTTCCCGCGCCGTTGCTTCCTCCGCAGGAAAGCAGGGAATAACGGTAACGGTTTTCAAAGCCGAGCTTTCTTCTCGCTTCTTCCTTGGTTATATCGGAGAATCCTGATTTGAGCGGGTTACCGACGTGCATGATCTTTTTGCATTTCTTGATCTGCTCGGCGGTTGATTCGAAGTTTGTGAAAAGGACGTCGATATGCGGGGCGAGCATTTTGACCGCAACGCCTGCAAGAGCGTTTGATTCATGCATTGCCGTCGGTATCTTCATGCTTGCCGCCGCTTTTATAAGCGGCCAGGAAACGTATCCGCCCGTACCTATACAGATGTCCGGCTTGAATTCCTTTATCAGCTTCTTTGCTTTGCCTACCGACGTTGCCGTGAGATACAGGGTCTTGAAATTTGAAAGACAAATTTTCCTTCTGAGTCCCTGCATTTCGATGTGATAAAGCTTGAAGCCCTCCTTTGGAACAAGGCGGTTTTCCATTCCGCGGCTTGTTCCGACAAAAGCGATCTCGGCGTCGGGCTGATGCTTAAGTATAGTTCTTGCGATGGCGATAGCGGGGTTAATGTGTCCGCCGGTGCCGCCGCCTGTCAGCATTACTTTCATAGTTTATTCAAGGTCTTCCTTTTTTTGATATGAGTATTTTGAAATACAAAGTATTACTCCCATTTCAGCCAGCTGTACGACGAGAGCCGTACCTCCGTAGCTGAAGAACGGTAGTGAAATACCGGTATTCGGTATTGTATTTGTTACAACCGCGATATTCAGAAGCGACTGAATTGCAACCTTACTCGTCAGGCCGATTACAACGAGTGACGAGAAGGTGTCGGGTGCTTTGAGCGCGATTACGAAGCCGCGCCAGATAAGAAGCATAAAGAGAATTATAACGAGCGCAGCGCCTGCAAATCCGAGCTCCTCTGCGATTATTGAGAAGATGAAGTCGTTTTGAGGCTGTGAAACGTACATATGCTTCTGTCTGCTGTTACCGAGTCCGACACCGAACAAGCCGCCTGAGCCTATTGCGTACAGACCCTGAAGCGTTTGCCATATCTTGCCCGTTGGGTCGTAATTTTCGGGGTATAGAAGCATATTTACACGCTCTTGCGCGTACGGCACGAACATAATTGCTATTCCGAGAAGCACTACGACCGCCGAAACCGCGCCGACGAACCAACCAAGCCGAGCTCCTGCCGCAAAGATGACCACTGCGCCTATCATAAAGACGATTATCGTTCCCGAGAAATGCTTTTCAAGGAAGATAAGCAGACATGCGATTCCGACTATGAGGAACGGTATTATCATTCCGTATATGGTCGACTGCTTGAAATTTCGGTAGTTAGTTATTCTGTCCTGGTTTCTGGCAACGTACAGCGCGAGCATCAATACCAGCGCAGGCTTCATAAATTCCGACGGCTGGAAGGTGATCGGTCCGATCGTTATCCATCTTTGCGCGACACCGCTTGCTACACCGTACATAAGAACTGCTAGCAAAAGAAGAATAACTGCGATGAACATTGGCACGGTAATTTTTCTCAGCCATCTGTAGTCGAAGTTGACCGCCACGACGAGTGCGATCATACCGAGGCAGGCGTATGCTATCTGCTGTTTTACAAAGTAGAAGCTGTCGCCGAATTTGCTGAACGCGTAAGCATAGCTTGCCGAGAAGTCCATTATGATGCCGAAGAGGGTCAGAATTATTACGAGAATTAGGAAAAGCTTATCGTAGCTGCCTTTGATGCGGACGACATCCGTCGGCTTGATGAAGTCGTTCTTTCGATTTCTTGCTCTCTGAGCCGTATTGGAGGGGGATACCGGTTTTGTAATTCTTTTGACAAGACTCTGCTTTGCTTTCTGATTACTTTCGGGACGCTGAGGAGATGACTGTCTATGTATTTCCGATTTTGGAGTCTGATTCGGCATAGGTCGGCGGATCTGATTCTGCGTCGATTGGCGCTGAGGGTGATTTTGCATAGACGGGCGCTGAGGCTGATTCGGCTTTGCGGTCTGCTGAGGCCGATTAGCTTGATTCTGAGCGTTCACGGGTCTATCGGCTCTGCGCTGATCGACATTCGCGTTTGGTTGAGGACGGCGAACAGAATTGCCCGACACGTTATATGACGGTCTATTGCCGTTTTTTTCTCTTTCGTTTGGGTTTCTGTTCATTATTATATCCTTATATTATATTATTCCGAAGAAATAGGAGACGACGCAGAGAACAAGGGTCGTAGCGGAGAACACCGTTACTACCTTTATTTCGCTCCAGCCGCATTTTTCAAAGTGATGGTGGATCGGCGCCATTTTAAAGAGGCGCTTACCGTGTGTGAGCTTGAAATATCCGACCTGAAGAATATCGGAAATGGCTTCAAGTATGTACATAAAGCCGCAGATGATGATAATGAGAGGATTCAATATCATAAATGCCATTGAGGTAACGAGACCGCCGAGGAAAAGGGAACCTGTGTCTCCCATAAATACTCTTGCCGGGTAGAAATTATATACGAGGAATCCGAGGCATCCGCCGAGAGTTGAGCCCGAAAGGATTCCGAGAGGCTTATATTCGTATTTGAATGCTACTGCCGAGAAGAATGCCGCAACTACAGCAGTTTCCGATGCGGCAAGTCCGTCTATACCGTCAGCTAGGTTTACGCTGTTTACAACTCCCGTGATAAGGATTGCCGCAAATACGTAATAGAAGAAGCCGAGGTCAATTACCTTATCAAAGAAAGGAACGTAAAGA
Organism: Eubacteriales bacterium; assembly: GCA_045540175.1. Lineage (GTDB taxonomy): Bacteria > Bacillota > Clostridia > Oscillospirales > CAG-272 > Colimorpha_A. The sequence goes on along the minus strand of JAZQGU010000032.1, from coordinate 34,261 downwards.
TATGTACTGATAAAATCGAAATGGCTTGCAAGAACTATGAACAGAACGGTTACAGCAAGCTGAAGAAGGTACTTTTGCCAGGAAAGGAGTCCTTCGTTTTTATTCTTTGCGAATTTCGTTCTGTCGTCTATCATACCGATGACGGAATTCAGAACTGCAAAAACCAGGCATATCACCGGGAAGAGCAACGATTTATCGTTCGTTTTTGCATAAAGGACTGTGAATAGCGTCGCACAGACGAGCGATATTGCGATAAGGAAGGATAAACCTCCCATTGTCGGAGTGCCTTCCTTTGATTTATGCCAACGCGGGCCAATATCGAGAATCTTCTGTCCCATTTTCTTGCTTTTAAGAAATGGTATCAAAAAGCGAAGGATCACTGCGGTTATTATAAAGGTAGATACTAACGATATAACGTAAAATAAAGTCATTTTCTTATCCTCGGCTGTTGCCGTTCCTTTAGTTTTCTAAGAGTATATTTGCGATTCTGCCCATATCAATGCCATGGCTTGCCTTTATGAGCACACAGTCGTTTTCCTTGATGTTTTCTTTTACACAGGCTGATATCGGTCTTTCGTCAGATATGTCTGTGAATACGAATACGTTTTCCTTAGCCATACCGTTTTTAACAGCTTCATCAGCGACAAACGATGCGTCGGTACCGAAGGTAAACAGAAGGTCGGCTTTGATCTCAGCCACGTATTTACCGACAGAACGGTGGAGCTCTTCGCTTCTGTCTCCGAGCTCAAGGACGTTACCGAGAACCGCGACGGTTCTTCCGTTATTTTCCTTTGCTAGATTTTTGGTTACCGAAATGGAAGCCTTGATCGATTCGGGGCTTGCGTTATAATAGTCGTTTATAAATGTTATGCCGTTCTTTTTTACAATATTCTGTCTCATTCCGACGCCGACGAAGGAAGAAAGTCCGGTTTTGATCTCGGCGTCAGTGAGCCCAGCAAGCTTTCCTACCGTTACTGCATACATAGCGTCGAGGACGGTATGCTCGCCGAGAGTAGGAATACGGCAATCGGTTAGTGTGCCGTTAGGCGTAATTGCGTCGAATACCATTCCGTCTCCGTCGTTGCGGATATTTTCGGCGCGGTAGGGGCATTCTTTATTACGCAATGAAACGTAGACTGCGTTTTCGATTCCGCTTAAAAGCGGTTCGTCGCCATTAAGAACTAGGATCCCGCCTTCTGTCATTCCGTCTCTGATTTCGAGCTTCGCATCACGTATTCCTTCACGGGAACCGAGGTGCTCGATATGAGACGATCCAATTACCGTGATTACGCCTATATCGGGGCGCGTGAGCTTCGTTAAAAACGAAATCTCGCCCTTTGCGCTCATTCCCATTTCTATTACTGCCGCTTTGTGCTCTTTCTTTATTCCCATGAGCGTGAGAGGGAGCCCGAGCGCGTTGTTGAAATTGCCCTCTGTTTTATGAGTTGGGAATTTTGCTCCCAAAACGGCGGCTATAAACTGTCTTGTCGTGGTTTTACCGACGCTTCCTGTGACTCCGACGGTTAATATATCGCATTCCTTTTTATGGGCACCGGAGAGGTATGCAAGTGACAAGGCGGTGTTTTCGCAGAGTATTACCGAGCAGTCGTTATTTTCAAACGGTGTAAGATCATCGGGGATCCGTTCTGTCAGTACAGCGGCGGCGCCTTTTTCGGCGGCTGAATTGAGATACAGATGTCCGTCGGTTCGCTCGCCCGCGATAGCTACGAAAATATCCCCGTCTTTTACCTTTCGGGAGTCTATTACGGCGCTGAATGCCTTTTTGTTTCCTTCGTATAACAGCTTTCCCTTGCAGGCATCGGCAATTGCCGAGCCGACTGCGCCGTTAAGAATGTCAAGCATAGAAGATTCCTTTCGCTTAGTACAGACCGTGATCCTTCAGATACTGCTTTGATGCTTCAAGAGCAATGTTTCTTTCGGAGAACGGATGTGTACCGTCGGGCATTATTTCGTATTCCTCGTGACCCTTTCCCGCAAGCAGGATAACGTCGCCGAGCTGTGCGCTCTTGATTGCGTATTCGATAGCCTCCTTACGGTTTTCGATTACGGTGTGCGGGCAGCTTTCGTCAAAGCCTTCGAGGATGTTTCCTATTATATCCATCGTTTTTTCGCTTCGGCTGTTATCGGAGGTAACGATGACGAAATCCGACAGTCTTGATGCGATTCCTCCCATTACAGGCCGCTTTGTACGGTCTCTGTCGCCGCCGCAACCGAAGAGGAGAACGAGGCGCTGATCGTCCTTCATAAAACGTCTGACCGTCTTGAGGACGTTTTCAAGCGCGTCGGGGGTATGCGCAAAATCTATGTATAGCGAAAAATCGTTTGTCGGAAGCGAAATGCGCTCCATTCTGCCCTTGACGCCCGTAAAACGGCTGAGAGCCGCCATTATAGTTCTGTGAGGAACGCCGTCTGTATATGCGGCGGTTGCGGCTTCAAGGGTGTTCATTACCGTGAATGACCCGGGAATGGGAGAGGTGATTCTGAAAACGAGATCCTTTGTGAAGATATCGTAATCTATTCCCTGGCTCTTATTATCGGAGATATTTTTAGCACAGAAATCGACTGAAGTGCCTTTGGCAGAGCAGAGTATTGGGTTATTTGATGCTTTTATCATAACCGAAGAGTAGCTGTCGTCGGCGTTGATTATTGCGCGCTTAACCTTTGGGAACAGCTTTGCTTTTGCCTTTGCATATTCGTCGAGTGTTTTGTGGAAATCAAGATGCTCAGGAGTGAGGTTTGTAAATATTCCGCAGTCAAATTCTATCGGTTCGAGCTTGCCGAGGGCAAGAGCGTGAGAGGACGCCTCCATTATGACGTGTGTGTATCCTTCGTCACGGTAGGTGGCGAGAAGAGGATAGAGAACGGAAGGGTCGGGGGTCGTCATTTTGCCGGTTATGGTGCCGATCGTTGCCGCTTTAACTCCTGCGGCGCGGTAGATCTCGGTGAGCATCGTTACGGTGCTGGTTTTGCCGTTTGTTCCCGTTACTGCTGTGATCTTGAGATCCTTCCACGGATCGTTATAAAAACGGGACGTCAGATATGCTTCTCCTGCGCGGGTATTATCGAAAACTGCGTACGGAAGCGAGAGCTCGTTTAGCTTTTCCTCGATCTCAGGACGGTTTTCGTCGATTGCGAAGGCAATGGCTCCGTTTTCGATAGCCTTATCGATAACGAGATGTCCGTCGCGCGTGAAGCCCTTTATACAAATGAATAGGTATCCTTCTTTGCAGAGAGTCGGGTCGGGTGTGATTCCTGTTATTTCTATATCGTTAGTAGTTGCTGAGAAGCGGCAGGGTATGCCTTCGAGCATTTTTTTAAGTAACATAAAACTTGCTCCTTCTGAAAAATTATTTATGCGGTTTCGTCGAGATAACGGACGGTTATCGTTATTACCGTTCCCTCAGTGACGAGGGTGCCGGGAGTGATCGACTGAGATACGACGTACGCTTCGGCAGAAGTCGTGTTTGCCGCTCCATCGATAATTACGTTGAAGCCGCGTCCTGTGAGGAGACGGTTTGCCGCCGTTGCGGACTGTCCCATAACGTCGGGAACCGTTTTGTTAGCAACGGGTGTTGCCGTTCCTGTGTAGAATATGACCTTACCTTGGTTCTTCATTATCTGCTGACCCTTTGCGGGAACCTGGTAGGTTATGATGTCGCCGTCTCCGCGCACCTCATATTCGATATCGCGGTTTACGATTGCAGATATTGTGTCTTCCTTGGGCCAGCCAACGTAGTTTCCGAGTGTAGTCTTGATCTTCTTGAGCTCCGCGTCGGAATAGTTTCTCTCTATGCCGATATAGGGAAGAATCTCGTCAAGAAGTCCCGCAACGTAAGGAGCCGCAACGGTGCTTCCGTATTTAGAGGGCGATGTCGGGGTATCGACTACGATAATAACCGATATCTGCGGATCGTCTGCGGGAGCAAATGCCGCGCAGGAACCGACACGGTAGGAATAATTACCGTCGGCGTCTGCGAGGTCTCGAATCTCGGAGGTTCCTGTTTTTGCGGCGATCTTATAGCCTGCAACGTATGCGTTCTTTGCACCGCCGTTTTTGCTCGACACGCCACCCTCAAGGATTACAGCCAGCGTATCGCAAACGCTTTCGCTGACTACCTGACGTTTGATGATCGTTTCGTGCTGCATAAGGATATTACCGTCGTCGTCAATAATCTTATCGACAACGTAAGGGGTGAGAAGACTTCCGCCGTTTGCAACGGTATTTATCGCCGTGAGCTCCATAAGAGGAGTTACCTTAAAGGTCTGACCGAAGGAATATACGGCAAGAGATACGTCGTTGAAGTCGGATTTGGTTGAATAGATTGCCTTTGCTTCACCCGGAAGGTCGATTCCCGTGAGTGACGTGATGCCGAACGATTCAAAATATTTATAGAACGTATTCTGACCGAGACGTTGCGAAAGCGTCATAAGAAGCGGGTTGCAAGACATCTGAAGTCCCGTTGTGAAGGTTATCGCACGGTGTCCCTTGGTTCTGTGGCAATGAATGGGGTTAGGGTAGCCTGCTACCTTATACGAGCCGCTGCAATAGAAGCTTTCATTCGGAGTGACAAGTCCCTCTTCAAGCGCCATTGCGCTCGTTATTATCTTGAAGGTTGAACCGGGCTCGTAAAGCTCCGAAACTGCCTTATTTCTCCAAAGCGAGTAGAGAAGGTCGGTGCGGTATTTAGAATATTCTGCCGATTCCGGATCGAGTCCGCTGTTTTCGAGCTTGTTTTTCGATCCGTCGTCGAGCTCGAATGGGGAATTAAGGTCGAAAGACGGATAGGTTGCCATTCCGAGAATGGCTCCCGTGTTACAGTCCATAACGATTCCCGTTACTCTGTTGAGCGGGTCAGAATCGAGGTATGCCTGCTTTACTTGGTTTTCAAGTGCTCTTTGTATCGTGACGTCGATCGTGGTCACGAGGTTTGCACCGTTTGACGCGTCGATATAAGTGTCGTATTTACCGGGCATCTGACCGCCTTGCGCGTCCTTTGAGGTTATGTATTTACCGGACTCGCCCTTTAAGAATGAATCGTACTCAAGCTCAAGTCCGCTGAGACCCTGGTCGGTACCGACAACGCCTATGACGTTCGACGCAAGGGAAGAGAAGGGATAATATCTTGCCGAGCTTGCTTCAAGATGCACCTGTAGCTTAAGATTGTTAGCGAGGATAAAGGCTCGGACGGCATCTGCCTGTTCCTCAGTTGCCTTTTTCATTACCGTTTCGTCTGCTCTGTGCGTCTTCTTGGTAAGGGCTATTATCTTGTCGTAGTCTACGTCGAGTATTTCGGATAGACCTTTTGCGATGAGCTCAGCCTTGCCGCTTTTTTCGATATCACGAGGAGAAATGAAGACTCGGTATACCGTGTAGTTTGATGCCAGCTTGGTCATATTGGAGTCATATATTTCGCCGCGCTCTGCTTTAAGGGTCGTGTAGCGCTGAATATTGTTTATTACCTTATTTTGATATTTATCGTAGTCGATTATCTGCAGCTGGAAAAGTCTGAATATAAGAATGCACCAGAAGATCATGAAAAACAAGAGAATTATCAAGCTTCTGCCGGGTATCATTCTTTTTCTTGTTTGTACTGAGGGTTTTATGATTGGCACCTCCGATTTGCTCTTATGCCGTCTTCACGGCAGATGGGTATAATTATATATTATTATACTACTATCTATCAAAATTTACAATACGAATCGTAAAGAAAAAGAGGAACAACGGTAAATTTTTTTGCCGTTGTTCCTCGAAAATCCGAATCATCATCAATTATCTGACGAATTTGCTGTTTTAGCGTCGTTGGGTGTAATTGTATCGCCGGGATCCATTGTGATATATTTCTTTGCGATCTCGTCTACCGTTACCATTCCGAGCTTTTCTTTTGCGATTTTTTCGATTAGCGTGAGGTCGTTTTTCATGTCGAGCTTAGTGGTAAGGTTTTCTGCTTCGAATGAGAGTGTTGCGATCTCGCTCTTCAGGTCGGAAACTGACGACGTGTGCTCGTTTATCTGAACGTAGTTAAAGATCATATAGAAGAAAAGAAGCGAGCAGAGAAGCGATAGAAATACGACTGAATAAGGGAATGATACCTTGGTCGTATCGGTTACTGTTCTGACAGTCGGCTCGGTTCTCACCGATGCTACGGGAACCGCGATGTTCTTCGTCGGTGCCTTTGCGGGAAGGGAACCGAGGGAAACCTCGGGCTTCGCGGCTTTTGCGTTGGGGTTTGACATATCGGGAGAGCGCGTAACGCTTCTTCTCTTAAGGTCGCCACTCTTTATTCTGCTGTATCCGTTTGAATGTGTTTTTGAAGTATTGACGGTGCGCGAAACGGAGGGCGAAGAATTTCTTTTTGCGTTTACTATATCATTACCGCTGTTCGTTCTTGCTCTCGACATATCGTTTGTCATTCTATTTTCCTTCTTTCAAAGTTTTTCTGCTACTCTGAGCTTAGCGCTGTGACTTCTCTTGTTTTCTTCAAGCTCTTTATCGCTTGGGAGGATCGGTTTTCTTGATATCTGTTTGACTGTCGGTTTCTTTCCGCATACGCATACGGGGAAGCTCGGCGGGCAAGTACAGCCTTTTGACAGATCGTTTATCGTTTGCTTTACCAAACGGTCTTCAAGGGAATGGAAGGTTATTATCGCCATTCTTCCTCCCTCGTTTAAGCATTCGGCAATATCTCTTACTGTCGGAGGTATTATCTCAAGCTCGCCGTTTACTTCAATTCTTATCGCCTGAAAGGTTCTTTTAGCGGGATTTGAGCCCTTTTCGCGGAATTTCGGCGGAATCGAATCTGTAATAATTGATACGAGCTCGAGTGTCGTATTTATAGGTTTTGTCTTTCTGTACTCGACTATTCGCGATGCTATTCTTCTTGAAAACTTTTCCTCGCCGTATTGGAATATTACGTTTGCGAGCCTTTCTTCGGAATAGGTGTTTACAATGTCGTATGCTGAGACGGGATCGTCTCGATTCATTCTCATGTCGAGCGGAGCATCTGCGTTATAGGAGAAGCCTCTTTCGGCTACGTCGATTTGATGAGAAGAGATTCCGAGGTCGATAAGTACACCGTCGGGCTTGCGTCCGTTCAGGATCTCCTTAAGGTTTGAGAAGTTGTTTTTTACGATCTCAACTCTGTCGGAGAAGGGGGCGAGTCTTTCGGTAACTGCCTCTATTGCATCAATGTCTCGGTCGATCGCTATGAGTCTTCCGCACTCGTTAAGGCGGGATGCTATTGCGTAGCTGTGACCTCCGCCGCCTGCCGTACAGTCAACGTAAAGTCCGTCGGGCTTTATATTAAGTCCGTCGATGCATTCGTCAAGCATGACGGAGTAATGTTCAAAATTTACTGCCATATCAGAAACCAAGCTTAATGAGAAGGTTCGTAATATCGGCGGTATTCTCGGAGGAGCTTTCGCTGATCCAGCTTTCCTCGTCCCATATTTCTATATGGTCGCCTACGCCTATTATCTTTACGGCACGTGTAAGACCCGCATATTCGCAAAGGGTGGGGGATATGAGGACGCGTCCCTGGCCGTCGACGTTTGTTTCAAACGCGGCTGAGAATAGGAAGCGCTTTATCATTCTGGTTTCGGTCTGCGGAAGTGTTTCAAGCTTTGCCGTGAAATCCTCCCAGCGATCCATCGGGTAAAGGGAAATACACTTATCGACGTTTTTGGTCATTACAACTGTTTCGCCGAGTTCTTCACGAAGTCTTGAAGGAAGGCTTACGCGCTTTTTCGTATCTAAATTGTGGCTGTATTCTCCGCAGAACATACGCGTTTCCTCCTCGTACTTCGTATTTGTGGGAAAATGATGTTGTTTCATGGTATTTTTAACCACTTTGACCCACTTTTCACCACTTACGCTTTAATTATAGAGTAGATATTGGCTTTTGGCAATAGTTAAAACCACTATTTTGACGACAAAATTTAATATTTTTTTCACAAAAGAACAAAGTTTCGACATCGTTCGATGCAAAATAAGAACAAAAATCGAACGCCGATTTTCTTCGATGCGGCGTTCGAGATGATATGAGAAAAAATATGCTTGAAATTGCCGAAATTGATTGACAAATGGCTTTATTCGTGTTATATTTGTGCTGAATATTGCTGTTTTTGAGAGGAAGAATGTAAATGGATCAAAATTCAATGGATACTGTGAGCCGTGAAGCTACGATAGAGACGCACATGCTCTCTCACCGTGCGCTTCCTTTTGTGTTTCATACCGACTGTGTTATACATTCGCCTCAGCATCATGCGAATAAGCATAAGGAGCTTGAAATACTTATGTGCATTTCCGGCTTGGGGACAGTTTATTCCGATATGAAGGCGATTCAGCTCGTACCCGGTGAAATGGCGGTCATAAATACGAACAGAATACACTATTCGACGACTGAAAGTGAATTCCGTTATCACTGTCTTATAATCGATAACGATTTTCTGTATTCGATAGGCATTGATACTGACGAGGTCTGCTTTGAGGATAAGATCGCGTCACCATGTTTTAGTGAGCTGTTTGACAAGATATGTATAGAGTGGCACCGTGACGATAAGTTTAAGAGTGTTATAGTAAAGTCTATCGTTACCGAACTCTTCGTTCGTTTGTGCCGCGATCACATCGTAACGGATACAAATAACGAGAAGGAAAGTAAGACGCTAAAAAAGATAAAATATTCAATAAATTACATCAAGCAGAATTTCAGGCGTGATCTCTCGCTTGACGAGGTGTCTGATGCGGCAGGGCTCTCGCGCTATCATTTTTGTCGCGAATTCAAAAAGTCAACGGGACTAACACCTGTTGAGTTCATTAACCGCACGAGATGTGAATTTGCTAAAGAGCTGCTGGAATCGAAGAAGTACACGATAGCCGAGATAAGCGACATGAGTGGCTTTATCACACCGGCACACTTTTCCAAGACCTTTAAGGGCATTTTCGGCACCCATCCCTCCGAGCATCTGAAGCGCGTGAAGCAATCACAGAACGCGTGGACTTCTCAGCACAGACTTCTACACAATTCCTCAACCGATCCGTTTTATAATCTCGCGCTTGAGGAATGGCTTATGAAGAACTGTGACGAGGACGTATTTGTCCTTTGGCAAAACAGTCCGACAGTCGTTATCGGTCGCTATCAGAACGCATATGCGGAGGTCAATATTCCTTATGCCGAGAAGAACGGCATTTCCGTCGTCCGCAGAATGAGTGGAGGTGGCGCTGTTTACCACGACAGCGGTAATCTTAATTTTACCTTTATAGTCAAGGATGACGGTAACGGTATTGATTTTGCACGCTTTCTCGCGCCCATTAAGGACGCTCTCGCTACGCTTGGAATTGAGACCGAGATCTCGGGAAGAAACGACTTGCTTATGGGCGGCAGAAAGATCTCGGGAAGTGCGCAGTGCCGTAAATACGGCAAGGTGCTTCATCACGGCACTCTGCTTGTAAACGTCGATGCTGACGTGCTTTCATCGGTGCTTAACGTGAATGCTGAAAAGCTGACGAGCAAGGGTATAAGTAGCGTAAGAAGCCGTGTGACGAACATAAAGGACGTTTATCCCGACGTTAGCGTCAGTATGATCGATTGCATACTGACGGACAAACTTTGGGGCAAACGTCTTGAACTTACAGATAAGGATAAATCCGAGATCAAGCTTCTAGCCGACGAAAAATATTCATCTTGGGAATACGTTTACGGAAGCTCCAAGGCGCTTTCAAAGACAGTGAGCGCAAGATTTGACGGCGGAAGTATTCAGATCTCGTTTGACTCCGAAAACGGCGTTATCAAGGATGCGAGAATCAACGGCGACTTCTTTGCTGACGGCGAGATAGCGCTTCTTGAAGAAGCACTTAACGGATGTCGACTGTCACTTAACGACTTGATAGCGGTTATTGATAATACGAGCTGTAAGATCCACGGAATAACGTCCGCAGAAATTGCAGAAACGATACTGAAGTAAAAATGTCCCCCGATTATCGGGGGACATTTTCGTTTAATTCAACTTGATAAATGCGTAAGAGCGCGGCTTTGAAAAGGTTGCTTTTAATGCGTTGCCAATGGTTTCTATCGAAACGTCAGCATTACTCAGTAAAACTTCAGCGCTATTAATATTTTTCGGCATTACGTAAACGCCGCTATCGCTGAACGTTGCTTCTCTGAATAAGAGCGCGTATTGATCGTTTCCGTTTTTGATACGGAAGCCAGTGAAGCTTCTGCCCGACGGCTTTTCGCCAATAGGTGAAACGTCTGAGTTACGGAAAATATCTCGGTAAGAATGCCAGAAACCTATTATCTTTTTCAGCTTCTCTGTATTCTCGTCGGAAAGAAACTGGAGTTCCATCCAAAAGAGGGGATTCGAGAGCATAACGGTAGCAAACAGATAATCAATATCATATTTCGACGGTGCGAAGTCGTCGTTTTCGTCATAGCAGTCAGCATTAAGCCCCGAGTTTACAAGCTCGAACTGAAGCTTTGATGCGGGAATACAGCTTGAAAGAAGCCAAAGGTTTTTTAGCGTTCTGTTCGGATAGTAGGTTCTCCATTTTGTGTAGCGGTTTTCAACAAAAATCGTACCGTACTCACGACCGCACAGATAGTTTATACGCGCAGGAGTCGTTACGTCGATCTGGATGAAGACGTCGTCGCCGAAGTTGTAAACTGCCTTCAGAAGCGATAGGAAAGCGTCTCTGTCCTCGTCGCATTCTATCCAGTACATATCGAGCTTGAAAAATCTCGCGCCCCAATTATCATAAGCATTTTTTAGTATCGCAATATCTCGCTCGGCGCGGGCAAAATGTTCTCTACTGTCGGGCGCAAACCAAAGACCGAGCTTTACACCCTTTTTAGCGGCATAATCCGAAAGGAAACGTATACCATTCGGAAAACGCTCGGTATTAAGCTGCCAGAAATAGTCATCGAAGATTCGGCGATTTTTTGAATCGAGAATAGAAGGATCTGCGGTGTTACCGACCTGCCAGCCGTCGTCTATCTGCACAACGTCAAGACCAAGGACTGCCGCCTTGTCGATCTCGCGCATTACAAATGCTTCGCAAACTCGTGAAAATCCGTTTCGGTCTCCCCAAGTGTTAGACATGGAAATTAGAGGACGGTTCGCCATTCTTTTCTTGTATTCGGTTCGGCAAGCCTCGTAACACTCTCCTTTTTTGCAGGGAACGATAGCCACAGGGTTAGTTCCGCAGTTAAGGTCGACGGTGAAATCGTTTACCGTCAAAACAGCTCTTTCGTTATCGGGACAGTCGGTTATGATAACGTAAGCGTTGCCGTCGTGTTCATTTTCAAGAAAGAAAATGTTTCCCTCAAGCTTCTCACCAAGCTGTCCGCGATGAAGATTAAGCTCGGTTTTGCGGACGGGAGTATCTATATCGTCGGTGAACGCTGTAAGAGTTATTCCCGTTACTGTCCAGTGGTCATTATTCAGCTTAAGGGGAAGAGTGGTTTCTTTCATTTTTGTTTCCTTTTTCTTTAAATATTTAGAATAGCGCTCGCAACGCCGAAATATACGAGCAGAGAAAGAGCGTCGACTATGGTGGTAATAAACGGACTTGCCATTACCGCAGGGTCGAAGCCGAGCTTTCCCGCAAGAAGGGGCAGAGAACAGCCTATGAGCTTTGCTATAAATATCGTAAATGCCATCGTCAGAGCCACAACGAGTGCAACGGTTAATGAAATTCCGCTTCCGAGAAGAAGATCATCAATCAGGAGGATCTTCACAAACGTAGCGATAGCGATCGCACCGCCGCAAAGAAGTGAAACGCGGAGCTCCTTGAAGAGTATTCTGAACACATCCGAATATCCAAGCTCATTAAGAGATAGTCCTCTGATAACTGTTACAGACGCTTGGCTTCCCGCGTTACCGCCCGTGCCCATTATCATCGGGATAAAGGCAGTCAGCGCGACTTGTGCCGCGAGTGCGTTTTCAAATGACGCGATAATTATTCCTGTAAAGGTAGCGGACAGCATGAGTATCATGAGCCACGGAATACGGGTCATAAATATCTTAAAGGGTGACGTTTTGATATACGGTCGGTCTGTCGGTATAATCGCCGACATTTTTGCGATATCCTCTTCGTCTTCTTCGCTGATGACGTCAACTGCGTCGTCGATAGTAATGATACCGACAAGGCGGTTTTCATTATCAACTACCGGCATTGCAAGGAAGTCGTATTTCATAAGAAGTGCCGCAGCCGTTTCTCTGTCCTCTGAGGTGCTAACCGATATTACGTTTGGGTTCATAATGTCGCTGATTTTCGCTTCCGTGTCTGAAAGGATCAGCGTGTAAACAGATACGAATCCCAAAAGCTTTTTGTTTTCAGTTACGTAGCAGGTATAGATAGTCTCGCTTTCCGTTCCCGTTTTTCTTAGATGCGCAAAAGCCTCTTCAACAGTCATATTCGGGCGGAGACTGACGAATTCGATCGTCATAATGCTTCCTGCAGTATCTTTTGAATATGAAAGAAGCTGGTTTATTGCCTTACGGCTCTCGGAATTTGAGTTTTTTATAATACGAGTGACGACGTTTGCCGGCATCTCCTCGACGATATCTACTGTATCGTCCATATAAAGCTCGTCGAGGACCGATTGAAGCTCTTTATCGGTAAATGCGTTAATGAGAGCCTCTTGCGTGTCGGGATCCATTTCGACGAAAACCTCGGCTGCAAGCTCCTTTGGAAGAAGTCTGAATATCAGCCGATGCTGTTCTTCGTCTATCATATCAAACAGCGATGCGATATCGGCAGGTTCTGCTGTTTTCAGCATTCTGCCAAGCTCTCCGAGCTTCTTTTGATTTGCTAAGTCGAGCGCAAGCTCGAGATCAAGAATGTTGTTTTCCATTTCGGTACTTTCCTTTCTTTTAATAGTGTTTGGGTAGTACCGACAGAAATAAAAAGTGCGCAGACATTTCTGCGCACAAAAATACAGTTATTTATAATAACTGTTCCGTGAGCAAAAATGCGCTTGTATTACACTGATTACACCCGTCGGGATTACTGCCTGCGTCCATTAATGCTCACCTCTTATTTTTATTTTGTAAATTCAGTATACCACGTATAATTGTTCTCGTAAATAGCAAATTATGCCAAAATTTTATTGATTTATTAGTCTAAATGTTACTTTTTTGTATTTTCCTTGAAAAATCTGCTACGATATGTTATACTCAAAGCTATCAACGCAAGGAGAATTGCCGTGTTTTCAAAAATTAAGAATTGGTTTCACAACTATTGGTATTATTATAAGTGGGGCGTTATAATAATCTGCGGATTTGCCGCAATATTTATCATTTGCTTTGCCCAGTGTGCAAGCAGGGAGAAGTATGACGTAAAGGTATCGTATACAGGCCCTCACTTTATTACTGCTTCCGAAAAGAAGGGAATAGCGAACGCATTTGAGCAGATAATGGACGATTATAACGGCGACGGAAAAACCGTTGTCGACGTCATGGATATGACTGCGTTTACCGATGATCAGATCAAGGATGCTATTGGAACAAATGCAGATGATGAAACGCTTATAAAATATGCGCCGTATACTGTTGACCGCGTTCGTGAAAGGTTCTTAACATCGGTGGCAGGCGACGGGTATCTCTGCCTTGTAGATAAATATTGGTACGATCTTCTTAAGGATAACGGAGCGCTTGCATCTTTGTCTGAGATCCTAGGTTATTCGCCCGATAATATGATCGACGAATACTCTGTATATCTTCACGACCTCGATTTTTGCAAATTCTATTCCGAATCTATCGGAAAGCTTCCCGAGGATACGATCGTTTGCTTCAGAAAAATGCCTGCAACCTCTGCCTTAACGGGACAGAAAGAGGCTAAGAAGGTCTACGGATATTCAATCAAGCTTATCAAGGCGATGTTTGATTTTAAGCTTGGTTAAGCCCGTAAAAACTTAGTATTCCGTTATATATTCCCTCGGCAAACAGGTCAGGACGTTCCCTCATTAGTGCGGCGTCGGAGATGTTTGTTATGAATCCCAGCTCTATTAGGACGGCGGGCATTTTTGTCCGTCTCAAAACGTAAAGAGACGGGCGAACAAACATACCGCGGTTTTGCAGACCTGTCGACTCGGTTAACCCCTCTAAAATGTCTTCACCGAGAGCATATCCGGGTGATGCCTCGGAATACGCGTAGCCCTCGCTTCCGCTTGCGCTTTCAATATTTGAGGCGTTTGCGTGGATGCTGATGAATGCGTCGGCGCCCCAGCTGTTTGCCGCGTCGGTGCGCGCTTTTAAGCTCGTTCCTATGCTTGTTCCGAGAATTTCGTCGGGAGAATTCCGCGAAAGACGTACCTCAAAATTCGGGTTTGCGCGAAGAAGATCGGCAAGCCGAATCCCGACCTCGTATGTTATATCCTGCTCAAATAGTCCGTTGCCTTCCGCTCCTGCGTTGGGGTTTCTCGGATTGTGTCCCTGGTCTATAAAAATCTTTATTGCCATTACGTTCCTCCGTTTAGGTTTTATAACAGTATATGCGCCGTAAAACGGAGTGACAAAGAAAGGCTTTCAATGGAATTTAACAAAATCAGACATATTTTAAGCTGCGTCAGACGCGCCGTTGAAAAATATAATATGATCGAAGACGGCGACAGGATCGCAGTCGGGCTTTCGGGTGGTAAGGACTCGCTTGCGCTGTTTTGTGCGCTCAAGAATCTGCAGATGTTCTATCCCAAGAAGTTTGAGCTTGTCGGAATTTCGCTTAATATGGGCTTTGAGGGCATGGATTTTTCACCGCTTGAAAAGTTTGTGCAAGATTGCGGCTGCGAATTCAAGCTCGTCGATACACAGCTTGCTAACGTAATTTTCAACCACCGAAATGAAAGCAATCCCTGCTCACTCTGCGCTAAAATGCGCCGCGGTATCCTTCACGACGCGGCAAAAGAGCTTGGCTGTAACAAGCTTGCACTCGGTCATCATTACGATGACGTTGTCGAGACCTTTATGCTTAATCTTCTGCACGAAGGGCGTCTTGGAGCCTTTCTGCCCGTAACGTATCTGTCTCGCAAGGATCTGACGCTGATTCGCCCGATGATATACGTCGAGGAAAAGGACGTGCGTTACTTTATGGGTAAAAACGATCTGCCTCTCGTCAAGAATCTATGCCCCGAGGACGGTCACACCGAAAGAGAAAAGGTCAAGACAATGATAGCGGGACTTGATAAGGAGTATAAAGGACTTAAGCACCGTCTTTTTACCGCCGTTGAGCGCGGAGGACTGTTTGAGCAGACAGAAGAAAGATGAATTTGAGTTAGGGGTAGCGATTGATGAAGTATAAAGCACGAATAATTCTGATTTCATCTGTTGTTGCAATTTTGCTTACCTGTATAGTGTTGCATTATTTCATAATGGTTGCTCCCACTAACGAGCTGTTTGATTATGCAAAGTGCGTTATGAGTGGTGAGATCCAACCCGAAAAAGATGATCCTTTGTATAGGTATAGTATGGAGGCATACGGAAGTGATTCCGTATCTGTAAAATCTACTGTACATCGAAAATGGGTCTGGCACGATGAAGTGTTTGGGTACATACATGTTAGATATTCTCAGAGGTTTTATGACGAAAACGGAAAAGATACCGCTCGAAGTTTGTCGATAGACGCTATTTGGATAATTTGCAAAATAAATGGAAAATGGAAAGTTGTTGAAGTGATTGAACATCCGTGAAACTTATTGTTGTATAGCAGCCGCATCTTCAGATGCGGCTGTTTTCGCAGTATAAATGGAACAGTCATAGACGATTTAGCTTTGCACTTAGAATGAGAACAGGACAGAGAAAACTCTCTGTCCTGTTATTTTATATTTCTTCAAGCTCCTTCATAAAGAAGGCGAATGATGCGTCGGACGGCATCGAGAATGAGTCGCGAGGAGAAAGGGAAACGTTCGTTACTCGCGGTCCGTCGGGAACGCAGGAACGCTTGAACTGCGAGATAAAGAAACGGCGGATAAAGGTCTTAAGCCATTTCAAAATCGTTTCGGGACGGTATTCATCCTTAAATACTTCTGTTGCAAGTTCGTAGATTTCCTTTGGCGAGCGGTTTCCCTTTACAAAATGGTAAAGATAGAAATCGTGAAGCTCATATGGGCCGACGAGGTCCTCGGTCTTCTGCGCGATCTTTCCGTCATCGTCTGCAGGAAGAAGCTCGGGGGAAACGGGCGTACCGATAACGTCGATGAGTATTTCGGACAGCTTTCCTCCGAGTCGTCTTGCCTCGTAATCAACGAGTGCACGGACGAGCGTTTTCGTTATCGACGCATTGAGACCGTACATCGACATATGGTCGCCGTTGTAGGTCGCCCAGCCGAGCGCAAGCTCGGACATATCGCCTGTGCCGATAACGAGACCGTTATATCTGTTTGAAAGATCCATAAGGATCTGCGTTCGCTCTCTTGCCTGAGAGTTTTCGTAGGTCACATCGGTGACTGATGGGTCGTGTCCGATGTCCTCAAAATGCTGAAGAACAGCTTTGCCGATGTTTATCTCGCGTATGTCAACGCCAAGCTCTTCGCACATCTTTATTGCATTGCTCTTTGTGCGCTTTGTTGTGCCGAAGCAGGGCATTGTGACACAGATGATGTCTTTTCTGTCCTTGCCCATCATATCGAAGGTGCGGACTGTCGCAAGAAGTGCAAGCGTGCTGTCAAGACCGCCCGATATTCCGATTATCGCAGTTTTTGAACGAGCAGCGTTCATACGCTTCATGAGTCCGTATGACTGGATCTTGAGGCAGTTTTCAAAATAATCGTCCGTTATGCCTTCGGGAATGAAAGGATTCTTTTCAATTTTCACGGAGGCAGACAGATTCTCGGGGTTTTTACCGTTTGTGACGGTCGGTTCAAACTCCGCATAGCAGATACTTTCACCATTTAGAGCTTTTTTCTCCGAAATGACCTCGCCGTTTTTTGCACCGACAGAGTAATCGGCGCAAACGTAATCCGTCGTTGATTCGGTAGGAGAAGCGCCAACCGAAAGAACCGTGATTCCAAGCACTTCGGAGAGATGCTTAACCTGCGCTTTTTTCTCGGATTCAAAGGTTGCCGTCATAGCAGAGGCATACGGGTTGATTATGACCGTAGCACCCGCATTTTTCAGCTCACGGCAGTAGTCGGTATCGAGAATATCGTCGCCGACAGCAACACCGTAAACGGCAGTTTCTGTATCGAATACGATCGCGGGATCATTATCTGAGACAAATATCCGCTTTTCTGCGTAAGACAAATTCCTTTTCGGAGCGAAGCCGAGGAGCTCTCCGTTGTTAACGACTGCGACGCAATCGTATATCGAGTCCTCTATCTTGATCGGCAGACCGACAAAAGCAGTTACCGACGAGTCGAATGTTGCTTGTGCGATCTCATTAATAGCATCTGACCAAACGTCTGTCAGCTTGCTGTTAAGAAATAGGTCAGCGCATGAATATCCGGTAACAGAAAGTTCTGGGAATATTACGGCTTCCGCACTGTTATTCGATGCTTCGGATATTATATTTGTAATTTCTTTAAGGTTTGCACTTACGTCCGATACTGAGACCGTGTTAGAAGCAAGTGCTGTTTTTATAGTGTTTATCATATTGATCTCACATCAGCGTACGCTGAAAAGAATATCACCGTATGTCGGGAAGGGCCAATAGCTTTCTGCAGTCAAGGTCTCTGCTTCATCACAAATGCGGCGAAGCTCGGTCATCTTCGGGATCACGGAGTTTAAATAAAAATCTGCACATTCTGCGTGATCGGAAACGGCGTTTGCCTTAGCTGTAAGCACTTCAAGCTCCTTGACGGCGGTGTTTGCCTTTGAAATGAGCGAGGAAAGGGAAGCTACTATCTCTTCTTCCGCGTCGGTCAAAGCGTTAGGTACTGCCGTTTTTACGTTAATAATTGTCTTGGAAACGTCCTTGACATAGGAAATGACGGCAGGGATAATTTCCTTTCTTGCCATTTCGATCATCGTAAGCGCTTCAATATTGATAAGCTTGCAGTAGTTTTCAAGCATTATTTCCTTGCGCGAACGAAGCTCGGTTTCGGAGAAGATCTTGTTCTCGGAGAAGAGAGTGACGTTCTTTTCGTCAAGGAAGTGGGAAAGTGCTTCAGGGGTATTTCTGAGGTTAGAGAGACCTCTGCTCTCAGCTTCCTTTACCCACGATTCATCGTAACCGTTTCCGTTAAAGAGGATTCTCTTGTGAGCGCGTACGGTGTCACGAATAAGGTCGTGAAGCGCTTCCTCGAAGCATTCGGCGCTTTCCAGACGGTCTGCGAAGCCCTTAAGGGTTTCTGCGACAGCCGTGTTGATAACGGTATTTACATCCGAAACCGATGCGGCGGAGCCGAGCATACGGAATTCGAACTTATTACCAGTAAATGCGAAAGGAGAAGTACGGTTTCTGTCCGTAGTATCCTTGGTGAACTTCGGGAGGATATGTACGCCTACTCGGAGAAGCTCCTTTTCCTTACCGCCGTAAGAGGTCTCGCTCTCGATTGCGTTAAGTATCTCCGTGAGCTCATCGCCGAGGAAGAATGAAACTATAGCAGGAGGTGCTTCTCCTGCGCCGAGACGGTGGTCGTTACCGGCAGTTGCGACGGAAATACGTAGAAGCTCCTGATAGTCATCGACAGCTTTTATTATTGCGCTGAGGAAGAGCAGGAACTGAGCGTTTTCATAGGGCGTTTCTCCCGGCTCGAGAAGGTTTATTCCCGTGTCGGTAGAGATCGACCAGTTATTATGCTTGCCGCTTCCGTTTACGCCTGCAAAGGGCTTCTCGTGAAGCAGACAGACCAGGTCGTGGCGCTTAGCGACGGTTTGGAGCATTTCCATTGTGAGCTGATTGTGGTCTGCGGCGATGTTTGCTGTTGTGAATATCGGGGCAAGCTCGTGCTGTGCGGGAGCTGCCTCGTTATGCTCGGTCTTTGCAAGCACACCGAGCTTCCAAAGCTCGACGTCAACGTCGTGCATGAACTCAGAGACCCTGTCCTTGATCGAGCCGAAATAGTGGTCATCAAGCTCCTGACCCTTCGGCGCTTTAGCACCAAAGAGCGTTCTGCCCGTATAGAAAAGGTCCTTGCGCTTTTCATATACTTCCTTGGTTATGAGGAAGTATTCCTGCTCGACGCCGACTGTCGTTTTAACTGAGGTTACGTTTTCATTTCCGAAAAGCTTCAGAACACGAAGCGCCTGCTTGTTGATCTTCTCCATTGAGCGGAGAAGGGGAGTCTTTTTATCAAGTGCTTCGCCGCCGTATGAGCAGAAGGCTGTCGGAATGCAGAGAGTTCTGTCCTTGATAAATGCGTATGAAGAGGGATCCCAAGCGGTATATCCGCGCGCTTCAAAGGTCGCGCGAAGTCCGCCTGACGGGAAAGACGAAGCATCTGTCTCTCCCTTTACGAGCTCCTTGCCGGAGAACTCCATAATTACCTTACCGTCTTTTGTGGGGCTTATGAAGCTGTCGTGCTTTTCGGCTGTGATTCCCGTCATTGGCTGGAACCAATGCGTATAGTGTGTTGCGCCCTTTTCGATCGCCCAATCCTTCATCGCCGCGGCGACGACGTTTGCAAGCTCGATATCGAGGCGTTTACCGTCCTTGATCGTACGGCGCATTGCATCATAAGTCTCCTTAGGGAGCTTCTTACGCATCGCGGTATCGTCAAATACCATTGAGCCGAAGCAGTCTGTTATATTATTCATGATTTTTCTCCGTTGGTCGAGTGTGGTTTATGCTGTATTCTTATATTTCGGGAATATCCGGTTCTGAAACGTCAGGTTCTGAAACGTCAGGTTCAGAAACGTCCGGTTCAGAAATGTCCGGTTCAGAAATGTCCGGTTCTGGAGGCTCTGTCTGCGGAGGAGGTCCAAGACTTATTACGAAGTCTATTACGCTGTCCTTGATGTAGGTGGCTCCCGCGGTAAGACTTTGCGACATAATTCGTCCTTCAGGTACCGTTTCACTGTAATCGTAGGTTACTTTTCCGATTCTGAAGTCGCCCGATATAAGCGTGCTTGCCTGGGCGGGTGTTTTGCCGACGTAATTATCGACTTCTACTCTTACGTATTCGGGTCCGATGCTCTTATATATTATGATCGTCGATCCGTACTGAACCTCTTCAGTTGCCGCAGGTTCTGTCTTTACAACGGCGCTGAACGCAAATGTTTCGCTTGTGATATCCCTGATTTCGACTTTGAATCCGAGATCCTCAGCCATTTCTCTTGCCATTCTGTACTCGTAGTTTATAAGATCCGGAACTGCAGCGATCTTAGTTCCGCGGCTTACCGTGATAGTAACTTCACAGCGGCGTTCGTTCTTAACTACTTTTCTCGACGAATTGGCAACGGGCTCCTGATGCGTTATCGTTCCCTCGGGATTGACGGCGTCATAAGCATACTTTATCTTTACCTCGAAAATTGAGGGATCAAGAAGCGCATCGATCGTATCTTCTGAGTATTTCTCACCAATAAGAGCGGGAACCTTGATCTGCTCTGCGGCGCTTGCGTTTTCGCTCTTCAGCACCATGTCAAGGACTGTTACAGCTCCCGTTATAAGGACGAGTGCAAAGGCAACTGCAACTCCAAGAATTATCGGGAACATGGATGAGCTTTGCTTGCGGCGCTTGGAGGACCTTTTTTTGTTTTGCTGTTTCTTCATATCGCTTGCTGCGTGATGTGCCGCACTGTCTTGTCCGGCGGCACCTCTTGTCTTGAAAACGTATTCGGGGTTTAGGTGAATCTTTTCGACATATTTGAGCATCTGAGTTGCGGTCTGGAAGCGTCTGTCGGGATTCTTTTCCATTGCTCCGAGGATTATCTGTTCTAGACCTCTCGGAATATCGGCGCGTATCTCGGACGGTGGCTTCGGCTGTTCGCGTACCTGCATAAGCGCAACGGAAACCGGTGTGTCAGCATTGAAGGGAAGGGTACCCGTTGCCATCTCGTACATTAAAACTCCGAGAGAATAAAGGTCGCTTCGTGTGTCTGTCTCCTTACCGCTTGCCTGCTCGGGGCTTATATAGTAGACAGTTCCTATCGCTTTGCCCTGAGGATTGCGGTCGCCCGAGGGAAGGACTGCGATGCCGAAGTCTGTTACCTTGACGCGGCCGTTTTTGAGGAGCATGATATTCTGCGGCTTGATGTCGCGGTGAACTATTCCCTTGGAATGTGCGTGCTCAAGTGCGCGGAGAACCTGCTCGGAGTAGCTTACTACTTCCTCGCGTGAAAGAGCGCCTTTTTTCTGCATATAGCTTTTGAGAGTGATACCCTCAACGCGTTCCATTACGATATATTTCAGGCGAGCCTTCACCGAAACGTCGAATATCTTGACGATATTCGGGTGAGAGAGCATTGATACCGCCTTTGATTCATTTATGAATCTCTTGACTGCCTCTGCGTCGTCAGAAAGGTCTTCCTTAAGCATTTTTACGGCAACTGTGCGGTTCATTACGATATCGGTCGCCTCAAAAACGACCGCCATACCGCCTATGCCGATTATTCTTTTTATTTCATATCTTCGGTCAAGTATCTTGCCGACGTATCTGTTAGCTGTATCCATTAAGAATATCCTTTGTCTTAATTTTCAGATTAGAGCTTTACGAGAAGAACCGTTATGTTGTCGCTTCCTCCGCCTTCGTTTGCCAGGTCGATGAGTCTCTGCGCGCAGGTATCAAGCTCATTTTCGCTTTCCGCTTTGACGTTTTCAGCGATAACGTCGTTAGGTACGCAGTTTGTAAGACCGTCTGTGCAGAGGAGAAGATATCCGTCTGTTTCGTGATCGAGGTGGAAAATATCAGGATTGGTTTTGGGTTCGTTTCCAATTGAGCGGATGATTATGTTGCGGATAGATGCGCTCTTGGCTTCTTTAACCGTGATTTGTCCCATATCGACGAGGTACTGAACGTATGAGTGGTCACGGGTAATTTGTCTTATCTGGCCTGCGCTGAGAGAATATAGACGGCTGTCGCCCACGTTTATCACGGTGGCTTTTCCGTTTTCTCTTACGAGTGCGGATACAAGCGTCGTTCCCATTCCTTTAAGGGCGGGATCCGCCTGTGCAGCTTCGAAAACTGCCGTATTGGCACGTGCGACCGCAGTTTTCATAAGAACGGCATCATCCTCGCCGCCGGCAGAATAGCCGTCCTTTACAAAATCGGTATAAACACGGCAAGCGATCTCGCTTGCGATGTTACCGCCGTTTGCTCCTCCCATTCCGTCGCAGACTGTGCAAAGGAATGCTCCGTCGGGCAGGGGAGTAACGTTAAAGCTGTCCTGATTGTTTACGCGACGCTTTCCGACGTCGCTTTTTCCGCTGATAAACATATTGTACCTCGTAAATATTATGTCCTGATTTGTTATGAATTTTCCACGGATATTTACTGTTCTTGAGCGTTCAGGCGAAGCTGACCGCAGGATGCGTTAATATCGGGACCGAGACGGCGTCTTACCGTCGCGTTTATACCGAGAGTGTTCAAACGGTTTTTGAATGCCTCTACGTTCTTTTGGGAGCTTTTTTTATACGAGCGCTCGCTAACGTCGTTAAGAGGTATCAGATTAACGTGTATGGGCATACCGGAAAGGAATTTTTTAAGTCCCTTAGCAAGAGCTTCTGCTTGAGATACGCTGTCGTTTTCATTTGCAATCAGAGTATATTCGAACGAAATGCGTCTGCCGGTTGCCTTGAAGTATTCTGCACAGGCAGAAAGAAGCTCTTCGACGCTCCATTTGTTTGTAATCGGCATTATCGACTTTCTCTGCTCTGTGTCAATGTTGTGAAGGGATATTGAAAGTGTGATCGGGAGCATTTCCTTTTCGAGCTTTTTGATTCCGTCGACAACTCCGCAGGTCGAAAGGGAAATGTGTCTGTATCCGATATTCAGCCCCTCCTCGCGGTTTACCGTATGGAGGAATCTGATCACGTTATCATAGTTGTCAAGAGGTTCGCCTATGCCCATCATTACGATGTTTGATATGCGTTCTCCGACGGCCTTTTGCGCCATAAAGATCTGTCCGATTATTTCTGACGGGGTAAGGTTTCTTGTAAGCCCCCTCAGCGTCGAAGCACAGAATTTGCATCCCATACGGCATCCTGCCTGGCAGGATACGCAGATAGTATTTCCGTGCTCGTATTTCATTACGACGCTTTCGATATACTGTCCGTCTGACAGCGAAAACAGAAGCTTGACCGTTCCGTCGATCTGCGAGACAAGCTTTTTTTCAACTTTCGGTAGGTTGATGCAGTATCCCGCATCAATCAGCGCCTCCTTGAAGGCGTTCGGCAGGTTTGTCATTTCGGAAAAATCCGCTCCCTTATTCAGCCACTGGTAAAGCTGTTTCGCTCTGAACGCAGGGAAATTCAGTTCGCTGACTATACCGAGGATCTCCTCGTATGTCATGGTCAAAATGTCTATGTTCATATCGACTTTCTGTTAAAACCGTACCTTAGAAATAATTATTCAATCTATTATATCATAGTTTATTTATAAATGCAAACATTTTATCAAAAAAACAGCAAAATTTTTATTGTATTCGTTGTTTTCTCGCGATGATTTCGACAAACGTGCATATTATTCGTTACAAATTTTGCAAAATTAACAGAAAGTTTACAAAGTGACATTATAAAACAACCGCCCGAAGGCGGTTGTTTGTCATTTATTCGTCTGCTGCGAATCTGCTTACTACGGAGTAGATGTCTTCATCGCTCTCGCACCATACCTCATCCCATTCCATTGAGTATACGGCTCCGAGCATACTTTTTGCACTTACTATGAAGTTTCTGTCTTTATCTGTCAGGAAGACGTTTGCTCCCGTCTTTGTCATTGCGCCGACGAAAGCGTTGATCTCAGACATTGTGTCAAGGTGGATCTTAATTCTCATAATAATATTCCTTTCTGATTAATGCGCTATGCGCAGAATTGATTATTCCTCGTCGAGCTTGAGGACTGCCATAAAGGCTTCGGGCGAAACCTCAACGGAGCCGAGCTGACGCATCTTCTTTTTACCTTCCTTCTGTTTTTCAAGAAGCTTTTTCTTTCTTGTGATATCACCGCCGTAGCATTTAGCAAGGACGTCCTTGCGAAGAGCTTTAACGGTCTCTCGTGCGATGATCTTACCGCCGATAGCCGCCTGGATCGGGACCTCAAAGAGCTGACGCGGGATGTTTTCCTTAAGCTTTTCAGCGATCTTACGCGCTCTTGCGTACGCCTTTTCCTCGTGAACGATAAAGGAAAGTGCGTCGACAATATCGCCGTTAAGAAGAATATCGAGCTTGACGAGCTTACTTGGAACGTAACCGTTCAGCTCATAGTCAAGAGAGGCATACCCGCGGCTGCGGCTCTTGAGGGCGTCGAAGAAGTCATATACGATCTCGTTAAGAGGAAGATCATAATGGAGCTCGGTTCTGTTAGCATCGAGATACTTCATATCTATAAAGTTTCCGCGGCGGTCCTGACAGAGGTCCATTATGTTTCCGACGTATTCGGCAGGCGTAATAATGTTTGCCTTAACCATCGGCTCGAATGCGGTTTCGATCTCGTCGGGAGCAGGATAGTTTGACGGGTTGTCTATGCGTATAAGCTCGCCGTTGCGTTTTTTAATTTCGTATATAACGCTTGGCGCGGTAGTAATAATATCGAGATTGTATTCTCTTTCAAGACGCTCCTGAATGATCTCCATGTGAAGCAGTCCAAGGAATCCGCAACGGAATCCGAAACCGAGTGCGATCGAAGTTTCGGGCTCGAACGCAAGCGCAGCGTCGTTTAGCTGGAGCTTTTCAAGTGCGTCACGCAGATCGTTGTACTTTGCGCCATCTGCGGGATAGATACCGGAGAACACCATCGGAAGTGCCTGACGGAATCCGGGGCAGGGGGTATCGGTAGGAGCATCGGCGCTTGTTACAGTATCACCGACGCGTGTTTCCGAAACGGTCTTAATGCTTGCCGTGAAATATCCAACGTCACCTGCGCGAAGCGTGTTTCCGGGACGGAGCCCGAAAGGAGCTAGCGTTCCGACCTCGACTGTTTCGAAAGCTGTTCCTGTGCTCATCATCATCACCTTATCTCCGACCGAAAGACAGCCGTCGATGATCTTTATGAGTACGACAACTCCGAGGTATGAATCGTAATACGAGTCGAAAATGAGCGCCTTCAGCTTGCCGTTTTCGTCCCCCTTAGGGGCAGGAATGCCCGCGACGATCGCTTCAAGCACGTCCTCGATATTAAGTCCCGTTTTTGCGGAAACGGCAGGGCAGTCCTCGGCGGGTATTCCGATCACGTCCTCAATTTCGTTACGTGTTCCCTCAATATCGGCGGAAGGAAGGTCTATTTTGTTGATAACGGGAATTATTTCAAGGTCGCTTTCAACTGCAAGATAAGCGTTTGCAAGAGTCTGAGCCTCGATTCCCTGGGTGGCGTCAACGACGAGAAGCGCTCCCTCGCAAGCGTTGAGAGAACGGGAGACCTCATAGTTAAAGTCGACGTGGCCGGGGGTATCAATGAGGTTGAGGTTATAAGTTTCCCCGTCATTTGCGGTGTAAGCAAGGTTTACGGCGCGTGCCTTAATCGTGATTCCGCGCTCTCTTTCGAGATCCATATTGTCAAGAAGCTGAGATTCCATTTCACGCGTTGAGACAGTTCTCGTATGCTCGAGAATTCTGTCGGCAAGCGTGCTCTTGCCGTGGTCAATATGGGCAATAATTGAGAAATTTCTGATTTTACTCTGTCTATCGGTCATATTATCATTCCTTGATAAGTTGTTTAATTGCTTTTGTTACTGCGCAGACGGGAAGCCCCATTATTGAGAAGAAGTCGCCCTCTATCCGTTCAACGAAAGCGCCTGCTTTTCCTTGAATTCCGTATGCGCCTGCTTTATCAAAAGGTTCTTTTGATGCAATATAAGCGTCGAGCTCGTCTTCATCGATATTGCGGAAGAAGACCTTTGACGTGTCTGTAAGGTTAATTTCCTTGCCGTTAAGCAGAACGGAAATGCCTGTATGAACGTAATGTACGCTTCCCGAAAGCAATCTGAGCATTCGGTAAGCGTCTGCTTCATTTTTCGGTTTTCCAAGTATCTCACCGTCGACCTCCACAAGGGTATCTGCGGCAACGATGGGTAACTCTGTATTGCCTACTTCGTTTGCGACGGCAAGCGCCTTTGTGTGAGCGAGCTTCGATGCGAGGAGAGACGGCGATTCAGCAGTTATTGCATCCTCGTCAAGGTCCGACACGATCGTTTTTACGTTAAATCCGAGCATTGTAAGAAGCTCGTAGCGGCGCGGAGATTTTGACGCCAGAATTATATCCTTTATCATCTTCTTCTGCCGTGTCTGCCTGTGACCTTGTATGCGATAAATACTGCGAGAGTTACAAATATGATTACGGAAATATTGAGGTTGAATGCAGCTCCGAAGGAGAGCGTGAGCACGCTGAGATTGAGAACGACCGGCTGTGTGAGACCGAACTTAAGCCCGTATGAGAGCCAGGTGAGCGCCTCGATCTTGGAGGTTAACTCGGCTACGAGCGATCCCACAACGATGCCCGCGCATATAAAAAAGAGAACTATAAATGTGTTTTTCATCGTTATTTCTCCGTATGAATATTTTAACTCATACATTATATCACATTTTGTCAGAAAATGCAACTTTTTTCTTTGTATTGCAAATATAATTCAATTTACAAAAAATTCATAATTAAATTTGAAAAAGGGCTTGCAAAAATATTATAACTGTGGTATAATTCTAACCGTGCCAATAAGGCCTGTTGGTCAAGAGGCTAAGACGCCGCCCTCTCACGGCGGAAACAGGGGTTCGATTCCCCTACGGGTCACCAAAAAGCGCAGGCTTGCCTGCGCTTTTTACTTTTGAAAAACATTCGGAGGTCATTATGGTATTAAAGGGAAATGCTATTGTCGGACAGTCGGGCGGACCTACAGCCGCAATTAACGCCACACTCAGCGGTGTTATAAGAGGCGCGCTTGCCAATGAGAACATCGAAACGATCTACGGTATGTACCACGGTATCGAGGGCATACTTAACGACAGCTTCTGCAATCTGACAGAAATGTTTGCCGATGAAAGTAAGCTTGTCACTCTTGAAAAAACTCCCGCCGCCGCTCTCGGCTCATGCCGCAAGAAGCTTCCTTCACTCAGTAATATGTCTGATAGCGACAAGGCTGTCTACGAAAAGGTCTTTGCGTTCTTTAAGAAGCATAATATCCGCTATTTCTTCTATATAGGCGGAAACGATTCGATGGACACTGTAGCGAAGCTTTCAGCCTATTCCAAGACCGTTGACTATGAAATGCGTATAATGGGCGTGCCGAAAACCATTGATAACGACGTTATGGGTACTGACCATACTCCTGGCTACGGTTCTGCGGCTAAGTATATTGCGGCTTCTGTTTCGGAAATGCTCCGTGACTGCGCTGTATATACGGTTAAGGCAGTTACGATCATCGAGATAATGGGACGTGACGCGGGCTGGCTTACCGCTGCAGCGGCGCTCACGAGAGCAACGGGATTTGAGCCCGATCTTATCTACCTCCCCGAGAGAGTGTTTAATTACGACGAGTTCTTTGCTGATATTCGAGCTTGCCTCGAAAAGCATCCGAACGTAGTCGTTTGCGTTTCCGAGGGCATTCGTCTCTCCGATGGCAGATACGTCGGCGAGGGTACTCAGAGCGGCGTTGCCGATGCGTTTGGTCACAAGTATCTTTCGGGAACCGGAAAGGCACTTGAGCTTGCCGTAAAGGAAGAGATCGGCTGTAAGGTTCGTTCCGTTGAGCTTAATATTCTTCAAAGATGTGCTTCTCACATTGCTTCTCTTACCGATATTACCGAGTCTGTCACCGTCGGTAAAGCGGCTGTTGAGAACGCTGTAAACGGTATCAGCGGCAAGATGATGACCTTTGTTCGTACGAGCGACGATCCTTACACCTGCATTCCCGGATATGAGGATATTGACAAGATAGCTAATATGGTCAGAATGGTTCCCGACAGCTTCATTAACGAGCGCGGAAACGGCATCACCGACGAGGGTGTTAAGTACCTCCTTCCGCTTATCGAGGGCGAGAGCTATCCCGAGTATAAAAACGGTCTCCCCGTTCATATTTCACTTAAATAAATAGCATATAAAAGGCCTCCGCCGAATATAGTAGTAACGCTTATCAAAAAGCGAACGAAACGTTCGGCGGAGGTTTAATTTATGCATTTATGTAAATACAAGCCCGAGGGAATTGCGCTTTCTTTGCCAGAAAACAGGGAATACTTATCGAGTGAAAGCGGACTTGTCCGTGCGATGAACGAGGGAATGATTCTTGAAGCGATGGCTGTCAGATGCGACTCTGATTATAAGCTTACTGTCGATCTCGGATGTATGGCGGGAATTATTGACAAGTGTGACGTAGAGTACGACAGAAGCGGCAACGAGGTCCGCGATATTGCGGTAATTACGCGCGTCGGCAAGGCGGTTTGCTTCAAGGTAATGGGCTTTTTCACAGAAAACGGCGTAAAAGTTGCCCGACTTTCCCGCAAGGAAGCGCAAAGGGAATGTTACGAGGCGTTTCTCGATTTATCATATCCCGGCGATATTATTGACGCCAAGGTAACGCATCTGGAAAATTTCGGTGCGTTTGTTGATATCGGCTGCGGTGTAATATCGCTTCTGTCCATAGATTGTATCTCAGTATCGCGTATAAGCCATCCGTCTGACCGCTTTGCGGTCGGAGACAGGATCAAGGTCGCTATCAAGAGCAATGACGGAGAGAGGATATACGTCACTCGCAAGGAGCTTCTCGGAACCTGGGAGGAAAATGCATCTCTGTTTTCGATAGGGCAAACCGTTGCGGGAATTGTGCGCAGTATTGAGGATTACGGTATCTTTGTTGAACTGACCCCAAACCTTGCCGGTCTTGCAGAATACCGCTCGGATATTGCCGTCGGACAGACGACTGCCGTTTACATAAAAAACATCATTCCCGAAAGAATGAAGCTGAAGCTTGTGATCATTGATGCATATAAAGGTGAAAATGAGCCCGAGCGCGAGATACGTCCCTTTGGCGATGACGTATTACATATTGATGCCTGGCGCTATTCGCCGAGTGGAAGCCAAAGAGTAATTGAGACGTTATTCAAATAATTAAAACTGCCCACATCAGTAGGTTAAGCTTAGGAAAAAGCTTAACCTACAATGAAATCAATTTGCTTTGCAAATTGGTGAAATACGACTTGCGTCGTATGAAATAGGCTTCGCCTATGATATATTTTCTTCGAAAATATTAAGGATTAAAAATAATCCGTTGCAAAATTGCAACGGATCATTTTTTACCATAATATGCCCGAAGGGCATATATCATATTGCGATAGCAATATTTCATATTTCCGCAATGAAATATTTCACATTTCCGTAAGGAAATATTTCATTGTGGTTGCGATAATCCCTTATCGCAACCACTTTCGCGGGCAGTTTTAATTATCAAATTATTTCCAAACGTCTGCCGAGACGGGAGAATAACTCGTTCGTTATCGTACCTGCCTGAGAAGCAACCTCTTCGGCGGTTATGACTTCATCACCGTCGCGTCCGACGATAGTGACTGTTGATCCGACAGAAGCATTCGGAACGTCCGTTACGTCGATCATAAGCTGATCCATACAGATTCGCCCGATCATCGGAGCACGTTTTCCGCAGACGAGAACGCTTGCTTTACCCGAAAGGCATCTCGGAACACCGTCTCCGTATCCGATAGGAAGCACGGCAATTCTGCTCTCTCGCTCTGTTGTAAAGGTTCTTCCGTAACCAATCGTTTCTCCCGGCTGATATGTACGCAGCTGAATTATCTTTGTCTTGATAGACATTACGGGAGAAAGGGAAATATCAATATCCTTTTCGTATCCGTATTCGCTGTCTGCACCGTAGAGGGAAATTCCCATACGCGCATAGTCGCTTTCTGTTTCGGGGTAATTTAGCAGTCCGTAGCTTGCCTGGATGTGCTGTGTTTTGACAGGCAGACCTTTTGCCTTAAGATCTGCAATCAGCTCATTGAACAAGCATATTTGTTTTTTGGTATAGTCGACGTCGTCTTGTTCCTTTGAATCGCTTACGCACAGATGAGAGAACACGCCTTCAACCGAAAGATTCTTAAGTGCGTATATCGAAGCGATCGTTTCTTTGTCGTGTGCGTCTATGCCGATTCTGTGCATTCCGCTGTCAACGGCGATATGTACCTTTATCTTTTTGCCCTGAGAATCAAGCTCTTTTGCGTAGTCAATATCGAAGACAGTCTGTGTAATGTCGTATTTCTTAAGGTCGTTTACTCTGCGTGGATCCGTATAACCGAGAACGAGAATAAGACCCTTGATACCGTATTTTCTTATAGCGACCGCTTCATCAACAGTTGCGACGCCGTACGCGTCAACCCCCATTTTCTGAAGCTCCTTCGTCATCTCAAAGGCGCCGTGGCCGTACCCTTCGTCTTTAACGATGGCGAGGATCTTTGTTCCGTCATGCATTATACGGCGAATCTCGTTTACGTTGTTACGGAGAGCCGCATAGTCGAGCTCGATCCATGAACGCTGTCCCTTGACTTCGGACGGCTTTTTTTGTATCTTCGAAAGAAGGAATTGAATAATTAAAGCGGCGATGAAGGAAAGGAGTGTAACGGTAACGAACATTACCGCTTCATTGTCGACGAATAACTTTTCAAGATCTGCGATAGAAAAAACAAAGCGTATTCCCACAATGATGATCGGATGTATCAGATATACGATCAGCGAAATATCACGCATCCCGCGAAGCCTCTTTCCTCTGAATGACATAAGGAAAGAGAACAGGAAGAACATAACGGCGGGGAGAAGGATATACATACTGTCGTGGCGCTGAAAGTTTTTGCTTTTAAGAATGAGTCCCTCTGCCGCCATGGCGGTCAAAGTCAAGCAAAAACCGATTATCGACGGGATCCTGCCTAAGATCTTATCTTTTATACTGTAAAGTAATGCGCCGAGAACGATGAAGAGAGGCGCAAAGAAAAATCCGTTTTGAGTCGAGTCCATTAATATGAAGATCTCATCAAAAAGTGATCTGAGGAACGGAACGGACCTTGCAACACCGTAGTAGCTGTTTCCGAGAAGTCCGAAAAGATAAAGAGGAATGGTGAGCGCAAGTGCTATCTTAAATCCGAATTTTCTTACGAAATACCAGGCGATAACTGCCCCGATTATCGAAGCGGGAAGGTACCAGAGATGATAAAGAGTACCGTTGAACAGCAGGTTTTTCAGTATTGACGGAAGAAGCGGACGGACGGAAAAATCGCCCTTATATATCTGCAACGGCAGACATATAAGTATTGCCGCCCCGTAGATCAGCAGGCTTTTCTTAACGAATCTTACCAGTTTTCCGTTGTCGCGCTCGATATCTCGTATCAGAAAGAATCCCGACGTCATGAAGAAGAAGGGAACGGCGAGGCGCGCAAGAATGCTTGTAAGAACGAAATTTCCGTTAGCAGAATAGTCGAGAAGAGGAGAAGTATGGTTTGCTATTACGAGAACAGCGGCAATTATACGGAAGATGTCAATTCCTGTATAGGCCTTTTTGTTTTCCATATTTTCATCCTTTCATAGTTTAATTCAGATGTAAAGAGAGATCAACTTATCGAGCATCTTATCAAAAGTAAGCCCGATTCCTTTCATCATGCTGGGGTAACGGCTGTGCGAGGTAAATCCGGGTATGGTATTGACCTCATTAAATACTATGCGTTTATCGGGAGTGAGGAACATGTCCACGCGTGCAAAGCCTGAGCAGGCGAGTGCCTTATAGATCACCTTTGCGCTTTCCTGTATGCGCTTTTCGGTTTCTGGATCAATACGCGCGGGCATATAAATATTTGAGGTTATGAGATTATACTTCTCGGTAAAGTCAAAGAAGCCGTGGGAGAGCTCGATTTCGTCAACGCGTCCGACGGTAAGCTCGTCGATACCCATTACGGCGCAACCGACTTCAAAACCATCGATGTTTTCCTCGATAATTACCTCATCATCGTGCTCGAACGCGAAGCTGACAGCCGAAACGAGCTCTTCGGGGCGGAATATCTTTGTGATTCCGAAAGATGATCCGGCACGAACCGGCTTTACGAAGAGCGGGTAGGAAAGCTCGGAGGTAAGCTCGGGAGCATTATCCTTTTGGAATTTATTTATCATTACAGCCTTAGGCACTTCGATCCCCGCAAGCTGCGCAAGCTTATGAGCGCGGTCCTTGTCCATACAGATGGCAGATGACAAAGCGTTACAACCGACCACCGTGATTCCTGCGAGCTCAAAAAGTCCCTGCACGGTTCCGTCCTCGCCGTTTTTTCCATGAAGAACCGGAAGGGCAAGGTCGATTTCGGTAAGTACGTTTCCGTCTTCTCCAAGCTCGATAATTCCCTTTGAAGAGCGGCTGTGGGAGATGACGACGGGAGTAAGAAGCTCGGGATCGTTCATCCAAGTGTTTTCGGGGAGACGGTCGTAGCTTCCGTAATAACGATACCAGTCGCCGTCGCGCGTGATTCCGAGAGGAATAACGTCGTATTTTTCGGGATCGAGATTATCAAGAACCGAGAACGCGGACTGGAGAGAAATTTCATATTCTGTTGAGTTTCCGCCGAATATTACGGCAATTCTTATTTTAGCCATTGATAGCTCCTATATATCGATTTAAACAGTTATAACTATTATAACTCTAAAGAATGAAATTGTCAACCTTAAGTTATTCGGAATCTCTATTGACTATTTATTCGTTTTGTAGTATAATACTTGTTATCAATCATTTAAAGGGGGGATTCTTTTTGGATCCGTTATGGGGTCAATTAATACTCCAGTTTATTCTTATTTTCGTTAACGCAATTTTTGCCTGCTCCGAGATGGCTGTCGTTTCTCTTAACGAGAAGAAAATGGAAAAGCTTTCAGAGGACGGTAATAAAAAGGCTGCGAAGCTTCTTAAGATGCTCCGCAATCCCGACAGATTTTTGTCGACTATTCAGATAAGCATCACCCTTGCAGGCTTCCTTGCATCGGCATTTGCCGCAGACAATATCGCAAGCAGGCTGACGGTTTGGCTTTACAAAGACTTAGGCTTTACTTCGATCGGTTTGACGGTGCTCGACACGGTCTGCGTTGTCTTGGTTACACTAATTCTTTCATATTTCACACTTGTTCTTGGAGAACTCGTTCCAAAGAGAGTGGCTATGAAAAATCCTGAAAAGGTAGCGATGCACCTTTGTTCTCTTGTCGGTTTTTTTGCTGTAATTTTCCGTCCTATGGTTTGGTTCCTTTCAGCATCAACGAATCTCGTTCTTAAGATGCTTCGAATAGACCCGAAACATACAGATGAGGAAGTAACGGAAGAAGAGATCCGTCTTATGGTGGAATCGAGCGAGGAGGACGGAAACATACAGGCTGACGAAAAAGAGATGATCGAAAACATCTTCGAGTTTAACAATACGACAGCCGCAGATATTATGGTACACCGTACCGAAATGACCGCTATCGACGTAACGGAAAGCTTTGAAAACATCATTGCATTGATAAACGAAACGGGCTTCTCACGTTTCCCGGTTTACGAGGATGACGTCGACAACATAATCGGTGTTTTGAGCACGAGAAGATTCCTTCTTAACTATTGTGAAAATTCCCCCAAAACGCTTAAAGAACTCATATTCGAGCCGAATTTCGTTCCGGAATCGGTAAGAGCTGACCTTCTTTTCCGCGATATGCAGGAAAAGAAATCCCACATGGCGATAATTCTTGACGAATACGGCGGTACTGCCGGACTCGTTACGATGGAAGACCTTATCGAACAGATAGTCGGCAATATTTACGACGAGACCGACGAACAGTTTGAAGATGAAGATATTGAGGAGCTTGCTGAGAATCTTTACAGAATGGACGGAAGCACCGCTCTTGATGTCGTAGAGGAAACTCTCGGAATAGATTTCCCGCCCGAGGATGATGATTTTTCAACTCTTTCTGGACTTATATTCAGCCGCTTCACAACGATTCCCGCCGACGGAGAAACTCCTGAGCTTGTAATCGGTTGTCTTCACATTAAGGTCGAAGAGATAACGGAGCACAGAGTCGTATCAGCCGTCATTGAGCTTCTTCCCGAAGAAGAAAAAGAGGACGAACAAGAATAAAAATATAAAAGGAGACTGCCGCGCGGCAGGCGCGTTTTTCTTTTTTTATTTCCCCGAAGAAGATCGGTTATTTCTTTTTTTTTGTTTTCCATATAATTG
>JAZQGU010000031.1:0-5424 GCA_045540175.1 Eubacteriales bacterium | reverse complement strand
TAATGACATTTGAAGGTTGCGACTTGGAATGTTGTCGGGCTTGACATAACACCGAAGTGTTGTTGCTCCCATTTCAGATAAGTGATTTGTCGCCGCGTGAATCATTTGTTTTGCTATTCCTCTTCTTCTGTATTCCGGAATCACAAACAAGTCACCATAATACCAAAGATGAGGATTGTTTTCATTTCTCACACAATGAATTCTGCCGATAACTTGATTTTTTGCAGTGGTGGCAATTACCCCAAAGCAATCGTTGCTATTGACAAGCTCGTCGAAGATATACTGTCTCGATCGGTTTTTAAACTGTGGGGTTAATGCTTTCCATTGATTTTGAGCAATTTGTTCCACATATTCGTTTGTTAAGAATTTGCTGATTTGAATTGTAACGATTTCTTTCATTTTGCTACCTCTTTCTTAAAAAATAAAATGCTCTCGATAAAATCAAGAGCATTAAGTCAAGACGTAACAATATAAGTTAGTTTGCGGACAAAACGGCAATTGATTTTATCAGTGTTAAGTTTGTCATTTTGTCCACCTCCTTTGAGTATCAATTTTGTGTAATTATTATAGCACAACATCATTCAAAAGTCAATACTTAATAAATAAACCTGTGGTTGATATAAAAAACTTGGCGCACCTGCTTTATCGCAGGCACGCCAAGCGGGAAGTTTTTTACATATTGCTTTCTACGTAGGCGACTACGTCGCTTACCGTTACAAGATCCTCGATATCCTCATCGGGTACCGAGATCCCGAAGCTTTCTTCCATTGCCATGAGCATCTCTACGACGTCGAGCGAATCTGCGCCGAGGTCTTCCATTATCTTTGAAGAGCCGTCTATCATATCGGTGTCCATCTGAAGCTGATTTGCAATAATATCCACTACTCTGTCAAACATACAAATTACCTTTCAAAACATATTCCAAATTTTATTACTTGAAGATTATACCACATAATATAAAAAAATCAATACCATTCGTCGTTTTTCGGCAATTAGCGAAATAGCATAAAAAATCTGTTGTAATTTCTCATAATAAACGACAAAAATATATTACAATAATCTTGTTTTTTGAAAGAAAATAGTGTACAATAGAATAAAAATATACTTTATGGAGTAGAAAATGAGTTCTGCTGACAGAGCATTTATAAATACCTGCCGCAATATTCTCGAAAAGGGCACACTTGTGACCGACGAAAGAGTCCGTCCGAAATGGGAGGACGGCACGCCCGCTTATACGAAAAAGCTTTTCGGAGTAGTAAACCGTTACGATCTGAGCGAGGATTTCCCGCTCATTACTCTCCGCCCGATATCGCTGCGCTCAGCGGTCGACGAAATTCTTTGGATTTGGCAGAAAAAGTCTAACAATATCCACGACCTGGGCTCGCATATCTGGGATGCCTGGGCAGACGAAAACGGATCTATCGGTAAAGCGTACGGCTATCAGATGGGTGTCAAGCATAAATATAAAGAGGGCGAGTTCGATATGGTCGACAGAGTCCTCTACGATCTTAAAAATAATCCCTGCTCGCGCAGAATTATGACGAATCTTTATAATTTTGCCGACCTCCACGAAATGGCACTTTATCCCTGCGCTTACAGTATGACCTTTAACGTCACCGATGGAGTGCTTAACGCGATCCTTAACCAGCGCTCGCAGGATATGCTTGCGGCGAACGCCTGGAACGTGGCGCAGTACGCGGCACTTCTTATGATGTTTGCTCAGGTCAGCGGTCTTCGTGCGGGCGAGCTTGTACACGTCATTGCCGACGCACATATCTACGACAGGCATATTCCGATCGTTGAAGAGCTGCTTTCCCGCACGCCGTTTGACGCTCCGAAGGTCACACTCGACCCGAATGTCGATAATTTCTACGACTTTACCCCCGATAGCTTTAAGATCGAAAATTATCAGCACGGCGAAAAGATCGGCAGATTCCCCGTTGCGGTGTGAGGAGTCTGTATGAGTGAAACGATTTATACAATACCGGTAAATGAGGCGTTTGAGGCTTGCGCCGCGGATCATTCGCTCGGCTGTCCGTTCTGCCGTCTTTACAATATTCTTGAGCAGAACGAAGTCGATCTCATTCTCGGTGCTTCGATGATGGAGCCCGATACGAGAGCGAAAACGAACGAGCAGAGCTTCTGCCCGACGCATTTTGACCGCCTGCTTGAGGCAAAAAAGCGTCTTCCGCTCGGACTTATTCTTGAATCGCATCTCGATCAGCTTCGAAAGGAAGTTGATGATAACGCACTTATGGCGCTGATCGGAAAGGTCGGGATCGCGGCGCCGAAGCGCCTCTGCAAGCTTGACGATTCCTGCTACATCTGCTCGCGCATTGACCACAATTTCTCACGAATGCTGTCAAACGCCGCGCTTCTCTGGACTGAGGACGGAGAATTCCGCGCTAAGGTTCAAAAACAGCCGTATATCTGCCTGCCACACTTCAGAATGTGGCTGGAAACCGCGAAAGATGAAATGAAAAAGGGCTATCCCGACTTTTATAAGGAGGTATCGAAGCCCGTTTACGATTATTTCGATACTCTCCGTGAGGACGTTTCTTGGTTCTGCAAGAAGTTTGATTACCGTTATGAAAAGGAAGACTGGGGTAACTCCAAGGATTCCGTTGAACGTGCAAGGAAGTTCCTTTGTGCGGATCTGCATAAGAATGTAAAGTGAGGAAAACATCATGAAAAAAATCTTGGCACTAATTCTCGTAATTGCATCACTCTTTACGATTGTTGCCTGCGGCGGCAATAATGGCAAGGGCGGAGCAAAAGATCTCTCGTTGGTCGATAAAGACGGCAGAGTTCGCTTTACAATACCGAACTATGCTGAACTCGACACGGCAGTAAACAATATTGTTTCGATGGTCAGCAAGGATCTCCGTTCAAAGATCGGTGGTATATTCAGAGTAACTGACGATGGCAGCGAGCCCAATGATGACCCCAACGCATACGAAATCCTTATCGGTGCGACAGGCAGAAAAGAATCTGCTGAACTCGCAGAGGGTATCGGTGCGACGGAATTCAGAGTCAAGGTTATCGGCAAAAAGATCGTCGTTGTCGGCGGAAATGACCTTGCAATATCAAGAGGCGTAAGTGAGCTGCTTAAGGCAATTGACTATGAAAAGAAGAGCGTTCCCGCTTCCCTTAATATCAGCGGCAAATTCGGCGAGGACGGAGAGCTTCTCGTCGGCATGGCAAATCAGACCAAGAAATGGGTCGAGGTTTATGATGTTTCGGGTGGAGTAATGAGCGACGACGCGCTTGTTTGGTCGTATCCTACTACATGTCCGACCATCAGCGGCTTCAAGTTCCGTGAGCATCCTACCCATGGCAAGGTCGTTCTCGTGATCGGCGGAGACGTTGCGGAGATGGTATCTTACGAAACCAAAGAAGTTCTTTGGAAAGCAACGAACTCTTCTCCTAACGGTCACTCTCTTGAACTCCTTCCCAATGGTGTTATTGTGACAGGCGGTACTGTCGGTAACGACCTCCATTTTTACAATCTTAATGGCGAAAAACCGAACAAGATCCTCTATCAGCTTCCGTTCCCCGATGCTCATGGACTCCTTTGGGACCCCAAGTACAATGTTCTTTGGTCGGTAGGTGAGGATAAGCTTACAGCGCTTGAGGTTACTCTTAACGAGGACGGTACTGTTACTGTCGTAAAGAACGAGGAGCTCAGCTTCGTTACTCCCGATAGCGGTCTCCACGATCTTCAGCCCTATTTTGGAAACGAGGATTGGCTCATAGTCTCGACTGCTAAGCACGTTTATATTTACGACAAGGTGAATAAGACCGTTACCGACGCGTACAATGGCGTTCTCGGCGCTACCACCGACCATGTTAAGGGCGTTGGTAGATTCCTTAACTGCGATATGTTCTATATGTTCTACGATGGCGGAGACGATAACGGCAAGGGCGGCGGTTGGAACACCACTTATCTTACCTATATTCCTAAGGACGCAAATATCGTCGGAACAGTTCCCTCCGATAGAGGACGCTTCTATAAGTGCAGAGTGTGGTACAGCAATTATCAGTAATTTGATATCATACGAAGTGTGTTCTGAATAATGATAAAAACCCGGCAGGTTTGCTACCTGTCGGGTTTTTCGTTTGGCGAAGGCAAGATGACGCCCCGATGCTTCGGCGCGTTTTTGTAGGGACAGGCAACCTCGGGAACCCCCAAAGCTCATTTTATTCGCTTCGGGGAACCTCACGCGCTCCTCCCGCCCCCGAACGATGTTATTCTTTCATGTTGTAATATAAATGTCAACGAAAACGATGCTTTTAATTTGAGCTTATTTCTGATCATCGCTCTTTTGTACCGGTTTCTTTGTGATCCTTTCACGGAAGAATACGTGTTCATGATCCATTCCGTTTTCGTCAGGAGTATCGAACTTCACGATGACCTCGGTACAAAGGCAAAGGTACCCATCATGAATGTCCAAAAAGAAATACAGATCGTCGTCATATTGCGATGCTTCTGCGCTGATTTTTCTTTCGGCGGCCTTAAGCAAACCGACGTCTATGCGTTTAATATACTTGGCTGAGTCGTGCCAACTACTTACAGACACCTCTTTTTTCGAAATAGGTAAGATAAGATACTGCTCACCGTCTTTCTTTTTCAGGTACTTCGATATGTCGTTCTGCGAACTGCATCCAAAGGACGAAAGCAGACAAACCGACGCTAAAATTAAAACTAAAAGCTTTTTCATGGCAGGTACCTCCGCTTTACATATTTTTATCTGGCTTCATTTTATCAAACAAATATGAACATTTCTATATTACAAGAACACAATATCCTCCTCAGCCTCTTGACTGACGGCGCGGAAAAGGATATAATATAATTAATGTTATTTAATGGAAGGTAACAATTATGAGTATGAAAAAGATTCCCCTTAGATCCGAGGTCCTAAAGGAAAACACCTGGGCGACCGAGGATATATTTGAAAACGACGCGGCATGGGAAAAGGCGTTTGAAGAAGCGCAGTCTTACCCCACGAAGATCGCGTCCTTTGCAGGCAAGATCAGCGCAAGCGCCGAGGGTCTATACGAATACCTGACCTTTGATGAGGAAGCTGACATAATTCTTTCGAAGCTGTATAGCTACGCTCATCTCAATTCCGACACCGACACCGGTAACGCGACCTATCAGGCGATGGTCGGCAGATGCCGTTCGTTCTTCGTTCAGTGCGGCGCGGCAAGTGCGTTTGCAACTCCCGAGCTTATCGGAATCGACGACGAGACGATGGGGCGCTTCTACAAGGAAGAGCCGCGTCTTGAGCTTTACCGCCGTTCGCTCGACAGAGTAAGAAGCAAGCGTCCTCACATTCTCTCCGAAAGCGAAGAGAAGCTTCTCGCAGGCGCGTCCGAGATTTCGGGTGCGGCTAGCACTATCGGCTCCTTCTTCCGCAACGC
>JAZQGU010000030.1:0-1995 GCA_045540175.1 Eubacteriales bacterium | reverse complement strand
CCGAGCCGATCTGCTCTTTACGATGCTTTCGCTATCCGAATTAGCGGAGAAATACGGTTTTTCCGACGAGAACTATTATATTCGTTCCTTCAAAAAACGGTTCGGCACAACCCCTCTTCAGTATCGGCTTGAGGGACGCGCCGAGCGTATCCGAAATGAGACGAGATATCATTTGAAGGAGAAGCAGACTATGACGGTTGCGGAATTTGAAGCCTACCTACAAAAAGGCCTCGGCAGAGCAATATTGCTTTTAAGAGAAGAGCCCGACAAAACGCCGTTTTGGGAGCCTCTTTCACGCCATATTCTAAGTTTCAATGAGACGGCAAATGCCCGCTGTTATCATCACGCTCTCGGAATATACGAGGTTGAGCTTATCCGATGCTTCGACGATTCCGAGAAAAGGGCGGAGAATATAGCAAACGAGATCTTTGACCGTGCAGAGGGCAGCTTGACTTTTTACCGCACCTTCTTGCGTCTGCTGGGATATGGGGATGCTTTGCGTGAATACGTGTGCAAGCACTATCAAGCTACTTATCGCGCATTGTACGACTACCAAAAGGAACACAGGTCGCCGCCTTACAATAGAGACGTTTGGCTTCCTTATTTCGGTGATGCCGCAGCTATGACGGAGCTGTATGAAAACGAGCCTGCCGTGCTTGTTAAGCTCGTATCGGACATTGCCGATTTTTACGATCTTTCAGAGGAACCTATCGTTCCCGGCGTTATCTCTCCCGTTTGGCCCGATAGTATGGGCGAAGCGGTTATGAATGAGGTGTACAGTAACCACCGTAACGGCGCGAAATTGGAAAAGCATTTTAAGAAAAAAAGGGAATCCTTTGAAATGTCGTCCGATCCTGCCCGATTCAGCCAAAACCGCTACGTGGAGCTTTCAAAGGCGTCGCCCGATGAAATACGAAAGGTCGCAGAGCTTGCTATCGAAACCAAAGATGAAAATGAACGCTATAATGCTCTTAGCTTCTTTAGCGGAGCGGTAATCCCCGATCTGCCGATCTTCCCGCTTGACCCTGCTCCCATTATCGCAATGGCAAAGGAAAGAATTGACTATCTTAGACAGGGAAGAGAGCTTGGCAAGTGGAGCAATGAGCTTCACGTTATGATGGAGGTTCTGTCCCGTGTTACCGATAGCTCGGTCAAGGACTTCGCTTATGAGCTGTTGGACGAGAAAGCTCTCCCGCCCGCGCTTCGCGCCTTTGGCCTTCGTATGCTGACTGCGCAGGGAGAACCTAAGGATCGAGATACTATTACATCCTATCTTGACGAATGGGATGAGATACTGCCGACCGAGAGTATGGATTTTCTTTGCTGTCTAATCGAAAGCGGTCATCCGCAGGCTCCCGTTGAGCGTTTGGAATATTATTATGAAAATGCAGTAATGAGTAACGGACGCAAGCGTGTGTTGCAGACTATGCAGATGAGCGATTCGCTCACCGATACGATTCGGGGGGAATGCTTATACGATGCCGACCCTTACGTCCGAAGCTATATAAAGAATGAAATCACTTAAGGAGGGAGAACTATGACGATCAATATTGGTTGTCCCGGCGGGCATATACCGTTATCCACACCGGAAGACTTTAAAGAATTTCTAAGCCAAACGAACGGTATGCATGACGCTTATCTTCTGTCGGCGGATTACCGAGCGCACGTCCGCGCTAATCCTTTCGAAGTAGTAGCCTCAGCCGAGGGCGAGAGCCTTGTGCTTTGCTATCAGGTTACGTCGATGCTTGACCTTCCTATCGTAGAATTGACTTTTCTTAACGTGGCGGAGTGGAAGGCACCAAACGGCGAGTTGTTCGGCAGTATGATCTCATTTGAAGAGCCTTTCGTCACATTTTATGACGGCAATACCCCCGAAAACGCCGCAACCTGCGTTAAAGCAAGAAGACTGTTTTGGCGTATTATTGACCGTCCCGGAAATCATCTTCAGCGCGGCGGTACCGAGGACGCCGTATGGTATGTAATTCCCGGATTGTG
>JAZQGU010000029.1:0-16219 GCA_045540175.1 Eubacteriales bacterium | reverse complement strand
TATTATGGCAAAAAATGATCCGTTACAAAAATGTTACGGATCATTCTTATTCCTTAATATTTTCGAAGAAAATATTTCATAGGCTACGCCTGTTTCATACGACGCAAGCCGTATTTCACCAGTTTGCGAAGCAGATTGATTTCATTGTAGGTTGAGCTTATCCCTAAGCTCAACCTGCCAAAGCAAGTGTTTTATTACATAGCCTTTTCGACTGCTTCGCCGATCTCTTTTCTGACAAGCGCAATTTTGTCTATATCGGAAGCAAACTCGGTAAGAGACGGTGTGACCTCGTTGATCTTCTTAATAACGTAGTCGCGTCCGAGGAGCTTTTCCGCGATCACGAACAGCTCGTAATCCTCGATACCGTCACGGAATATCTTCATTCTGATAGACGATACGGGACCGTCGATGCCGACCCTCATTCCCGGGTAACAGAGGATGCCCTCTGCGTAAACGGGAACCGGCTCCTCACCGGGATTAAGTCCCTTACAGCTATTCCAGAGCTCATCCCACGGGTCGATCTTGTGTCCGTGGTAATCCCAAGCATTACACGACCAGTAGAGGAAGCCTGTTGCGCTTCTTTCATAGGTTTGCCAGAAGATCGGTCTCTGCCATGTTCCGGGATAGTCCGCGAACAGTGCGCCGTAGGGCTTGATGGGGGCGTTACAAATGTACGTCCACATTCTGTCACCGCGCGCGATAAGATCGTCCATTCTCTGCCAGAAGGTCTTTTCAGGGGTGTATTTCAGATACTGGCCGTACGACATCTCATCGTCGTAAAGAGCGAGCTTCGGGCAGTGGAGGTTTATATATTCCGACATGTGATCGACCTGGTCGGTATTTTCGCCAAGCTGAACGTCGGTATAGAACGGGGAGGTGCGTCCGATCTTCGGACAGAGCACCTTAAGACGCTCGCATCTCTTCTTAAGCTCCTCGAGCTTTTCAAGATTATCGGGCTCGTCAAGCGGATAGAAGAACGCCTTTTTTGTCCATTCGGGGTTGCTCGTCACCTTGTTATAATACTGAAGAAGCTTCTCGTCGTCTGCTTCCCAGAACATCGAGAACGCAGTTACGCGCGGGTCTGACATATATGCGTCTGCACGAGGATCAAGTATATCGTAAGGAAGAACGTAAGCGCTGATGCCGTGGTCGAGAAGCATATCGTAATACTTCTTATAAAGCTCCTCATCACAGTATCCGTGTAAGCTTTCGATACGCCATCTGCCGAGGCCTACCGCGGTCTGAAGCGTCTTGTTTACGGGGAGCGCAAAATTCCATACGTGAACGGTTACCTCATAGGTTTCGATAACATCTTCGCCGTTCACTGCCTCGAATACGAACTCATAGTCGCCCGCTTCTGTATTCTCGTATGTTCTGAACTCGACGAGGATCGGAGTCGTTTCTCCCGCCTTGAGCGCGATCTCCTCTCCGTTATAGGGAGGAGTCGAGTCGGTATAATACTTGCCCTCTATAAGATGCTTGTTCGCAAGCGAGGACATTTCGTAAAGAAGCGAGCTCTCGCCCGAAACGAGCTTAAGAGATACCGCGCAATCGTTTTCGGGACGGAACGCGATCTGACAGCCCTCGGTCTCTCCCTTTGCCATATATACTGTGTAATTTTTGTTTACTCCCGCCTCGGAATCGGAGCGGAGCTTATTATAGCTGTGAGTTATCCAGCTTGAAATTTTGGTGTTCATAGTGTTCTCCTATAAATATTTTGTAGGCGTTCCTTTCTTGCCTTCCCCTCAGGGAAATGGCGCAAGCGACATAGTCGCAGTAGGATGAGGTGTAGGACGCGAAGCGTCCGTTATACCTTCTCCAGCGGGAGAAGGTGGCTGAGAGAGGCAAAGCCGAACGAAGTCGGATGAGGTGTCTGGGTGTAATGTTACATCGCTTTGTCATACGGTTGCTCCGCAACCTACACCTCATCCGCCTCGTTTCACTCGGCACCTTCTCCCGCTGGAGAAGGCAAATTAACGCGGCGAAGCGTTGAAATGTTGTTGTAGGGGCGACCAATGGTCGCCCGAAAAAACAGCTTTCTTACATAGCTACAATATAGCAATATCCTGATCGTCAAACTAACGGGCGGACAATATCCGCCCGTTTGAAATAATTATCTCTGTACTCGTCCGCTTGCGTCGCCGCCTGCGAGGGTCATTACCTCGGCAACCGAAACGAGATTGTAGTCGCCCTCAATCGAGTGCTTGAGACAGCTTGCCGCGATCGCAAACTCGATCGCCGCCTGGGGCTCAGCGCCGTTCATCATCGAATAGATAAGTCCGCCGCCGAAGCTGTCGCCGCCGCCTACGCGGTCGACGATATGAATGCTGTACTTCTTCGAGAAATACGCCTGACCGCCTGTATAAAGCATACCCGACCAGTCGTTATCGTTTGCGCTCTTGCTCTCGCGGAGAGTGATCGCAACCGCCTTGAAGCCGAAGCGGTCAGTCAGCTTCTTTGCAACCGAAATGTAACCGTCGCGGTCGAGCTTTCCGCCCGTAATATCGCTTCCATCTGCTTCGATTCCGAATACGTCCTTAGCGTCCTCCTCGTTCGCAATACATACATCAACGAACTTGCAGATCTCGCCCATTACCGTTCCCGCCTTTTCCTTGCTCCAGAGCTTCTTGCGGAAGTTAAGGTCGCAGGAAACGGTGATTCCCTTTGCTCTTGCCGCCTTGCAGGCTTCAAGGGTGATCTCAGCCATATCGTCGGAAAGTGCGGGAGTAATTCCCGTAAAGTGGAACCATTCAGCGCCGTCAAGGATGGAATCCCAGTCGAAATCATCCTTTTTCGCCATAGCGATAGCGCTGTAAGCACGGTCGTAAATGACCTTACTCGGACGCTGGGATGCGCCCTTTTCACAGTAGTAGATACCGACTCTCTCGCCGCCGCGGACGATCTTCGAGGTATCGACTCCGAACTTACGAAGGCTGTTTACCACAGACTGACCGATCTCGTGAGTCGGGAGCTTGGTAACAAACTGAGCGTTAATTCCGTAATTTGCGAGCGAAACGGCTACGTTAGCCTCGGCACCGCCAAAGGTCGCCTGATACTTTTCCGCCTGAAGGAATCTGAGATAGTTTTCGGGCGCAAGGCGAAGCATAAGCTCGCCGAAGGTTACAGCTGTTTTCATTTCTTTTCTGCCTCCATTTTTTCAAGTGCCTCGCTTACCATAAAGCTTCCGCCGACGGCGTAAACCTTATCGAAGCTGAGGAAATCGTTAAGATTTGATCTGTCTACTCCGCCCGTCGGAATGAACTTGATCTGCGGGAAGGGAGCGGCA
Source organism: Eubacteriales bacterium (assembly GCA_045540175.1). Lineage (GTDB taxonomy): Bacteria > Bacillota > Clostridia > Oscillospirales > CAG-272 > Colimorpha_A. Next base: position 12,933 of record JAZQGU010000029.1, on the reverse strand, counting down.
AGCGCCTTAAGCGCCTTAAGTCCGCCGTAAACGTTTGCGGGGAAGAACTTGACAACCGTGATCCCGAGCTCGAGCGCCTGCATAATTTCTGTAGGCGTTACACATCCGGGATAGTATGTGATGCCTCTCTCCTTGCAGATATTTGCAACCGGGATCGAAAGACCGGGAGAAACGATAAACTTTGCTCCCGCTTCAAGCGCCTTTTCGCACTGCTCGGCGTTGATTACGGTTCCCGCACCGATATTCATTTCGGGATAATTCTTGACCGCATATGCGATCGCCTCTGCCGCACAAGAAGTACGGAAGGTTATCTCGGCACAGTTGATGCCGCTGTTTTTGAGCGCGGTAAGTATCTTATCGGTCTCGCCGAGCTCCTTGATTACTACAACAGGTATAAGCTTATCCATTTTTCTTTACCCCCAGATATTCAACAATATTATTGAAGCATATATCTTTTACGACGCTTCCGACCAGCTCGATATCGCCCGTCATTTCTCCCTTTTCCATCATCTCGCCGAGATATGCGCAAAGGATGCGGCGGAAGTAATGATGGCGGGGATAGGAAAGGAAGGAACGGCTGTCGGTAAGCATGCCGACGAATGCGCCGATGTGTCCCGTTGCGGTGAGATCGCGCAGATGATTCTCCATACCAACCTTGTTGTCAAGGAACCACCAAGCGGGGCCGAACTGCATCTTTCCCTTTGCATTCGAATCCTGGAAGGAACCGATAAGGGCCATGATCTCTGTATTCATCTTCGGATTGAGGTTGAATACGATAGTCTTTGGAAGCAGACCCTCGTCGTTAAGACGGTCGAACAGACGGGACATATTTGCTATGCTGTTATCCTCCGCAATGCTGTCGAAGCCGGTATCGGCTCCGAGCTTGCCGAACATCGCATTATTGTTATTTCTCATTGCTCCGATATGAAGCTCGGACGCAAGGCCGTACTTTCCGTAAAGCTTGAAGAGGAAATAGGTAAGGTATCCCTTGAATATCTCCTGCTCACCGGCAGTAACGGGATTACCCTCAAGACGGCTTGCGAACACCTTTGCGGCATCCTCTCTTGACGCGATGGGATAAACTCTCTGAAGGGCTGTATCGGTAGCGACCGTGCCGTGAGCTATAAACTCCTTGAGTCTTTCCTCGATCCTGCGTTCAAGGCAGTTAAGGCACTTGATGTCACCGAGCTTACCTATAAACGTAAGATACGCATCCGCCTCGATATTCATTATCTTATCTGCGCGGAAGGCAGGATATACCTTGAATGCATAGTTCTTCTTCTCGATCTCTTCAAAGGTAGATAGATCGTCGAATATCTCGTTCGTCGTGCAGAGATACGCAACGTTCGATCCTTCAATAAGGCTCTGAGGAGTGACGTTATTTTCCTTTATATAGGCGTTGCACTGCTCCCAGATCGCCTCTGCGTTTTTTTCATTTATTTCAAGAGTACAGCCGAAGAAGGTCTCAAGCTCTACCTGTGACCAATGATAGAGGGGGTTTCCGAATGCAGTACCGAGAGTGCGGCAGTATGCAAGGAACTTGTCCTTATTTGACGCGCCTCCCGTGATATACTCCTCGTCGACACCGTAGTTTCTCATAAGACGCCACTTATAATGGTCGCCCGAGAGCCATATCTCGTAAAGATCCGAAAACTGCTTGTTTTCAAGGATCGCCTTTTCGGGAAGATGGCAATGGTAGTCGAAGATCGGCATATCGGAGGCATACTCCTTATAAAGCTTCTCCGCCGTTTTTGTTGTCAGCAAAAAGTTTTCCTTAATGTAGCTCATAATTATCTCCTTTTCAGAGTTATTACTTATTTGTAATTATAAACGAAATTCCGAATGTTTTCAACCGTTTCGCAAAGATTGTTCAAATTTGTCACGGAAACATGACAATTTGTCTCAAAGGGTAACACCCGTTTTATAAAAGGCGATCTCACGGACTTCTTCGCTCTTGCAGATATATTCGCCGTTCACCGTCTTTTTGATAAGCTCATAAAGACCGTCTGCGTCCATACCGTGCGCACTGAAATCTATCCAGCCGTTTTTCTTACCCGCAAGTTCCTCGTTCGTCGATATTTTCATAGTCGGAACGAAGGTCGAAAAAGGCGTTCCGCGTCCCGTTGTAAAGAGTACGAGCTGGCATCCCGCCGCCGCAAGCGCAGTTGCCGCGATGAGATCGTTGCCGGGCGCGTCAAGCACTGAAAGCCCCGTTTTCTTTACTCGTTCGCCGTAGGAAAGAACGTCAACGACAGCCGAGCTTCCGCCCTTCTTTATACAGCCGAGAGACTTCTCTTCAAGAGTCGTGATTCCGCCCGCCTTGTTTCCCGGACTGGGATTTTCGTAAACGGGGAATCCGCGGTCTGTATAGTACCTCTTGAAATCAACGATCATTTTCTTGTAAGCTTCATAGACCTCGATGCTTTCACATCTGTCCATAAGAAGCTGTTCAGCTCCGAACATCTCGGGAACCTCGGTAAGCACCGTGCTTCCGCCCGCGGCTATAACGCGGTCGGAAACGGTACCGACAAGCGGATTTGCGGTAATTCCGGAAAAACCGTCCGAGCCGCCGCACTTAAGACCGATCTTAAGCTCGGAATACGGTCTTTCTTCCCTCTTATATTCCTTCGCCTTTTCTGCGAATTTTTCAATTATGCTCAGCCCGTAAGCGATCTCGTCCTCAACGTCCTGGCAGTTGAAATATTCGATATTGTCACGATTAAAGGGCGCAAGATATTCCTTTATCCCGTCAAGACCGTTATTCTCACAGCCGAGACCTACGAAAAGCACAAACGCCGCATTTGGATTGAGTGCGATGGCGCAAAGAAGCTTCTTAATATTCTCGTTATCCTCGCCGAGCTGTGAACAGCCGAACTGATGAGTAAAAGCATATATCCCGTCGAGCGTTCCGCCTATCAGCTTCTGCGCTCTTTCACACATCTTGATACAGACCTGATTTACGCATCCAACGGTCGGGATTATGTATATTTCGTTTCTGATTCCCGTCTCGCCGTAAGGACGGCGGTAGCCCATAAAGGTGTCGTGTCCGATTTCCTTAGGGCAATCGATCGGATTGTAGCTGTATTCTATATCCTCGTCGAGATGAGAGCGGAGATTGTGGCTGTGTACCCATTCCCCCTCCTTGATATCCTCGGTCGCACGGCCGATGACCTCGCCGTATTTTATCACCGCTTCACCCTTTCCGATGTCACGGCGGGCAAACTTATGCCCCTTCGGTATTACACCGTCTTCAAGAGAAACGGCAACATTGTCCTTTTCATTTATAATGAGAGTTTTCATAATATTCCGATCCGATTATAATATTACATCATTATGATTACATTATAATCCAAAAAACCTTGACCAACAATACATAATGTGATAAAATAGTTTAAAATTACATATATATTTCAAATCATGAAAGAAAGGAGTTATCTTATGCAGCACTTTATGGAAGTCGAAGAATCAATAAAAACGGTGCCTTGGAACATGAGCGGACTCCATTCTCATTCACATTATGAGATATTTTTTCTCACAAAAGGAGAGAGGGAATATTTCTTTACAAACGCAACCTATCATATACAAGCGCCCTGCCTAATAATAATCCCGCCTCACACAATGCATATGACCGAGGGCGGACCGTTTGAAAGAACGATAATTGACGTTTCGGAGGATTACCTTAACGGATATGAAAAAGCCGTCCTCGCCGAAAAATCCACCAAAATATTGAAACCGACGGATGAACAGCGGAACGCGCTTGCTCGCTTGTTCAAGGAGATGGCGGAAACCGACCGCCACTCAAAGCACGCGGACGATATACTTAACGCGCTTTTTTCTTACACGATCTACTGCATAAGCAAAATAGAGGCGCCGAATATAAATTCCGTAAGCTTTGAGCGCAGCTATATCCCGCCGCTTGTCTTAAAAGCCGTCAACTATCTTAACGTAAGTTACGGCGAAAGCCACACTCTTACGAGCCTTGCGGAGCGGTTCTTCGTTTCAAAGGCAACCATCATGTACAATTTCAATAAGTATCTTCATTGCTCCCCTATGGATTATCTCCTCACCCTGCGTCTTAGCAAGGCAAAGGAGGAGCTGGTCAACAGCGATAAGAGTATAAAGGAAATATCCGAGCTTTGCGGTTTTTCCTCACCAAACTACTTCAGTCTTATTTTCAAGCGCAAGGAGCATATTTCCCCCGGAAACTACAGAAAATATCAGAAAACGAAAAAGTGACCAAACAAAAGGAGGACAAAGGCATGAAGCGTATAACCGTTTTATTTATCACCGCAGCTATGCTTTTCTGTTCTCTTTTTTCCTGCGCGGTAAAAGAAAACGGCACGCAAACAATAACCGAGGGCGAAAGCGGATATTATCCGCCCGACCTGCCCGACATTCCCTTCCCTCCCGACACGCTTCCTTCGCATAAGGAGGAGTATAACGATTTCATTTCCTTTACCATCCCACGCGAAAAAAACCGAAATATGTGCGAAAATCTGAACGGCGTGATCGAAGGGGACACCATTATCCTCACAATAACCGCCCCGACTGACACATATTCCCTCAAAAACGCCGCAGTCGAATATGAAACGAGCGGCGGGGAGGTTTATTTCCCGAGTGAAAAGGACGGAAGGATCGACCTCACAAAGGAAAACTGCTTCTGTGCCGTAAAGGACAAAAACGGCAAAAAGCGCTTCTATAAAATAAAGCTCGAATACGGCGAAAATCTGATCCCCGTAATATCGGTCGACGTAAAAAGCGGTAAGCCGATAACCTCAAAGGAAGAATACGTCGACGCGACCGTCAGCATCGACACAAACGGCGTAAACGGCTGGTTTCTGCCAAACGGCTTTGAATCGCTCGAGCCGACCGAAGCAGGAATAAAGGGACGCGGAAACTCGACCTGGAGCTGGGAGAAAAAGCCGTACAAGCTCAAGTTCGACTCAAAAACCGAGGTTCTCGGTATGAAGGCGGCAAAAAAGTGGATACTGCTCGCAAATTATGCCGATTATTCCCTTATGCGAAATTACGTCGCAATGGAGGCGTCAAAGGTACTCGGCACCGGGATATCTCCCCTTTCTCAGTTTCCGGTTAACCTGTTCATCAACGGCGAATACGCCGGCATCTATTCGATAGGCGAGGATCACGAGGTCAAGGACGGAAGAATAGATCTTCCAAAAAACGACGGCAAAGCCGATTCCTCATTTCTTCTCGAGATCGGCGGATACGAAAGCGACGACATCTACGGTGTAACCATAATACACACAGACCTTATCCGCCATTGCTCGATAGAATATCCCGAAAGCGAGGACTTGACTCCCGAGCAGTTCAAGTTCATCGAAGACTATATCAAAAAAGCAAACGGCGCAGTAAAAAGCCTTAACGGATACGAGGAATATATAGACGTCGATTCTCTCATAGATTGGTTCATTTCGACGGAGCTGTTTTATAATCTCGAATCATGCTTCAGAAGAAGCTGTTATATCACAAAGCAGTCGTGCGAAAAGCTGACAATGGGTCCGATATGGGATTACGACCTCGCAATGGGAAATCTCTATAACGACTACGGCAAATACAAAAGCTGGGCGTGTCTTACGCAGGAAAAGGGATATATCGAGGACAACTGGTTCTGTTACCTTATGAACGACCCATCATTCAGAGCAAAGCTGAGGACACGTTGGGACGAAATCAAAAACGAGCTTCTTGAAAAAACCCTTTACTGTATAGACGAAATGGAAAAAACTCTTTCGCCGAGCGCCGAATATAACTTCAGGCTTTGGAAAATACTCGGAAAAAGAGCAGTCAAGCCTCAGCCGCTTGCGGTGAAATCGCAAAAGACCTATGCGCAAAGCGTAGAATACGTCCGTGATTTCGTGATCGACAGATGGAGCTGGATGGATAAAAATATTTGAAAAAAGTGATATTCCGACCTTACCCAAGCGACGTTTTCTATTGAAAGACAGCGCGAAAAATGTTATAATATGTAAAAAAGGAGGGGCGCATATGGAAAAAAAGAAAAAACCGCTGATAAGCGGCAGAAATCTGTATCTGATAATATCGCTTTTGGTTCTCGTCGCCCTTCTGCTTATCGGAACATTCACCATCGGTCCAAAGCTCGTAAATGCCGCCCGCGATCCTCAAAAGCTGAGACAGGAGCTCGGCGGTAATAACCCGAAAAGCTGGCTGATATTCATAGGAATACAGTTTTTACAGGTTATTTTCGCATTCATACCCGGCGAGCTTATCGAAGTCGCGGCGGGCTATATCTACGGTCCGTTTCTCGGCACCGTCCTTTGCCTCATCGGAGTCCTGCCCGCAACCTGCCTCATATTCGGACTGACGAAGTTTCTCGGTCATAAGTTCACAAACATTATGCTGGACGAAAAGGATCTGAAAAAATTCAGCTTCCTAAACGACGAAAAGAAGCTGAAAATAACCTTCTTCCTGCTATACTTTTTCCCCGGAACACCGAAGGACGTAATAACCTATTTTGCGGGAATAACGAAAATCAAGTTTCTGCCGTTCCTGCTCATAAGCGTCCTTTGCCGTATTCCGTCTATCCTCACATCGACCCTCGCGGGCGGCGCACTCGGAGAAAACAGATTTGTTCTGACAGTCGTGATCTTCGGCGTCACCGCCGTAACGGTTCTTCTCGGCTGGCTGATGTTCAAGAAAATATCGGGAAAGAAAAGATTGCAATAAAGATTAAAGATCCGAGCCTCTCGACTCGGATCTTTTGTTTTGAAAAACAGTATAAAATCAGTTATCACCGTTCTCTATCGGCGTTACGATCGGCTTGCCGTATTTATCGAGCAAGACCGTCAGCCCGCCTGCATAACCGCTTGAATGAAATAAATAATTTATCCCCGTTTCCTTGTCGACCCAGATCTCGGTCGAGCCCGCGCCTTGACTGTATATTTTAATGAATCTCTTTTCTTTTTTTGCCATCGTAATAACCTCCTAAAAACTACTCGTGAATTTATTATATCACAAAATGATAAAACCGCAACCCCTTTGTATCGGAATTGCGGTCTGGGTTTGACGGAGAAAGAGAGATTCGACGGGAGATTTTCGCTTTGTCTCTAGGGGAGGGGCTTGCTCGGAACCCCAAAACTCGTATTCGCTCGTTTCGGGGAATCCCACGCGCTCCCGCCGCATTTGCACGCCCACTCTATTATCAACGTTAAAAAGCTTCGCCGCATATTTGTAGGGACCGGCGTCCTCGACGGTCCGCGGTAGGGGAGGGGCTTGCTCCTCCCGAAAAAGATTCGAACTATACTCCTGGCGAGCAAAAAGCACCCACAAGGGGTGCTTTTTAATTTTGGCTAATAACTGTGATTTTGATACAAATGCTCCTTTTAAGTCAAATTGGAGCAGAGTCATTTTGGCGGTACATTTTAGATTCAGCGGAAATTTACTGAAAATACACATGATAATCGCCATTTGCCTTATTGTCTATATCTTCCTTCGTGGTAAAGGAAACCCCAGCTCTCCCAAATGCCTCTTTCGGATAACCAAGATCAATCAAATTGCGAATTGTCTCTTTCTCTAAATCATCACAATATCCGGATGCTTTTGCAGCTTCCAGTTCCATATCGCTTTCAAATAAATACCACACCACAAGATATTGAGGCGCAATATCAAATGCACCGTAGAAAAAGTGTTGATATATTTTGGGGGTTCTATCGGCAAATCTTACCATTGTTTTTTCAACAGCTTTTTTGATAATTCGTTCGCGTTTTGAAAACAGAAACAATAAAAATCCCACCTTTCTGAAATCATTATACCACAAAAAAGCAAAAACCGCAACCCCTTGCATCGGAATTGCGGTCTGGGTTTGGCGGAGAAAGAGAGATTCGATGGGAAATTTCCGCTTTGTCTCTAGGGTAGGGGCTTGCTCCTCCCGAAAAATGATTCGAACTATACTCCCGACGAGCAAAAAGCTCTGCTTTTGGCACTCCGTGCCTTGTTGCGCTTCGCGCAACGCTCGCGGAGCAATCTTCGCCGCCTCGCTGACAAGCGAGCTTGTCGACTCGGCTTTGCTCGATTATCTGCGCCTACGGCGCAGTAGTACGAGACCCTCGGTCTCGTCGACAAAATAAAAATACCACCCTTGTGGGTGGTATTTTTATTTTGGCGGAGAAAGAGAGATTCGAACTCTCGCGCCGGTTCCCCGACCTACTCCCTTAGCAGGGGAGCCCCTTCACCTACTTGGGTACTTCTCCAATAGCTGCAAGTGGTATTATACCACAAAAAAACGGGGTTGGCAATAGTATAATTATTAAATTTGTGTGAACAAGTTGCCTGAAGGTGCGTGTTTTCTTGACATTCGAGGCAATTAGCGGTATAATGACAAAAACGAATTTAAGGAGGGACGGTATGAAAAGTAGTCCGCTTGCAGACAGAATAAGACCGAAAAGCTTCGACGAGATCGTCGGTCAGAGCCATCTTTTCGGAAAAAACGGCTCAATACGCAAGATCTGCGCCGAAAATTACCTCCCCAACATGATATTCTACGGTCCGCCCGGAACGGGCAAAACGACCGCCGCACGCATAATTGCCGACGGCTCGGGAATGACTCTGCGTTGCCTTAATGCAACCTCAGCTTCCCTTTCCGATGTAAAGGACGTAGTTGCCGAGACCTCGTCGCTTCTCGGAAGCGAGGGGATCCTCCTTTATCTCGACGAGATACAGTATTTCAACAAAAAACAGCAGCAGTCGCTTCTCGAATACATCGAGGACGGACGCATAACGCTCATCGCGTCGACGACCGAAAACCCATATCTTTACGTTTACAACGCCATAATCTCCCGCTCTGCAGTCTTTGAATTCAAGGCTGTAAGCGACACCGACATAGTCCCCGCACTCAGACGCGCTCTCGATCTTCTCAACGAAGAAACGGGCAGAAGCAAAACCGCGCCTGACGAGGTTCTTTCCTATATTGCCGCAAGCGCGGCAGGCGACGTAAGACGCTCGATAAACCTGCTTGAAAACACCTATTTCACCAGCGGAAAGGAGCTTTCACTCGAGGCGGCAAAGGACTTCACGCCATCGGTAATCGGAAACTTTGACAAAAGCGGAACTGTGCATTACGACCTGCTCTCGGGACTTCAGAAGTCGATACGAGGCTCAGATCCCGACGCGGCGATCTTCTATCTTGCAAAAATTCTCGAGGGCGGAGACCTCATCGGTGCTTGCCGTCGGCTTCAGGTCATCGCCTGTGAGGATATAGGCCTCGCTTATCCGCAGGCGGCGCAGATCGTGCTTTCCTGCGTACAGATGGCGAACAATCTCGGACTCCCCGAGGCGAGGATCCCACTTTCCGAGGCGGCGATTCTCCTCGCAACCGCGCCGAAATCAAACAGCGCCTACGCGGCATACGCCGCGGCGGCAGAGGACATCGCAAGCGGAAAGGGGCAAAACATCCCGCCCTATATGCGCCCGTCAAATAATTATAACGGATACAAATATCCTCACGATTACCCCGATCACTACGTCGATCAGCAGTATCTGCCCGACGATCTCAAAAACGCCAAATATTATTCCTACGGCGATAATAAAACAGAGCAAGCCGCAAAAGCCTATTGGGATAAGATAAAAAAGAAATGATTGCAGAAAACACCGCCCGCGGGCGGTGTTTTTTGTTCTTTCGACTCTGTTGCGAACGGTCGGCAGATTTACCATGTTGTTTGTAGGGGGCGACGTCCTCGACGCCCCGCATAAAAACGATGTTACATTCCTTTGGAACACCTCATCCGACCGTGGCTCTGCCACTCGCACCATTCCCCCGCTGGGGAAGGCTGACAACGCTTCATTTGATCCTTGATTTGGACAGTAAGCTATGATATAATGAACACAGAGGTGATCGTTTGAAGAAAAGAATTATAACCGCATCAATTATCGGCGTTTCACTGCTCGTCATAATTCTTGCCACAATATTTGCTTTGGTTTGGAACGGCGTGATCATTCTGAACGGATCTAATGCCGACAAGTATAACGTAAAAGGAATTGACGTCTCATCGTATCAAGGTAAGATCAACTGGGGCGTGCTTTCGAGGCAAAACATTTCCTTCGTATTTATAAAAGCCACGGAGGGAAGCACGTTTGTAGACAAAAGCTTTGACTACAACTTCACGGAGGCGCAGAAGACCTCGCTTGCCGTCGGCGCTTATCATTTCTTCAGCTATGACAGCGGCGGACAAACGCAGGCGGAAAATTTCATAAATACCGTCACTCCCTTTGAGGGCATGCTACCGCCTGTCATTGATCTCGAATTTTACGGCGACAAAGAAAAGGATCCTCCGGACAGAGAATCGGTTAGCGCCCAGCTGAAAATAATGCTTGAATTATTGGAGGAGCATTACGGTCAAAAGCCCATTATATATGCTACCGAAAAATCATATAAGCTGTATCTGTCAAACGATTATGAGGAATACGACATTTGGATAAGAAACGTGATTTCAAAGCCGAAGCTGTCCGATGGCAGGACGTGGACGTTTTGGCAGTATACGAATCGCGGCAAGCTCGACGGATATAACGGCAAGGAAAAATTCATTGATCTGAATGTTTTTAACGGAAGCAAGGAGAAATTTGCTTCGTTTTTGCAGAACAGAGGTTATAAAAATCCTGCCAAAGAACCCTAAAACAACCTTCTTGAGATGAATTGTCAATCTAAGTGCAACACTTTTTGAGAAAAAGATCAAATAAATCAACAGGTTTTTGGAAACCTAACACCTTTTTAGGCCTGGCGTTGATCAACGCCAGGTTCTTTTTTAATGTTGTGGGGCTAACACGAGAACGATTTCTTCCTTTTGGATAAAACTCTCTAAGCAAGCCGTTAAGATTCTCGTTAGTACCTTTTTGCCAAGCGCAGTATGGGTCAGCGAAAAAGACGTCACAGTTCAATTGTTCTTCTATATATTTCCAATTAGCAAACTCGGTTCCTCTATCACAAGTTATACTTTTAACCGCTTGGCTCGGCAGCTCTTTCAATGCAGACACAATGGCATGTGCCATTGTGTCTGCATTACGATTTGGCATCTTGATTGCAATATAATATCTTGTCTTTCTCTCTGCCAACGTAGCGAAACAGGCTTTGGATTTGCCTCTGCCCGACACTACTGTATCTGCCTCCCAATGACCGAATTCAAGGCGTTTATATACGCTCTTATCGCGCTTTCTTATTGATTTACCAAGATTGAATTTACCGCGCGTTTCCTTCTTTCCATGGCTTTTTCCCTTCCTTCTGAGCACTTTGAGATTAACATCAATATATTTTTCATATATCCACATATAAATTGTCCGCGTTGAGGGCATTTCGAGTTCACATGGTGTGGATGAGATCTGCTCAGGCGACCACGTTTCTATTAACCGGTCTTTTATATAAGCTAACTTACTCGGATCTTGAAACATTCCTCTGTGACAATATGACCTTCTTAATAGATATTTCTTTTGTGCTGTGTGCGGGTAATAGGTGGGAATGTCATACATATGTGTGAAGTTCCTGTTTAGTTCCCGTGAAATTGTGCTTACATTTCTTCCCATCAATTTTGCTATTTTTCGATAACTATATCCTTTTTTGTAATATTCCCGTAGACAACAGCGCTCTTCTATGCTAAGATGTTTATAGTTCATGTAAATCCTCCTTGGTTGTTTATTGTGTGGTAACTCTATTCTACCATGGATTTACATGAACTTCATTTTTTTATTGGTGTTGCACTTGATAGTATAATTCACCGTTTGTAGGGACAGGCAACCTCGGAAACCCCCAAAACTCGCATTCGCTCGTTTCGGGGAACCCCTACCCCGACTGTCCGTTTTGAAACGATGTTACATCGGTTTTACATACGGTTGCTTCGCAACCTACACCTCATCCACCACCTTCGGTGGTCCCCCTTCCCCCGCTGGGGAAGGCTAACAACGCCCTGATGCTTCTGCACGTTCATCGTAGGGCGGGGGCAAGCTCGGAACCCCCAAAACTCATTGCATTCGTTTCGGGGAACCCCGCGCTCCCGCCGCGCGAAAACACCCCCGACGGAAAATCGCGATGTCCTTAACGGAGAAATATGAAAACCGAATAGGATAACAGAGAAAGGCAGCATAGTCTATGATGGCTGTGCTGTCTTTTGTATTATTTCATTACAAAATATCAAAGCGTCGCAGAAATGCGGTGCTTTTTTTGAATTTTATGTCGAAAATCGCTGGACTTGTGGAAAGTGTTGTGGTATGTGTTTGTGTTGCAAAAAGGAGGTGCAACGCACATGACAACACTTGAAGATCTGTATTACGGTAACATCAGTCCGCACGAAAGGTACATAAAGCGCGGTTCGAGAGTCGATCAACTCGTAAAGCTCATATGCAAAAACGAGGAAAGCCTAACGGCAACGCTCACCGAGCAGCAGAAAGAAACCTTCGAAAAGATCAAAGACTGCCAAAGCGAACTTGCAGGGTTAACCGAACGAGATGCATTCAGGGATGGCTTCATCCTTGCAGTGCGAATAATGGTTGAAGCAATGGAAGGGTTAGAAACGGTGGATGATATATGAAAAAACTAATAATCCTGCCGAGGAACGCAGAGATGCGAGGAAACACCCGCCAAAAAAGAAAACCGCCCGCTTGGGGCGATTTGAGGGCGAAGTTGGAACCGCGGAATACGGGATGGTTCAGGGCAGCTTTCAGGCATTTTCGATGGGTCGAAAATCAAGCAGGTGAAAGAGTCGGCGTCGTAAACGACGCTCGCCTCGGATCACAGCGGCCGGAAGCCCCGACCGCACAAGGGTTTTCGGGATTTTGGACACCGAAAAAAATAGGCGTCGTAAATAAGGCCTTGTGCCAGTATACGGTGCCACAGATCCCCGAAAGTGCCGTGTTTAAGGGAAAAACATAGGCGCTGTGATAGGGGTTGTAACAAGAAAGGAGAAAATATCATGGATT
>JAZQGU010000028.1:0-8354 GCA_045540175.1 Eubacteriales bacterium | reverse complement strand
ATAGAAGTGCCGGAACGTAACAATTGGTTTACAAGCATCATTTCGTTGTGTTCCGCCTTCATATTACGGCAGAGGAAAACAATACTTTTAGCAAATTCCTTTGCTTTATCTCTCATAATACTGTTAGACATAACATAACCTCTGAGGATATTATAGAATAAAACTGAAAAAACGTCAAGTTATATTCCGACTTCGTCGGAGTGATATTATTGCTGTCACAATAGTGATATTGAAGCCTGACGGCTTCAGTGATATTTTATTCGCCCCTTTAACTTGCGAAGCAAATATCACTCGGCGAAAGCCGAATATCACTGCGAAGCAATAGATCTCGCCGCAGGCGAATAAAACTGCGAGACTTCCTTATGAGAAGTCTCGCATCAGCAGGCGTTTTTTATTTGTAAACTCGTTCAAGAGTGAATATCGGCTCGAATCGCTTTTCAAGCTTAAGGAACATTGCGTCGGAATCAATGAGTGAAACGACGTCAGCCATCAGCTTATTCTTTTTCAGCATATCCTCAAGAGCATCGGCAAATATTCGGATCAGCTCCATTCCCGGGCTTTCGGACATCGTTACAAGCACTGATCCGTGCTTATAATATATTTTTATTATTCTCGTGCTTGCAACCTCTGGGAAGGCGAGCTTTATCTTCAACAAACGCAATCCGTCCTCATTTTTTGACACCGTGGTATATGCGGAAGCGCGGTAGTCGGTCTGCCCGAAGTGGAGAACGGTATCCGACCATTTATCTATCGTAATCGGTATTCTTTTCAGTCCGTCGCCCTCTTCTACGTCGAGAAAGAGCTTTCCGCCCTCTTTTTTCAGCGTCATAGACCGTATTCCCGAAGCATAGCTGTTACGAACCATTTGCTCAGCCGTCGGAAGCAGTCCGAAGGTTAACGGATTTCCCTTTTTCTGTATGCCTTTAAGTGGGTTCTTTGAATAATCGTCTGATCTGAATTCAACTCCAAGCTTTCTTCTCAGGTCAATAGGAAGCTTTGGCTCAAACAAATGATATCTGCCACCGCTTTTTAGGTCGCGTAAAAGCTTATTAAGCGGCTTTGCTTTTGGTATCGGCAAAAACATTTCCTTTGCGAAATACTTATTTATCAGATCATAATATTCGCTCTGCTGGAAAAGCTGTTCAAGACCTCCGTTGGTTGCTATAATAATCCTTTGTTCGCGGAGAACGAGAACGTCCTGGCAGAACATTCCGTTGAATAAGAAGCTATTCCCGTATTTATCTGCCCATATATGGTATCCGTAATCAAACGCGCCGTATTCGTCGGGAGTCCTTACCCAGGGCTTTGTCGCAAGCTTGACCCAATTTTCTGAAACAAGTCTCTTGCCGCCGTATACTCCGTTATCGAGGTAGAGCATTCCGAGCTTTGCCATATCTTCGCGCGTGAGGTAAAGCCCCCATCCGCCGCACTCAACGCCCTCGGGAGAGGTTTCCCAGTGATAATTTGTAATTCCAAGCGGCTCAAAAAGGCGGGGCTTAAGATACTGACAAAGCCCCTGCCCCGTCACTTCCTTTACGATACAGGAAAGAACGTAGGTATTAAGGCTGTTATAATGGAACTTTTTGCCGGGAGGAGCTGCAATTCCCGATTCGAAGAAAGCTTTAAGCCAATTCTTTTCAACCGGAACACCGGTTTCGGCAAAGGTCGCACCCGACGTCATCGTCAATAGATGACGGATCGTGAGACCGCGGTATCCCAGCATAGATATTGCCGGAACACGGTTTTCAACAAGCTTCGTTACCTTGCTGTCGAGTGTTATTTTTCCCTCGTCGATCATCATCCCTATTGCGGTCGCCGTGACCGATTTGCTGAGCGAATGGCAAACGTGGTAGTATTCGGGGCGGTACGGCCCGATCTGCGCCTCGCATATCATATTGCCGTCCTTTACTATCGTTACGCCGTGCAGATCAAGCCCGCACTTATTCACCGCCTCGTCAAGAAAAGAAGATATTACCGATGACGGTATTCCGACAGTCTCGGAAGCAACCCTCGGAAGCGGCTTTTCGTTCGCCAGGCCGACAGGACAGAGAGGCTTCGGCATTACATAATTAAGCGTAGATTTCATTGGCGACGATCTGTCAAGAAATCTCATCGCGTATCTGAGCAAATTTGTATTTACAAAAATATCCACGGTTTTTCCTCTCTTTCCTTCTTTTAGTATATTATACCACACTTTTTCCCTTATTCGCGTTTTGTTAATTAATGTTCATAAAATAATTACATTGTGTTTTTCTTTCTTTTCCCTATTGATTTTTTTGTCTAATAGGGGTATAATACTATAAGTTATGATAACTTTTACTGGAGGTAAATTATGTCAGAATGTACACATGACTGTTCCACTTGTGCGAGCAACGGAAGCTGTTCTTCTCAGAAGGAAAGCCTGCTTGCTCCCGCAAACGCGCACAGCAAAATTAAAAGAGTAGTAGGAATCGTAAGCGGAAAGGGCGGCGTAGGTAAGTCCCTTGTTACCTCGATGCTTGCGATCACAATGAACCGCAGAGAGCTTATGACAGCGATTCTCGACGCAGATATCACCGGTCCCTCTATTCCGAAGATCTTCGGTGTAAACGGTCCCGTTAAGGGCGACGACAGAGGCATTTTCCCCGTCGTATCGAAGATGGGAACAAAGGTAATGAGCCTCAACCTTCTCCTTGACGAGGATACCACTCCCGTCGTTTGGAGAGGACCTGTTATTGCAGGAACCGTTAAGCAGTTCTGGACGGACGTTTTCTGGGACGACGTCGATTGGATGTTCGTCGATATGCCTCCCGGAACGGGAGACGTTCCGCTTACAGTTTTCCAGTCTCTTCCGCTCGACGGAATCATTATCGTAACCAGCCCTCAGGAGCTTGTTTCGATGATCGTTGCAAAGGCTGTAAGAATGGCTAAGCTTATGAATATCCCCGTCCTCGGTATCGTTGAGAATATGAGCTATCTCTCCTGCCCCGATTGCGGTAAGCAGATAAAGGTATTCGGTGACTCTCACGTCGAAGACGTTGCGGCAGAATACGGTCTTAAGGTTCTTGCTAAGGTGCCGATCGATCCCTCGCTTGCAAATCTTTGCGACAAGGGCGCTCTTGAGCTTATGGAATGCGACGCTATGGAAGCGGCTGCAGATTATCTCGAGGAAACCATCGTTAAATAAAGATAGCGGCTCGAAAGAGCCGCTTTTTATTTATTAAAGAACTCCCGAACGGATAACGTTCGGGAGTTTTGGGTATTATTACTTTTCGCCGCCGAGAGCGTAGTACATTGCCTCGTAGTCGTAGTCAAGCTCGTACTTTTCCTGAAGCTCTTCGAGGTGCTCCTCGTAGTCATCATTCTTAAGTCCGTTCTCTGCAGTAACCTTCCAAGCGGTCTTGCCTTCGCCTACATAGTACATGATGTGCCAGCCGTAGGTAGTCTTAACAAGCTCTACGTCACCTGTCTTGCGGTTCTCATCGTAGATCCAGTTTTCGAACTCTTCTACCATCTGACCCTTGAGAACGTTCTCGTAGAGTCCGCCATCCTCACCGTTGGAGTCAGCGGTGTGCTCCTTAGCGAGCTCGCCGAAGGATTCTGCGGTCTTATCGCCCTTGTTGTACTCTTCGAGTACCTTTTCAGCTTCTGCCTTAGCCTTGTCGAATGCCTTTTCAAGAGCAGATCCGGTAAGGGAGGTGTCAACGTCGAAGAGAATGTGTCTTACGTCCTGAGAGGTGTACTCGTCGATATATACGCCCTTCTCGATGATGTATACGGTGTAGGAAAGGTCGCCGTTGGACGCCTTAACTTCCTGAATATAGGTATCGTTAGCAACGCGGTCGGTGCTGTATGCCCACTCATAGTAAGCCTTGGTGTCAGCAGCCTCAGCCTTAGTAGAGTTGTAAAGAACGCCGGTAGAGATGAACTTGCTTATAAGCTCATTCTTTTCCTTTTCTACGTCAACAACTGCCTTTGTAGTGGCACCTGCAGTGGTTCCTGTGGTGGAAGAAGCTTCCTTCTTAGCCTTTTCGAGCTCATAGATACCACTCTTGAACTCTTCAACGCTTCTGTGTTCTTCTACGAACTTCTCAGCAGCAGCCTTTGCCTTAGCGTATGCCTCGTTCTTCTGCTCGGTAGTTGCGTCCTTAACGTAAGTCTCGGAGAAGGTGTAGTAAACGTAGTCGATCTTCTTGAAGGAATCGGGGGTATCCTCGAGGTACTTATTGATCTCGTCATCGGAATATTCAAGAGAATCGAGGAAATCTTCAACGTAAGCGTAAGCAAGAGCCTCGATCTTGAGATATCTTCTTACTGCGCCCTCGGTGACACCGGGAGCGTATACAGCGCTGAGGAACTTGTTAACTCCGCCGTAACCGCTGGAGTGAGCATAGTCCTTGAGCTCCTTCATATAATCGTCGATCTTGTCCTTGTCTTCCTTGGAAAGAGCCTCGTCGATGGTAACTGCGCTTCCCTTTTCTTTTGCTGCCTTTGCAAGCTCAGCACTTGCGAAGGACACGTACTCGGAAAGCTTGCTTTCAGCGAGGTTTGTAAAGTACTTGAACCAAGTCATAGAGGTTCCGTTGCTTGTGTACTTCGTCGTCTGGTTGAGAAGTCCGAGGCTTGTATTGTATCCGTATGATGCCATATACGAGCCGTACTGTCCTACGTAGTCGTATACTACGTATGCGAACATTGCTCCGTCTACCTCAACAAGCTCGTTCTTAGCAACGAGATGCTTTTCGAGGTTCGGAACATTGGGAATGGAAGCAATAATGATTGCAACAACTACCGCTATTGCAACTACTGCCGTAATACCCCAAGTAAGAATCTTCTTATTGCGCTTTTTCTTTTCCTGCAGCTTGATTATCTGCTTTTTGGAGAGCTTTACAGTAGCGTTATCATTAACGTTCTGCGTTCTCTCGTCTCTTACGCGGCTGCCCTTGCCCATTGTTAAACTCCGTTCTCCGACGTTCAAAAATATTTTTTCACCCGTTTCGCCTTTTATCGTCGGTTCAGACGAAACGAAATCCGCTTGGACTCCGAGGGGATTGGGCATCCCTTCGTGTTACAAACTTAGATGCGCTTTTGCGCATTTGCCGGGTTGTCCCGACAGACATGGTCTATTCTACCACACTTTCCCGAAATAGTCAAGCACATTTTTCAACTTATAACATTTATTTAAACTTACTTTATTTTTTGTTAATTCTTTTTTATCTATGGACAAATCCGCTTTTGTGTGATATAATGGTTAAGTTAATTATCCCGAGAGGAAATGCCATGAAAATATTCAAGTATTCCGTCGGTGTTATGTGCACGAACGCGTATATAATTCTCGACGAGGAAAGTATGGAGGCAGCGCTTGTCGATCCGGGCGACGAGGCGGACAAGCTTTTGAGTGCACTTGAGTCAAAGGGCGCGTCGCTTTCATATATTATTTTAACGCACGCACATTTCGACCATATTCTTGCACTTCCTATGATAAAGGAAAAAACAGGCGCTTCCCTGCTTGTCCATGAGGACGACGCACCGATGCTCGCAGACAATTCCCTTAATCTTCTATCAAGATTTTCGGGCAAAGAAGTCGTCTTCCCTTCGCCTGACCGTCTTTTGAAGAATGGCGATACGATAAAGCTCGGCAGCGGCACGATCGGAATAATTCACACACCCGGCCACACGCCCGGATCTATATGCTTATCGGTGGGTGACGATCTTATCAGCGGAGACACGCTTTTCCGCGAGAGTATCGGACGCTATGATTTTCCGGGCGGTGACTATCAGACGATAATGTCTTCTTTGCAAAAGATAAAAGAGCTTGATGTCAAGGGCAGGATATTTCCAGGTCACGGAATGTCGACGACACTTGAGCACGAGCTTTCATACAATACCTATTTGATTTGAGAAAGGAAAATATAGATGGATTATCAGCTTTTGGCAGACCTTCTCTATCCCGAAATTACAGAAACGCCCGATGATATTGAAGCAAAGTATCCTCGCCGTGAGCTTCCCGAAGGAGCAAAGGTAACGCGTTTTGCTCCCAGCCCAACGGGATTCGTACACTTTGGCGGTCTTTTCCCGTCAACTGTAGCCGAGCGTCTTGCTCATCAGTCGGGCGGTGTGTTCTATCTCCGCATCGAGGATACCGACGCAAAGCGCGAGGTCGAGGGTGCTGCTGAGGGACTTATAAAGACTCTCGCGACCTACGGTGTTCATTTCGACGAGGGCGCTATCCTTGATGAAAACGGCAAGATCGCCGACAAGGGTAACTACGGCCCCTACAAGCAGAGCCAGAGAGGTCCGCTTTACAGAGTTTTCGCAAAGAAGCTCGTAAGCGAGGGTAAGGCGTATCCCTGCTTCACTACCGAGGAGGAGCTTGACGAGCTTCAGTCGGTAAACAAAAAGGAAGAGATCAAAAATACCGACTGGCAGGCAGAAGCGGAAAGCCGCCGTGCTGAAATGCTCGCCCGCCGTAATTTCACGATCGAAGAGGTCAAGGAGCATCTTGCCGAGAATCATCCGTTTGTTATCAGAATTCTCGCAAACGGCGACCCTGATAAGAGAATGAAGTTTACCGACCTCGTTAAGGGAGCTATCGACGTTCCCGAGAACGACGAGGATTTCGTTCTTCTCAAGAGTGACGGAATTCCGACCTATCACTTCGCTCACGCTGTCGACGACCACCTTATGGGAACGACGCACATTATCCGCGGTGAAGAGTGGCTTCCCTCTCTCCCGAAGCATATCCAGCTCTTTAACTATCTCGGCTTCAAGCTTCCGAAGTATATGCACATCTCGCAGATAATGCGTCTTGACGAGAACGGCAACAAGAAGAAGCTTTCTAAGCGCGATATGGGCGCGAATATGGATGATTATACCGAGATGGGTTACTGTCCCGAGGCAGTCTGTGAATACGTTATGACGCTCCTTAACTCGAACTACGAGGAGTGGCACATGCAGAATCCCGACAAGCCCTATACCGACTTCCCTTTCAATATTAAGAAGATGTCGGTCTCCGGTTGCCTTTTCGACTTTGAGAAGCTTAACGACGTTTCGAAGAACATAATCTCCCGTATGTCGGCTGATGACGTTTACGAAAAGGTGGTAAATTGGGCGGAAAAGTTTGATTCCGAATTTGCAGACGAGCTTAAGAACGCTCCCGAGATGTCGAAGAGCATTCTTGCGATCGGCCGCGGCGGCAAGAAGCCGAGAAAAGATCTTACGACATGGCGCGATGCCAAGCCGTACATGGGCTTCTTCTACGATAAGTATTTCACCGTCATCGACGAATATCCCGAGAATTTCGACAAGGCAGATATTAAAAACACGCTCGTCAAATTCACCGAGACCTACGATTACGCCGACGATATGAACACCTGGTTTGAAAAGGTAAAGGCGATCGCCGATTCGCTCGGTTATGCGTCTGACATGAAGGCGTATAAGGCAGATCCCGCTTCTTTCAAGGGAAGCGTTGCCGATATCAGTATGTTCATCCGCGTTGCGGTCACGGGCAAAATGAATTCTCCCGACCTTTACACCGTAATGCAGATTATCGGCAAGGACAAGACCCTTGACAGAATCAGCAATATGATAAGCAAGCTCTAAAGAGGTTAATATAATGGACGAAAATTTTAAGACAGAAGGCAATTTTATACACGAAATAATTGACAGCGACCTTGCGGAGGGCATAAACGACACAGTTCACACGCGTTTTCCGCCCGAGCCGAACGGATACCTTCATATCGGCTCCGCAAAGGCGATATACATCAACTATTCAACTGCAAAAAAGTACGGCGGTAAGTTCAACCTCCGTTACGACGATACGAACCCCGCAAAGGAAGACACCGAGTACGTTGACTCGATATACGAGGACCTCACCTGGCTCGGCGCTAACCCCGACGGCGGCGTTTTCTACGGCTCGGATTATTTTGACAAGTGCTACGAATATGCAGTTAAGCTCATCAAGGACGGTAAGGCATACGTTTGCGACCTCTCCGCCGATGAGATGAGAGAATACCGCGGCACTCTTACCGAGCCGGGTAAGAACAGCCCCTACCGCGACCGCTCAGTCGAGGAAAACCTCGAGCTGTTTGAAAGAATGAAGAACGGCGAATTCCCCGACGGTTCGCGTACTCTCCGCGCGAAGATAGATATGGCGTCGCCAAATATGAATATGCGCGACCCTGCTATTTACCGTATCGTTCACACGAGCCATCACCGTCAGGGCGATAAGTGGTGCATCTATCCCCTTTACGATTTCGCTCATCCTATTCAGGACGCGCTTGAGGGAATCACCTACTCCCTTTGCTCGATAGAGTTTGAAAATCACCGTCCGCTTTACGAGTGGGTCGTTGACAACGTAGACGTCTTTTCTCCCA
>JAZQGU010000027.1:0-9417 GCA_045540175.1 Eubacteriales bacterium | reverse complement strand
CGATTACTGATTCAGTCATTTATGAATAAAACGTGTAACTTATAATTGAGAGCACAAAACAATGTTAAAATAAAATAACTAAGTTTTTAAGTCAAGAAAGAAAGTTGAAAGATCAAACCTTTACCTAAATAAGTCTTATTTTGCAATTTAATTTTTGCGAAAAATTCAGTTCAATTAAGTATATTAAAGATTATTCTCTCATATATATCACATAGAATTAATTATAATAAATACATTGAAACAAGTGATACTTTGGGCTGTTTGTAATAGAATTCAAAACCAGTATCAAGTAGAACCCCCAATACAAGGCCACAAAAAAAGAGAATGACAAAGACATTTTCAACATATTTTATTCATAACTTTTGCTACTAATTGATATTTGATAGTAGATACAAGTACGCACGAGCTTTGCCAGCAAAAGTAGTTGTGAAGTGTGATTTGAAACATTAAGGAAAAAATAATTCCGCTTCGGCGGAATTATTTTTATTCCATAATATGCCCATAGGGCATACATCATATTGCGATAGCAATACATCATATTCCGTAAGGAATATATCATATTACCGTCAGGTAATATTTCATTGCGATAACTCATTATCGCAACTACTCTTCGGAGGCAGTTTTTTATTTGGTTTCTTCGTCGGGATTCACCGTAAGCTCAACGTCGAGGAGCTTGCTCGGGTCAATGTCTTCACCGTTCAATGTCAGCTCAAGGTGGAGATGAGGCTCATCGGCGATCTCAATTATCGCGCTCTCACCTACGTTTCCGATAACGGTTCCCTCCGTTATCTCCTCGCCTGCCTTGATACCGTCGCCGAGCTCGGGAGAAAGATTCTTATAAACCGAAACAAGACCGTCGCCGTGATCGATGGTAACTGTCGTTCCCATAAACGGATCAACACCGACGTTCATAATAATTCCGTCCGCAACCGCAACGACCTCGGAGCCGATCTCCGCTTCAATATCAATTCCGCAGTGGACTCGATAATCATTCATTGTTGCCGAATAGACGGCACTCTGAAGATCGTGACCTTTTACTACCGTACCGTTAACGGGCATCATGAGTGTTTCGCTCATCCAGTCCTTCTCGGGCTTGACCGTCGGAGTGTCGTCTGTAACGGGCGGATCGGTTACGACGGGAGGGTCGGTTACGACAGGCGGATCGCTTTCAGGAGGCGTCGGAAGCGTTCCCTCCGTCGGTAAGGGGAGCTTTGTTTTGCCCGCCTGCTTTGAGCTTCCGAAAAAGGTGTACATGGTAACGCAGAGGACCGTTACTGCCATAAGGGTAAGTCCAATGTAAACGACTCGCCCAATAAGGGTTCTTTTTTGACTGTAATTCACTTTGAAATCTTCCTTTCAAGATATTTTTTGCCCTACCGTTATTTTTACCGACTTTGCTTTTTTTATTCAGAAAGGCAAAAATATCAAAAAAGAAAAACCGACGGTATGACGTCGGTTTTATTAGATCATTATTTTACAGTTATCGAAATGAGCTCATACATTTCCTTGATTTTTTCGCAAATAGGAGGATTCGTTCCCGGCTCAAGACAACAAGCCGTTCCGTAAGCACAAGCCATTCTTGTGCAATGCTCAAGAGTCGGATTCTCGGTATATCCCGCAATAAATCCCGCAACCGTGCTGTCACCTGCGCCAACCGTTGAAAGGCTGGTTATCTTCGGAAGCTCAATCGTGCATTTTCCGAGCTCGCCGCAGTATACCGCTCCGTTGCTTCCCATCGAGATCATAACGTGCTTTATTCCGCCGTTATGAAGCTCCTCAGCAGCCTTAAGCGCGACGTCCTTCTCGTGACACGGATAACCGACAAGCGCCTGCACCTCTTTTTCATTAGGCTTGATAAACCAAGGCGCGATCTCCAGCATATAAGAAAGTCCTATTGACTTGGTATCAAGTGCGACCTTATCGGTAATAGTCTTTAGCTCCTCAACAAACTTGACGGTATACTCAGTCGGTATTCCCTCGGGGAAACGTCCACAGCAAGCAATTATGTCGTCAGGAGTAGCTTCCTTTTTAAGGGTCGCAAGAATATAATCGAGGGTTTCGGGGTTCGCCGAGAAGTTGTTCATAACGATTCTCGTTTCGTTTCCATCGCCGTCAATAAGCGTGACGTTCTCCCTCATTCTGCCCTCGGTATAGAAAAGACGCGTCGGGATCTGCGCCGCAGTCATTCCCTCTATAAAGGGCTGGCAGTTCTCGTGACCGAGAAGAAGGTATGCTCTTGTGTCAAATCCGCAGCCGAGAAGCGCACGGGAAACGTTAACGCCCTTACCGCCGGTAAAGACCGAAACGCTCGACGCTTGATTTTCCTCACGGCGCTTAAGGATCGGCACGTGGTAGAATATATCATAGACAGGATTAAGGGTTATGGTAAAAATCTTCATAATGAGTATCCTTTTTTCTTAGATTACAGAATCTGTAAGCTTCTGAACGACCGAAAGGTTGTAAAGCGAAACGTTAGGGGGACAAGGCAGTCCGATCGTGCTTTTTCCCGTAATAGTACGGAAAATGACGCAGGCGGCAAGATAGCTACCCGATGCAGAGGGATGATAACCGTCATTTGCGTTTATCAGGCGCGTAACGTGATCAGAGCTTCCGATGTGCGCAAACATATCTCCAACGGGCGCAACGACAGCACCGCTGACCTCAGCCGCTTTATCATAAGCCGATTTCAAAGCCGCCGCCATCTCGGAATAAGTCATACCGGTTCCCGCGAGCTTATCTGTATTCTCAGCATATGCCCAGGTCTGATACAAAATAACCTTTGCACCAATCTGCGCGATTATAGCGGAAAGCCGTTTTACCGCACTTATAAAAGCCTCGCTGTCAGTACACGGGAGAAGGCTCTGCTCCTGAAGAACGACGTAGTCCCAATCGTAAGATACTATCTTACTTATAGCCATACGCCCTACCTCAGTATCCTCATCGCAATACTGCGCCAAGCTATATCCGCCGTAAGCTATCGACTCAACACGCGAATCGGGATCGACCGTCTTCGCCATATTGAGAAAGGTGTACGGCATATCGTTAAAATAAGTGAAGCTGTTGCCTATAAACAAAACTTGCATAATCATACCTCATTGTGTCGAAAAAGCGCTTGTACAACTATGAAAATATAGTTCATATTAATAGGGATATTTTATCACATTAAGCCAAAAAAGTCAATAACGTTGAATCTATTTTATGTTGTTTTTTGCAATTATTCTTTGTCAATAACCGCGATAATCAACAATATCCACACTTTTTTGCACTATTTGAAGCGGATTTTGTCAATATCACAGTTGACAAAAGACGGGTTTTTCAATATAATAATGTAGTATACGAAAAACAAAGAGCAGTATTACAAATAGGAGCAAAAAGCAAGTGAGTAACAATACGGTAAAAACAGTAAAATTCGGAGGAAGCTCCCTCGCAAGCGCGGAACAGTTCCGCAAGGTACGCGACATCATTTTCGCAGATAAAGACCGCCGTTACGTCGTCCCCTCTGCGCCGGGAAAGCGCTTCAAGGAAGATACGAAAGTAACAGATATGCTCTATGCCTGCTACGAAGCGGCATCCAAGGGCGAAGATATAAAGGAAATCTTCGGAAAGATCAGAGAGCGCTACGACAGCATAATATCCGAACTCGGACTTGACCTTTCCCTTGAAAACGAATATACCAAGATAGAGGGTGCGCTTATTCACCGCACAGGCCGCGACTATGCCGCATCGAGAGGCGAATATCTCAACGGCAAGATCCTCGCCGCATATCTCGGATTTGATTTCATCGACGCATCTGAGGTCATCTTCTTCCGTCAAAACGGAACATTTGACGACGAAAAGACAAACGACGTCCTTTCGGCAGTCCTCAAGCGCCACGAATACGCAGTTATCCCCGGATTCTACGGCGTAATGCCAAACGACACGATCAAGACCTTCTCGCGCGGCGGATCCGATATTACAGGTTCGATCGTCGCAAGAGCATCTCAGTCCTGCATCTATGAAAACTGGACCGATGTTTCAGGCTTCCTCATGGCTGACCCGAGAATCGTCGATAATCCCAACCCCATCGAGCTCGTAACCTACCGCGAGCTTCGTGAGCTTTCTTATATGGGCGCGACCGTCCTTCACGAGGACGCTATCTTCCCCGTCCGCGTTGCAGGAATTCCGATAAACATCAAGAATACCAATATACCGAATGATAAGGGTACGATGATAGTTTCGCACTGTCCTCCCGACGGAAACGGCTATATCACCGGAATTGCCGGCAAAAAGGGCTTCAGCGTTATCACCATCGAAAAGGATATGATGAACAGCGAAAAGGGCTTCGGCCGCCGCGTTCTTCAGGTTCTTGAAAGCTGCGACCTCAGCTTTGAGCATCTTCCCTCCGGCATCGACACAATGTCGGTCGTCGTAAACACCGCAGAACTTGAGTCGATGCGTGACCTCGTTATCAGCAATATCTGCACGGCAGTCGATCCCGACTCTATCTCGGTCGAGGATAACCTCGCACTCGTTGCAGTCGTCGGACGCAACATGGCAAAGGCAAAGGGTACGGCGGCAAGAGTATGTCACGCCGTCGCAAGAGCCGACATAAACATCCGTATGATCGACCAGGGTTCAGACGAAATTAACATCGTCCTCGGCGTAAACGAGGAGGATTACGAGGAAGCTATCCGCGCGATCTACGCAAGATTCGTTCAGCAGTAATGATTTTGAAAAGTGCCGATAACGGCACTTTTCTTTTTTTGCGGGCGAGCAATGCTCGCCCCTACAAGGTGCTTCAAAACGTTTTTGTAGGGGCGACCATTGGTCGCCCGTTCTGCGTCAGTAGACAAGACCCTGACCTACGTCAAATTCTATATCTGCAATAACTTTTCTTTTCACCTCCGCTATTGACATAAAAGTCCTAAAAAGGTATAATTATAGGGTATAATACGCTAAAAGGAGCATTTTTATGAAAAAAACAGTTCTTAAAAAATACGCAAAGCTTATAGTCGAAAAAGGAGTTGCCGTCAAGCGCGGTCAGGAAGTTATCATAAACGCAGAGCTTGACCAGCCCGAATTCGTTACAATGGTAGTAGACGCCGCATACAAGGCAGGCGCACCGAAGGACACCGTCGAATGGAGCCATCAGCCGCTTGCCAAGATCCACACCCGTGGTCGCTCGCTCAAGGTAATGAGCAAGGTTGAGGATTGGGAAAAGGCAAAGATGGAAAGACGCGCAGAGGTCCTTCCCTGCATGATCTATCTTATGTCCGAGGATCCCGACGGTCTTAACGGTATCAACTTCAAGAAGATGGCAAAGAGTGCGCAGGCAAGAATGAGGGTCATCAAGCCGATACGCGACAAGATGGAAAACAAATATCAGTGGGTAATCGCCGCCGTTCCCGGCAAGGCGTGGGCAAAGAAACTCTTCCCCGAGCTTCGTGCTTCGGCTGCCGTTGAAAAGCTTTGGGAGGTCATTCTCAAGTGTGCAAGAGCTGACGGAGACGATCCATGCGCCGCTTGGGACGCTCATAACGCTAACCTCGCGGCAAAGTGCGAGTATATTAACGCTCTCGGCCTTAAGGACGTCACCATCAAGTCCTCTAACGGCACTGACCTCACAGTAGGTCTCATTCCCGACGCTCTCTTTATGGGCGGAAGTGAAGCGGCTCTCGGAAGCGGCATCGTATATAACCCCAATATGCCGAGCGAAGAGGTATTCGTAACTCCTAAAAAGGGCGAGGCAGACGGTATCGTTTATTCGACAAAGCCATTCTCCTACAACGGTCAGGTAATCAATAGCTTCTACGTTAAGTTTGAAAACGGCAAGGCGATTGAGATCAAGGCAGATAACGACCGTCAGACAGAGCTTCTCAATCAGATGATCTCGATGGACGAGGGCGCAGCTTACCTCGGAGAGGTCGCGCTCGTTCCCTATTCTTCCCCCATCAATCAGTCGGGCGTGCTCTTCTTCAACACTCTCTTTGACGAGAATGCCGCTTGCCACCTTGCTCTCGGACGCGGATTCTCGAACTGCCTTAAGGACTACGAAAAGTATTCTCACGAGGAAGCAAAGGAAGCGGGAATAAACGACTCGATGATACACGAGGACTTTATGATCGGCGCGATCGATACCACCATCACGGGTACCGATAAGAACGGCAATACCGTAACCATCTTCGAAAACGGCGAGTGGGCGTTTTAATGAAAAAATTTGCGATCCTGACTCTCGGCTGTCGAGTTAATCACTACGAGAGTCAGGTGCTTTCCGAGGAGATATCCAAGCTCGGATATGAAAGCGCGCCCTTCAATGACAAGTGCGACGTTTATATCGTCAATTCCTGCGCAGTCACCGAGGAATCAGTGAGAAAGTCGAAGCAGATGGTGCGCCGCGCGGCGAAGAAGAATCCCGATGCGTTCATCGCGGTATGCGGATGCGCTTCACAGCTTCATCCAAGCGATTTTGAGAAGATAAAGGAAATATCCTTCGTCTACGGTACACGAAATAAAGATGCGCTGATTTTAGCGTTAAAAGCCCGTATAAATGGCGAAAAAACGCCGCGAGTTATCGTTTCAGAGCCGAATTCTCTCCTTACGCCGACCTCGATCACGCGCTTCGACAGAACGCGCGCTTACGTCAAGATACAGGACGGTTGCGAGAATAAATGCGCATACTGCATTATCCCGAAGGTGCGCGGAAGCGTTGTTTTGCGCCCCGAGGACGAGATAATTTGTGAGGTAAAGGCACTTGCCGACAACGGCTGTCACGAGGTCGTGCTGACGGGCATCGAGACCTCCGCATACGGCGAGCGCTTGCCGATGCTTATTGAAAAAATTGCAGGGATTGACGGCATTCACCGTATACGCCTCGGCTCTCTTGAGCCGTCGTTTATGAAAAAGCAGTTCGTCGATGCTATTGCAAAGATAGACAAGGTCTGTCCGCATTTTCACATTTCGGTGCAGAATGGCTCTGATAACGTCCTCCGCGCAATGCGTCGCAGATATAACGTGAAGATGCTCGAGGATAACGTGGCGTATCTGCGTTCTGTCATTCCGAACTGTAATCTATCCGCCGACGTTATCGTCGGTTTCCCGGGTGAAAGCGAAGAGGACTTCCTCTCAACCTGCGAATTCGTGAAGCGCAACGCATTTCTGCATCTGCACATCTTCACCTATTCTCCGCGCCCCGGCACCGAAGCGGCGGCAATGGATAATCAGCTTCCCGAAGCGGTAAAAACCGAGCGCCTGCACCGCCTTTCCGCTATCGCCGACGAGGAAAAGAGAAAGATACTTACGGCAATGATCGAAAGCGGCAAGGAGATAAAGGTCCTCTGCGAGACTTACGTTAGCGGTCAAATCTCAGGACACACCGACGGCTTCGTCGAGTGCCTGATACAGTCCAACACCGCCCCCGAAAAAGGAAGTATAATTTCAGTCATTCCCAATCATATAGAGGACGGAAAGTTAATATGCAAAAAACCGTGAGGATTTCCTCACGGTTTTTTGCATATGTATTGTAATCTTTCAATCTCGCCGAACTATTTTCAAAGAAATAGTATTTATTATAACGTAATTATATGCTTCTCAATATTTCGATTCTTAATTGAGCGTATTCCTCATTTGAAATTTCACCGCTTGTTAAGCGCAACTTAATCTCCATCAGTCTCATTTCCACCGATGTTGCACGAGCTTTTCTAATGAATGTAGTATTTACCCAAACGCGTCCCATTGAATTAACCATAATTATAAGAAGCGAGAGCAAAATAATAGCCCCTATAATTTCCGCAATATCAAAAGCCACAATCAAAAACGTTGCGTTATAGATACCCATTTGTGTAGGAGAGAAAAAGCCAATTCCACTGTTATAATATACATTAATTCGATAGACAAGCAACAACAAAAACTTTATTCCGGATATCGCGCCAGCTATCGGCAAAAAACATTTTTTCTTTTTCTTCACCAAAACCAGTGATATCGCATACATCGCCACCTCGAGCAAGCTAATACAAGCGGCAACGTTAAACAACTGCGTATTTTTGTTCAGGTTATATGACTCTATTAATGCACCATCTCTATTTAAGGTATTAATTGCGAGAGCAGAAACAAGCAAAATCATTACCAAAAAGATAGTAGCCCACTTTGCATTGGCATCGTGGGTTAAACGGAACACCAAAATAGCACTGATTATGGTCAACACGATTACGGCGACCATCAAACATATTTCTAAAAACGTCGGCATTGTCGGTTGAATTTCCCAAAACATCCTTTCATACCATACCCCATTCAACTCGACCCACTCACCCGAAGGAACTTTATTCATTTTGAAAACGCTCTTGAAAGCACCAAACAATATCAATAACATTGATGTTATGGAAAGGATCTTTACAGATAAAGATTTAACTCGTTGATTCTTTGTGTTTTTCATGATTAGTACTCATTATGAAGAAGCATTTCGAACTCCTCCTTAGTTATAAATCCTTTCTTATAGAGTTTTTCGATTTCAAACAATCTTTCTGTACTGATATTGGCAGTCATATTCTCACTTTTGAAATCCGAATGATATTTATTCTTGTATTCTTGTAGAGCGATATTTGTATCGGTATATCGGCAATGAACAATACTGCCATAACCAACAACAAGCGCAGAAGCCACATTATAAATTAGAACCTCTGAAAGCACGATCAAAAAGTATTTGAATAACGTTGTAAGACAGGAGCTCAGCGTTACAAAAAGCAATTCGTAATCCGTAAAGGTTTTTGCTTCATCTGCTTCGATTATTTCCATAGCATCAGCAATGTCAATATAAGCATGATATGCTTCATACGTATTAACAATAGTTGAGATTATTCCGATTATTATCAAAACAATCATAATTGTAAATCCGTATTGCTTAATTCGTTTCCCCAAACAATAAATGTTAGCGACGATTTCATCAACAGGCGCTTCTTTTTTTCTTGTTTTATTCATTATTTCCTCCAAAATTAAAAAGTGCGTGGCAGAGCCACGCACCGAAAAATGTATGGCTCATTGCTGCGACACAAATGAATCTTCAAAGCTTGACACAGAAGCATACGAAAATCGAGCATACATTTTTGCCTAAACAAAAATGTACACTTCCGTGTCGTTTTATTCATTTGTGTCGCCCCCTCATTATATCACTTCCTCACACATTTGTCAATCACCACACACAAAAATCCCCTGTGAATGATCACAGGGGATTTTATGATAAGAATTACAGACCCTTCTTGGCTCTTTCGACCTTCTCGAGATCGGAATAGTCATGGGTGGGAACGTGGCCGTTCAGGGGGATCAGCTTCTCGTGGATGCAATCGATGATGGCATCCTCAAACGGGAAGAAGGACTTCTCCAGCTCGAAGGCAGGCGTGATCCAGTTACGGGAGCCGAGAGCCACAGGCGGTGCATCGAGGTAATCGA
>JAZQGU010000026.1:0-10201 GCA_045540175.1 Eubacteriales bacterium | reverse complement strand
CATGGCTACGATCCGACTTGTCTTTTAACCGCTGCACATATTCCCCCTTCCTTATACATATCAAGCACGGGAATGGAGTAATACTTTGCAACTTCTTTAATGGCATCAACAAAATCTCCGAGATTTTGTGTCTTTTCATCGTGTGCATCTTCGCACTCTCTGTGAAGCGGAGTTATGAACACTATGGTTTTGTTAAAATATTTATCAACAAGCTTTCCCATAAGAGTGTGACAGGCACCGTAAAATGTATTTCCGTCTCTGTCGCTCATTTCGCCAAAGGGTGCATCACCATGACCGAAGTCGTTTGTTCCGCCAAATACAACGATAATATCTGCATCTCTGTCCATCTCGGCCGCTCTCATCGGAAAATCAAGATCGTGGCGGGGATATACAGAGGGCTTTACCTGCTTAGCAAGGCGTGTTCCGCCAATTCCGTAATTACGGGCTGCACAAAGACCGTACTTTTCCTTCATAAGCTGATGGAAGCACTTATCCTGTCCCGTTGTTCCGGCGCCCTCGGTGATGCTGTCTCCGAGGAAGTTTATCTTCTTACCTTTAAGTTCCATATTACTCGGTTACTTCTTCAGTCTTCTCTTCGGTTGCTTCTTCAGCCTTGGGAGCTGCCTTCTTAGCTCTGGGCTTACGGGGCTTGGTGATGGAAGCATTGCTCTTAACGACCTCAACAGCCTTAGAAACCTTGATATCGTCTGTGATCATATCGGCAGTAACCTGCGCCTTAACCTCGGAAAGCTCAAGGCGGTATGCATCAGCGATCTTCTGAAGCTCAGCCTCAACCTCTTCGTCGGTAACCTCGATGTTTTCGAGCTCAGCGATCTTTTCAAGAGCGAGACGGGTCTTGACCTGCTTTTCAGCGATGGGTCTGAACTGCTCTCTCATATTGTCGAGAGTCATTCCGGTATACTTGAGGTAGGTGTTAAGATCAAGTCCCTGCATCTTGAGACGGTTGTCGTAGTCACGAACCTGGTTCTCGGTCTCGGTAACGTACATAGCCTCGGGAATATCTGCCTCAAGGTTCTCGACAAGCATATCAATAAGCTTATTCTCGACCTCTCTGTCTGCCTCAGCGTTATGTCTCTCTGTGATTTTTGCCTCAACGTCTGCCTTATATTCAGCAAAAGTATCAAATTCCGAAACGTCCTTAGCGAACTCATCATCAAGCTCGGGGAGTTCGTTCCACTTGATCTCGTGAAGAACGGTCTTGAATACAGCTTCCTTGCCTGCAAGCTCAGTTGCGTGATACTCGGTCGGGAAGGTTACGTTTACGTCGAAAGCATCTCCTGCATTGTGACCGACGATCTGCTCTTCGAATCCGGGGATAAACTGACCGGAGCCGAGAGTAAGGTTATACTTTTCGCCCTTACCGCCCTCGAAGGGAACACCGTCAACGGAGCCCTCGTAGTCGATAACTGCGATATCGCCTTCAGCCGCAGCGCGGTCGGTGATGTCAACGGTACGGGAGTTACGAGCGCGAACCTGCTCGATCTGTGCGTTAACCTCTTCCTCGGTGGTGGGAGCAACGGTTCTCGTTACCTTATAACCCTTATATTCCTTAACGGTAACCTCAGGCTTAACCGGGAAGGATGCCTTAAGTACTACACCGTTATCGTCAAGAGAAACGATGTCGAACTCTGCCTGGCCGACAGGAGTTTCGCCGCACTCGGCAATTGCCTCTTCATAAGCCTTGGGGAGAAGCGCGTTTATAGCCTCATCATAGAACACGCCCTTACCGTACATCTTCTCAACGATGGAACGGGGAGCCTTGCCCTTTCTGAAGCCGGGAACGATCATGTTCTTAACATTCTTTCTGTATGCGGCTTCGACAGCCTTGTCAAAGCTCTCCTTGTCGATAGCTATTTCAAGCTCGACCTGATTTCCCTGTTTGTTTGTGCTTTTCAAGCTCATTTTGTTTTTTCCTCCAAATGATATTGATATCCTTATAATTTTACCAAATTTTCGCTTATTGTCAATAGATTAGGCAAAAATTTAGATATTTAATTGATTTTAAGCGGTATAAAACCGAGATAATCCGATGAAACTATGTTCATTACGATCCCTTCGTAGTCAAATGATCTCGGAATATCGTACGAATTATGAAGATGTCCGTAGTAACATCTCCTGATATTATACGATCTCATAAGCTCTATCAGGTCGTGGCTGACATAGTCCTTACATACTGGCGGAAAATGGAAAAACGCGACCTTTTCGTATTTTTCTTCGGGATCAAGCGCGGCAGCCGCCTTGAAAGACAGCTCAGCACGAATGACCTCGCGTTTTGAAAGCTTTTCAAAATCGGTTCCGTCCGGCGCGCTCTTCGGATCGTAGAACCAACCGCGCGAGCCGCAGACGATTATATCCTCAACCAAATGCGCGTTGTTGTGAAGAAGTGAAACGTTCGTGATCCCCTCTTTGGCAAAAAACTCGTTAAGTTTCTTTTCCGACTGCCACCAGAGGTCGTGATTTCCCTTTCCGATTATCTTTTTTCCGTTAAGTGAGGAGATAAGCTTAAGGTCGGGACCCGCTTCTTCAATGTTCAGTCCCCACGAAATGTCGCCGGGAACGACCACGGTATCATTTTCACCTACGACCGCGTTCCAGCCGGAAACGAGCTTCGCAGTATAATCGCGCCAGCGATTTCCGAAAACGTCCATCGACTTCGGAACGGCTTCCGAAAGATGCGTGTCGGCAATAACGTATACAGCCAAATTCTCCTCCTTTCCCGGTATATTTCAACCGAAAATTACGAATACTTAAAGTGGACACTTCCACAAGAAAGGAACTAAAAAATGGGAATTTTTGATATGCACGGTGACACCCGTGAAGGCAAGAGCAAGAATCAGCACCACATCAAGGGCGTGATCTGCGACGTTCACAACTGTGCCTACCACGACGGAGATAATTACTGCACGGCATCCAAGATTGCCGTCGGCCCGTCATTTGCAACCTCCTGCGCAGATACCGTCTGTGCAACCTTCAAGCAGAAAAACCAGAATCTGTAAGTCAGAATCTCTCAAACTCAAGAGCCGCATTAGGCATATCCTCCGCTTTGATCGCGTTATTCGGGTCAAAGCGGACTTTTCTTTGTGCAATTCCATATAGGGGCTTCGGTATCGAAACGCCGGTCTTCTTTTCAAGAAGCTCCATTGCATCAAGCTCGTTTTCGGGAACTTCACCCGTCAATGCTTTGAGAACAGCGGGTGAGAATTTGTAAGGCGATGCTGTCGACGCGCAAACGAGCTTTCTGCCCGTATTATTCTCTTTTACGAACTGCTCAGCGCAGAAAAGACCTACCGCGGTATGAGTATCGCAAAGATAGTTATAATCTTCATAAATATGATTGATCTCGAGGGCAGTCTGATCCTCATCACAGGATAGACCCGTAAATTCGGATGCTATCTTCGACTTTGCTTCGCCCGTTACCGTATAGCTTCCCTTTTCCTTAAGCTCAGCCATAAGCGTTTCGGTCTCCTTCTGACCGCAGGTAAGGTAAAGAAGACGCTCGAGGTTACTCGAAATGAGAATGTCCATAGAAGGAGATGTCGTTGCGTAGAAGGGGCGGTTTCTGTTATAATTACCGCTTACAAAGAAATCGGTAAGCACGTTATTCTTGTTCGACGCGCAAACGAAGCTGTGAACGGGAAGCCCCATAAGCTTCGCAATATATGCGGCGAGAATATTACCGAAGTTACCCGTCGGAACGCAGATGTCGATCTCCTCACCAAGCGCAATATCGCCATCCTTGAGCAGATCGCAGTATGCCGAAATATAGTAAACGACCTGCGGCACCAAGCGTCCCCAGTTAATAGAGTTTGCAGACGAAAGGAACACGCCTTTTTCGTTCAGCTTCGCGTTGATTTCCGAGTCGGAGAAGATTTTCTTTACGCCGTTCTGCGCGTCGTCGAAATTACCGATAACGGAATTTACCTCGACGTTCTTTCCCTCCTGCGTTGCCATCTGGAGCTTCTGAACGCGGCTTACGCCGTCAACAGGATAGAATACCGAAATACCGACGCCGTCCACGTCCTTATATCCCTCAAGTGCCGCTTTACCGGTATCACCCGAGGTTGCAACGAGAATGAGCGCCTTCCGTGTGTCGCCCGTCTTTTTTACGGCCTTAACGAAAAGCCTCGGCATTATCTGAAGCGCCATATCCTTGAACGCCGCCGTCGGGCCGTGCCAAAGCTCGAGAACTCTTATTCTGTCCCCGAGCTTGCTTATCGGCGCAGGACCGCCCGGGAAGCTGTTTTCACAGTACGCGCCCTCGCATTCGGTAAGAAGCTCCTCGTAGGTGTATTCATCATTGAGAAACTTATACATTACCTTCGCCGCGCGGACGGAATAATTATCGCCGCAAAGCTCCTTGATTTCATCAAGAGTCAGCTTAGGCATTTCATCGGGAAAATAAAGTCCTCCGTCCTCGCAAAGTCCTTTTTTGATCGCCATAGCCGAAGATACGGCTTCGCTTTTTCCTCTCGTGCTTATGTACTTCATATCTTTTTTCCTTCCAAATAGGGTTTATTAAAAATTGCTTTTTGCAAATCTTTCTGCATTTTTATAGAATACCGCGTCGGCAAAATCCTCTGAGCGATATTTTTTCGCCAAAGCATCGTACAAAACGCCGACCTTCCCGACGTTTTCAATGCCGTAAGGAAGCGTATCATCCGACGTTCCGTCAAAATCGGTACCGAGACAGACCGTTCCGCTTCCACAAATATTGTATAGATGATCTATATGCTTGATCAGTATATCAACTTCTCTGCCTCCAAGATGATCGGAAACGAAATTGACACCTATAACGCCGCCAATGTCACTAACTTCTCGCGCGATCTCGTCAGATATATTCCTCGGATGACCGTAAATGCTCCGCGAACAGCTATGGCTGGCGATCAAAGGCTTTTTCGCCGCCTTTGCAAGCTCTAACGCTTGGTAGCATATCTCGTCGTTCGAATGCGAGAGATCAGGCGTTATTCCAAGCTCAAAGCATCGGCAAACGACCTCTTTTCCAAAATCAGTCAGCCCCTCCGAGTTGTTAAACGCGCCTCCAATATGGCAACTATCGCGCCAGACGAGAGTAAATATCTTTACTCCGCGCCTCGCCAAAGTATCAAGGCGGCTTATATCGCCGTTCAGCAGCTTTCCGCCCTCAACGGCAAGTATCGGTGTGAAATTCGGAATACCGAAAATATGCTCCTCGGCGTAGTCGAGATTTTTTAGGCAACGGGAATAATTCTCGTCGTTATCCAAATTGTGCTCGCTCCATATCGCCATTACCTGCGTATAGCTGCTCAGAGCCCTCATTGCCTTTCCAAGCTCTATGTGACAGGTGTTATCAAACATACCCTCACCCCGGCGGAATATCTCACCGAGAGTATCGCAGTGAAGATCGAATAATTTCATAGTAACCTCAGATCCAGATTCTTCCCTTAGCGCCGAATACGCCCTTCATATGGTTTATCTTATAGCTTCCCTCGCCCGTATTCTTGTCGGAGCATACGAACACCTCGATCACGTCGAAGCGGTAAAACTTATCGCTAGGGAAGTTCTTTATGAAACACGACGCGGCACGGGCAAGATTCGCACGCTTTTTCGCGGTAACGGCGGCAGCGGGGCGCGCATAAGGGCTTTTAACCTCGCGTCTCGTCTTTACCTCGACAAATACAATATACTGATCCTTTTGCGCAATTATGTCGATCTCTTCGTTATACGGCTTGTAGTTACGGCAAATTATGGTATAGCCGTTCGTCTTCAGATAATCCTCCGCAACTCTTTCGCCCGCAACACCCGTAATTATATGTGCCGGGGCAAGCGAACCGTCCTTTTTTCTTATATCCATCAGGACAGCACGCACTTTTCGTTGCAGTAGACCATTCCGAGCTTGCCGTCAACAGTTACGGTAGTACCGGTTTTAAGTATCTTCGTCGCGCTTTCGGCTCCGACGATAACGGGGATGTTAAGCGTCTTGCCGACGATAGCAGCGTAAGAATCGTCACCGCCGCGCTCGCAGATTATCGCGCTCGCATGACGGAGAATGCCGATTATCTTGTCAGACGCCGACGGAATAACGATAATATCGCCGTTTTCAAAATTAGCAAGCGCATCGGCGTCGGTCGCGCAAACGCAAAGCTTGCCGCAAACAGACTTGTCAACTATACCGTTACCTGCAAGAAGAACGTCGCCGACCATCTGAACCTTAAGCATATTCGTCGTTCCCGAAACGCCGAGCGGAAGCCCTGCCGTAATAACGACGAGGTCACCGTACTCGACGTGACCGTTCTTATACGCCTCGTCGACCGCCATTTCAAGAAGCTCCTCCGAGCTTTCGGCAACCTTATCAACGTGAAGCGGAATAACGCCCCACGACATATTCATATGTCTGCACGCCTTATAGGAGGGTGAGCAGGCAATAATATCGGTCTGAGGGCGGAAGCGCGAAAGCAAACGCGCAGTATAGCCCGAGGTCGTAACGGTGATTATCGTCTTTGCACCGAGGTCGTGCGCGGTCGTACAGGTCGCATGAGAAATTGCGTCGGTTACGTTTGTAAATCCGCCGAATCGGTTATCAAAGAATCTCTTTTTATAGTCAATATCGCTCTCAGTTCTGATAGCGATCTTCGCCATACGCTTGACCGCCTCTACGGGATATTTACCCATAGCGGTCTCGCCCGAAAGCATAGTTGCAGACGTGCCATCGTAAATAGCGTTGGCAACGTCGGTTATCTCAGCACGGGTCGGGCGGGGATTCTGCGTCATACTTTCAAGCATCTGGGTTGCGGTTATGACCTGCTTGCCCGCATTGTAGCACTTTGAAATAAGCTGCTTCTGAAGTATCGGAATATTCTCCATCGGCACCTCAGCGCCGAGGTCACCTCTTGCCACCATAATTCCGTCAGCTTCATTAAGAATCTCATCAACGTTTTCAACGCCTGCGGTGTTTTCTATTTTCGCAATAATTCTGATATCGCTGCAGCCGTGCTTTTCAAGCTCTTCGCGCATCATTCTTACGTCCTCCGCGCTCTGAGTAAAGGACGCTGCAATGAAATCAAAGCCCTCACGAACACCGAAAGCTATATCCTCCTTGTCCTTTTCGGAAAGGAAAGGCATCGAAAGCTTGATTCCGGGGACGTTTATACCCTTTTTATCGGAAAGCTTTCCGCCGTTAAGAACGGTGGTCTTTATCTCTGTCTCGTTCACGTTATCAACGCGAAGCTCGATAAGTCCGTCGTCAACGAGTATTCTGCTTCCGACGGTAACGTCGTGCCAAAGTCCCGTGTAGGTTATACTGACGCCCTTTTCATCGCCCTCGCGGTCGCTAAGGTAAAGAGTGAAGCTGTCACCCGTTTTTAGCACCGCGACTCCGTTTTTGAACTTCTTAAGACGCACCTCGGGTCCCTTGGTATCAAGGAGAAGCGCAGTATAGGTTCCAAGCTCCTTACGAAGCTTTTTGATAATATCGACTTTTTTCTTATGCTCGGAATGCTCGCCGTGCGAAAAATTTATTCTCGCAACGTCCATTCCCGAAAGTATCAGCTCTCTTATTACTTCTTCGGTCTCGGACGCAGGTCCGAGAGTACAGATAATCTTTGTCTTTCTCATTTTTTCCTCACATGGTTTCTATTACGTTACAGTTATACTTCTCGGTTACGATCTCGGGATCAGCATCCTTTATCATTTTTTCAAGCTTGTCAAGCACAGGATTTTCGGTATGGAAATGCCCGAGTGCTGCCATGCTCATTCCGTAAACGGAAGCATCGGTCATATCGTTGTAGCTTAATCTTCCGCTTATGTAAAGATCTGCGCCCGCCGCGTGCGCATACGGAATATAATGCTCGCCGTCACCGCCGACAACTGCAACGCGCCTAACTGTCTTGTCAAAAAGCACAGCGTCAGCTTTAGCCGCGCCCAAAAGAGTTTTCGCCTTAATGACGAACTCACGGTCAGTCATCTCGTGAACGCTTCCGATAACGCCAAGCCCGTCGTCGCCGAAGCGCTCGGTATCGGTAAGACCCAAAAACTCAGCAAGAGCAGTATTGACTCCGCCCTCAACAGCGTCAAGACGCGTATGAAATGAAAAGAC
Organism: Eubacteriales bacterium; assembly: GCA_045540175.1. Lineage (GTDB taxonomy): Bacteria > Bacillota > Clostridia > Oscillospirales > CAG-272 > Colimorpha_A. The sequence continues at coordinate 2,109 of JAZQGU010000026.1, read as the reverse complement.
GGATATATCGTTCTTGATCGCGGTCATAAATCTGTTATCCGAAACGCTCTTGATCGGACGGAAAATAAGCGGATGATGCGTAACGATAAGGTCAAAGCCGTTCTTCGCCGCATATTCAACTGCGCCGGATGTCGCGTCAAGCGACAAAAGCACTTTTTTTACACACTTATCTCCGTTCGGCAGGCACATAACTCCGTCGTTATCCCAGGAGCAGGAAAGCTCGCGCGGTATCAGATCGTTCAGAACGCTGTAAAGCTCAGTAACAGTCATCTTTTTTCTCCGTTAATATTTCTCTTATCTCTTTTATCAGGTTTTCCTCATACGAGCAGTCAGCGCCGCCGCGCTTCTTGCCGTCGCAGATGGAACAAATGACGCTTAGCCTGTTTTTCGCCATTGCGAAAAAGGCTTCGTTTTCGTTTCGAACGCCCGACCTGCCGAGAAGAAGCTCGGAGGGCGAAAGCCCGTATTTATTTCCCGTATATCGACAGGATATCACAGTATAGTATTTGCCCTCAAAAACGGTGTTTTCGCGTAGGATCTCAAAGCCGTTTTCGCATAGATACCTGCGAAGCTCCTCCGACTTCGTCATAGGTTGAAGAACGAGACGAACGTCAGGATCTTTCACGTCGGAACACGCGTCGATTATCGACGCGATTAGCTCACCGCCCATTCCCGCAATACTGATATCGCATGGCGGAATAACGTCAACGCTCTTCATTCCGTCGGATAGGCAAAGACGGCACTTGCAGCCAACGCCGAAAGCTTTAACAGTCTCCTCCGCCTTTGAAAGCGGACCGCGTGCAACGTCGCAAATATATGCAAAGGGTATCTTGCCGTAAAGAAGAAGCGACACAGGGAGATACGCGTGGTCGCTCCCAATATCGTAAAGCGTCACGCCGTCGCGAATCATAGAAGCAACGGCAGATAAACGCGCGTCAAGGTTTATACTCGTCATATCAAAAATTAATGGCTGTAACCGAATAGGTCACAGCCATCGCTCACTTTGTGCTCAAATAATCGTTGATCTTGGTGATGAGCGCATCAGCATCGGTGCCGTGTACCATGCAGGCAGCTTCTATGCTTTCGCCTCTCGATGCGGGGCAGCCGAGACAGTGCATACCGATCTCAAAGAAGAACTGCGCAGTACCTGCGTCATAATCAAGAACGTCGCCGATGATCGAATCTTTTGTTACTACCATTGACAGAAATCCTCCGTTTTGTTATAATACTAATAAAATCATATCCATTATAGCAAAGTATCATACATTTGTCAATGATTTGAGCTATAAAAATATAGAAAGAAGGAAAATAAAATGTGTCTTTTTTGTAAGATAGTAGCGGGCGAGATCCCGTCGAATAAGGTTTATGAGGACGATAAGATCCTCGCGTTCCGCGATATTGCTCCGCAGGCACCGTCGCATATTCTCGTCATCCCGAAAACCCATATTCCCTCCCTCGACGGCGTATACGAGGAAAACGCAGAGATCGTCGCGCACATATTCAAAACCATCCCGAAAATAGCGGCAGAAGAGGGCTTAACGAACGGCTATCGCCTCGTATCAAACTGCGGTCCCGACGCTTGTCAGACAGTCCCCCATCTCCATTTCCATATCCTCGGCGGAACGAAGCTCGTCGGACAGATGGGATAATTACAAACAATAAAAAATCACCGCTTAAAGGCTCCTTCTCATAAGAAGTTTACTCGTAAGGTACAGAATTTGCCGCGCTGTAAACAAATAGTAACCCCCAACAGATTTTGAAAGGTCTGTCAGGGGTTACTTTATTCTGTTCGACAAATTGGAGTTTATCAGACATTAACTGCCCTACACTCTAAAAACCCTTGATATTACTGGGCTTTTCGCCTGTTACAAACTCAACTGTTATGTATTTTCCCTTGTTTTTGCCCTTATGAGCGAAAATAAGGGGAACTTTTTATATAGGGCCGCCAACTACCTTATCGAGCAGTCGTGCGGAAGTACGCTTCGCCTCTCTTGTAGAGTGAGCGTAGACATTCATCGTGGTACTGACATCAGAGTGACCTAAAAGCTCCTGCACATCCTTCGGTGCTGCTCCGTTAGAGAGCAGATTGCTTGTGAATGTGTGTCGCAG
>JAZQGU010000025.1:0-25526 GCA_045540175.1 Eubacteriales bacterium | reverse complement strand
GCCCGTTCGGTTGTGGTGCAACATCGTATTTATGCGGGCGAGCAATGCTCGCCCCTACGGTGCGCCGAGGTAGGGGTTCCCCGAAACGAGCGAATGCGAGTTTTGGGGGTTCGCGTGGCCGTCGCACCCTACAAACAACGTGTCGCAGAATCCCCGCGTCGTAAGCCTTCCCCTTGGGTAGCGAAGCGGCGACGCGGTAGTGAATGACTGCCAGTGGCAGTCAGAGCCGCGGCGTGACCGAGCCGCAGCGAGACAGGGGGACCGCAGACGTTGCGTCTGCGGTGGATGAGGTGTAGGTTGCGAAGCAACCGTGTTTTAAAGGCAAAGTAACATCGTTTTCTCCGCCCAAATAATCAACCTCAAAACAAAACCGCCCTGCATTTCAGGGCGGTTTTCTCAATAATCATTTATATTTATCTTTTCAACCGTTCCGTTTATCTCGCCGCCGAGGAAAAGCGACGCAGAGGAAACGAACATCGTAGGATCGTCACTCACGAAGTAGCTTACGCGTGCGGGGAAATCGGTCTTCTTGCTTTTTCCGAGAATCGAAACGGCCTTCTTAGCCGCCTCTGCGCCGGAATTTATCAGGGTGACCCCGGGAAGAACCTTCGATATGATCTCCGCAATGATGGGATAATGAGTGCAGCCGAGAATCAGCGTATCGGCACCGCTGTCCCTGATCTTCGAAAGATAATGCTCGGCGGCAAGTCGGGTGATCTCGCAGTCGCCCTGCACAAAGCCGTTCTCGACAAGCGGAACAAAAAGCGGACACGCCTGAGTTATGACCTCAATGCCGGGCGCAAGTTCCTTTATAGCTTTTTCAAAGGCACCGCTTCTTATCGTTGCGGCAGTTCCGATAACGGCGATCCTGCCGTTTTCGGTCGCCTTGACCGCCGCCTCTGCGGACGGCTCAACAACGCCGATAACGGGGACGGGAAGTGTCTTCTTAAGATGCGAAAGCGCCGTAGTACTCACCGTTCCGCAGGCAACGACGATAGCGTCGACATTTTTGCTCATAAGAAAAGCGGCGTCCTGACAGGCGTATTTGGTTATGGTCGCTGAGGAGCGGCTTCCGTAAGGAACGCGTCCGGTATCACCAAAATAGATAAGCTCCTCGTCGGAGAGCTTTTGCATCTCCTTAACGGCGGTCAGACCGCCGAGGCCGCTGTCAAAAATTCCAATCATAATAACCTCAAATTACAGTTCATCAAGGGAATAGGTGAAGGATTCGAGCAGGTTTTCTCTGAAATAACGAAGCTCATCGCTGTCGATTCCGTCGAGGATCGCCTCGGTGGACTTGCGGGCGGCAACAAACTCACGGTTTCCGGCAGCCTCCTCGCTCAGACACTTTATGTAAGCGCAAAGCTTGTCGGCGATCTTGACGAGCTTGACGCTCTCGGCATCGGCTTCGGATGGAGTAAGCAGCTCACTGTAGGAGGAGCGGAGCTCGTCGGGAAGACGAGAGAGCAAACGGTTGATCGAGTGCGCCTCGATCTCGGCATAATCGCGCTTTGTTTCGGGGCTAAAATACTTAATGGGCGTCGGAAGATCTCCGGTAAAGACTTCTGCGGCATCGTGAAACAGTGCAATTGCGGCAACGCGCTCGGGATCATAGCTCTTTCCGTATACGTTGTTGCCTATCAAGGCAAGCGCGTGAGCTATAACGGCCGCTTCGGCTGTGTGTTCGGAGAGCGATTCGGGGGTGACGGAGCGCATAAGCCCCCATCGGGTAATATATTTTTGCCTGAAAAGCAGAGCAAAGAAGCTGTTCATACCTGATTAATCCTTGTTTTTTGTTGTTTTCTTCCTTATTATATCATTATATGCGGCGCTTGTCAAGGCGGTGAAAGGGGGCGTGGGGGCGTTGATATGACCAAAATTTGAATGTGTAGAAAATTTCGTTCATAATTTGTGGGGGTTGCACAAAAATCAAAAAATGACAATTTCGTTGTGCAAAATGATAACAAAAGTTCCAAAGGTAAATAAAAGTTACTAAAATTCCCGTAATATCGCCGCAAAACGGCGCTAAACAGCCCTTCATTGCCCACGAAAGGTAAAAATAAATTACCAACGATACTTTGAACGGGTTCGAATGAGAGTTCCTTTTCTATCAAAAAACGCTCCCAAAGTGCCATTTCGCGGCTCATTTTGGCACAAAAAGCGCCCGGTTACATTATAATCGCGCGTTTCGCGCGTCTTGACAGTGCGAAAAAAATGTGTTATTATATTATAGTATAAAAAACAAAGGGGATATTCTGCCCTTTTTTGGGCTGAACGAGTATCTCCGGGGGCTCCCTTTCGGATGAAATTTCTTATCCTGCCTCCCTCCGAAAAACGTCGATACGGCGCTTGCGGCGGGGCAGAAAAGGATAGTGATAGGAACGGTTTGTCGCCGACCGGTTCAGAGGAACAAACGGCGCAAAAGGTCACTTTCGGTCTTTCCGTGCTGCGAGCGGTAATGACCAAGCGCGTCCCCCTAAAGCACAGTTGCGGAAAACCGCAACAAAAAGTACACACAGGAGGAAAAGATTGATGCAACATTCTTTCTTCAAGAAGGCTCTGTCGGGATTTATGGCGATAGCCCTTCTGGTTGGCGGTATGTCAGCGCTTCCCGCAAGCGCAGAAGAATCAGCGGCTGATGTCGTCGCGGATCTTCTCACCGATATACCGTTCCACGACAATCTTGCTATAGGCGACGCAGGCGCGCCCTATCTTGATTATGTCGTAAAGCACGCCGCTAAGACTGCCGAAAAGTCTGAAGTGATCAATGCTATTGATTACGACCTCGGCAACACCACGGCAAAAGTTGAAGTTCTTAAGGATTTTGAGGGAAAAGGCGATGTCCTTTATATGCCCTCCGAGGGAAAGACTTCATGGAAAGTGACTATTCCCGAAACCGCAAAATACGCTATCAGCATAGAGTACTATCCTATCGCTGAAAAAGACGGCGTAAAGGTTTCAACCCTTACCACTATCGAAAGAACTCTTTATATCGACGGTTACATTCCCTTCTCGGAAGCAAGCTACTTCTACTTCCCGAGAAACTGGGCGTACACCGAGTTCGATTACCGTAAGGACGGCACCTGCATCTTCCCGACCGACGCTGCAGGAAACGACATTCGTCCTATCCGTTACGAGAAGCCCGAGTGGCAGGATTACTATCTGCGCGACTGGCTTGGCTACACAATGGAGCCCTTCCAGTTTACGTTTACCGAGGGTGAGCACGTTATCACCTTTGAAGCAAACCGTGAGCCGATAGTTATCTCCAAGATCACGCTCTACCCCTACGAGGCGCCCCCTACATACGATGAATTCCTTGCACAGAAAAAGGCAGAGGGCGTAAAGACCATCACGAAGGTACAGGGCGGAAAGATCAAGGTTCAGGCAGAAAACCCGACCCTTATCTCGAGCGCAAACCTTTATCCGCAGAACGACCGTACCTCGTCTCTCACCGAGCCGCAGGACCCTCAGCAGATCAGATATAACATCGTTAACTCTGCAACGGTAAACGAGTGGATGAAGTACACGGTTGAGGTTCCCGAAACGGGTCTTTACCGTATAGCGATCCGCTTCCGTCAGAACACGCTTATCGGTATGTTCACCTCGCGCCGAATCCTCGTCAACGGCGAGCTTCAGTTCCAGGAGGCATCGAATATCCGATTCAAGTACAGCTCGTCCTGGCAGTCGACTTATGCGTCGAACGGCGATCAGACCTTCCTTTTCTACCTCGAAAAGGGAACAAACGAAATCACATTTGAAACCGTCCTCGGCGATATGACCGAGTACGTATACGAAATCGGCAATATGATCGAAGAGCTGAATGAGGCTTATAAGAAGATCCTCCAGCTTACCGGACCTGTTCCCGATGCTTACCGCGATTACGGCTTCAAGCGCCTCGTTCCCGAAGCGATCGAAACCATCGTTCAGGCATCTAAGGATCTCTACCGCATCGCAGACGAGCTGGAGAAGGTCACGGGTGAGCTCGGCGACCAGGTCGCAACACTCAATACGATCGCAATGCTGTTTGCGAAGATGAAGGACGAAAGCAAGATCGCTCCTAACTTCCTGACCTTCAAAAACTACATAATCGCTCTTTCCAACTGGCTGTATGCGTCCCTTTCCCAGCCCCTTAAGGTAGACTACTTTACCGTTCAGGGAACCAAGGACGGTCTTCCTAAGGCTAAGGCAAACTTCTTTGAGGTAATCTGGTTCGAGATCAGAGCCTTCATCGGGTCCTTCTTTATGGACTATACGACCGTTGACTTCAAGGTCAAGGACGGACAGAAGGTCGACAAGAGCATGGTAATCGAGCAGTGGATCACCTCGGCTCTCGGTCGTGAGGATGCGCTTATTACGCGTGGACTTATAGACGAACACTTTACGGCACAAACGGGAATACAGGTCAAGATGAAAGTCATAACCGTCGGCCTAACGGAGGCGATCTTGGCTGACATGGGACCGGATATCGCAGAAATGTCGTCGGTTGACACCATTACCTGGGGTCTCCGTGACGCCGTCAAGGAGCTCGATACGATGAGTGGCTTCGATCAGGTAATAGCAAATATGGACCAGGCGGCTCTCACTCCTCTCCAGATGCAGAATGCAAAGGGTGAGTTCCACACCTACGGAATTCCTTCCTATATGGACTTCTATATGATGTTCTACCGCTCCGACGTTCTTTACGAGAACGGCGTTAAGGCTCCGAACACTTGGGAGGAGCTTTACGACATCCTTCCTGCGCTTCAGGCAGCCGACCTTGAGATCGGTATGCCCGGTGCTACCACGGGATCTGTTGACGGTCTTACCGGACTTAAGATCTTCCTTTATCAGATGGGCGGCGAGCTCTATGAAAAGGACGGCTACCGCGTAAGCCTCGACGGCAATACTGCTCTCGACGCGTTTGAGTCGCTCTGCGGTATGTTCTCGAAGTATAAGTGCCCGGTCATCTATGACCTTACACGTTTCCGTACGGGAGAAATTCCGATCTTCTTCGGAACAGCAGTCGGAACCTATAATACCCTTATGTCCTTCTACGATATTCGTGGACTTTGGGAAATGGCTCCTCTTTGCGGTATCGAACAGCAGAATGAGGACGGAACGGTTACAATCAACCGTACCTCTCACGTAACAGTCTCCTCGAGAGTTATCCCGAGAGGCGGCTCCAAGAAGGCAGTACAGAATGCTTGGGAATATATCAAGTGGCTGGCACAGCCCGAGACTCAGACGCTCCTCGGACGCGAGACCATCATGGTAAGCGCAAACCCGACGACGAAGTATAACGCTCCGACAATCGACGCGCTTCTCGGCCAGGCATGGACTGACGAAGAGCTTGTGGCGCTTGAAGAGCAGACAAAGTGGCTTGCAGGTATTCCCGAGTACCCCGGTAACTACATTATCGGAACTTACGTAAACTCCGCATTTATGCACGTTTACAACACCTCCTCCGACGCTGCAGAGCAGCTTCAGGACCGCGTTGTTTATATTAATAAGGAAATCGCCCGTAAGAGAGATGACTTCAAGATGGACTATATTGATATTGAAGGCAAGTACCACAAGGGCAGATACTACACCAACCCCGAATACGCTAAGGCTAAATAAGTTGCCAAATTACATCGAAAAGGAGAAAAATCATCATGACAAAAACTGAAAAAGATGTAAAGCGGCAGCAGCCTAAAAATCAGAAGTACGCCGGAAAGGCTATGACTAAGGGCAGATATATCCGTACACAGATGAAGAGAAACTGGGTGGGCTACGCAATGGTAGCGCCGTTCCTCTTTATGTTCATCGTGTTCACGGTCGTTCCCGTCGTCCTTTCGATACTTCTCAGCTTTACGTCGTTTAATATGCTTCAGGTTCCCGAGTGGAAGGGTCTTGAAAACTACGTTCAGCTCTTCCTCGCGGACGATCTGTTTATCACGGCATTCTCTAATACGATGCTCTTTGCGATCACGACCGGCCCTGCCTCGTTCATCCTGGCGTTCATCGTTGCGTGGTTCATAAACGAGCTTTCACCGCGTCTCCGTGCGTTCGTTACACTTATCTTCTACGCTCCGTCCATCGCAGGTACAGCGTACCTCGTTTGGGGTATCTTCTTCAAGGGAGATATTTACGGTTACGTAAACGGTTGGCTCTTAAAGATGGGTATGATAAGCGAGCCTATAGTCTTCTTCAAGGACGTTGACTATATCGTTCCTCTTTGTATTATAGTCGCTATCTGGACCTCGCTCGGTACTACGTTCCTTTCGAATATCGCAGGTCTTCAGGGCGTCGACCGTTCGCTTTACGAGGCGGGCGCGATCGACGGAGTCAAGAACCGTTGGCAGGAGGCGTGGTACATTACGCTTCCCTCGATGCGCTCGATCCTTCTCTTCGGAGCGGTTCTTGCAATCACCGGTGCATTCGGCTTCGGTGCAATAGTTAATAACCTCTGCGGAAACCCCTCGACAGACTACGTCGCATGGACACTCCAGCACCACCTGCAGGAGTACATGGGAACACGTTTTGAGTACGGTTACGCATCTGCGATTGCCGTCATCCTCTTTGCAATAATGATGGGCGCAAACGCACTCGTTCAGAAGTTCCTTTCGAAGGTGGGTGAGTAATATGGCAGTAAAGAAATTAAGAGTCAGAGGCCACCGCGTCGTTCTTAACCGTTCAAAGGGCGGTGACGCAGGCATTACCATTATGCTCATCCTTCTCGGAGCGCTCATGTTCCTCCCCATGTGGTACCTTCTCATTGAGTCGGTTAAGCCCCTTGGTGAAAGAAACATCACTCCTCCGCTTCTCTACGTCATCAAGCCGACGGCGCAGAACTTTATCGACCTTTTCTCGAACATCAACAGCACGTGGGTACCGATCAGCCGTTACCTCTTCAATACGATAATCATATCGGTTGCGGCAACCTTCGGATGTCTCGTTCTCGGTTCTCTTACTGCGTACGCGCTCTCGAAGATCAAGTTCCCCGGACGCGTTGCAATGTTCAAAATGATCCAGTGGTCGCTCATGATCAGCTCGACCATCACCGGTATCGTTAACTTCTTCGTATTTATATGGCTGGATTGGCTTAATACATACTGGATCTCGATAGTCCCCGTATGGGCATCGACTCTCGGTCTGTACCTCATGAAGCAGTTTATCGACGCAAACGTCTCCGACGAAATGATCGAGGCTGCTCGTATCGACGGTGCTGGCGAGCTCAGAATCTACTGGCAGATAGTAATGCCGCTCGTTAAGCCCGCTTGGCTTACACTTCTCGTTACTACCTTCCAGTCTGTATGGAACGCAGGTGCTTCGGGCTACGTTTGGTCCGAGCAGCTCAAGACCTTCAATAACGCTATCGCAACGATAAGCGGCGTTTCGGCGGGTGCCGCCAGCGCAGGCTCGGTCGTAATGATGAGCGTGCCGATCATCATCTTTATCATCAACCAGTCCAAGATCGTCGAAACCATGGCTTCGTCGGGTATGAAGGACTAAAAGGAGGACGCAATGAAAAACAGATTTACAAGATTTATTGCCGTTCTCTGCGCGGTCATTATGCTTCTCCCAATGGCAGTTATGGCAGAGCCGTATCAGACGTACACCTACAGCATCGACGGAAAGCAGCTTGCTTCTCCCCATGCTTATACACCTAACGTACTGTACAACTCGACTGATATGGGACTTCCCACACCTCTTAAGAAGGTGGCGGATATGGTCGTCGACAGCAAGGGAAATATCTACCTTGCAGATAAGGACGCAAATACTATTTACGTTCTCGACCCCAACTTCAAATACCGTTTCAAGATTTCTACATTTATAAACAGCCACGGCGTTGAAGACTCCTTCAATAACCCCAACGGATGTTTCGTAACAGAGAGAAACATCTTCGTTGCGGACACCGATAACAAGCGTATCGTTATCTTCGACCTTGAGGGTAACTACGTTAGACACCTTGAAGAGCCGAAATCGGATATCTTTGAGGATAACGCAAAATACCGTCCGACCGCAATCGCTGTTGACGCGTCTGACCGTATCTACGTTGTCTCCCCCGATATCTATCAGGGTATCCTTTCCTTGAGTGCGAACGGCGAGTTCCAGGGATATATCGGTGCACAGAAGGTATCTTATGACTCGTGGGATCAGATGTTCAAGAAGCTCTTCAAGACAACTGAGGGCAAAAAGAACCTCTCTACCTCGTATAACAACATTACTATCGACGACGAGGGCTTCATCTACTGTACGACCTCCGGTCTTAAGGCTGATGAACAGCAGGCGTCAATTACCGGTAAGAGCGCCGACTACTCGCCTATCAAGAAGTTCAATGCGTCAGGTAAGGATATCCTCGGACGTAACGGCTTCTTCGGCCCCGGCGGTGAAGTCGCAATCGCAGGCGGCGGACTTTCCAGCAAGCCTTCGAGAATCATCGACGTAGCCCTTGGCCCGTCCGGCTCTTGGTCGATAATCGACGCAGACCGTTCGAAGATCTTTACATACGACCAGTATGGTAATCTCCTCTTCGTATTCGGTGACCGCGGAGACCTCCTCGGTAACATAAGTGATATGGCAACAGCCATCGCATACCAGGGATCAAACCTCCTCGTGTTCGACGGTACCCTTCAGACTATCACAGTCTTTACCCGTACAGAGTACGGCGACGTTCTTATCAGAGCTCTCCAGAACGAGATCGACCGTAAGCACGACGCAGCAGTAACAGACTATCAGGACATCCTCAAGAGAAACAGTAACTTCGACGCAGCTTACATCGGTATCGGTAAGGCTCTTTACCGCCAGGGTAAGTACGAAGAAGCAATGAAGATGTTCGCAAGTGCTTACGAGACCGAAAACTACTCGAAGGCACTTAAGGAGCTTCGTCAGAATTGGGCTGATAAATACTTTGTCCTCATCCCGATCGTTGTCGTAGTTTTCCTCGCCGTAATCGTTAAGTTCTTCGGTTATGCAGGCAAGGTAAATAAGAGAACAGCGCTTAAGAAGGAAAAGAAGACCTTCAAGGAAGAGGTGCTTTACGCGTTCCACGTAATCTTCCACCCCTTCGACGGCTTCTGGGATCTGAAGCATGAAAAGCGCGGATCTGTCCGCGGCGCTATCTTCTGGCTGGCGCTTGCACTTATCGCAATTTGCTATCAGTCGGTCGGTAGAGCATACGTCTTCAATCCCCGCGCATCCTATGTATCAATGTTCGGATCGCTTCTCTCGCTCCTAGTTCCGGTTGCACTTTGGGTAGTCGGTAACTGGTGTCTCACTACACTGTTCGAGGGCGAAGGAAGCATGAAGGATATCTTTATAGCAACCTGCTACTGCGCAGTACCGCTTGTACTGCTCATCATTCCCGCAACGGCAATAACCAATGTTCTCACGCTGAGTGAGGCAACGATCTACGAGATGCTTACTTCTGTAGCTTGGGTATGGGTCGGACTCCTTCTGTTCTTCGGAACGATGGTAACTCACGACTATTCTATCGGTAAGAACGTTCTTACCTGCATAGGAACCATCATCGCTATGGCAGTCATCATATTCTGCATACTGCTCTTCTCAACTCTTCTTATGAAGATGATTAGCTTTATTGTAGGTATCGTAGTCGAGTTGTCGTATCGGTAACTACTAAAGAAGGAGATATAGAAATGAAAATTTTCAAGAAATTTTTATCGGCTGTTATGGCCTTCTGTATGTTGCTTGGTACGCTTTCTGTGATCTCGGCGCTTCCGGTTTTTGCCGAAGGTGAAGAAGGAACCGAGACCCCATCAGCCCCCGTTAATGCCACCGCATTTTTCTCCCAAATCTTTAAAAGCAAGGAAGAAAAAGTCGAGTCCATGACCTTCATGACAGAGAAATATAACTTTAAGCTCTATTGTGAACCGCTCACGGGCGAGGTCGCTGTGGTAAACACGCAAACAGGCGATATACTTATGACAAACCCCTACGGGGTCGCTACGATCGCTGGAAACGACGAAGTAAAGAGAAAGCTTCTCTCTCAGGTCATTATAAATTATCAGAGCGTTGACGGAACCGTCACCGCGCGCGATATGACGAGCTTTGAGAGCGCTGCCGAATTCAATCAGATCAAGGTTAAGAACATCAAAAACGGTGTTCGCGTTGAGTACGTAATCGGTAGCCAGGAAACTCGTTACATCTTCCCCCTCCAGATCGAAAAATCCCGTTTTGAGGAAATGATCCTCTCTAAGATCCCGTACGATCCCGAAACGTACAATGCTGCAACCGCAACCTATGAGGAAAAGCAGGCTCGTGTACACTATATGAAGCTCACGACCAACTACGCACTCAAGGATCCTACGGCGCAGCTCCCCACGTCTATCATCGCAGCAATGCTCAAGCAGTATCCTATCCTTGATAAGACTACCGATATCGGTAAGAACAGCCCCGTTGAGGCGCTGTACGTCTTCGATAACAAGGCAAGCCTTAAGGATAAGAGTACTATTGATGCAATCATCAAGCAGTACTGCTCCGACTATACCTTCGACGAAAGAGATTACGACCACGAGCTCTGTCAGGTCGAGGAGCAGAACGAAAACCCGGTTCAGTTCAGAGTATCCATTGAGTATTATCTTGATGAAACAGGTCTCCGCGTAAGAATACCCGCAAACGGTATCCGTTACGACCAGAGCACCTACCAGCTTAACTCCATTACCTGCCTTCCCTATATGGGCGCAGCAGATTCTATGTATACCGGCTATACGGTATTCCCCGACGGTTCGGGTATGATTACCCGTTTCGAGGACGTAAAAGCGAGCGGACGTAACTTCTCCTTCTTCGCTACTCCTTATGGTCAGGACTATGCTTACCATAAGGTGACTATCAGTAAGAATATGATGCCGACCAATATGCCGGTATTCGGTCTTGTTGAAGACGTTAAGCGATCTGCCATTAACCCCGAGACGGGCAGAGCGGAAATGTACGTGCGCAAGAACGGCTACTTTGCAATAATCGAAGAGGGCGACGCTCTTGCCAAGATTTCTGCAAAGCACGGAGAAAACGGTCATCAGTATTACATGATACAGATGGAATTCCAGCCACGTCCCTTCGACCAGTTTACTCTCAGCTCGATAGTATCTGTCGGCGGAAACGGCTCGTTTACCAGATATTCGGAAAGAAAATATACCGGCAACTTTACCATCCGTTATATTATGCTTACCGACTTTGAATACTGTGCAAGCAAGGGCATTGATACCACAGGATGCTTCGATGCAAGCTACGTTGGTATGGCAAACGCTTACCGTCAAAGACTCATATCCTCGGGCGCGCTTTCTAACGAAACTCTCCCCGCAGGCGATATTCCGCTCTACGTCGAGACTCTCGGCGCAATGGACGTTCAGGATAAGTTCCTTTCTATTCCGATAACCGTAACCAAGGCTCTTACATCCTTCAAGGATATCAAGAAGATGCATGCTGAGCTCGGCGAGGAGGGCATAACCAACCTCGTATTTAAGCTCACAGGTTATATAAACGGCGGTCTTAAGAGCACGCTTGCTAACCAGATCGACGTTGAAAAGGCAGTCGGCGGAAACAGCGGACTTAAGAGTCTCCAGAAGTACGCAAACAAGAATAACTTCGAGATATATCTCGATACAGACTTCTCGTATACCTATAAGGATGAGCTCTTCGACGGCTTCAACCGCCGTAAGGAAGCAGTCCGCACGGTCGACGACCGCTTCACACAGAAGAAGGAATACGACGCAGTTCTTCAGAAGTTCACGAGCACAGGTATGCTTGTAATTGCTCCCTCCTCCTTTGAAAGCATCTTTAATAAGCTCAATAAGGACGCTAAGAAGCTCAAGCTCGAAGGACTTTCACTCGGCGCTCTCGGTTCTGACCTTTCGTCTGACTTCGACGAGGACGCTCCTTACAACCGTGAGGACTCCAAGCAGCAGGTAATGAGCACCCTTGCTAAGGTTCGTGAGGCAGGCTATGACGTAATGCTGAACGGCGGTAATGCTTACGCCGTCGGATATGCTAAGCATGTTCTCAATGTCCCGCTCGCATCTTCTCGTCACGCTCAGGCATCTGAGACAATCCCCTTCTTCGCACTCGTATACCATGGATATCTTAACTATGCAGGATCTCCTACCAATATGGCAGGCGATATGCGTTACGAAATGCTGAGAATCCTCGAAAACGGCGCTAATCCTTACTTTATCCTCGTTTACCGCAATACTGAAAAGCTTAAGGAAGATGCGATCCTTTCCAAGTACTTCTCGATCTCCTATAAAAACTGGAGAGAAGACATGGTAGAGACCTATAAGGCTCTCAATGAAGCACTTTCTCTCGTTAAGTCTTCCCCGATTTCTAACCATGAATTCCTTTCCGGCATGAGAATCCCGACAGAGGAAGAACTCAAGGCAGATAAGCTTGAGCAGGAAAAGGCAGAGCAGGAAAAGGCAGACAAGGAACAGGAAAATCTGGAGGATGCCGAAAGAGAAGAGGCTCTTAAGGACCACCTCGGTGATAATTACATTCCGAATAAGGCAACAGGCGGCGCTGCAGCAGGTGCTCCCGCTGATCCGACCGCAAAATATAAGGTCGATAACGGAATGATAGTTAAGGTAACCTTCACAAACGGCTATACCTTCATTCTCAACTACAACTACTTCGACGTAACTGTTGAAGAGCTTGGAGAAGCGGTAATAGCAAAGCTTGGATACGTCGTAATAGACGGTAACGGCAACATAGTTGTTAACAGCGGAGAGGAGGCAGTAGCATGACGGCAGTAAAAACTAAGAAAAGCGCGACAAAAAAGCGCAAGAAAATAGTATCTCTTGATAAGAAAAAGGCGAGAGCAGGCTGGCTGTTCATTCTCCCCTTCATTATCGGTATGGTACTGATCTATCTTCCGATAATTATTGACTCTCTGTCATATAGCTTCAATACTCTTACTCCCCTTCCCGCTTCAAAGGGCGGCGGACACGCGCTTAAGTGGGCGGGTCTTGAGCATTATCAGGACGCGCTGACGAAGGACCCCGATTTCGTAAAGAACCTTATTGCCGGAATCAAGGAGCTTGTCTTCGATATCCCCGCGATCGTAATCTTTGCGCTTTTCGTAGCAGTCCTTCTCAATAAGAAGATGTTCGGACGCGCGGCGTTCCGTGCAATCTTCTTCGTCCCCGTAATCCTTTCAACAGGTCTTATTAACAGCTTCTCCAATATGGGAGCTGCTGTTGGTAACTATATGGATCAGACAGGATCGGTCGACGATGGATCCGGTGCCGTAACAGGCGATGCTGCGTCACAGATAGTCTCTGTAACAGACTTTAAATGGCTGTTCCAGAATATGCAGATCGGTAGCGGACTCGTTAAGTACATCACAGGGCTCGTAAATGATATATACAATATCATCAACCGTTCGGGCGTTCAGATGCTTATATTCCTTGCAGGTCTTCAGTCTATATCCCCTGCGATATACGAGTCCTGCTCGATCGACGGTGCAACGGGTTGGGAAACCTTCTGGAAGATAACCTTCCCGATGATCAGCCCGATGATCCTCGTAAACGCGATCTATACTATTATCGACTCCTTCACGTCAAGTGACAGTGTAATAATGACATTCATTAACAGTAAGTATACGGTTCCGGAGCTCGGAGCCCGCGAGATGGCAACGGCGATGTCGTGGATCTACTTTGCGATAGTAATCGGCATAATTGCCGTGGTAGCAGGTGTGCTTTCCGCATACATCTTCTACCAGAGACGCGATTAAGGAGGGAATGCAAATGAATAACACAAAAACTAACTCTCCTAAGATCAAGCGCGAGACGAAGAATAAGATCAAAGTTGATTTTGAAAGAACGAACTGGTGGACCAGATTCCGCCTGAGGTTCCTCACCGGAACGGCATTTGTAAAGGGTATGACCTGGCTCTTCAAGTTCCTTCTCCTCCTCGGAATCAGCTACGTCATTCTCTTCCCGTTCTACACTAAGATCGCTGCTTCCTTTATGAGCATAAAGGATTTCTCCGATGAAACCGTTAAGCTTATCCCTAAAAGACCTAACCTTGATATATACAAGGCGGTAATTGTACATAACAGATATTTTGAAGGACTCTTCAATACGGCAATGTTGTCGCTGATATGTGCGATTATTCAGACCTTTGTCTGTTCGCTTATCGGATATGGCTTCTCAAAGTATAAGTTTAAGGGTTCGAAGCTTCTCTTCGCTCTCGTCATATTTACGATGGTAGTTCCCCACGATACGCTTAAGCTCTCGCTTATGATGAAGTTCAGATATTTTGATATCGGAATCGGAAAGACGGGTCTGCTCAGCCTCCTCGGAATGAATACGATCGATATGACAGACAGCTTCCTGCCTATGATCATTCTCTCTGCTACGGGACTTGCGTTCAAGAACGGTCTGTTCATATTCATGATGAGACAGTTCTTTGCGGGCGTTCCGGATGAGCTCGAGGAATCGGCATACATAGACGGCTACGGCCCCTTCAAGACTTTCTTCAAGATCATTGTTCCGATCTCGATCCCGATGATGATCACGATATTCCTCTTCTCGTTTGCATGGCAGTGGACGGATAACTTCTACGTTACCACCCTCGGAATCACCGAGAACGTCTTCCTGCTGAACAATATGCAGAATATGGGAATCCCGTCAGTACTGAGAACTCAGGATTACAACGCCGTAAAGGTGCTCTTCGATGGCGCAGTATACGGCACGGAAGCAATTCTCGTAATGCTCCCGCTCGTAATAATCTACCTCTTCTGCCAGAAGTACCTGGTACAGGGTATCGAGCGTTCCGGTATCGTCGGTTAATCAAAACAAAAAATCGGTCGTATGGTTTCATACGGCCGATTTTTATGTATAGCGAAAACCAAGTGTAAGGGGTGGGGGTAATTATCCCTCAAAGTATCGGAGCGTCCTCTTGCCTTCCCCTCGGGGGAAGTGTGTCTAAGAGGGTAAACCGCGGATGAGGTTTTTTACCACTTTTCTTACTCGTGTAAGAAAAGTTACAAAAGAAACACGCCAAGGGGCAAACCGTTTGAATTTTTCTTTCGCAAAATTCCGCACACGTTTTCCCCTTTGGAATCCCCTTTCGATTTAAGGATGCATCGAGACGTCGTTAGCCTTCCCCTCAGGGGAATGGTGCAAGAGGCAGAGCCTCGGATGAGGTGTAGGTTGCGAAGCAACCGTGTGTTAAAGCGATGTAACATAATTTGGATCCATTCCGACAGTTTTCTTTACGTTGACCCCCGTGTTGTCCTTAAAGAACGGAAAACTTCTTTTTCGGCTCTTGACAAAATTGCATTCAAATGATATAATACATAGCGTTACCTTATATCTTATAGCGGGTATGGAGGAACAATAGTTAAATTGAATATGCGGGTATGGCGGAATTGGCAGACGCGCTAGATTCAGGTTCTAGTGACTTCACGGTCATACAGGTTCGACCCCTGCTACCCGCACCATAATTAAAAGAGGAGGCATTCGCCTCCTCTTTTAATTATCATGAGAGTTTGCGCGGTCGGTTCTCTCTTTCGCCTTGGCGAAAGACAGCTTTTCGTACGGAAACGATTAAAATCATACTATCATTCTCCGAAAAGCCGGTTCTTGACCCCTGCTACCCGCACCATAAGGAAAAGCCGCATTGGCGGCTTTTTGCCTTTTGTTGACAACCAATTCCTTCTATGATATACAGCTCCAAAACGCACGTTTACAAAAATAACTAAGCAAGATAAAGGGTGTCGCATATCGACGCCCTTTTCTATGCCCGATTTTTTATTATTTGCACAAAAAAATTGAATTTTTTCTTGCATTTTTGGAACATATGTGTTACTATATTACTGTCATTTGAAAACACTATCCTTAATGAAATACAATTTTAGAAAAGGGAGTTTATTTATGAAAAAAGAGAAAATTCTTGACGAAAAAGGCCATCGCAAATTTGGCATCCGAGACAAGCTCGCATACGCGGCAGGAGACCTCGGCTGTAATATGAGCTTCTCGCTCAAGAATACGGTTCAGACCTTCTGGCTCGTGTATATGATGCTTGAAACGGGACTTCTTTCCATTCTTCTGCTTCTCGTTCAGATCTGGGACGCAGTAAACGACCCGATGATCGGCTCGCTTATCGACAACGACAGAAGAAAGTACAAAATGGGCAAATTCAAGACCTATATTTTTATAGGCGCTTGCGGTCTGCTCGTCGGCGGAGCGGCAGTATTCCTCCCGTTCCCGGGCGCTCCAAAGGTTCTTAAGGCGATCCTCTTCGTCCTCGGATATATTGTTTGGGACGCATTCTACACGATTGCGAACGTGCCTTACGGCTCGATGCTCTCGCTCGTTACCGAAGATGTTGGCGAACGTGCACAGCTCTCGACTTGGCGTTCCATCGGCTCTATGATCGGTAACATTCTTCCCAGCACCATTCTTCCCCTTCTCATCTGGCGCAAGGTCAAGTTTGACGGAACGACCGACTTCTTAAGCAAGATCGAGATCCCGAAGGATGCGGCGGACAAGTTCAGCCCCGAGAATATCGTTATCAATCCTTTGACCAATAAGCCGTACGAATTGGGTGAGGAAGTATTGAGCCCGCTCACAGGTAAGCCTCTTGAGGTCCTTCTCGGCGACAGAGTGTTCTGGGCGGCACTCATTATGGGAGTCATCGGCTTCCTCGCATTCCTTTTCATGATCAAGAATATTACCGTCCGCGTTGACGAAAACACCGTCAAGACGAACGAAAAGACCGAAAAGTTCAATATCGCAAAAGCGTTCGGTAAGTTTATGAAAAACCGTCCCGCAGTCGGTGCGACTTTGGCGGCAATGGGTATGTTCCTCGGCATGAACGCCGCTGCAACCGCGACGACCATCATGTTCGCAACGTACTTCAATATGGCGTCTCTTTCGGGTATCGTACAGATGGTCGGATTCCTTCCGATGTTCTTCTTTATGCCGTTCATTACAAAGATCGTAAAGAAATACGGTAAGAAGGAAGCGTCGGTAATGGGTACTATTGTATCGCTCGTCGGCGGTGTAATAATGCTCATTTTCCCGACTATAAGCAACGTAAAGACCTCGCTTGTCGTATATCTGCTCGGTCTTGTCATCTACGGTATCGGTATGGGTGTCTACACCTGTGTATCGTGGGCAATGATGGGCGATGCTATCGATTATAACGAATGGAAATTCGGTACCCGCGAAGAGGGAACCGTATACTCGCTCCACTCCTTCTTCCGTAAGCTCGCGCAGGGAATCGGTCCGTCCATGGTCCTTCTCCTTATGGGCTGGCTCGGATATCAGGCCAAATACGGAACGATCGGACAGTCGGCGGCAACCTCACACAATATGTGCTGGCTCGTAGCGGGACTTTATATGTTCAGCGCGGTGCTTCAGTTTATCGGCATTGCAGTTATATATAATCTCGATAAGAAAACTCTTGACAAGATGAATACCGAGCTCGCAGCAAGAAAGGCAGAAATGTAACAGGGAGAATAAAATGAGAAAAACAGTTTCTTTAAACAATAATTGGCTATTTGTAAAAAATACGGCAGATATCACCGCGCGCGACGGCGAAGCGGTAAATCTGCCCCATTCCTGGAACGCTATCGACGGTCAGGACGGCGGTAACGACTATTTCCGCGGCACCTGCCTTTACGTTAAAACGCTCGTAAAGGAAGAGCTTCCCGCCGCAGACAGATACTACGTTGAGCTTCGCGGAGCAAACTCCTCTGTCGACCTTTACGCAGGCGGCAAAAAGCTCGCGCATCACGACGGCGGATATTCGACCTGGAGAGTCGATATAACGGATGAGCTGAAGGATAATACCGAGATAGCGGTATTGGTCGATAACTCCCCTTCGGATACCGTTTATCCTCAGATGGCAGACTTCACATTCTACGGCGGAATCTACCGCGACGTAAACCTTATCTGCGTAAACGAAACACACTTTGACCTCGATTATTACGGAGCCCCCGGAATTGCAATAACTCCGACGGTAAACGGCACCGACGCAAGCGTCGAGGTTGAAACCTACGTTTCAGGTCTCAAAGAGGGACAGACGATAGTCTATACCGTCTACGATAAGGAAGAAAACGAGCTTTATAAGATCGAATCGACTGAAACCAAGGTCGTTTTCGAGATGAAGAACGTCCGCCTCTGGAACGGACGCAAGGATCCTTATCTCTACTGCTGCGAGGCGGAGATAATGGAAAACGGAGAGGTTGTCGACAATGTCTGCAGCCGCTTCGGATGCCGTACCTTCAAGATCGATCCCGACAACGGATTCATTCTTAACGGCGAGGAATATCCGCTCCGCGGTGTATCGCGCCACCAGGACAGATGGGGCGTCGGTAACGCGCTTCTTCCCGAGCATCACGAGGAGGATATCGACCTTATCTGCGAGGTCGGTGCGACCACGATCCGACTTGCACACTATCAGCACGATCAGTATTTCTACGACCTCTGTGACGAGCGCGGTCTCGTTATCTGGGCGGAAATTCCTTATATCTCGAAGCATATGCCGGGCGGACGCGAGAATACCGTTTCGCAGATGAAGGAGCTCGTGTATCAGAACTATAACCATCCTTCTATCGTAGTCTGGGGACTTTCGAACGAGATCTCGATAGGCGGCTCCGACGAGGATCTGCTTGAAAACCACAGGATCCTTAACGACCTCGTTCACGAAATCGACAAGACGCGTCTGACGACGATAGCGGCAGTTTCGATGTGTAAGATGGACGACCCGTATCTGCTCATTCCCGACGTAGTCTCCTATAACCACTATTTCGGCTGGTACGGCGGCGATACCTCGATGAACGGCCCGTGGTTCGATAAGTTCCACGCAACACACCCGAACATTCCGATCGGATGCTCCGAGTACGGCTGTGAGGCGCTGAATTGGCACACGTCCGACCCGAAGCAGGGCGACTATACCGAGGAATATCAGGCGTTCTATCACGAGGAGCTTATAAAACAGCTCTTTACCCGCAAGTATATATGGGCGACCCACGTTTGGAATATGTTCGACTTCGGCGCAGACGCAAGAGCAGAGGGCGGTGAGAACGGGCAGAACCATAAGGGTCTTGTCACGATGGACAGAAAGTATAAGAAGGATTCCTTCTATGCTTATAAGGCATGGCTTGTTTCACCCGAGATCGATCCTTTCGTTCATCTCTGCGGAAAGAGATATATAGACAGAGTTGAGGACGTGACCAAGGTAACGGTCTACTCGAATCTCCCCGAGGTCGAGCTCTTCGTCAACGGCGAAAGCATCGGCAAAAAGACCGCTCCCGATCATTTCTTCTACTTTGATGTTAAGAATGCGGGCGAGAGCAAGATCGTCGCAAAGGCAGGGGAGCTGACCGACGAGGGAATCATCCGCAAGGTCGATGAGATGAATATGGACTACGTCCTCGTTGAAAAGGGCGCGGTTCTCAACTGGTTCGATATCACCGCTCCCGAGGGACGATTCTCGCTTAACGATAAGATCTCCGATATCATAGAGACCAAGCGCGGAAAGCTCTGGCTTGTCAGCATGGGACTCAAGATCAAAAAGAAGATGAGCGCAAACAAGAAGGGTAAGGACGGCGAAAAGAAGTCGGGCGGCTTCGACGTTGATCTCAGCGGAGGTGCAGAGAGCGGTATGATGCAGATGCTGGGCGGCTTCTCGGTGCTTCGCCTTTCGAGCATGATGGGAATGATGAATATCTCCTTCACAAAGGAAGAGCTTCTTAAAATGAATAAAAAGCTCAATAAGATCAAAAAACCGAAGAAATAATGCAAAAACGGGCGGATTGTGCTCCTTCTCATAAGGAAGTTTACCGTAGGGGCGACCATTGGTCGCCCGCAAACAACCGCAAAACCAAAACGGGCGACCAATGGTCGCCCCTACAAACACAAATCGGCAGAGATATTGTTTTCTCTGCCGATTTGTGTTATAATAGGGTTACATCGTAGGGCGGGGGCTTGCTCCTCCCGCACCAAAACTATGTTACATCACACCCGAACACCTCATCCACCGCAGACGCAGCGTCTGCGGTCCCCCTTCCCCCGCTGGGGAAGGTAAGACAACGTCTCGATGCTTCGCACGACAATTATTCATTATTCATCATTCATTATTCATCATTCATTATTCATTAAAAAAGCACCTGTTTTCACAGGTGCTTTTTATCATTTCTTATCCTTTTTCGACTTCTTTTCCTTCTTCTTTTTGACCTTCTTTTTCTTGTCTATATCGGGATCCTCGAAAACCTCTTCGGGAGGACTGTCAAGAAGCCACGGATTGGCAAGATAACGGCGGAAGGTCTTAAAGGCAGATGCATAAGCAAATCCGTCGCAAATACGCTCGTCGGTTACTATCGCGTAATCAATATATTTGCGGCGAACGGGATTGCCTTCGAGATCAAGCTCACAAACATGACGCTTGGTGCCGAACGCGATAAACAGCGGAACGTTACCGAAATTGTAAAGATGATGATAGATAGGCGGAATACCGAGCGATCCCATCGAGGTGATGAACATCGAGCCGTGGAACGGGCTTACGGTCGTCAGACCGCCGGGGAGAAGTCCGAAGTAGTCGAGCAGCTTAAGGAACCAGACAACGAATTTCTTGATAAGTCCGGGAACGTAGTTAAGCATACGCGCAACGCCGTCGAAAGCGTTCTCGCCGCCCGAGAAGGCATCGTTGTAGGTTTTCGTGAAGCGCTCGTAAACGTCTTTGGCAGTATCCTCGGGCTCAAAAACCGCCTTTATAACGGTGTTCGTGTTGTCGGAGGAAAGCTCCTCCTTTACTGCCATATTAACCTGAATATTCTTGCGGGCGAATATCTTCTGACCCGAGAGAAAACGGTTAAGATAAGGCTTCTGGGAAACGGTGCGAACGTACGCGGCGAGGATAACGTGCATAATTCCGAAGTTCTTAAGACCCTGTTCACGCTTTTCCTTAACGTATTTTTCTGCCTGTGAGGTCTCAAACTTATCGCTGAAGAAATTTGACGCGTCGTTACGCTCGACCATTATGTAAGGAGAAACGTAATCGTACGGGTCAAGACCGCGGACCTTAAAGCCGTCGGCGCGGTCACCGAGTTTTCTTTTTCTTTTTTCGTACATCAATATGATCCTTTCAAGGGTTATACGGTGTTATCTTAATAATTATATCAAATAAAAAACGATATGACAATATTTTTTAATAAGGAATATGAAAAAATTTAATATTCATCTCAGTGTTAACCAAAAGAGACAAAATCAGCAAAAAAACCGTTCGCCTAAAAATCCCGACAAAGGAGCAACTGCGCCACGGTTTTATCTTTTTTTCACGCGTTAAGCGCCGTAAGACCAAAACAGCCCGAATATCGCCAAAAATAGTTAAAACGCGCGTCCGCAGTTTCGACAGACTGCGCGGAGGGGAGTGTGTAAAATGTGACTTACAATAATAAAAGGAAAGGACGTAAAAAATGGAGGACTCGGGTGTAAAGGAAAAGGAGAAAAAAGGGAAGAATCCGCTGTCGTCGCTTGCGGCAAAATGGTTCGGCGCGTATATTTCGGAAAGAACGGAGCGTGAAGGATCGAAGAAAATTGCGAAGGCAGGCGAAGGCACTCTTGCGGGAACGCTGAGTATGATAACGGCATTCATTCTGTCTCGGGCGGAGGTCTTTCACGGAACGATGCCGTTCGGAATGTCGCTTTTGTGCGGAAGCGAAAAAAACACGCTCTGGATGCTCGGAGGAGTGCTGCTGTCAACCGTCTACGGCGAAAACAGAACGATATATTTCGTTTCATCAATACTTATAGTTGTGCTGAGATTACTTATTTCATATATTTTGGAGGGAAGAAGAGAACGGCTATTTTCCGAGCCGCCGACGCTGAGAATGGCGGTTGGAGCGGCGGGCGGATTCGTATGCGGGATCTATGGGATCTTCGCGGGCGGATTCCGAAAAGAACAGCTCTATCAGGCGATATTTCTGATAGTCGCAGTTCCGCTTTGCGGGTATTTGTATTCGGGAGCGCTTGGAGAAAAGGAAAACGGAAACGCAAGACGGGAGCTGGGAAGCTTTGCCTTGTATCTGTCTCTGCTCATTGGGCTCAAGGAATTTGAAATGCTCGGATTCTATCCCGCAATAACGGTCGGCTCGCTTATGACGCTTGCGACGGCTTTAAGCACGGGAAGCATCAAGGGCGGACTTCTCGGAATGGCGGGCGGACTGGCAATCAGCTCTCCGAGCGCGGCAATGATGGGAATCATGGGCGCACTTGCGGGAAGAATGAGAAGATATTCAAGCACCGTCGCGGTAGGAGGCGGATGCCTTTGCGGTGTGATCTTCGCCCTCGTCCGCGAGGGAGGCGGGTCGCTGATGTCGACGGTTCCGGCGCTGCTTTTGGGCGGTGCGATCTGCCTGCCGATAATCCGCTTCGGCGGGATAGGCAAAATCAGCATATTGGGAAGCAGAACGGTTCTGAGCGAGGAAGCGTCGAACGCCGCAATGCTGGTGAGCAAAAAGGAAGAATCGATGCAAAACCGATTGAACGCCCTGTCTGAGGCGATGACGTCGCTTTCGGGCGTGTTTTACGCGCTGTCGAACCGACTGACGACCCCGGGAGCCTGGCAGGTGAGGGGGATATGCGAAGAATCCTTCAAGAAATACTGCAAGACCTGCCCGAATTGCATCGCGTGCTGGGGCAGGGAATATGAAAGAACGGCTGACGTTATGAACAAGCTCGCAAACGCGGTAGTCCGCCACGGCAACGCCGATTCCTCGTATGTTCCGGCACATTTTCTATCGGTCTGCCCGAACGTGGTAAAGGCGCTTTCCGACGTCAATCTTTCCCACGCCCGCCTGCTTGAAAGTGCGGCACGGCAGAACAAAACGGAGGTCTTTGCCCTCGATTACGAGGCAATGGCAAAGTTACTTACCGAGGCGTCCGAGGAAAACGCGCAGGAGTACGTCCTCGACGGAGCGCTGACCGATAAGGTCAGGAGCGCGGCAATAGATATGGGAATGGGCTTTAACAGTATCGCCCTCTACGGAAAAAGGAAAAAAACGCTGATCGCGGGCGGAGTTGACCTCGACCGGGTCAAACTAAGCACGGAGGAAATGAAAACGGTATTCTCAAACGCCTGCGGCATCTCCTTGACCGCCCCCGAATTCAAGATCGACGGCGATTACGTCACAATGCACGCTACCGCCGAGAGGTTAATAAACTGCGAATCGGCGCGCGCCTCGGTGAAAAAGAAAAATGAGGAGGTCAACGGCGACAGCGCGGCGGTATTTGAGAACAAAGAGGACAAGTATTACGCGCTGATAAGCGACGGAATGGGAAGCGGCCCCGAGGCGTCGATGACGTCGAAAATGACGGGGATATTTTTAAGTAAGCTCCTCTCGTCGGGAAACAAAAAGCATACGGTTCTGAAAATGCTGAACAATTTTATAAGAAATAAGAATCTAGAATGCTTTGCAACAGTCGACCTGCTTGAAATTGATATGCTGACGGGGGAAGCGTCGTTTATCAAAAGCGGCGCGGCGGCGTCGTATATAATAAGAGGCGGCAGGCTTTTCAAAATCGCATCGACCTCGCTTCCTATCGGAATAACGCGCGAGATCGCGTCGGAGGAGGTCGGCTTTAAGCTCGAAAAGGACGATCTGATCGTGATGGTGAGCGACGGAGTCAGCCAAAGCTTTGAGGACGGCGCGTGGCTTCTTTCAATGCTGTCGGACGAGATAGATCCCAAGGGATCGCTTACAACGGTCGCCCGGTCGATCCTTGAAAGAGCAAAAAAGAAGAACGAACGAAGCGACGATATGACGGTCGTTGCAGTCAGAGTTGTGTAATGTAACAATGTTTTTACGCGGGCGAGCATTGCTCGCCCCTACAAGGCGCCTCCGAATGTTTTTGTAGGGGCGACCATTGGTCGCCCGTTCGGTGTGATGTAACGTCATTTTTATCCGTCGAGAGCGCGCGGGGTTCCCCGAAACGAGCGAACGCGAGTTTTTGGAGTTTCGAGCAAACCTCTCCCATACAGAAAGAGTGAATGCTGTCTTATTACATCTCTTTTTTTATCCTCTCAATAGCCCCTTTTTCAAGCCTCGACACCTGCGCCTGTGAGATGCCGATCTCCGACGCGATCTCCATCTGGGTCCTTCCCTTATAAAAACGCAAATTCAAAATAGTTTTTTCACGCTCCGAGAGATTTTTCAGCGCCTCTCGGAGCGCAATGCTTTCAAGCCAGCATTCCTCCGACGCCGAATCATCACGCAACTGATCCATAATATAAAGGCTGTCGTCGCCCTCGCCGTAAACGGGATCGTAAATTGAAACGGGCGCCGATATTGCCTCAAGGGCAGTCGATATTTCCTCCTTGGTACGGTTTTCACCGTTTTTCTGAAGCTCAGCGGCTATCTCTTCAATCGTAGCGTCCTTGCCGTCGCGCCTCGAAATGGTCTCCTTCGCCTGAAGGGCACGGTAGGCGAGATCGCGCAGGGAACGGCTGACGCGAAGAGAATTGTTGTCGCGTAAATACCGCCGTATTTCACCAATTATCATCGGCACGAATGTTCCAAGGTGAAAAAAGAATTTTTTCAAAACTATTGCCAATAGAGTGCAAATGAGGTATAATTATTCTAATAAACCCCTAAAGGAGCAAAAAAATGGCAGATAAAAGAAAAGTTGGCACAGTCTGTGTCCAGGGCGGATATACACCGGGAAACGGCGAGCCGAGACAGATACCGATAATACAGAGCACGACGTTCAAATACGCGACGGGCGAGGCGATGGGAAAGCTCTTCGACCTCGAGGCGCCGGGATATTTCTACTCGCGCCTGCAGAACCCGACCTGCGATACGGTCGCGGCAAAGATATGCGAGCTTGAGGGCGGAACAGCCGCGATGCTCACATCGTCGGGACAGGCGGCATCCTTTTACTCCATTTTCAATATAGCGTCATGCGGCGATCACGTCGTGTCGAGCGCGTCTATCTACGGCGGAACCTATAACCTTTTCGCCGTTACTATGAAGCGCATGGGAATCGAATTCACCTTCGTTTCCCCCGACTGCTCCGACGAGGAGCTTGAAAAGGCATTCAAACCAAATACAAAGGCTGTGTTCGGCGAGACCATTGCAAACCCCGCGCTTACCGTTTTCGATATTGAAAGATTCGCAAACGCCGCACATAAGCATGGAGTTCCGCTGATAGTAGATAATACCTTCGCGACCCCTGTAAACTGCCGTCCGTTCGAATTCGGAGCGGATATAGTAACTCATTCGACGACCAAATATATGGACGGTCACGGTGCCGCAGTCGGCGGATGTATCGTCGATTCGGGTAAGTTCGACTGGACGAAATATCCCGATAAATTCCCCGGTCTTTGCACGCCCGACGACAGCTACCACGGCGTGACCTACACCGAGCGCTTCGGACTTGAGGGCGCGTATATAACGAAGGCGACCGCACAGCTTATGCGTGACTTCGGCTCGGTTCAGTCGCCCCAGAACGCCTTTATTCTCAATCTCGGACTTGAAAGCCTGCACGTGAGAATGAAGCGTCATTGCGAGAATGCCGAGAAAATCGCAAAATATCTTGAAAATCACG
>JAZQGU010000024.1:0-24555 GCA_045540175.1 Eubacteriales bacterium | reverse complement strand
CAATTGTAAAACTCGTTAGTATAATGCAGAAATTTCTTTTTTTATTTAAATAATCATATTTAAAAATTTTTTTCATTGTTATATCTCACCTTTTTGACATTAAATCCAAGAAAAACTCCAAAAATTATTCCAAGAATCTCCAAAATCATTTAAAAATTTATCAATTTCATCTTCTAAAAAATAATCAACACTATTACTGATATTTCTAGTATTCTTTATTTCATTATTATATCACATGTGATGTGCGTTTGACAATATGTTAGACAATGTTTTATTCGGACATGATCTGTCGGAGCCAGGCAAAAAAATGCACATGCAGTTGAAAAATAAAGGTATGTACTAATGCTTTGAATAATAGGGTCTATTCAGTGAATCCGAATAGACCCTTTACGTTACTATCGCCATTTTCCAAGTTCTTCACGCCGTTCTTGGTTTATACGATCTCTTTCTAATTGCTCTTTTTTTGCCTTGTCTTCTTTTACTTCTTTCAGCGTATCTGAAATGCCAATAATAATATAAACGATCTGTGGAAAAGAACAAGGAACCAATGCCCAGAGTGTTGCAATAGCGCTTGATGTAAAAAATATTTGAGGGATATAGAAAGGAATAGCAATACAGTGTACTTTAAGCATAAGGAAAAAGCGACTCAAATACGCATTATCAAAAGTATAATCTTTATCGTGGAAAAAAATGTTAAATACTCCACCGCGTCTGAAAAGAAGAGCATTTCCTTTGTGCCGAAGAAAATAAGACAAAACGGCATGGATAATCATTACAAACATCAAAAAAATGGCAGGCAGCGAAAAACTTGTAATACTTGCGTTGTTGATTTTGATGCAAACAACCAGCACGTTAACGATCAATACAACAGCGTACGTTATAAAGTAAATCAAGGTTGTTTTCTTCATGATTATCTCCCATCTGCGCTTGTAACTATAATATACACGATACGGAAAGATTTGTCAACTTATTCAAATTTTATAATCAATCCGGACATCATTTGTCGAGTCAGAATCAGGAAAATGAATGGTTTCCATTTGAGTTTTTTGGCATATGTTATTGAATTCCTTATTGAATTTGCCTATTAGGTGTGATACAATGAACTCAACACATGAAGACGGAGGACAAAATGCGTACTGACGAATTTTTTTATAAACAGCCCGCACCCGAGTTTATAAGCTGGCTGAACAGTCCTATGCATCGATCGATGCCCGAAAACTTTACGAGAACGGCGCCCGATCCCGATGAAATATCGGTGACGGGAGCATATATTGCCGAGGTTTATGGGGAGTGGAAAGAGGTAATTGCCACGGCTGTCGACGACTTTAAGAGCTTTCTTTCGTCAGCCGGAATATTGGGAAATAAATATCCTATAAAAATTACCTGTTCCGAAGGCTTCGGCGAGCAGGATTACAAGATTTCGGTAAATGAAAACGAGTGCTGCATCTTTGCCTCGGATTCCGAAGGCGCAAGGCGCGCCGTCTACTATCTTGAGGAGGAGCTGATCAAGCACGACGGACCCTTCCTCACGCTTGGTGACGTCATACGCACCTCGCAGATCAAAAAACGCATAACGAGGGGCTTCTTTTCTCCCACCAACCGTCCGCCGAAATACGGTGACGAGCTTCTTGACGATATAGATTATTATCCCGAAAACTATCTTAACCGACTCGCGCACAACGGTACGAACGGTATCTGGATATACACTTCCTTTGCGCAGCTTATACATTCACCGTATCTTCCGACGAATAACGAGGGCTGCGAGAAGAGAATGGAGAAGCTTGCGGGCATCGTAGAAAGATGCAAGAGGTACGGCATTAAGGTATATATTTTCGCCATTGAACCGATAGGTCTTACCAAGGATAAGCTGGATGGACGTGAGGATATGCTTGGAGCAGATCCTGTAACCGGCTACTACCCGTTTTGTGCAAGAGCCGAAAAAACGCGCGAGCACGTTATCTATTGCCTCGAAAACATCTTTAAATCAATCCCCGATCTCGGCGGATATATCACCATACCCGCGGGAGAACGGCTTACTACCTGCGCGTCGGTAGGCACCTATAAGACCTGCCCGAGATGCTCGAAATACACCAGAGGCGAAAACCTCGCATACAGCGTTGACCTCATCAAGGAGGGGCTTCGCCGTGCGGGAACCGGTGCCGAATTTATCAGCTGGACATACGGACACAGATATTGGGACGACGACGATATCGCCGAATATATACGTAATACGCCAACCGACATCGTCATTATGCAGAACTTTGAGGACGGAGGCGTAGACACTCAGCTTGGAAAGCCGAGAATTGCGTACGATTATTGGCTCTCCTATACTGGACCGTCGGATATGTTTACCCTTTCCGCCCGCGAGGCAAAGGAACATGGCAATCCTGCCTATGCGAAGATGCAGGTGTGCTCCTCTCACGAGATAGCGACCGTGCCGTACATTCCTGTACCGGGCATACTTTTTGACAAGTATAAAACGGCAAGAGAGCTTGGAGTCACGGGAATCATGGAGTGCTGGTATTTCGGGAATTATCCATCACTTATGAACCGTGCATCGACTGAGCTTTCATATATGGATGATCTTTCGGATAAAACGTCTTTCCTTATTGAGCTCGCCTCACGCATTTACGGCAAGTCGAGGGCGAAGCAGATGGCAGAAGCTTGGAGCGCATTTGAGGAGGGATACCGCAACTATCCTACGAACATAATGTTCAGCTACTACGGACCCATGCACGACGGCGTTGTCTGGGACCTTGCCCCCATTCCCGTTAACAGATCGCTGCCGCGCTCGTGGCAGCTAACAGATCCGCCCGACGGAGACAGAATAGGCGAATGCCTGTTCAACGGTCATACTCTGGAGGAGGCAATAGCTCTTGCTGAAAGAATGTGTAAATCGTGGGAAAGAGGTATTGACCTGCTCCCGCTTCCGAAGGGCGACGAGCATATCACATGTGCCGAAGCGACGGGCATTTTGTTCAGATCCGGAAAAAATATTCTGGAGTTTTACAGATTGCGAAAAACTCTAGGCACCGGTGCTGACGATCCCTATGCGGTAGTAGACAAAATGGAGAGTATCGTCAGAGAGGAAATAGCAAACTCTCAAAGAATGATAGAATTGTGCGTTTCGGATCCCCGTCTCGGCTATCACTCGGAATCCGAGGGCTTCAAGTTCTTCCCCGAGAAGCTTAAGAGCCGAATAAATAAGCTTGAAAAGCTCTTCGACGGTGACTTCGTCACGATAAGAAAACGCCTTAACGACGGCAGATCTCCTCTCGGATATTATTATGCGGAGGGAATGGATCATTACCCGCTGGGTAAATGTAAGGACAGCTTCCGATGGGAGGAAATTGACGAAAACAGAAAATTCGGCGCTTACGTTGAGGGCGACGAGATCAAGATTCCGATAAGATGTCTTCCTCGTGACGTATTTACAGTTTGCTTTGAATTTTCGCTCTTCCATCCCGAAAGCGGAATAGTGTATGATCCCAACGCAGGCGCTTCGCGCCACTCCGAGATAAAGACTTACGTTACGGATGAGGGACTTTCGCTTTCTCCTGAAGTCCTTTCACTGCAATCCGTTTGGGGTGATAAGATCGAGGGGGAGCTGTCCAAGTACCGTCTCGAGACCCGAACACAAGACGGCGTCGCAGAACACGTTTTGTCGGTAAAGATACCGCGCGAAAAATGGAACGGAAAAACTGCCATCCATCTTAACATAAAAATATGCGGCAAGCCGTGGAAGACCGACAGCGATCCCGTAAATACGCTCGGAAAATGGGATATAACCCCCGGTGAGTTTGGCATACTGTTGCCGGTATAAGGCAAGCAATATCGGAATTTATCCGAAAAAAACGCCTTAACTGCGGATCCGCCGCATGGACAATTAACTCAATACTGAGTTTATAGTCCATGTAAATCCTTCGCGGTTGTTTATTGTGCGTTACGCCAAACCGCGAGAATAGCTCAAGGAGAAAACAGCAAATGAAAGAGAATAAACTATGGTACACGTCACCCGCAAACGATTGGAACGAAGCTCTTCCTTTAGGAAACGGAAAGCTGGGCATGATGGTGTTTGGCGGCATAACGGAGGAACGGATCCAGCTCAATGAAGAGAGCTTTTGGTCGGGATGGGAGTGTGATGAATACGACAGCCCCGAAACCTATGAGCATTTGGACGAGATCCGTCAGTTGATTTTCGACGGAAACTATACAGAGGCACAGCGGCTATGTGATCAATATTTGGTTTGCCGAGGAAAGGGACATCACGATGCCGCGTCTGCATTCGGCTCATACCAGACGGCGGGAGATCTGTATCTGACGATCCCCTGCAAAACGGCTGATGAGTACAGAAGGGAACTGATTCTGGATGAAGGCCTTGCGTCCGTTACTAACGGTGACTTACGGCGGGATTATTTTATTTCTTATACGTATAATACAGCCGTTATTCGTATTGTTGGCAATATGGATGCGGTAAAGCTTCGCTATGAACGCGAGAATACCGTTATTATCCACGAGGATGATGAGATCTTTGCAACCGGATATCTGCCGACAAAGTTTGCGGTGCTGATCCGCAGAGAAGTGAAAGAGGATGCCCAATACGTTTATATAACGGCAGCCACCGCATATCATACCGATTTGGACCCTGTTTTGGTCTGTCGGGAAACGCTTGATCGTGCTATGGAGGCCGGGTATGAGGAATTGCGCCGTGACACCCGCGATTACTTCAGTTCAATGTTGGGACGCGCGGAGATCGTGTTCCCGCAATCCGGTGAAGAAGCGCAGATTCCCACGAACGAACGTCTTGCCGAGCCGGAAGATGATATTGGCTTAGTGGAATTGTATTTCAATTTCGGTCGATACCTCCTTTTGGGCTCGTCCCGCGGAAAGCTTCCGGCAAATCTTCAAGGAATCTGGTGTAAGGATTATCTGGCTCCGTGGTCTGCGGACTATCATATCAACATCAATATTCAGATGAATTATTGGTTTGCAGATGTCTGCAATCTTCCCGAATTGATCGAGCCGTTCTTCGATTTCATAAAAATGATCGCTAAGGCAGGCGAAAAAACGGCTCGGATCGTGTATCACTGCCCAGGATGGGTAACGCATTTCACGTCCAATCCGTGGGGCTACACCTCGCTTGGATGTAAGCCGATATACGGAGCCTTTGCTACTGCGGGAGCGTGGTGCTTAAGGCACGTGAAGGAGAGATGGCTGTACAGCGGAAACTGTGCCGTCCTTGAAGATTTCTATCCGACTTTAAGGGGAGCGGTTGAATTCTTCCTGTCGTATCTTGTTTGTGATCCCCGCAATGGATATTTGGTAACAGCTCCTGCGGGTTCGCCCGAAAATACCTTTATCAATCCAAGCAACGGCAGTCCCGTTAATATCTGTGCGGGACCGACCATAGACACCACTATTATTCGTGAGCTTTTCGAGTTTTACGTCGAGGCAACGAACGCGCTTAATAAGAATGAAGCATTGGCAGAACAAGTAACGGATGCTCTTTCCCGCCTGGCACCGTTGCAGATCGGAAAATACGGACAGATCATGGAATGGTCGGAGGATTTCGAGGACGCTGAGCCGGGACATCGACATATGTCGCATCTGTACGCATTGCATCCGGCTTCTCAGATTCGAAAGTCCACTCCTGAGCTTTTCGAAGCGGCCAGAACCACCATCGAGCGCAGATTGAATAATGGCGGCGGCCATACCGGATGGAGCCGAGCGTGGATCATAAACTTCTTCGCGCGATTGGCTGACGGAAATGCCGCTTATCAGCACTTGGTAGCGTTGTTTAAGAAGAGCACCTTACCCAATATGTTTGACAATCATCCCCCCTTCCAGATCGACGGCAACTTTGGCGGCACCGCCGGTATTGCAGAAATGCTTATTCAGAGCCATGACGGCGTTATAGACGTACTTCCTGCTCTGCCGGACGCATGGAGAGACGGTTCGTTCCGCGGCTTAATGGCGCGAGGCGGCTTTACGGTTTCCGCCGAATGGAAAAACGGACGCGTGATCTCCTGCTCTGTTACGGGCAAACATAATCAGCCATTCCGTATACGCTTCAATGGTACAGTAAAAGAGGCTGTCGGTCAGTATACCTATGCAGGCAAAGAATAATAGGTTATCATAATACAAACACACACATTGAAAACGTATTGTTTTCAATGTGTGTGTTTTATCAGATGTTTATCAGGATATGGGCTTAGCGTTTGCGAGCAGATATTTTTCTGCCTCGGCGTTCCAAAGTCCGTTATGTGCCTTAACTATCTTCGCAAGCTCGCAAAGAAGCGGATCGTCCTTGCCCTTTTCCTCGAGATCCCAAAGAGCAACGAGGGGAAGGCTGATATGGTTGTATATAAGCTTCTTTCCACCCGGGATCTTGGGAAGGTTCAGCGTGGTATCTATAACGGCATCAAGACCGCCTATGTGAGTAACCATTGCAGAGGGGTTCAGCGTTCCGTCAGCGAACATCTTGACGGCGTCGCGCATGTCATTGGTATTGCCTGCACTCGTGCCGACTACGTGAGTTGCATTATAGTGAACGTTAAAGAAGTTGAACTCCGCCTTGAACTGGCTGTTTGTCGGGCCCGCGAAGAAATTCAGGCATCCGTCGTATCCGAGGATCGCATCCGCCTGCTCAACGACCTGCTTTACGGGTGCAAAGCAGATAACGTCGTTATATCCGGTACCGCCCGAAAGCTCTCTTAAAGTCTTTATGGGATCTTCAAGCTTTCCTGTATTTACGTAGTGAAGCTCGATTCCTTGTTCCTTTGCGTGCTCAACGGTGAAAATTTTTGCCGCACGGTCAAGACGGTCCTGGTCAATGTCGGTAACGACGAGCAGAGAGGGTCTAACGTCGGCATGAAGAGCATAGTCGATAGCACCGAGTCCCATGGGGCCGACCGATGCAAGAAGCGCCATCTTTCCGCCCTCAACTATACCCATTTCGTGCTTGTAGCTTCCTGCCTTGGTGTGATACATAGCCTTGAAGGTTCCGACTACGCAGCTAACAGGCTCGGAAAGAGAGCCGTAGAAATATGCATCACCGTCATAAGGGAGAAGGCAGTCGCACAGAAGCGTTTCAATAGGAATATTTGCGTACTGAGTATCTCCGCCGCACTCTGTGTATGAATATCCGGGGGCGAGCAGAGAGCCCTTATAATAGTGCGCGGGCTGGATAGTGAACTTATCGCCCACCTTATACTTATGCTTCCAGTTTTCTCCGACCTCTATTATCTCGCCGCAGAACTCGTGACCTACGATCGTCGGGGTCTCGGCAACGTTATCGGGAACGCGCTTGTGATCGCCGCCCTCGAGAGCAGCCTTATAGGTACTCATGCAAAGGGAATCCGATATTACCTTGACTCTTACGCCGTCATCACCAATGTGGGAAAGCTCGATCTCCTCAAGTCTGAGGTCATTTTTTCCGTGAATACGAACAGCCTTTGTTTTCATCATTATTTCTCCGTATAAAAATTATTTGTAATCTTTTTCGCGTTCGACTAGAGTCCACGCCATATCGACGAGATGGCGGAACTCGGGCTTTGCAAGCATCGGGCAGATCATGCTCTGACGGGAGGAATTAACGTCCTCGCCCGATATTTCGGTCATTCCGTACTCACGGCAAAGGCCCTGAAGTCTTTTGATCTGCTCGGGGGTATTGCGCGCAGGCATATAGGTTATTGCCTTGACACCCTCTTGCTGAAGCATTTTAAAGAGGTCGTCAAGAAAATCGTCTTCAAATTTCTGCGCCTTTTTGTCTCCCGTCGGCGATTCGCCTACGTCTCCGAGGTACGGATAACAGAGTATTGCACCGACCTCGTCAGCAAGCTTGACGATTTCCGACAGCTCGGGACATTCATCACTTGCGGGAATATAGAACTTCTCTACGAGATTTGCTTTCATAATTCCGAGCATGTCGTATAGGAAATGCGGATTATTCTTATCCGTAAGCTGAGAGCGCTGTTTTTCGGAGAGGGGCATTTTGAGCTCCTCCGATATGAATTCAACGCAGTTTTCTCTGCCCTTGACCGAGAGGATCTTCTTGCAAAGCGCGTAAAGCAGATGACGCTCGGTAACAGATCCGCCGTCTTTATAGGAAGAGATAGACACTACGTCCATATCGAAATCAAGCGTGATCCCGTAAGGCGAGGTAAGCTCGTTTATCTTTTCGAGCATTCTTCTGTTTCTGACGTTTCTGTTTTCACGAAGCGGTGCAAAGAACTCCTGGAGTCGTGAAAATCCCGTACTCGGAACACTGTGGATCGCCATATAGGCAATGCCCGCCTGATCGGGGTTATTGAGGCGTCTGCCGGACAGCGACGTTTTGCTGAGACTTACGCGGCATTCCATTCCGCAGGTGGTACCGATTCCCGCGATCTTACCCGCAAGACGGAATTCCTCGGCTCCGCCGATACTGTCGTGATCCATGATTCCCGCGGTTTCGAGTCCCTCCGCGCGTGCCATATATACTGCGGCGGTGGGGGAATACGGTGAGAACGAATATATCGTATGGATATGATTGTTTGCGTATTCCGGTCTTACTGTCGGCTTTTCCTTTTCCTCTTTAAGAAGAGACGCAAGGTTTTGAAGACGTTTTTCTGCCGTTTCGGCATTAAGTAGATCTATTTCTTTTTGCAGTTCTTCGTATTTGCTCATATTATTCTCCATTTCACTGCCATAGCGGAATTATACGCCGAACAAATGAGGGCATATCAGTTCATCATTACCTGTCCGCCGGTTACGGGGATAGCCTGACCTGTTTCATAGGTTTGCTCAACGCAGTAGAATACAGCCTTTGCGACGTCCTTGGGGGTGCAACCGCGGTGAATGGGCGACTTTGAAAGATAGGATTTCTTAACGTCCTCGACCGTTTTAGCGCTGGGAACTTTTCCTGCCTTGAGATACTGCACGAAAAGTCCCTTTTCGGGGTCGGACCAGAGGGGACCGTCATAGAAGTTTCCGGGACAGATAGAATTTATCTTGATCTGATACTCGACAAGCTCAAGAGCAAAGCTCTGAGTAAGACCTATACCGCCGAACTTTCCGCCTGCGTAAGCGAAGTTATTCTTCGAGCCCACAAGACCTGACTTGGAGTTTATCTGGATAATATCGTACCATGCGTCGGGCGCTGCCTCGTGCTGTGCTTTCATGATCTCGGATGCGTATTTTACGCAGTAGTAATAGCCGGTATAGTTTACCTTTGTAACAAAATCAAACTGCTCGGGGGTAAGCTCGTCAAGACTGCCCGCCTTGACTACTCCTGCGTTTGCAACGAAAATATCTATTCCGCCGAGCTCGTTAACGGTACGGATAACAAGCTCCTCAACGGAAGAAGCCGAGCTTACGTCGACCTTGATTCCGATCGCGCGCTCGCCCAATTTGGAAGCGGATGCCTTCGCAAGCTCTTCATTTATATCGGCAAGAACAACGCTTGCGCCCTCAGAGTAAAGCTCTTCTGCAATTCCCAAGCCAAAGCCCTGAGCTCCGCCTGTGACGACGGCGATCTTTCCGCCGAGACGACCCTTTGTGTCGGGTCTTACGTTAACGTTCTTTTTTGCAAGATTTTTTGCTTCTGTAAGATTCATATACAGTCTCCCCCTGTCGCAAAAACGATTTTGTTTATTTTATTGAATTATACAACAAAATCATAAGGAAGTCAATATATCAAAGCATCATAGACGGAGTAATTTACCGATTTTCATGCGTTTTTTGTCAGGTACCATTGATCTCAGTATATTGAAAAATGCGCAGTATAAGCAATAAATATAACGAGCTTAATATCCGCAAAAGGTCACGAATGCGCTTGATAGTTATATATTTCATCTTTCGTATTGCAAAATAAAGTGAAATGTGGTATGATGGTAACACTGTTGCAAACATGAAAAATGAAGGGAACACTTATAATGAAACATTTTAATTCCGAGATTGAAGAGATAACAAGGCAGAATTACCCGACAGAAGTTGTGGTTGGTATACGCCGTTTAGAAGATATGTTGGATAACGATTTTGAGTTGGCACAGGCTTTAGACGATGTGGTTTATCGCTATGTTGTAACCGAAACGCTGTCGATGACAGACGCCTTGGCTGAGATCAAGATGATCAGTGAACGCTTCGGGAAGAACGAATATGAACTGGATTTATTGCTGATCCTCAACAGTCTTCCCACGCTGCACCAAAAGTATCGTGAGAAGGGTATTTCAGATGAGGTGTTCTACGATACTGCCGATGATATCCGTTGCAAGATTAACGAGTGTGTCGAGAATAAAGGCGTAGTCGGTACCTTTGTGGCAGATTGGTACGATCGCTTTTTTAAGCTGACTTGCTTTGCATACGGCCGTTTTCAGTACGAAGTCATGACGTATAGCGGCGAGGATTTTGTTTTGTCTTGCGGTAAGGTTCTTAAGAATGGTGATTACTATATAAACATGCACATTCCCTCCAGCGGAATTCCATTGACCGACGATGTGCGCATCGCTT
Source organism: Eubacteriales bacterium (assembly GCA_045540175.1). Lineage (GTDB taxonomy): Bacteria > Bacillota > Clostridia > Oscillospirales > CAG-272 > Colimorpha_A. The sequence continues at coordinate 14,067 of JAZQGU010000024.1, read as the reverse complement.
CATATCGTTCCGCCTATCCGCATTTTAAGTCGTTGTTTGCCGACGGAGTTGCGATCTTCGGATGTTCGTCATGGCTCCTCTACCCAAGACATAAGGAATTTTTACCCGAAGGAATGAATCTTCTTAAGTTTATGGGCGATTTTGAGATGATAACCGCCGAGGAAACTCCCGGTGAATTTCATGATCGTTGGCGTGTTTTCGGACGATATACCGATTTGCCCGATGATCGGCTACCAATGGATACCACGCTGCGCCGCGCCTATGCTGAATGGTTGCAGGCGGGCAACCCTGCGGGATGTGGTTTTGGAGTTTTTGCTTTCGATGGTCAAAACATCCTTCGTTGATGGAGAATCATTCATAATATACTTGCACTCATATTAAATAGAGCCGTCGGGCAGATGCCCGACGGCTTTTTGTAACCGAAAACCCCACCATGCGGGGGATGTCTATTCTTTATTCAATTCTTTTTTGCGCTGAATTTTCTGACTATTTTGTTTTCAAACAGTTTTTCAAATTCTTCGATCGTTGCACCTTGAATCAAGTCCTTTTGGCATATAAATCTTGCCCATCTGTCATATTTGCATCCAAAGTGAATATGATACCATTCGCCCATATCATAAACTACGGTTACTTCTGACAAATTTTTGGTCACGCAAAAATCCTCATTTTCAGTAAATATCTCGTCGTACTCTACGTCTATGGTTACTTTGGCAGGGGTTAAAAGCTTCTTTTCTTTTTCCGGAGTCGGAATAAATGTTACAGCAAGCACACAAGCAGGAAATCCTATTGCCCACAAAAAATATACCGAATCTTCAGTAAATGCCGGGATAAACGCCGGAAAACAGAATATTGCACAGATTAGCATAACTCCCAGTCGTTCTATGTTCTTCTCGATGCGGACGCAATAATCAGTGCATTTTTTGGATAATTTTCCTTCGAAAGTAATCATATTTTTCTCCGAATTTACTGTACTTTCTGAGCTTCTTTAAATGCCTTTCTTACGCACTTCTCAAGTTCTGCGTCATAAAAAAACTTTATGAAACCGGGTCTTGTCTTGACCTTGTCAATTCTTTTGTACGGAACAGGCTGACCATCTGTAATAAAGAGAAATTCAGGTTCTGCTCCTTTTACAACATTTTCCAAAAACGTTCTTGTATAAATCAGCTTTACGTCAGTCCAAGCGATCTTTACGCTTTTGTAAAACAAGCATCTCCATATTACGTGCGTTGGCGTAACAATAATTTTACCCCAGGCAATCGGCCAAAGGTAAGGGTTTACAACAAATAAAAACATAATTAGCATGGCAGTCATAACTATCAGGGCACAAATTGCGAACACGGGGTCGTGTGGCAAGACAAATAAGCAGGTTCCCCCCATAGCAAAAAGCATTCCGCCTATCATAAGCAAGAGAAAGAATCTTGCCGCAATTATGAATAAAATGGGTTGACGAAAAACCTTTTTCATATCAACCACCAAACAAGCATCACGAAACACATACCTATAACTGCTCCGAGAATCAGAGATATCAAAGAGTATCGTTCTCTGTTTTTTGAAGTTTTGAGAGGATGGAAAATGAATATTCTTCCAAGCCATATTGATACCAACCCTGTTATCAACGCAATATAGATCATCAAACCAAATGCCAGAGCATCGGCATTATTCTTCAAATGGTTAGTGCTATATATAGCCATAACGAGAAAAGCGGGCGGCAGAAAACCAATTGCGCTTCCGGCTCTTTTATACCAATACGGAATAACAAGCGGCTCGGAAACTATTCCGGTCTCTATGTCAACGCCGTCCTTAAGGACGTAAATTTTATTCATCGACACAATTATTTCAAGGAAGGTTCCGCCGATTGCAACGGTCGTTCTGAAATATCCGAACAAATCTTTATACGGCGACTCGTTTCGTTCTAATTTGTTGCCATCCAAGAAAACGTCGTACGTTCCTCCAATTAATGATTTCTTTCGGCATTCTATGGTGTGTTCGCCTTCGAAGGAGAACTTTTTGATGATTTTTTTGCAAGAATCCTTTTTATTTGGATTTTTCATGGACTGATCCTTTCGTGATGTGGTGTACCTTGATGTATTGATTTTACCACAATTATCATGTAATGTCAACGATTAAAGCACGGATTGTAGGCGGCGGTCAAAGCCGAGGAGACAGTATTAAGAACTATGACCGCCCATATTGAAAAACAAATAAAATCGTGATATAATGGTCAAGTAATCGTTTGGAAAGGAGGATATGCTGTGAAAAAGAAAATTACGATCGGTATCCTGGCTCACGTTGACGCGGGAAAGACGACGCTGAGCGAAGCTTTGCTCTACATATCGGGAAGGATCCGTTCTCTTGGTAGAGTGGATCACAAAAATACCTTTCTCGATACCAATATTATCGAGCGCGAGCGCGGGATCACGATTTTTTCAAAGCAGGCGCGATTCTCGAGTGAGAACTGCGATTTTATTCTCCTTGATACTCCCGGTCACGTTGATTTTTCCTCCGAGGCGGAACGCACTCTTGCGCTTCTCGATTACGCAATACTCGTTATAAGCGCGTCGGACGGCGTGCAGAGCCACACGAGGACTCTCTGGCAGCTGCTTGAGCATTACGGCGTGCCGACTTTTATCTTCGTAAACAAATGCGACCTTGCGGTCAGAATGAACGAAGAGCTCGAAAAGGAGCTTTCGGGCGTTCTCTCCCCGTCGTGTGTCGGATTTTACGAGGCTGACAGCCGCTCGGACCTTGAAGAAAGGCTTGCTTTCGTTCACGAGGACTTTATGGAAAGCTTTGTTTCGGGTGATGGTATCGACGACGGAGACGTGGCTTGTCTTATCAGCCGCCGCAAGCTTTTTCCCGTTGTTTTCGGCTCCGCTTTGCGTATGCAGGGAATAGATCATTTGCTTGATACGCTGGATAAATATACTCTGTCCCCCGTCTACGGTGACGATGGGTTCGGTGCAAAGGTATACAAAATAGCTCATATCGGCCCGGTCCGCTTGACTTATATGAAGATAACGTGCGGAACGCTGTCGGTGCGCGACGAGATAAGGTATCTGTCGGAAGACGGCACCTGCATATCGGAAAAGGTTTCGCAGATACGGCTTTATTCGGGGGACAAGTTTGAGCAGACCGACACGGCTTCCGCAGGAGAGATCTGTGCCGTTATCGGTCTTACCTCCACCCGCGTCGGACAGGGTCTCGGGCTTGAGCAGAACACCGAAAAGCCTTTGCTTGAACCGGTGCTGTCATATGCAATCGCCCTTCCCGAAAATTGCGATCCGAGGATATATTTCCCCAAGCTCAAGGAGCTTGAAGAGGAGGAGCCGTCTTTACATCTGACGTGGAACGAGGAGCTTTCGCAGATAGAAGCACGTCTTATGGGTGAGGTGCAGATCGAGCTTATAAAACGGCTTATCAGCGACCGCTTTTCGGTAGATTGTACTCTCGGCGCCGGCAAAATACTGTACAAGGAAATGGCGGCGGGAAAAGCTATCGGAGTCGGCCACTTTGAGCCGCTCCGCCACTATGCAGAGGTTCAGCTACTGATCGAACCGCAGCCCAAAGGTACGGGTCTGATATTTGACACCAATCTGCCGGAGAATCTGCTCGATAAAAACTGGCAACGGCTTATACTGACTCATCTTTACGAAAAAGACCATCGCGGCACCCTTACGGGCGCTCTGCTTACCGATACGAAAATAACGCTTGTGGCGGGTAAAGCACACCTTAAGCACACGGAGGGCGGAGATTTCCGCGAGGCGACCTATCGTGCGGTAAGACACGGACTTATGAAGTCGGGATGTATACTGCTCGAGCCGTACTACAAATTCAGGCTTGAAATACCGACCGCTTGCGTCGGCAGGGCAATGTCTGATCTGCAAGCACGTTTTGCGGATTTTAACCTTGAAAATTCCGACACGGAATACACCGCAATATGCGGAAGAGGCCCCGTGTCCACGCTTTTTGATTACACGAAAGAAGTTGTTGCCTATACGAGAGGGCAGGGCAGACTGTCTATAATTTCCGACGGCTACGAGCCCTGTCATAATCAAGAAGAGGTTGCCGCGCTCATCGGATACGATCCCGAGGGCGACCTCAGTAACCCGCCTCATTCGGTGTTCTGTGCACACGGCGCAGGTTTTACTGTCCATTGGAGTGAGGTCGACTCTTATAAGCATCTTGAGGTCGATATTAACGATTCGTCAGTCGGCGGCGGTATAATTCCGAAGGCGTCGGCTTTGGCACGTAAATACAGCATAAGCGACGATGAGCTTGAGGCAATTATGCTACGGCTGTACGGCCCTATCAAGCGGAAGCAATACAGCGAGCCAAAGCTCACCACGTGGGGCAAAAAAGAAAAGCCAAACAAGCAAAAAGCGCTGCGTCCTCAGAGAAATTTGGTTATCATCGACGGATATAATCTCATATATTCCGACGAAAAGCTGAAAAACACCTCTCTTTTCAGCCTAGAAAAGGCGAGGGACGAGCTTATGGATCTGCTCAGCGATTACGTTTCGTACACGAAAACGGAGCTCGTGCTTGTTTTTGACGCCCATCTTGTAAAGGACGGCGCAGGCACGGAATTTGTTCACGACGGATATAAGGTCGTTTTCACAAAAGCGGATCAGACAGCAGACACGTATATCGAAAAAATGATGCACGAGCTCGGACCCGATTACAGTATACGGATGGTAACAAACGACCGTCTGCTTCAGTTTTCTGCAGTTCATTCGGGCATATCCCGTATGACGACGAAGGAATTTCTCGACGAGCTGACACGAGTCGGAAATGAAATAAACGAATTTTTAAGGAAGCTTGCCGAAAGCAAAAGCTGAATGCCGGGCAAAAAAGGAAATTAAATGAAGCTTTACGCACCGAAGTACTATAAAAAATTCAAATGTATAGCCGACAAATGCGATCATAGCTGTTGCGTCGGTTGGGAAATAGACATAGACTGTGACACCCTTGAAAAATACAAAAAATCAAAGGGAGCATACAGCGCGGCAGTCATCGACAGTATCGTTATGGACGAAACGCCGCATTTCAGGCTTGACGAGCACGAAAAATGCCCTCATCTGAACGAAAAAGGGCTATGCAGGATCATTCTTGAGCTCGGAGAAGACTATCTTTGCGGTATCTGTAAAGAGCATCCGAGATTTTATAACTACACGGAGGTTGCCGAGGTCGGAATAGGTATGTCCTGCACGGAGGCGGCGCGAATCATTCTTTCTTCGTCGGATTATGCGGAGCTTGAGTGCGTTGGCAAATCGGATGCCGAGCCCGACTGCATTGATTTCGACGCTCGCACTTTGCGGGAAGAGATATATCGGTTGCTGGCAGACAATACGCTATGCTATGCCGAGCGGCTTGAAATACTTTACCGATCGTATTCAATAAATAAGGGCGACGACACCGTGTGGCTTAATGCCCTTGATTCAGCCGAATATCTCGACGAAGCTCACCGAGCATTATTTATGAGATATTCGTCAGAATTGCGCTCTGACGGGTATGATGAATACTGCGAAAGATTTTTGGCGTACTTTCTCTACCGCCACGTGACGGAAGCCATAGACCTTGACGACTTTCGTTCAAGGCTGGGATTTTGTCTGTTTTGCGGGCGTCTGTTTTCCTCGCTGATCCGCTCGGAGAATGTAAAAACATTAGATGAAGCGGCGGTTTTGGCGCGTATAATTTCAGAGGAGATCGAATATAGCGACGAAAATACCATGGCGTTAATATCACTGTCGGAAACAATATAAAAACGGCTTACCGCGTCTGCGGTAAGCCGTTTTGTGTGTTTATTTTCCGGGACCTGCGGTGTCGGAGCCGTCGCCAACTAGTCCGAGACGCTTTGCGGCGTCCTCGCGCATCTTATACTTAAGGATCTTACCTGCCGCATTCATCGGGAAGCTGTCGACGAACTCGATATACTTCGGCACCTTATGGCGAGCCATATTCGCCTTGATATACGCGGACATCTCCTCGACGGTAACGCTTGCGTTTTCCTTAAGGATGATGCAAGCCATTATCTCCTCGCCGTACTTCTTGTCGGGAACGCCGATTACCTGAACGTCCTTCGTCATCGGGTGAGTATAGATGAACTCCTCGATCTCCTTCGGGTAGATGTTCTCACCGCCGCGGATTATCATATCCTTAAGACGGCCCGTGATGCGGTAATTACCCTGCTCGTCCATCGACGCAAGGTCGCCCGAATGGAGCCAGCCGTCAGCGTCGATGGTATCCTTCGTCGCGTTCGGCATTTTGTAGTAGCCCTTCATCGTGTTATAGCCCTTGGCGCAGAATTCGCCGTTTTGTCCCGGGCCAAGCTCTTCTCCCGTTTCGGGATCGACTATCTTACAGCGGACGTGGGGGAATGCGTAACCGACGGTTTCGGTACGGACTTCAAGAGAATCTGTCCATGAGCTCATCGTGTTACCCGGCGCACATTCGGTCTGACCGTAAACGCTGACGATTCCCGTCATATTCATTTCGTCGGGCTGTGCCGCGCGCTTCATAAGCTCGGGCGGACATCCCGCACCTGCCATTATTCCCGTTCTCATATGCGAGAAATCGGTTCGGCGGTAGTCGGGGTGGTTGAACATTGCGATAAACATCGTCGGAACGCCGTTGGAGCAGGTTATCTTCTCCTGATTTATGCAGGCAAGAGAGGATTTTGCCGAGAAATACGGCATCGGACACATAGTGGTTCCGTGTGTCATCGACGAGGTCATAGAAAGCGTCATTCCGAAGCAATGGAACATCGGAACGTGTATCATCATTCGATCGGCTGTCGAAAGACCCATTCTGTCGCCTATACACTTACCGTTGTTAACTACGTTATAGTGCGTAAGCATAACGCCCTTGGGGAAGCCCGTAGTACCCGACGTATACTGCATATTGCAGACGTCACTGGGACGGACTGCCGCCGCCATTCTTGCAACAGTCTCACGGCGGACGAGCTTATGGCGTGCCATCGCCTCGTCAAAGGTAAGGCATCCCTTCTGTTTGAAGCCGACCGTTATTACGTTACGAAGGAACGGGAGCTTTTTACAGTGAAGCGGCTCACCCGGTGTTGCGTCCTTAATTTCGGGGCAGAGGGTGTTTATTATCTCGGCATAGTTCGAGTCAAGACAGCTGTCTATCATAACGAGAGTATGCGTATCGGACTGACGGAGCAGATATTCCGCCTCGTGTATCTTATACGCGGTATTCACCGTGACAAGCACAGCACCGAGCTTCGTCGTAGCCCAGAATGTAATATACCACGCAGGCAGATTCGTTGCCCAAACCGCGACCTTCGAGCCCGCCTTTACGCCGAGCGAAACGAGCGCGCGTGCAAAGCGGTCGACGTCCTCTCTGAATTCCGCATAGGTACGCGTGTAATCGAGAGTAGTGTACTTGAAGCAGTACTGGTCGGGAAATTCTTCAGCCACTCTGTCGAGCACCTGCGAGAAGGTAAGGTCGATAAGCTCGTCCTTTTTCCAGACGTACTGTCCGCTTCCGTCGTGGTTAAAATAAAGCGTTTTCTTCATATCCCGAGTCGAGTGGAAACGGGACATATAATTTACGAAGTGAGGGAAAATTATCTCGGGGTCGTCAAGCTCGTCGAGCCACTCGGGCTTCCATTCAAGGGAAATGAACGCGTCGTAATTGACAGAAGAAAGCGCGCGCATAACGTCGCCTATCGGCATGTTGCCCTCACCGATGAGCTGGTATTCTCCATTATCGTCGGAATCGCGCAGATGCACGTGGCAAACGTAAGCGCCGAGATTTTTAATCGTGTCGTCGGAGCTTTCGCCGTGATCGCGGTAGGTGTGATGAACGTCCCAAAGTGCGGCAAGGCGGTCTGATGCGAAGCCCTCGAGAAGCGCACGCAGACGAGATGTGTCGGAATAGATTCCGCTCGTTTTGACGAGTATCGAGACGGAGAGCTGCTCCGCCTTCCGAAGAAGCGCGGTGAGCGCCGAATGAACGGCGTTTTCGTCATCGTGAAGAGCGCAGACGACGACGTAAGGAACGCCTGCGTTGCGTGCGATCTCCATAAGCTCCATAACTGTATGTATAACGGAAGGATCGGACGAAATATCGCAGGAGGTATCGAAGCAGGGAATAGCGAGATTTCTCTCACGCATCTGACGCGCACTTGACGCGATATTGTATTTATGAAAGGGGGCACCCTTTTCCGTCATGGAGGGAAGGGTATGGAGATTATATATCTCTACTCCCGAAAAGCCCATGTCGGAGGCGGTGTCGAGCATGCCTTCAAAGGAGAAGTCACGCCAGCCCCTGTTTGAGAAGGAAAGTTTCATTCGGCGTCCTCCTCGTAGATTATCTTGTTAAGCGCGGAAAGATACGCCTGAATGCCTGCGCCGACGATGTCGGTCGAGATTCCGCGTCCCGAATATACCTTCCCGTTTGCGCGGAGCTTAACGACTGTCTGTCCCATTGCCTCGCGTCCCTCGGTTACCGCCTGAAGCTGGAAATCGTCGAGCTCATAGTGACAGCCTGTAATCTTTTCTATTGCCTGGAAAGCGGCGTCGATAGATCCGTCGCCGATGTAAACGCCCTCAACGGTCTGACCGTTTTTGTCGAGCTTGATATGTGCGGTTGCGGAAATGGTATTTCCCGATGTGATAACGTATGTATCGAGCTTATAGGTCGGAGGAACCTGCATAGCGCTCGACGCGACGATAGCGTCAAGCTCCTTGTAGGACACCTTTTCCTTTCTATCCGCGATCTGACGGAATGCGGCGTATACCTTGCCCTTGTCGGATTCCGAAAGGTCGTATCCGAGTTTCTCTACTGCCGCGGAGACTGCGCCCTCGTCGTCGTGAGAGGTAAGGAAAATACCCGCATCATCGTGCTCGCCGATCGCAAGCGCACTTCCGTTGCTCTTGGACGGGTTGCAGAGCCAGCTTATCTGATCGATAATCCTGCTGATCTGAGTTACCGCAATATTGCAACAAGCGTCAAGCGCGTCTTCTTTTGCGGAAAGAACTCGTGCGACGTTTGAAAGATCGGCACAGTCGATAGGATAAGCGGCACAGCGTATCTGCGCCGCGCCCTCTGCTACCGCCGCAACGGCGCAAGCGTCAGCCATCGAAATGGTATCCGCACAGGAGATTCCGAGCGTTACGTTTTTAAGGGTGGGGATCGCCTCGTACTGTTCCTTAATAAATTCAGCAAATTCGGATGGAAGCATCGTTCCCGCGGTATCGCAGAGAGTTACGGTAGAAGCTCCCGCATCGATTGCTCCGTTGACGAGCTGAGCTAAAAATGACTTGTCGCTTCTCGTTGCGTCCTCTGCAACGAACTCAACGTCGTTACAAAGCTTCTTGCAGGCGGCAACGGTATTCTTTACGGTTTCAAGCATCGCATCGGGCTTTTTGTGAGAGATATATTCGATCTGCACCTGCGAAGCGGGCGCACATACTTGAAGACGCGGCTTTTCGGCGTTCTGAAGAGCATTCCACGTCTTTTCGATGCTTTCGTTATTCAGCTCGACCGGAACGGCGATAATACTGCCGTTTACAGCCGAAGCGATGGATTTTATCTGAAGCGAATCTATACGGGCGTTTCTTATGAAATCCAGTTCGATCACGTCAACGCCAAGCTTATTTAGGAGCTTCGATAGTTCGATCTTTTCCTTAAAAGATAGCGTGAAGTCCTCAAAAGTCTGCTTCATTGTAGCGTCGCTGATTCTGATCTGTTTCATAAATGCCTTTCAACTCCTTTTCAGACAATGGCTATACTGCCTTGTCTACTCTATTACTTATACATTTAATCACCAATCGCCCGAAATGTCAAGAGAAAAGCAAACGAGGAAGCAACTTTTAACGTTTTTGCACAAAAGAAAAAAGCCACAGAACGGAATTTTTTTGCATTTTTTAAGCAAAAAATATTTGACAAACGCGCTTCATCGTGGTAAAATGTTTTTATCAACAAAATAACCCAAGATAAAGACTGTGACGAAGACGGCACGGTAACTTAAGCTTTCAGAGAGTCGGCGGACGGTGTGAGCCGATAGCTTGGTGCCAATGTGCATATCACTTCCGAGTCGAATGTCCGAGCGCAAGCCAGGGCATTCCGTTTCCCGCGTTAAGGGCAAGGGCTTGTTGGAGCCTAAAGTGACGGTTTTCCGTAATTTGAGTGGTACCGCGGGTATTCATTTACTCGTCTCAAGAAAAAGTTTTTTCTTGGGACGTTTTTTGTTTGGAAAATCTGTTTTGAAAGGGAAACAAATTATGACCACACAATCTAGTATGAATCAACTGCAAAGCATCGCGCAGCGTATTTCTGAAATGCGTCAGATCATGGGCTACACATATTCGGAAATGGCTGAAATGACCGAGGTAAGCGAAGATACCTACCGCTCCTACGAGACGGGAACCGTCGACCTTCCTTTTACGTTTATACATAAGTGCGCGAAGGCGTTCGGACTCGAGATCACCGACATTCTCGAAGGACACAGCGCAAAGCTTTCGGGCTACACAGTTACCCGCCGCGGCGAGGGACTTACGACCGCAAGCGAGGATGGAATCACGATTCAGGATATGGCGCCTCTCTTCCGCAAAAAGCTTGCAACTCCCTACTGGGTAACCTATCAGTATTCGGAGGAGCTTCAGAAGCAGCCGATACACACAGTTACTCATGCAGGACAGGAATTCGATATGGTAGTCAAGGGCTCGATGCGTATTCGCATCGGTGACCGCGAAGAGGTTCTCCGCGAGGGAGACAGCGTCTTCTTCAAATCATCAACCCCGCATGGAATGATCGCCGTTGACGGTGAGGATTGTGTGTTCCTTGCTATGATCATGGCATCCGACGCGACCGACCAGCCGATGTATATCGGTAACGGTGAGCATACGGCAACGAAGGTGCCGCTCCTTTGTGAGAAATTCGTAAAGACGACCGAGGATGAGCACGGTGTTCTCACCGACGTTAATTATGAAAATGAAGAGAAGTACAACTTCGCATTCGATACCGTTGACGAGATCGCACGCCGTCAACCCGATAAGCTCGCTATGATCCATGTTTCGAATGACATGACAGAGCGCCGCTTCACGTTTAAGGACTTCAAGGACGCATCGTCACAGAGCGCCAATTACTTCAAGTCGCTCGGTATCAAGCGCGGCGACCGCGTAATGCTGGTTCTCAAGCGCCACTATCAGTTCTGGTACGCAATTCTCGGTCTCCACAAGCTCGGAGCTATCGCTATTCCCGCGACCAATCAGCTCGTTGAAAAAGATTTTGTTTACCGCTTCAATGCCGCAGGCGTCTCCGCTATCCTCTGTACGGCAGACGGTGATACCGCGCGTCAGGTCGAGCTTGCCGAAAAGGCGTACGGAAACGAGCTTACAAAGGTCCTTGTCGGCGGAAAGAGAGACGGCTGGCACGACTTTGACTCCGAATACTCGCTCTTCAGCCGTCGATTCGTCCGTGAGGACGACGCTCCCTGCGGTTCCGATCCTATGCTTATGCTATTCACGTCGGGAACGACGGGCTATCCGAAGATGGCAATGCACTCCTATAAGTACGCTCTCGGTCACTTCGTAACCGCCAAATATTGGCATCTTTGCGAGCAGGACGGACTGCACTTCACCATCTCCGAAACGGGCTGGGGAAAGGCACTTTGGGGCAAGCTTTACGGTCAGTGGCTCTGCGAGGGCGCGGTCTTCACATACGACTTCGACCGTTTCGATTCCGAGAAGATCCTTCCGATGTTCAAAAAGTACGGAATCACGACCTTCTGTGCACCGCCTACCATGTACAGAATGCTTATCAAGCAGGATCTGAGCAAATACGACCTTACCTCCATCCGCCACGCAACGACGGCGGGCGAGGCACTCAACCCCGAGGTCTACTATCAGTTCGAGAAGGCAACGGGTCTTCACATCGCAGAGGGCTTCGGACAGACCGAAATGACCCTCGGTATCGCAAATCTCTATGGTACTCAGCTTAAGCCGGGTGCTATGGGTAAGCCCGTTCCGGGATACGGAATCGACCTTGTCGATACCGAAGGCAACCCTGTTCCTGACGGTGTCAACGGCGAGATCGTCATCCGCACCGACAAGAAGGTCTCCTGCGGAGTATTCATCGGCTATTATCTCAATAAAGAGGCAACCGACAGCGTATGGCACGACGGAATGTACCATACGGGCGACCTTGCATGGCGCGATGAGGACGGCTACTATTGGTACGTCGGACGCGCCGATGACGTCATCAAATCTTCGGGCTACCGCATCGGACCGTTCGAGATCGAATCTACGATCATGGAGCTTCCTTACGTGCTTGAATGCGGTGTTTGTGCCGCACCCGACGAGGTAAGAGGCCAGGTAGTAAAGGCGTGCATCGTTCTCGTTCCGGGAACAAACGCTTCCGACGGACTTAAAAAGGAGATCCAGGATTACGTCAAATCCCGTACCGCTCCCTATAAATATCCGAGAATAGTCGAGTTCCGCACAGAGCTTCCGAAGACGATCAGCGGAAAGATCATGAGAAATAAGCTTTGATACAGAAATTGACAGCACTGGGACTTCAAAAAAATGTTGACAAGAGGCTTATGACTATATTATAATATAATTTATCAATTATTTTTACACAGAGGTTCATGGTGGAACAGAATATCAGTTCAATGGAACATAAAATAAAAGAGATCGCCGACCGTATTAAGGAGCTTCGTATCATCACGGGACTTACCGTCGAGGATATGGCTTCCCGTACGGGAATGAGCGTAGAGGAATATGAGCAGTGCGAGGCGGGAAAACGCAACCTCAGTATCGCCTTCCTCTACCACTGCACGCTCAGCTTCGGCGTTGATATGGGAGATATTCTCGAAGGTAAATCCCCGAAGCTCCGTTCCTACGCGCTAACGCGTAAGGGCGAGGGTCAGAGAATAGAGGAAGCTCACAATATGATCGGTTATAACCTGGCTTCGGGCTTCCGTAACCGTATTGCTCTTCCGCTTTATATGAAGATGAATTACCGTCCTGACGCCGAGATCGAGCTTGTGACTCACGAGGGTCAGGAGTGCGACATCGTCATCAAGGGTCAGATGAAGATCCAGATCGGCGAGCATACCGAGATACTAAACCCGGGTGATACCATCTATTACGATTCGGGAACGCCTCACGGTATGATGGCGGTCGGCGGCGAGGACTGCGCGTTTTACGCTATCGTCCTTCGCAACCAGGCGGCAAGAATCGGCGAGCAGGAGGCAGAAGCTTCCGTCGCAACGAAGCGCCGCGCGGAAGATAGCGAAGTTCGTATTTATAACGACTTCATCATTCCGACAGAGGAAAACGGCGTTCTTACAAAGATCGCCTTCAAAAATGAGGAAAAGTTCAACTTTGCCTTCGACGTCGTCGACGAGCTCGGTAAGCGTAAGCCCGATAAGCTCGCAATGCTTCACGTAAGCGAAAACGGAGAGGAAAAACGCCTCACCTTCTCCGATATGAAGAAGGAATCGGCGCGTGCCGCAAACTACTTCAAGTCGCTCGGCATCAAGCGCGGCGACCGCGTAATGCTCATTCTCAAGCGCCACTATCAGTTCTGGTTTGCAGTGCTCGGTCTGCATAAGCTCGGAGCTATTGCAATTCCCGCGCCGAATCAGCTTCTTGAGAAGGATCTTTCATACCGCTTTAACGCCGCTAACGTAAAGGCAATACTGTGTACTGCCGACGGCGAGGTCGCATCTTCCGTCGAAAGTGCCGCGAAGAGCTGTCCCTGCCTCGAGCATAAAATACTTGTTAACGGCAGCCGAGACGGCTGGCACGATTTTAATGAAGAATACGTGCTCTTCAGCAGTCACTTTAACCGCACAGAAGATTCTCCCTGCGGCTCCGACCCGATGCTTATGTTCTTTACCTCAGGCACCTCGGGTTACCCGAAGATCGCCGCACACAACTATAAGTATCCTCTCGGTCATTTCATAACAGCAAAATACTGGCATCAGGTCAACCCCGACGGTCTTCACCTCACCATTTCCGACACGGGATGGGCAAAGGCGATGTGGGGTAAGATGTACGGTCAGTGGCTCTGCGAGGCGGCAAACTTCGTTTATGA
>JAZQGU010000023.1:0-9927 GCA_045540175.1 Eubacteriales bacterium | reverse complement strand
TGGTTTTTGAAATATAAGATAACCCCGACAGGTCTCTGAAATCTGTCGGGGTTATCTATTTGTTTCTGTAGATCAAATTTAACTCTTATGAGCAAACTTCCTTATGAGAACCAGCCTATGCAGGCGTTTTTTATATTACTCTCTGCTGTGCTCGTTTTTCGGAGGAGGGAGGATGCGTATGCCCTTCACACCTGCAATATATGCGATCGTACAGGTGATAAGTGAGGGAATAATGATGATGAGATATGACCAGGGATTGAAGTTGAATACAACGTAAACTATACCGCTGTACATTCCTTCAATCAGCGATGCAATAAGCTTTCCGATGCTGTAAAGATCGGCTGCCCAAGCAGGAGAAATCGGCGTACCGCTCTTGAATGACGAGGCTCCGATATACCCGACGATTGCGAGAATCGCAATAATAAAGTTCGGAATGTTTGCAAAGAGCGACATATAAAGTCCCTTGAAACGGTTGTACTTAAGCCTTTTTGCGTCTATTCGCATCTTTTCCTCATATCCGATGTCCCAGGTCATGGTGTAGAGCAGAACCATATAGAAGCAAGCGGCAAAAATGCTTGATATCAAAAAGAACGTATTGTTTTCGCTCGTAGCAAAGGAAAGGGCAATGCCGAATATCGTCATACCTATCTGGTTTACAAACATTTTGAATATCGTATAGGAGTTATCTTTAAAGAAAAATTTCATAATGATGAAGTTGCCTTTCGGAATTGACAAATACTAACGACTATTAGTTTACTATAATCTTGTGAATAAATAAAGTGTTACGAAGAAAATTTACAGTTTGTCAATGAAAAAGCCAATTATAGGCATTATCATATACTTGTAATTGTACTAAATCAGGAGGAGTTATGACACAGCTTCCCGAATTTATAAACGAATTTTCTCAGTATATGCTCGTAGTTCGCGGACGTTTGCCAAGAACCGTAGAGCAGTACGAGATCGACCTGATGCTTTTCTTTAAGTTCCTCAGAGCTAAAAGGGAAGGACTTCCGCTTTCGGGCGAGGAGTTTGACGAAATGACGATATTCGATCTTGATTACGATTTTGCTTCGTCCGTCAAAAAGAGCGAGGTAATGGAGTTTCTTTCGTTTGTTGCCATCGACCGTGATAACCATGCGAGAACGAGAGCGAGAAAGCTCTCCTCGCTTAAATCGTTCTACCGTTATTACTGCGGAGTCGCTATGCGCTTCAAGGACAACCCCACGGCAAATATTGATACACCGAAGATACCTAAAACGCTACCGAAGCATTTGACCGCAGACGAAAGCATAGAGCTTCTGCGTGCGGTCAACAGCGACGATGAAAGCCGATTCAAGGAGCGTAATTACTGTATAATAACGCTGTTCCTAAACTGCGGAATGCGTCTGTCTGAGCTCGTCGGGCTCAACCTCGGTGACCTTGACCGTGAACTGAGGTCGTTAAGAGTTATGGGTAAGGGCGCAAAGGAGCGAGTTATATATCTTAACGACGCTTGCCGTGCGGCTCTGGAAAGTTACATAAAGGTTCGGGACAAGAATCCGCAGGGCGGACACCGTAATGCGCTCTTTTTAAGCTCGCGCCGAACACGTATCAGTAAGCAGATGGTTCAGACCGTCGTTTATAAATATCTTGACGCAGCAGGTTTTGATAACCGTGGGCTTTCGGTTCATAAGCTACGTCATACTGCCGCGACTCTTATGTATCAGACGGGAAAGGTCGATATTCGCGTCTTGAAGGATATTCTCGGTCACGAGCAATTGAATACGACTCAGATATATACACACGTTTCAAACAGCGAAATGGAGAGAGCAATGAGTCAGAATCCCCTTGCATCGCTGACTGAAAAGAAGGTCGGAAAAAACGAGAGTTGACATAAGGAATAATTTGTGGTATCATATAATTTATGAAAAAACGCCCATTGTGGCTTAATGGAGGATAGAATAATGACTGATTATCAGGGCAACGGAATCAACGGCGAATTTCTCGTGTACAGAGATAAGCCGCTTGTAAGAAGAGATAATATGTATTGCTACGGCGATATGAAGGACGATTACGTTCTTTTCCTTATGGTCGTAACGACTAAAAAGGCAGAAAACGGAATGGATATACCCGATCTCGTTATCGTTCAGGTAATGAGCACGGATGAGAGCAAGAGTCCCGCAGACCGCCTCGCAAAGCAGTTCGAAAAGAACGGACTTTACGATGCTATCGACATCGGACTTATCTGGCTTGAAAAGCTCAACCGTAAATAATATGGGAAAGCTCGTTCGTTCAATTTCGTCCGACGGAACCGTCATAATGATGGCGTCGGATACGACAGATATAGTTGCGACAGCGGCTGCCATTCACGGCACCTCTAAGGTCTGCTCGGCGGCGCTCGGCAGACTTCTTACCGGTACTTCCTTTATGGGACAGATGATGAAGGAAGAAAAGGGAACTGTGACTCTCCGAATAAACGGCGGAGGTCCCTGCGGATCGGTAATTTGCGTTTCCGATTATCTCGGTAACGTAAAGGGATACGTAATGAATCCCGAGGTCGATCTTCCCCTTAAAGAAAACGGAAAGCTCGACGTTGGCGGTGCCGTAGGAACCGACGGATTCCTTACCGTTATGAAGGATTTCGGTACGGGCGACCCTTATACGGGACAGATCCCGATAGTCAGCGGCGAGATCGCTGAGGATATTACGTCTTATTACGCTGTAAGCGAGCAGATACCGACGGTATGCGCGCTCGGAGTTCTCGTCAATCCCGACGGCTCGATAGCTGTTTCGGGAGGATTCATTATTCAGCTGCTTCCCGCAGCAGGCGATGATACCATCGAGGCGGTAGAAAGATGCCTTAAGGGTCTTAAGCCGGTGACGACAATGCTTGCAAACGGAATGAAGCTCGAAGATATCTGTGTAAACGTTCTCAACGAATTTGAAATGGAGATACTTGATGAATTCGATATCTCCTTCAAGTGCGATTGCAGCAGAAGCAAGGTTGAAAAGGCACTCATTTCTACAGGCGTTAAAGAACTTGAGGATATGGCGAAGGACGAGGTAACCTCCGTCAGCTGTCAGTTCTGCCGCGAAAGATACGATTTTACATCGGCGGATATCTCGAGAATCCTTATTAAAGCATTAAAATAATTAAAAGCCCGCGTTGCGGGCTTTTTTATATTCTCATTCGGTTTTTGATGTTTGCGTATGTGATGTCGAAAAGAGCTGAATCGGGGTCGATACAGTCTACCTGAGCGAGCATGTCATAAATCCCGCTTCGTGAAGCTATCTGCGATGCAATAGTTACCGAATCCGTGATACCGTCCTGACATTCGATTGCAAGTCCGATGGGGAATACCTTTGACAGCTCGGCGATGTTTTTGCAGATCGGAATGATCGACGGCAGACCGTAGTCATTGCGGGTCGAAAACTCAAGCGCGATAGGAAGGACTTCATTTGGATCATTCGCATATATCAGCATGCTTGACGGGAGATTCTTATTCAGCCTGAGATAATTCAGAAGCTTTGTATGCTCGTCAGCCGAACAGGGAAAATCTGTGATAATATTACAATTAAGTGCTCTGAAAGTGCCGAAAAGTGACGTCAAAACGTAGGTTTTGAGCCCGTTTTGGGCAGAAATCGGCACGTTTTTTCCGCTTTTAAGTTCGTTATAAATCTCATAAAGCTCGTGCTTGCGGCTCATTCTTGTGAACTCGTAACCGCCTCCGAGAGTGAAGAAGACGCCGTATGACCCAAGCTCGGCGCGCGTTTTTACCGCCGCGGCGATGCTCTTGATGAAGCCCTCAAGATCGCTTTCGGAATTATCGGGTGAGGTTACAAGCGATATTATATCGCAGAGGTCCGTAACGGAATACACGTCAATGCCGTCCGCATCTATACAAAAGGCTTCAAAGGGAGAGACGCGGAGCGAAAGGCTCTCGATTCCAAGAAAAGACAGCAGGTCGGAAGGGGTTAATTCGTTATCGTCAATAAAGCTGTTTAAGACACTCCAAAGCTCTTCGCAGTTACACGGCGACAGTTGCCCTTCAATACCGAAAACGCGCTCTAAAAGCAGTTTAATGCCGATATAGACCTTGTGTCCGGGAAGATAGTCCATTGACGTGCATATTGCCGAGAAGCATTCGTAGTCCGAAGCTTCTCCGTTGATTATACGCTCGTCTGCTCCGCACAATATAAGCGCGTCACGGATACTGCTTTGGCTCATCAGAAGCTGACCGATATTTCGGTACGGCTTGTTCTCACGCAGAGTCTTAATATCGAATTTGCTGTCGTATATTAGTGTCGTGATAGGCTCGAAATCCTGCATTTGTCCTCTCCAAACGGTGTTTTTATCATTGTAGCATATTAATTGAGGTTTTTCAATTAAATTTCAAGTAAAATTTTGAAAAAATACTGTTCAAATCAATTCAGATGTGTTATAATGAACTAAATTGTTTTTTTAGCGAGGGATCTATTATGAATGAGATACTCAAACTTCTTGAAAATGACTGCAGACTTACTCCCGAGCAGATCGCGCAGACCTGCAAAATGGACGTCGATGAGGTAAAGGCCATAATCAGACAGCTTGAAAAGGACGGCGTTATTCTTGGATATAAGGCGCTTATTGACTGGGATAAGACCGACCGTGAATACGTTAGTGCTGTAATCGAGCTTAAGATCGCGCCTCAGCGCGACCGCGGATTCGACCGCTTTGCCGAAAGACTTATCAACTATCCCGAGGTGCAGAGCGTTCATCTTATGTCGGGCGGCTTCGATATTATGCTCATTATCGAGGGCAAGACGATGAAGGAGGTCGCATATTTTGTGGCTTATAAGCTTGCTCCGCTTGAATCTGTCGTTTCTACCGCAACGCACTTTGTTCTGAAAAAATATAAGGACAAGGGCGTTATCTACAAGTCCGGTGCTAAGGATGAAAGAGAGAATATTCTGTAATGAAAGATTACTCACAGCTTTTATCAAAAAAGGCTCAGGAGCTTAAGCCCTCGGGAATACGTAAGTTTTTCGATATGCTTGATTCTATGACCGACGTTGTTGCACTTACCGTCGGTCAGCCTGACTTTGTCACTCCCTGGCACATAAGAGAGGCAGGAATCACAAGCCTTGAGCAGGGAAAGACTTATTATACGTCAAATGCTGGCCTGACTGAGATGCGTAAGGAGATCTGCTCATACCTTTCCCGACGCTTTGACCTTACATATAACGAAAATGAAATAATAGTTACCGTCGGAGGCTCTGAGGCGATAGACATCGCATTTCGTGCAATTCTGAACGACGGCGACGAGGTCATAATTCCGACGCCTTGCTTTGTGTGTTACGATCCGCTTGTTAAAATGGCTGGCGGAGTTCCGATTTCCGTTGTGACCGAGGAAAAGGATAATTTCAAGCTGACCCCGGAAAAGCTCAAAGCGGCTATTACGCCGAAAACAAAGCTCCTCGTTATGCCTTTCCCGAACAACCCTACCGGCGCTATAATGACGGAAGATGAGCTTAAGGAGATAGCCGATATACTTCGTGACACCGATATTATGGTGCTTTCCGACGAGATATACGCTGAGATGACCTACGGCGGTAAGAAGCACGTTTCTATCGCGTCTCTGCCCGGTATGCGCGAAAGAACTGTCGTTGTTAACGGCTTCTCTAAAGCTTACGCAATGACGGGTTGGAGAATGGGCTATACTGCAGCTCCTCAGCCGATCACAAAGCAGATGCTTAAGCTTCATCAGTTTGCGATTATGTCATCGCCTACGACGAGCCAGTTTGCCGCTATCGAGGCGCTTAAAAACGGCGACTCTGACATAGAATATATGGTCGGTGAATACGATAGGCGAAGAAGATACTTGGTTGACGGACTCCGTGCGCTCGGTATACCTTGCTTTGAGCCTGAGGGTGCCTTCTATGTCTTTCCGAATATCGGTGTTTTTGGAATGCCGAGCGAGGAATTTTGTGAGCGGCTCCTTTACGAGGGCAAGGTTGCCATTGTTCCCGGTACTGCGTTCGGTGAATGCGGTGAAGGCTTCGCGCGTATTTCCTACGCATATTCGCTTGAACACATCAAGGAAGCGCTTGAAAGAATAGAAAAGTTTATAAAGACTCTTTGAAATATAATGAGAATGAGCATGGATAGATTCGTTTCCGTTCCCGCTGACGTAAAACGGTATGCACGCAAAAAGCGGTTTATCAGATATGGAATCAGAATACTCGTTTTTCTTGCGCTTATGGCGTTTGCCGTATGGCAGGTGTTTATTGTCGGTGGCGAGACCTTTGAAAGAGTTGGTCCAAGGGGGCGCATAATCGGCAAAACAGTCATAATGGTAATTCCGTTTGTTATAACGGGGATTCCGTGGAGGTTGAAGGATCAATCGTTTATCGGAATCGTTAAAACTCCGATAGTTAAGACTTTTTACGGTCACGTTAACAATCTTAAAGAGCAAGACAAGGCCTTTAACTCGCTTTATCTTGTGATCGATACGCCTTTTTCTAAGAAGGATACCAAAAAGAGGATATCGACAGCCGAATCAAAATATCTCCAGCATCTTGACGTTTACCGCGAGGGCGACGTTATATACCGACTGGACGGAGCAAATTACGCTTTTCGTTTCCCTACTGAGGAGGACGATCGACGTGTTTGCGTTATCTGTGGACTTCAGGGACATGACGGGTGGAAGACCTGCAACGTTTGCGGGCATAATTACATCAGCGGAAATTCCGTTGAGCTGAAAAAGATTCTAACCGAATTTGAATATGGAAAGAGTAATAATACAGAGGTAAAATAATGGAAGAGCAAAAATCACTGATTCCCGAATTTAAATATGGACCCGATTACGTATTGTCGAAGCTGAGCCTTATCTGCTTCTTTGCGGCAATAATGTACGGGACGTTCAACGGATATATGCCGTCGATATTGAAGGGCGCAATGACTGTCGGATTTATTCTGATAGTAACCGGACTATATTTTCTCGGACGCTTTTTGACAAAAGCGGTAGCTAAAAAACGTGTAGAATACGATCCTGAAAAAACTATGCGCGATTACGTTCGTCTAAAGAAGAGCTGGCTTGCTTTTATCGGCTCGGTTCTTATTGGCGTGTTGTTTTTCTTTATCGCTCTCGGTGTCAAGCAGTGGTTCTGGAACGTATTTGACGACGGAACACAGCCGCACTCCAAGGGATACGTTTACGAGATCATTTGCGCCGTTTATGCTTTCTTTGTAACGTTCTTTTGCTCTATTACGTGGTATTTCCACGACGGAATGTTTATGCCTCCAGAGAACTATTTGACGTTCGGCATTGCCGCGCCTGTAACGGTTTATTTGATCTTGCCGATGTTCGCAGGACTTCCGAAGGATGCCGCTACCGTATATACTGCGATTCTTGTTGTACTGTTTTTGATTAGGCACATAAGAATCCGTTCTTACGATAAGATGATAGAGAAGATCGAGAAAAAGCAGAAATATTCCGATTACCATTCAAAGTACGATGAATAAACAAACACCCGCTTGATACTGAATCAAGCGGGTGTATTTTATTACTTCAATACTTTTTTGCACCAGGTGCGTTTTCCGCACTCGGGGCATTTTAGGTAACGTGTCGTACCACAGTGCATTGCATTTAGCGCTTGCGTGTAGGTCGGCACGATTTCGTGACCGCAGTTTTTGCACTTGTAAGCGCCTACGCTTACTTCAAGCTTGAGCGCGTAGAAGCACGGGATCAAAAATACTACGGCTATCGCAAGAATTGCGACAAGCTGCCAAGGTCCCTCGGGTATAAGATACGCGCAAGCTACCAAGCCGCCAAGAAGGGCAATTATACTTACGCTCATAATTACCCACATCGTAGTCCATATCGTTTTGTTCTTTTGTTCAACCTCTTTTGCCATATCAAGAAGAAGCTGTTCGTTTTTCTCGTTGTTATCGCCCATACTGATTCTCTCCCCACAAAGTAGTTCATTTACGCTGATTTCCAAAATGCCGCACAGCTCGAGCATAATTGAGACGTCGGGCATCGCCTTGCCGCGTTCCCATTTGGAAATCGCTTTGTCTGTGATGTTTAGCTTTTCTGCAAGCTGTGATTGCGTTAAGTTTACCTTTTTTCTTCTTTCGGCGATAAACCGTCCGATCTTAACCTGGTCCATAAGCGACCTCCTTTCGAGAATAGTGTAGCAGGTTTGGGGTGAAAAGTACACCTACCGTTGGTTTAGTTGGTGAATTTGGTGGGAGTGTGGTAAGTTAATTACGATTTTGGTTTGTAGGAGACATTGACGTTACTACATAATAAACGGTCTTGCCATCTACATTAAAGGAGGATAGATGGTGGTAATTGCTTGGTAAAGCTGCTTCATCGGTGCAGAAACGACCTGTTACCTTGGTTTTTGACGTTACTGCCGAATATGTGTGATACAGATCCATTTCGTTTGCGGTCCACAGCGTTAATTTGGGGATTGCTGCTAAAACCTCATAATGGGTTATATCCTCGCCGCTGTAATAAAATGAAGCACATACCAGAATGTCGTTATCAGTTTCGCAGATGAACATTGAGTCGACATCAGTATTATTGCATTTTAACATGAACGTATCAAGAATGGCGACTCCGTCATAATCCTTTTCTACCATAATTCGAAGCTCTTCTTCGTAGCTACGACTACGATAATTAATAGAAGACCATATACTCAAGGCTAAAGTGGCGATGAGGATAAGTGTTCCAATCGCAAATAAAACGTTCGAAATTATTTTGTTTGTGCGGTAATAGGATCGAAAAACAGGGACATCTTCATCATTGATGACTTTCGGAAGAATATCCGTAAGATCTGCTGCGGACTTCAAGGATTCGCCATGATTCAGCTTTTCAAGGGTGAGGATGGCTAATTTGCCGTAATTTAATTGCGGAACGGTTTTTGCAAGGTACTCATAACGTTCTCGCGCTTGTTCTTCATTTCCATCGACAATATCTAAACGTGCTTGTGAAAAGATACGGCTTATCTTTTGGAGTTCTGTTGTTGCGGGTTTGTTAAAGCAGGACAGGGCTTCTTCTGTGTTTGAGTGTAAGTAGGAGTCAAAAAAATTGAATCTTGTGTAATTCTTTATTAATACTGCTTGCTCTTTTGGTTTGAGTGTTGTTAAGTAAGTCTTGTATTGATCCAATACTTGTTGAAGCTTTTCATCATCTCCAAGGTCGAAGTACACGTTCGCAAGATGTAGTAAATAGAAACGACTGTACTTATGTGTCTTGTGGTCGGACAGTTTTTTGTTGCAAATGCTGACAACATTTTGATAGTTCCCGCAGTAATATTCTCCAAAAAGACGCTTGTGTGCGGACGGCGGGTCCGCTTTTTCAAGATAAACCATTTCTAGATAAGCATCAGCATCGAGATTTTTATACAATACTGATAAATAGAGTTTAATTATTGATATGTCGGTCAAGCGATTCGAAAAGAAAACAAAAATGCAAAAATAGATGACGGCTGGAATTAAACCTAAATTATAAAGGATAAGAAGATAGAGCGATACACCGCATATCATTATCAAAACAATGCTGAAACGGAATCGTCTTAAATATTTTTTTGCCTTTGCGGTTACGTTAGGATCATGATGCATAATTGTGACCTTTCTCATAAATAACAAAGATATATTAATATTATATCATACTATCGGAACAATGTAAATGATTGTTTAAAAAAACAAAGAGCTTCGCATTTGCGAAGCTCTTTTGAAGTTGATAATAAATTATCTCTTGGAGAACTGAGGAGCACGACGAGCGCCCTTGAGTCCGTACTTCTTTCTTTCCTTTATACGGGTAGGGAAGAGAAAACAATTGATAATTGTTTTCTCGAAGCGAAACCGCCCAAAGCAAGGAGCCGAAGGAGCGAGTGTATCGAGCGACGCGCGGCGACTATGCGACGGTGGAGGGCCCGAGTATGAAAAAAGGTTTCGCT
>JAZQGU010000022.1:0-2054 GCA_045540175.1 Eubacteriales bacterium | reverse complement strand
GTGATTATCTTCACGGTTGCAAACGTTCCGATGAGGGAATCGTCGCCTTCGAAATGGACGAGGCGGTTTTTCTCGTTTCGTCCCGTGAGCATTTTTTCGTCGGTCTTGCTTCGTCCCTCGACAAGGACTCGCTCTCGCTTGCCGACGTATTCGTTATTTTTTTCGAGCGATATGCGGTTTTGTGTTTCAAGAAGCCGCGCAAAGCGCTCCTTTTTTACGGGATCGGGGATCTGTTCCATCGTCTCGGCGGGGGTACCGCGTCTGATCGAATAGATAAACGAGAAGAACGCGTCGTATCTTACCGCCTCGAGCATTGACAGGGTATCCGAGAAGTCATCCTCCGTTTCGGTCGGGAAGCCGACTATAATGTCGGTCGAGAGCGCTATATCGGGTATTTTTTCCTTCATATACCCGATGAGCGAAAGGTAAGTTTCACGTCCGTAATGGCGGTTCATTTTATGCAGAATTGCGTCTGAGCCCGACTGAAGCGGCAGGTGGAACTGCTTTACGATCTTCGGCTGACAGTCATCCCCGCAGTTTTCGGCGATAACGTCGATGAGCTTACGGCTTGCGTCCTTCGGGTGGCTCGTCATAAAGCGGATCCAGTAGTCGCCCTTGATTTTGCATATATCGGAAAGCAGGTCGGAGAAGCCGTAATCTTCGTACAGACCCTTTCCGTAGGAATTTACGTTCTGACCGAGCAGGGTTATCTCCTTACAGCCGTTTTTTACAAGCTCCTCTACTTCGGCAAGAATGTTTTCACGGCAGCGGCTTCGCTCGCGTCCGCGGACGTAAGGAACGACGCAATAGGTACAGAAGTTATTGCATCCGTTCATTATGCTCACCCAGCCCTTGAAGCTGCTTTCGCGCTCGACGGGCATTTTTTCGGGTATCGAATAATTCTCGTCGGGATAAAAAACTCTTTTGCGCTTGCGCATTGATTCTGCAAGGTAGAAGGGGAATTTTTCGTGGCTTCCCGTGCCGAAGAGAAAATCTACGTATGGATATTTATTTTTTATATCGTTAAGTCGGTGCTCCTGCGCGACCATACATCCGCAGATACCGATCTTAAGGTCGGGGTTTTGCGCCTTCAGGTGTTTGAGCTGTCCCGTTATCGAGAGCGCCTTAAGCTCTGCGTGCTCACGGACTGCGCAGGTGTTATAGAGGATAAGCGACGCTTTTTCCTCACAGTCCACCTTTTCGTAGCCCATAAGAAGGGCCATTCCCATATATCTTTCGCTGTCCGCCTCGTTCTGCTGACAGCCGAAGGTGCGCACAAAAACGCCGGGGCGTTTTCCGTTTTTTTCATAATACGCATCGGTCATTTTTTTGACGTATTTTACGTCGGGCGACGATGCGTCGAATTCCGTTCTGTATATCATAGAGCATATTTCCCCATAATAATAGTTTATTATATTATTATAATATAAAAACCGACGCTTGTCAACAAAATGAACCTATTGACACGGGATTTTTATTTTGGTATAATTCTACGGTAATCAAAAAAACGGAGATACAAATATGCAGCTTTGGGAAATTTTCCTTATCGGCGTTTCTCTATCCATGGACGCTTTTGCCGTTGCGGTCTGCAAGGGGCTGACTCTTTGCCGTGTCAAGCTTTCACAGGCAATTACGGTCGGTCTTTATTTCGGTATTTTTCAGGCGCTTATGCCGCTTATCGGTTATTTTCTTGCATCAACTGTCGCGTCGAAGATTACTGATTATTCCTTCTACATAGCCTTCGCGCTTCTGCTTCTCATCGGCGCGAATATGATAAGAGAGGCGATAAAGGGTGACGATGACACCTGTACGGTTTCGCTCTCGTTTAAGGAGATGGTGCCGCTTGCGCTTGCGACCAGCATCGACGCGCTTGCTGTCGGTGTTTCCTTTGCGCTCGTTGAGGTCGAGATATTCTCGTCCGTCGGACTTATCGGCGTGACTACCTCCGTTCTCTCGGCTCTAGGTACTGCTCTCGGCGCTTTCCTCGGGTCGAAATTCCGCAAGGCTGCGACGATGATCGGCGGATCGGTACTTATTTTAATGGGAGTAAAGAT
>JAZQGU010000021.1:0-50051 GCA_045540175.1 Eubacteriales bacterium | reverse complement strand
GTCTTCCTAAGCCCGCTTGGCCTCCGACTTCCACTCGGCTGGAGCCGAATATCACTGCGAAGCAATAGAACTCGCCGCAGGCGAATAGAGTTGGCGTTGTGTCCTTAGGAACACAACGCCATGCTTTCGGAGTTTTTTATCCTATTTAGTCTCAATTCTGTAGTTATTAAGCTTTTTAAGAGGTAGAAATCGTCACAAATATGTGATATAATAATAAAAACTTTCTCGGTGCGGTTATGCGCTCATCAACCCCGAAAATGCTGTAGCCTGTAGCTTTCTTCGTAAAAGTTTCAGGCTTTTTGTGTAATTAATTTGAAATAGCTTCCTTTCGGATACAACTTGGCAACAAGTGCGAGGTATAATATAAGTAAACGGAGGTGAAACACATGGCAAAAATACTCATTGTTGAAGACGAAAAAGCAATAAACGATCTTATAAAATTTAATCTCGAGCTCGTCGGACATGAGTGTTGGCAGGTGTTTGACGGTGAATTGGGACTGAATGAGGCGCTGAAGCAAAAATACGACCTCATTATCCTTGACGTCATGCTTCCCGGCTATTCCGGGTTTGAGATTATAGAGTATATTAAAGGCACGTCGGTAATTTTCGTTACGGCCAAATCAACTCCGCAGGATAAGATCAGAGGGCTTCGCCTTGGAGCTGATGATTATATTACAAAGCCCTTTAATATCATTGAGCTTGTTGAACGCGTAAAAGCGGTTCTCCGCAGAACCAAAGCGGACAGCAATAACTTTGAGTTTGACGATATCCGCATCGAATTCGACAATCGCCGCGTCTATAAGAACGGTGGAGAAATATCCCTCAAGCCCCGTGAATTTGATCTTCTCGAGGTGCTGGTCAATAACCGCAATATTGCACTCTCCCGCGAAAAGCTTCTGCATCTGGTGTGGGAATTCGATTACGAAGGAGATACTCGCACCGTTGACGTCCACATTCAGAGACTTCGCCAAAAGTTAGGTATCTCGGAGCGGATCCAGACGGTGTATAAAACGGGTTATAGGTTTGAGATATGAAAATGAGATTTTGGCAAAAAACATACGTATTCACCCTCGTGCTGTTTCTGATCTGCCTAAACGTCGGCATCCTCTCGTTGACCGTTTATACATATAGAAAGAACGTCGAGGCTACCGAAACCGCAGTTACGGCAGAGCAATACTATATTGTTAAATCCTTTGAGCGGGATTATGAGGATATGACCGAATCCAATTCATATAGCAATCCATCGCTTCTTATGCAGTCTTTTGGAGTCTATTACGCAAATAAGGGCTTGTATATTGCATTCAAAGAAAACGACGAGGTCATATATTCCAATTTCAAAAACGAATATGAAATTGAAAAGAACGCATTGATCCATGAGGACTTTGACGGGAAACGCCACATCGTGATCTCGTCCGAGCTCTGCGATGGCAAATACGAAATGATCTTCGCAAAGAACGTGGAATCTCTTGACTCCGAATTTCAGTCGCTGATGTTGACTTACGTATTGACGGCGATAGGTATATCCTCACTTCTTGCGGTCTGCCTGTACTTCATACTGAAAAAGCTCTCAGAACCTCTTGAAAAACTTCGCAAGACTACCGAAGTCATTGAAGCCGGGGATTTTTCGGTTACCGCAGAGGAAAAAGGCAGCGACGAGTTCACGCTGCTTTCCAAGAGCTTCAACTCCATGCTTGCCAAGATCAATGAGCAGATGGCGGCGTTGGAGAGCGAAGCCGAGAGAAAACAAATGCTTGTAGATAATATGGCGCACGAGCTCCGCACTCCTTTGACAAGTATTCACGGCTACGCTGAATTTATTGAAAAAGCAAACACCACAGAAGAGCGCAGACTGATAGCCGCGAAGTATATTGTGTCCGAATCCGAGCGTCTCGGGAAGATATCCGAAATTCTGCTTGACGGAGCATTTATCCGCGAGAACGAAATCGAGATGTCTGATACCGACCTTGATGCCGTCCTCGACGATGTCGGAAAAAAGCTGCAAATGAGAGCCGAGCGTGCAGGGGTGGAGATCGTCTGCAGCACTTCGCCCGTTACCGTAAAAGGCAACGAAACACTTCTTTCGATGCTGTTCTATAACCTCACGGAAAATGCTATTAAAGCTTGTTCGGACGGCGGCAAGGTGAAGATATCTTGTTCGGATGGGCAGGCAGTCATTGAAGATAACGGTAAGGGTATGACTGAGGAACAGCTTCTCCACGTTACAGAACCCTTCTACCGTACAGACAAATCACGTTCACGCGCTGAAGGAGGCGCAGGACTCGGACTTGCTCTGTGCAAACAGATCGTCCACACCCATGGCGCAGAAATGCGCTTTGAGTCTGAATTGGGAAAAGGCACAAAAATATTTGTCACTTTTACAAGTTGGCAATAACTCGGAGATAAGTTGGCGATATGCATTCGGTAAAATATAGCCGCAGGATGGAAAAGCACCTGCAAATAATGAAAGGATGGTATGTATCATGAAACGAAACGCAAGGTTTTTCACTATCGTAATATCGTTGCTCCTTTTATCTTCCATCATTCTTACCGGATGTATGTATGCCATTGCCTCGGATAACGGAGAAATGAAGCCTTACGATCTGAACGGGAAAAAGGAAAACGGCTCCGGAGGCAACACGATTGACGATGCCCCGACCGCTCAGCTGCCTCTCATGGGCAAATTCAGTAAATATTTACACGAGGAGGATAACGCAGTTGTCGTTTTCTCCGCAGAACAGTACGCGGAGCTGAAGGCAATTCGTGATAACGGCGAACGCGTTCCTCTTACACACACGGAAATACTGTATTTGATAGACGATTCGATCAATTTGTATTTTACTTACGACGTGATCTCTCTTTATAACGCAAACGTTGACGGCGTTCTTCCCCTTGGCTTGACCTTTTCATCGCTTCAAAGCAGCTCCTCTTATATTATTACTCCATATCACGGTAACTTCTCCGACTTTGAGACCTACAGCGACGCTCTCAGAGAGTACGAGCGTATGATACAGGAGATATACGCGATCATTTATTACCGTATTTATATGCACGATGCAGGCTTCGAAAGCGTGTATCACACCGACCACTATGGCGAAGACTATATCCATGGCGAGCGTTATAACAGCCATTACGGAATGATAAGCAGCGCTGTGTATGTGGATATTTACCAGATGCTTGCTATTGACGGCGCTGAGTTCAGCGGTATCGAAAACGAGAAAAAATTAGTAGGTGAATATAAAACTCTTCTTGAAAGGCAAAAAATGTTTGAGATGGATGGCTGCGTTATTGAAGAGCCGTATCCGAGTCTCAATTCTGACGTGCTTTTTACCGATCTTTTTAATGAATTAAGACAACCAAAGGAATATAAGTTCTATATTGCCGATAAAGTTGGCCCCGCACGCCAAATATACCCAACGGTCGAGCTTGAGAATCTGATGCCTCGCAGGGAGTTCCATTACGAGGCAAAGGTTGAGCAGGGTTTCCCTAAGTCGGCATTTGGTCTCGACTATGGAAGCGGGAAATTTGCAATGAGCGCCGATATGGTTATGTCTTTTGCGATTATCGGCAGATTCGAGGAAAGCGACGGCGTTTTGAAGCTGTATCCGTCGAATGCGGGAGACGAAGGCAGTTACAGCTATGTTTTCCATGAGAAGGACGGCACGTGGGTTTACTCTGCAAAAGATTCAAAGCCGATCGAGCTGGCCGGCTTCGATTGGTATGAAGATATCGTTTTTGAAAAGGTACACGAAGGCGTATCAACCAAACCCAATCCGGATCCGGATCCTCCCGTCAATGACGAAAAGGATCCCGATATTACAGAAGAGCGATCGGCATATCTGAAATACGTTGCCGGCGGCAATTACTGCTCCTTAATGTTTGGCGGAAACGGAGTAATCGACGGCGGCAGCTACGTAAAGAAAGAGGATATTTTCGTATTTATGTTCAAGACCGCAGACGGCGTATATACGTATTACTTCAATTATAAAGGTGATAACGAATATAACTACGCAAAAGGTCAGTCCAATCCTGTCCCGGGTTACGAGTTCGAAGATGAAACGGAGTTTGTCATAACAGAATTTGATTATTCCGACAGCTGCTTGTTAGAGCCAAAGAAAGACTAAACTATCAGCCAAACCTTTTTGTATTCGAAAAGGTGGCTCAACGATAGAATAAAACTATTGAATACCGAGGATATTATGGGAATCGAAATTTTCAAAGAAAGACGAAGCATAAAAAGCTATAAAAAGGATCAGATAAAGCCCGAGGAGCTTGACGCAATTCTCGAAGCGGGAACATACGCGCCGACAGGAATGAACCGCCAGAGTCCGCTTATAGTTGCCTTCACGGATGAAAAGACAGTTCGCGAAATGGCGTCCGAGAACGCAAAAATTATGGGCAGGGAAGGGATCGATCCCTTTTACGGGGCGTCGACCGTAGTCGTTGTCTTTGCGGACAGCGAGGTGAATACGGGAATGGAGGACGCTTGCCTCGTCCTCGGAAATATGCTCAACGCCGCTCATGCGATCGGCGTCGGCTCGTGCTGGATCCACAGAGCGAAGGAAGTGTTTGAAAGTCCCTACGGAATTGCGCTGAAAAAGAAGCTCGGAATCCCCGATAAATACTATGCAGTCGGTAACTGTATCCTCGGATATCCCGAAAATATTCCTGCCGTTCGTCCGCGCAAGGACGGATATATTATAAAAGCGTAATAATAACCAAATTAATAATGTTAGTATAGTTCAAAATTGACACAAATACATCTTGCTCAAATGGGGAAAAAGGAGTATAATTTAACCTCGGTGGGCTTTGCCCGAAATAAAAGTAAAAGGTGAAATAATGTATACTCTTCTTCCGCTCTCGCTTGCGCTCTTCGCAGGACTTATGCTATCGAGAGTAACGAAAAAATTTAATCTCCCCGCAGTAACGGCGTATCTTGTCGCCGGAATACTGATCGGACCGTTTTGCATAGGCGCGCTCGACGTTCCTGGCCTCGGCTTCAATTCTCTTGCTCAGGTACACGGCTTCAACCTTCTGTCCGAGGTGGCACTCGGATTTATCGCGTTTACTATGGGAAACGAGTTCCGCCTCGACGCGCTTAAAAATATAGGTAAAAAAGCTGTAATAATCGCAGTTTTCCAGGCGCTTGTCGCAACTGCGTTTGTCGATCTCGCTCTTTACGGAGTGCACTGTCTTATGCCTGATAAGCTTCCGCTTTCGGCAGTTCTGACACTCGGAGCAATAGCAACGGCAACCGCGCCCGCCGCGACCCTTATGGTCGTCAAGCAGTATAAGGCGGACGGACCGCTTACAAAAATGCTTCTTCCCGTCGTCGCGCTCGACGATATGGTTGGACTTGTCGTTTTTGCGGTATCGTTCGGTATTGCGAAGTCTCTTGAGCTTCATCATCTTGACGTTGCGTCAATAGTCGTCGATCCGATCCTCGAGGTAGTGTGCTCACTTCTTCTCGGTGCGCTGATCGGTTGGGCGTTCCAATTCATAGAGCAGTTCTTCCATTCTCGCTCAAAGAGAATGAGCATATCGGTAATGTTCGTATTCCTCGCGGTCGCACTGTCACAGCTTGAATTTGACCTCGGTGCGAACATAAAGCTCGTCTTCTCTCCGCTTCTCGTCTGTATGGCGATGGGAACCGTGTTCTGCAACCTTTGCGACTTTTCAGAGGAGCTTATGGATCGAATCGACCGCTGGACGGGACCGCTTATGGTTCTCTTCTTCGTACTGAGCGGCTGTGATCTTGATTTCGCGGTATTCGGAGACTGGGCAATCATCGTCGTCGGAATCGTGTATATAATCTTCCGTTCGCTCGGTAAGATATACGGAGCACAGCTTTCGGCAAAAATGACAAAATGCAGCCCGACGATTCAGAAGTATCTCGGTATAACCCTGCTTCCTCAGGCAGGCGTTTCGCTCGGAATGTCGCTTACCGCAATGGTTCTTCCCGCTGCAGGACCGATAATCCGAAACGTTGCTCTTTTCGCAGTCCTCATATACGAACTCATTGGACCGCTTCTTACAAGAATAGCGCTTGAAAAGGCTGGCGAGATCAAGGAAAGACCGATCACAGAACGCGAAAAAGCAAAGATCGAAAAACAAAACAAGGAAAAAGCTGCCGTTTAACGGCAGCTTTTTATTCAAATAATGCGCATAATTATAAAAACTTCGCAATTTTCATTCAAATTAACTCAAAATCGTGAATATTATCGGTAATAACAGTCGAATTCTGGCGAAATAGATACGATAACTGCAAATTTTGCGGAAAAATCGACTTCGATTACAAACCCGAACCCCTTTACAAGAGTAAAACGGGATGATATACTTTCGTCAGAACATATCGGAGGACGAAAAATGGAAACGACTGTGAATCTTGTGAAGATGAAAGAAGCGGAGGCAGAGGGGCTGTTGCTGCAATACTATCTGTATGAAAACGAGCTTGAAAACCGCAGATCGTTTTCCATCGAATGCCGTCTCGGAGAGGAGCGGGCGTATCTGCCTGATATTACTTCTTTGGCTGAGCGCGCCGAAGAAATATTCGGGATTTTCGTTCAAGGTAAGGTGACGCCGACCTCAGCGTTCGACGTGATAGAGGAAATATTATCATAAAAGCCCCTCGGGGCTTTTTTAATTTATTAAGAATGTGTTACCATTTTGTAAGAAATAAAACCGTTTTATAGACTTTTAGCGCATAAAGAGTTATAATATTATATTATCTATAAACTGTCGGAGGCAAAATGTTCGGATATGTTACGCCCCTCGAAGGCGAGCTTAAGGTAAAAGAACAGCTTTTTTACAAAAGTGTATATTG
Source organism: Eubacteriales bacterium (assembly GCA_045540175.1). Classification (GTDB taxonomy): domain Bacteria; phylum Bacillota; class Clostridia; order Oscillospirales; family CAG-272; genus Colimorpha_A. Next base: position 43,231 of record JAZQGU010000021.1, on the reverse strand, counting down.
CGGGCTTTGCAAAACGATGGGTAAACGCGTCTGTAACGAATCGCGTCTTACGCTCAGCTACGACGTAGTGTTTCTTGCGCTCGTACGTTTTCTTCTGACAGAGGAAAAGCTGGAATTCGTAAAGGGCAAATGCGGAGTTTCGCCGTTCAAGAAAAAGGCGATAATGAAAAGTAACCCGACCCTCGAGTATTCGGCGGCAGTCGGAGCGCTCCTTGCGTATCACAATATTGCCGACGACGTAAAGGACAAAAAGGGAATGAAGAGGCTGCTGTCCCGTTTTCTTCTGTTTTCTGCGAGAAGAATGAAGAAAAGAGCGGCGCTCCCCGACCTTGACAGCTTTATCGGAAATAAGCTGAACGAGCTTGACATCCTTGAAAAATCAAGCGAAGCAACCGTCGATTCGGCGGCGCAGATATTCGGAGAGCTATTATCCGAAATCTTTTCAAACGGTCTTGACGGCGAAAGTAAGCTGATCGCGTCCGAGATCGGACTGCATGTGGGAAGATGGATATACATAGCCGACGCCGCAGACGATTACGAAAAGGATAAAAAGCGGGGCGAGTTTAACCCGATAGAGGAATACGGCGCCGAAAGGCTGAAAATTTCATTGACTCTTGAGCTTGAAAGCGTTTCCCGCGCACTTGAGCTCATAACTCCGTACGATAGCGGAATAATGAATATCGTGAAGAATATCATATACCTCGGGATGCCGTCCCGAATAGAAATAATTGTAAAGGAAGAAGCATAATGACTGATCCCTATAAGGTGCTCGGCGTATCGAGAGACGCCACGGACGAAGAGATAAAAAAGGCGTACAGAGAGCTTGCCCGCAAGTATCACCCCGATAACTATGCCGGAAGCCCGCTTGCCGATCTTGCAAGCGAAAAAATGAAGGAAATAAATACCGCGTACGATGAGATACAGAAGATCCGCGCCGCGTCCCAAAGCGGACAGAGCGGCAGCGGTTATAGCTATGGCGGAAGCTACGGCTCCTATGGAAGCACGTATTCGGGTGATAACGCAGAGGACTTCAAAAAGATCCGCGAATACATAAATATCGGACGTTATTCCGACGCTGATCTTCTCCTCAACTCAATGCCCGTCGGTGCAAGAAATGCAGAGTGGAACTTCTTAAAGGGCTGTGTCCTTGCACAGAAAAACTGGTTCTACGACGCGCAGAAATACTTCGAAACCGCCTGCTACATGGACCCGAACAACGTCGAATACCGCAACGCCCTTAACAGCATAAGAGCGCGTGCACAGTCTTACGGCGGTGGATACCGCACGTCGGGCGGCGGAGGGCTTTCCGCCTGCGATATGTGCCAGGGACTCATCTGTGCCGACTGCTGCTGTGAATGCTGCGGCGGAGACCTCATACGTTGCTGTTGATATGAAGAAAAAGAACTTAAAGGGCAAAACGAAAAACCTTGCGGTAGCGGCAGTGCTGTCTGCTCTCGGTGTCGTTATAATGCTCCTCGGAACGGTAATATCGGTTCTCGACCTTACGATGGTTGCGATAGCGTCAATATTCATCTTTTTCGCAGTTATCGAAATGGGAAGCCCGTATCAGTATCTCATATACGCGTCAACCTCCATGCTGTCGCTGTTGCTTCTTCCCGATAAGTTTTCGGCGTTTCTGTATCTGATATTCGGCGGAATATATCCGATTTTGAAGCAGAAGCTTGAAAAACTCCCGAAAGTTATCTCGTGGGTTCTCAAGTTCGTCTATTTCAATTTAGTCCTCGCCGCAATGATCCTCGGCTCAAAATATCTCTTCGGAATCGAAGAGGAGGAGCTGACGATCGTTCTCTTCGCTCTCGGTAACGCAACGTTTTTCCTATACGACGTTGCGATGACCAAATTGATAACCTATTATCTTCTGGGTTTGCGTAAGAAGCTGAGGATCGAAAAGTATTTTAAGAAATAACCCATTTTAAACGCTTTTGTCATTGACAAAAGCGTTTAAAAATAGTACAATAAATATATATGTCTATTTGTTGTCGGAAAGAGTGAAAGCAATGATAAAAAGCATGACAGCCTTCGGCAGAGCGACCGGTGTCGGTGAGGGCAAAAACTATATATGCGAGATAAAATCGGTAAACAACCGCTATCTCGATACCTTTGTTAAGCTCCCGCGCGCCTACGGCTTCTTCGAAGAAAGAATAATATCGTATATCAAGGAAAGCGGCATAACGAGAGGCAAGGTCGAGGTGAGCGTGTTCGTCGAGGTGACGGAAAGCGTAGGCACAACGGTCGAGCTCGATACGGCTTACGCTGAGGGTTATATCGCCGCGCTCAAAAAGCTTCGTGACGAATTTTCGCTTTGCGATGATATTTCGACTATGTCGGTCGCGCAAAACCGCGATATCTTCCTCGTAAAGAAGCCCGAAGAGGACGCCGAGCGCGATTGGAACGAATTTCTTCCGATCTTGAACGAGGCTCTGAGCGCATTCAACGCCGCAAGAGAGCGCGAGGGTGCAAATCTTCGTGCCGATCTGCTCGCAAAGAAGGAAAACCTCGCAGTAATGGCAAACAAGATCGCGGAGCTGAGTAAGACTCAGGTAGAATGCTACCGCGATAAACTGGAAGCCCGTTTGCGTCAGCATATATCTGAAATGGACTTCGAGTTCGATTCGCAGAGGATCCTCACGGAATGTGCGATCTTCGCGGACAAGGTCGCAGTCGACGAGGAGCTCGTCCGTCTCGGAAGCCACTTCGCGGCATTCGACGAGGCGATGAACAGCGACGGACCCGTCGGCAGACGTCTTGATTTCCTTCTCCAGGAAATGAACAGAGAAGTGAATACGACAGGCTCAAAGTGCAACGACAGCGCAATAACGGCGCTTGTGGTCGATGCAAAATGCGAGCTTGAAAAGATCAGAGAACAGATACAAAATCTCGAATAAGAGGTGACTACCGTGAGATTTATCAGTATAGGCTTCGGAAATATGGTGTCGGCGGGAAGAGTAGTATCGCTCGTCAGCCCCGATTCCGCTCCGATGAAGCGTCTGATACAGGACGCGCGCGACGAGGGAAGAATAATAGACGCGACCTGCGGAAGAAGAACGAGATCGGTAATAATAACCGATTCGGACCACGTTATTCTCTCGGCGATCCAGGCAGAAACGATCTGTAACCGTCTCAACGGTGAAAGCGCCGACGAGGGCGACGACGAATAAGGAAGCATCAAGATGACGACACTAAATAAACCCAAAGGAATACTTCTTATCGTGTCGGGAGCGGCAGGAACGGGCAAGGGAACCGTAAACGGTATGCTCCTGCGCGACTATCCGAATTTTGCCTTCTCCGTCTCAGCGACAACGAGAGCTCCGCGTCCCGGTGAGACCGACGGTAAGGAGTACCATTTCCTCACCCGCGAGCAGTTCGAAGATCAGATAAGAAATGACGGCGTTATAGAATACACAGAATATTGCGGAAACTATTATGGAACGCTGAAAAGCGAGCTCCGTAAGCTCGAGGAGGGCAAAAACCTCATTCTCGAGATCGAGACAGACGGCGCAATGAACGTAAAGCGCCTTTTCCCCGACAGCGTGGCGGTCTTCATTCTCCCGCCCGATTACGATACGCTGAGAAACCGTCTCGTCAACCGTGGAACGAACACTCCCGAAGATATCGAAAGAAGAATGAAGCGAGCACTTGAGGAGTTCGAGCTCGTCAAGGACTACGATTATGTGGTAGTAAATCAGGACGGCAAAGCAGACGAAGCGGCGCAGGCAATATACGATATCGTTATTGGCGAGCAGCATAAGGTCAGCAGAAATCAAGGCGCCGTTGAGAAGATATTTTTTGAAAATAAGTAAAGGAAGAAACAGCTATGAATAATATGATAACCCCCTCTCTCGATTCTCTTACACAGAATAATAAGTATAACCGTTATACCCTCGTTATCGCGGTTGCAAAGTGCGCAAGAAAGGTAACGGACGAGTACGTAGCACAGAGAGAAGTAGCAGAAAGAATGCTCGCAAACAAGGAGACCGATAAGTCTATTGCAGCCCTCATCAAGAAGGATTACCGCGACGAAAAGGCAGTCAGAATCGGAATCAACCGCCTCTATAGCGGCGAATACCGTATCGACGATTCCTCGATCCAGTAATAGTTTAGTTCTGCCTGAAGGAGAAAAAACAGTGAATAATTCGGTTGCTCGGGTATATCTGCTTGACGCGCCGTATCACATTGATAAGCTATACGATTATTACGTTCCCGAAGACCTCCGAAGCGTGCTTACGGTCGGCGCATTCGTTGCCGTGCCGTTCGGAGGCGGGAACAAAAAGCAGCTTGCACTCATCGGCGAGCTGTCGGATGCTTCCGATTATACGTCGCTAAAGCCGATCATAGCCCCCGTCTGTCAAAGTATAGTAATTGACAGGGAAATGCTCGGACTTTGTATGTATATGAAGGAGCATTTTTTGTGTACTGTGGGCGACGCAGTCAAGGCAATACTTCCGTCGGCGGCACTCACGAAGGTTAAGGAATATTATACGGTAACGGAAAAGGGAAAAGCGGAACTCGATACCCTCCCGCCTGCATCCGCTGCGGTCCTCAGATATATCGCATCGCGCGGCAGAGTAAGCGAGGAAACGCTGGTTAAGGACTGCGGAGAAAGCTCGTCAGCTATCGTTTTGAGGCTCAAAAAGAGCGGAATGGTAGAAGCTGAGGCGGAATTTTCCGACAGTAAGGGCGTAATATCCGAAACAGTCACAATAAGTGACGAATACGCCGAAATGGAGCTTGACAAGCTTCTTTCGCTCGTGCACGGAAGTAAGCAGAAGGAGGCACTTTCTGCGATCTCGGTCAGCGGAAGCTGTAATATGAACGAGCTGCGCGACCGATACGAAATAAGCCGTGCAATTCTCAAGCCCCTTGAGGCTAAGGGAATAATCAGTATATCGTCCTTCGACGTTTTCAGAGATCCCTACAGAGGCAAAAAGCTTCCACCCGATAAGGTTTATAATTTGTCGGAAAGCCAGACGGAGGCAAGAGACAAGATAACGACGCTCACAGATAGCGGCGAGCCGAAGGCGGCGCTTCTTTACGGAGTAACCGGAAGCGGAAAAACGGGCGTTATACGCTCGGTAATGGACCACGTTATAAGCAAAGGCAAATCGGTAATACTTCTCGTGCCCGAAATAGCGCTGACGCCCCAGACCGTTGCGATCTTCCGCGCACATTACGGAGACAGGACGGTGGTGATCCATTCGGGACTCTCCAAGGGCGAAAGATACGACGCGTGGAGAAAAATATCGCAGGGCGAGGCAGACGTCTGCATCGGAACACGCTCGGCAATATTCGCGCCCTTCAAAAATCTCGGCCTTATCGTCATCGACGAGGAGCACGAGCACACTTATAAATCGGATATGGATCCGAAGTACCACGCAAGAGATATAGCGCGCTACCGCTGTGCAAAGCAGAATGCAGTGATGCTCCTGTCAAGCGCAACGCCGTCGCTCGAAAGCTATCTCAAGGCAAAAGAGGGAAAATATACATTAGTTACCCTCCCCGAAAGATATGGAAAAAGCGTTCTTCCCGAAACGGTAATAACCGATATGCGTAAGGACGCAAGAAACGGATATACTTCTCCTATCGGCAGCGAGCTTCGTCAGCGTTTAAGCGAAGTGTTGGAACGAAAAGAGCAGGCAATACTCTTTATAAATCAGAGAGGGTATAATAGATTTCTTTCCTGCCCGCTTTGCGGTCACGTTCTGACCTGCGAGCATTGCAGCGTGTCTTATACATACCATACGACGACGTACGGAAGAGGCTACCTCTACTGCCACTATTGCGGAAGCAAGGAGTTCGCACCGAGCAAGTGTCCGCAGTGCGGAAACGAGGTGCTTCGACATATAGGCTACGGCACTCAGATGATAGAGGAGGAGCTGAATAAGCTGTTCCCATCGGCACGAATTACCCGTATGGACGCCGACACGACGTCGACGAAATTCTCGTATGAAAACCTGCTCGGCGCATTCAGGGACGGCGAGAGCGATATACTTATCGGCACGCAGATGGTAACGAAGGGACACGATTTCCCGAACGTCACCCTCGTCGGAGTAATAAACGCCGATTCGTCACTGTATCTGAACGACTATAAGGCAAACGAGCGCACCTTCTCGCTTCTGACGCAGGTAATAGGACGCGCGGGACGCTCAGTCCGTAAGGGCTGTGCAATGGTGCAAACGACGAACCCCGAGCACCCGATACTCCGAATCTCTGCGGATCAGGACTATGAGAAAATGTACGAAAACGAGATCGCACTGCGATCGTCACTCGTATTTCCGCCTTACTGCGATATGGTGCTGTTTACCTTCGGCTCGGCGTCCGAGCACGAGCTTGTGACGGGAGCTACGCAGTTTGCGGAGATGTTCAAAAAGCTCAAAGCCGAAAAATACGACAGCGTCGCGGCGGTAGTATTCGGTCCGATGGAAGCGCCGATATATAAAATAAACGGCGTCTACCGAATGAGAGTCGTAATAAAAACAAAGCTAAACGCTACGGCAAGAAAGCTTATATCGGAAGCGTATTCCGAAATAAGTAAAACCCTCGGTAAACGAATCGCAATTTCAGCTGACGTAAATCCGACGAATTTGTAATAGGTGTGACCAAAACGACGTAACATTGTTTTTGCGCGGACAGTCGAGGACGCCTGTCCCTACAAACAGTGTGGCGAAGATTTGCCGCGTTGTTTGCCTTCCCCAGCGGGGGAAGGGGGACCGCGGGCGCTGCGCCCGTGGTGGATGAGGTGTCACAAAAACGAGGTAACATCGTTTTTTCGCGGGGCGTCTAGGACGTCGCCCCCTACAAATATGTGGCGAAGCGCTTCGGCGTTACAATAACAATGATCATAAAAAGAGGACATAAAAATGGCAATTCTTAAAATACTAACAAAAGAAGACGAGCTTCTCCGCAAAAAGAGCCGTCCCGTTGAAGAAATAACACCCCGTATACTCCGCCTGCTTGACGATATGAAGGACACTCTTCATAAGGCGAACGGCGCGGGTCTTGCCGCGCCTCAGGTCGGTGTTCTCCGACGTGTGGTGCTTGTAGAGACAGACCCCGGCGACCTCATTGAGCTCATCAACCCCGAGATAATTGAGGTGTCGGAAGAGCGTCAGGAGGGAATGGAGGGATGCCTTTCCGTTCCGAATGAATGGGGAATAGTTGACCGCCCGATGACGGTCACCGTCAAGGCGCAGAACCGTAACGGGGAGTGGTTCACTATGACGGGAAGCGGGCTTAAAGCGCGTTGCTTCTGCCACGAGCTTGACCACCTCGACGGAATTCTCTATACAGATAAAGCATCGAAAATGCTCGATCCCGACGATCTTGAAGACGAGGAATAATTTATATGAGAATAATGTTTATGGGAACTCCCGATTTCGCAGTCGCATCGCTCCGCGCACTCGTGGAGAGCGAAGCGGGCGAAATCACGGTAATAACCCAGCCCGATAAGCCGAAGGGCAGAAAAATGATACTGACACCGCCCGAGGTAAAGGTCTATGCCGAGAGCGTCGGACTGCCGGTATATCAGCCGAAAACGCTCCGCGACGAGGAGTTTGACGCGTTTCTCCGTGAAAAGGACCCCGATATCATTATCGTCGCCGCATACGGCAAGATCCTTCCAAAATCGGTCATCGACTATCCGAAATACGGCTGTATAAACGTCCACGGCTCTCTTCTTCCGAAGTACAGAGGTGCCGCCCCCGTTCAGAGATGCCTGATAAACGGCGAAACCGAGACGGGTAACACGATAATGTATATGGACGAAGGCCTTGACACAGGCGATATGATAGTAAAATCGGTCGTCCCGATAGACGTAGACGATAACTCCGAAACGCTCTTTTCTAAAATGGCAGTTAACGGTGCTGATCTTCTTATCTCGACCCTGCCGAATATCGTAAGCGGAAGTATCGCGCGCGAAAAGCAGAACGACGCGGACGCAACGTATGCGCAGAAGGTCGGTAAAGAGGATTGCCTCATCGACTTTAATATGACCGCAAAGGAGCTTCATGACCGCGTTCGAGGTCTAAGCCCTTACCTCTACGCATACGCTATGAGAGGGCAGACACAGCTTAAGCTCGTTAGGACCTCCCTGACCGACAAAAAGACTGATAAGGAAGAGGGAACGCTTATCTCCGACGGTAAAAAACTCTACGTTAGTTGCGGAGATAAAATGCTCCTTGAGATACTCGAGGTGCTTCCCGCAGGCAAAAAACAGATGAACGCAACCGATTATTTACGTGGAAACCCCGTAAAGGACGGAGAAAAGCTCATATCGGTAAAGGAGTAAATTATGTTTTTCGACTGGACTTATCTTATAATAGTAATGCCCATGGTGCTCATCGCTATGTGGGCGCAGATAAAGGTGCAATCAACCTATAAAAAGTACAGCACGGTATATAGCCGAGCAGGAATGACGGCAGAGGTGGCTGTTCGTAAGATCCTTGATTCAAACGGACTTTTTGAAGTGGGAATCACGAGAGTGCCGGGCGAGCTTACCGATCATTATGATCCGAGAAGCAATACGATAGCCCTCTCCGACAGCGTCTACGGAAGCTCGTCGGTCGCCGCTATCGGAGTAGCCGCACACGAGGCAGGCCATGCGATCCAGCACGCAGTCGGCTACGGTCCGATAAAGCTCCGCACAGCGATGGTTCCCGTAACCAATATCGGCTCACGCTTGTCGATGCCGCTCGTTATCCTCGGACTTCTCCTCTCGTACTATCCCCTCGCATACGCGGGAATAATCCTCTTCGGATTGACGACGGTCTTCCAGCTCGTCACATTGCCGACAGAGTTTGACGCAAGCCGCAGAGCAGTTCAGGCACTCGGCGGATACGGTTATATGAACGACGAGGAGCTTAAAGGCACCAAAAAGGTTCTCTCCGCTGCGGCTATGACCTATCTTGCGGCACTCTTCGTATCGCTCGCATCGCTTCTCCGACTGCTGATAATCGTCGGCGGCGGACGCCGCAGAGATTGATGAAGGTAAGAGAAGCGGCGTTTCTGTCGCTCGAAAGATGCGACAAGACCGATAAGTTTTCAAACCTTGAGCTTGACAGCGCAATAAAAAAGTACGGATTTACGGGAAGTGACCGCGCGTTTTTCACAACGCTCGTCTACGGAACGATCGAAAGAAGAATAACGCTCGATTACGTGATCGGCGTCTATTCGTCAAAACCGATAGAAAAGATCGAGCCGAAGCTGATGAACATTCTCCGCCTCGGCGCGTACCAGATACTGTTCCTCTCCCGCACTCCCGACAGCGCGGCGGTAAACGAAAGCGTCGAGCTTGCAAAGTATCATACCCATAAGGGAACTGCACCGTTCGTTAACGCAGTTCTCCGTAATATAAGCCGCGGAAAGGGAAATATCCCGATGCCGAAAGAGGGAAGCGATCAGTATTTGAGCGTTAAATATTCGCTCCCCGAATGGCTCATATCAATGTGGCGCGATAATTACGGAAGCGAAAAGACAGAAAAGCTCCTTGAGGAAATGAATCGCGCTCCGTATATGACTCTGCGCGTGAACACGCTGAAAAATACACGTGAAGAGCTGATAAACACCCTCGCAAAGGACGGCATCGACTGTTCGCCGTCGGATAAATGCGACAGCGCCCTGATCCTTAATTCAAACGTCCCGATAGCGGATCTTACAGCGCTCGGGGAAGGGTTGTGCTTTATACAGGACGAGGCGTCACAGCTCTGCGTAAAAGCTGTCGGAGCAAAGCAGGGTGACACGGTTATCGATACCTGTTCCTGCCCCGGAGGAAAAAGCTTCGGTATCGCAATTGAGATGAAAAACGATGGTAAGCTGACCTCGCTCGACCTGCACGAAAGCAAGCTTTCGCTTGTAGTCAGCGGTGCTGGGCGCCTCGGAATCAGTATCTTGAATGCCAAGGTCCATAACGGAACGAAGCCAAAGGAAGACCTCGTTGGAAGTGCTGACAGAGTCCTCTGCGACGTTCCTTGCTCGGGACTCGGAGTTATCGCAAAGAAGCCCGATCTGCGTCATAAATCCCCCGACGATATCTCCCGCCTGCCCGAAATACAGTATAAGATACTCTGTAACGGTGCGTCGTACGTCAAAAACGGCGGAACGCTCGTCTATTCGACCTGTACGTTGAATAAGAAAGAAAACGAGGATGTCGCAGAGAAATTTTTGAGCGAACACCCCGAATTTTCGCCCTGCGGCGAAGGAATGTACGACGGCAACCCGATGATGACCTTTTTCCCCGACGAGCACGGCACAGACGGCTTCTTCGTTGCAAAATTTATAAAGAAACAAAAATGAAGGCATACGCCTTCATTTTTGTTTAGGTGTTTTTGCCACATTGTTATACCTTCTCCAGCGGGATGAAGGTAAGAGATAAACCTCGGATGAGGTGTAGGACGCGAAGCGTCCGTGTTCCAAAACGGGGTTGCGTCGTTTATATGCGGCGGGAGCAAGCCCCCGCCCTACGGATCGTTGAGGTCGCCCTTGCATTTATTTCGCAATACCCCTTGTATTCACACAAAAAATATGATATGATTTAATATATTATTTCTATCGAGGTAACCATGTCGGAAATCTGGGATTTATACGACCGCGACAGAAATCCTCTCGGCATCACGCACGTAAGAGGTCACTATCTGCCAAAGGGAACGTATCATATAGCCGTCGGAATATGGACGGTAAACAGTAAAAACGAGGTGCTTCTGACCCTGCGTTCACCGCAGAAGCGCGATTGGCCGAACGTCTGGGAAAACACCGCCGGATCGCTTCTTCACGGCGAAAGCTCACGCGAGGGCGCGGTAAGAGAGCTAAGAGAGGAAACGGGAATTACCGTAAGTGAAGACGAGCTTCACTTCCTCGGCACCGAGCGCGGACGGAGTGTTATAGGAGACTGCTATATCGTCCGTAACGATACCGATATAAATGACATAGTCTTTCAGGAGGGCGAGACCTGCGACGCTAAATGGGTCACGATCCCCGAGCTTGACAAAATGATAGCGGAGGGGCTCGTTGCACCGCCTGTCGCAAGACGCCTGCGCAAAATCAGAAAAGATTTCGAGAGCTTTATATACGGAAAGGAAAAAACGATGAGTAAAATGCCGTTCAGCCCTGCTGACATACTTTTGCCGAAAAAGGACTTTGATAAGTGGTCGACCGTTGCCTGCGATCAATATACCTCCCAGCGTGACTATTGGGAAAACGCCGATAAAACGGTAGGCGAAGCTCCCTCTGCTTTAAGAATTACGCTCCCCGAAGTCTATCTTAACGACGCAGACGTTAACGATAGGATCAAGAAGATTAACAGCACGATGAAGGAGTATCTCGATGCTGACATCTTTAACGAATATAAAAACGCAATGATCTTCGTCGAAAGAAAGCTCAAGGACGGCAGAACAAGAAAGGGAATAGTCGGCAAGATCGACCTTGAAGCTTACGATTATACGGTCGGCTCAACTTCAGCAGTCAGAGCAACGGAGGGAACGGTGCTTTCTCGCATACCGCCCCGCGTTGAGATCAGAAAGGACGCGCTTATTGAGCTTCCTCATATAATGGTGCTGATAGACGATCCCGAAAACGAGGTAGTACCGAACGAGCCGAGCGGAGAAATAATCTACGATACCCCCCTTATGCTCGGAGGCGGAAGCATACGCGGCTCGCTTATGAGCGAAAACGCCGTGAAGAAGGCACTGTCAGCTCTTGAAAAGCAGAGTGAAACTCACGAGCTTCTTTTTGCGGTCGGTGACGGTAACCATTCGCTCGCAACGGCAAAGGCGTGCTACGAAAAGGACAAGAGCAACACCCTTGCGCGCTACGCGCTCGTCGAGATCGTGAATATACACGATCCCGCGCTCGATTTCGAGCCGATATACAGAGTGGTGTTCGGCGTCGATACCGAAAAAATGCTGAACGAAGCGAAAAAGCTCTTCTCAGATTGTACCGAAAATAAGGTCGTGACCGTAGTAAACGGCAAAGAGGACAGCTTCTATGTCAACGGTCTTACCGCAGGCGTTCTTCAGAGCTTCATTGATAAATACATAGAAGAAAACGGCGGCGAGGTCGACTATATACACGGCGAAAACGACCTCCGCGGTCTCTGCGATAAGCCCGACACAGTCGGCTTCATCTTTGACGGCATAAAGAAAAACGAGCTTTTCCCCTACGTCGAAAAGAACGGCGCACTCCCCCGCAAGACCTTCTCAATGGGCGAAGCGTACGATAAGCGCTACTATATGGAGTGCAGAAAAATTAAATAAATGGACGAAAGTAAGAAATTACCAAAGCGGAAATCCACAAGATTAAAGTATTATGATTATAGCTCCGTCGGTGCATATTTCGTTACAATATGTGTAAATGATCGAAAACCGCTATTATCGGAAATTGTAAAGACATTCGATCCCCAGTTGGTAGGGGAGGGGCTTGCTCCTCCCGTTGCAACGTTAAATAAATACGAGGTAGGGGAGGGGCTTGCTCCTCCCGCATATTCAGTTAAATTAAAACCATGCGGCGTGATTGCCGAAGAGCAATTAAAGCAAATAGAAATCCGTTTTCCAAGCGTATCTGTCGATGATTTTGTTATTATGCCGGACCATATCCATGCGTTAATCTTTTTACATAAGAATACGGGAGGAGCAAGCCCCTCCCCTACCTTGAATGACGTCATGTGTGCCTTCAAATCCTTGACTTCTCGGATATGCAAAAAGCAATATGGAATAGAAAGAATATTCCAACGCTCGTTTTCTGAACATATTGTGCGAGATCAAGAGGATTATGTGAGACGGAAGAACTATATGCGTAAAAACCCCGTACTCTGGTATTATGATGAACAGAATTCAGAGAAGAAATAAAGCTTCTTATAAAGCCATTAGACAAAATATAAAAAAATCTCCCTCTCGGGAGATTTTTCTATTATAAAAGCTTCTTTCTTATTTCTTCGCCCGAGAGGGGAGAGAGATATGCAGGCGGAACGTCGAATACTGTCTTCGCGCCCGAAATTCCCTCGCGGTTCATTCGGACAGCGGCTCTGCCGTAAGCAACGAGAACGCTTGCGGTGAACTCGGGATTCGAGCCGAGCTTGAGCGAATACTCGATCATCTGCTTCGTTTCGTGATCCTTGCCGGTCACACCCGTGCGGATAACGAATCCGCCGTGCGGAATACCTGCGTGATCGCGGTCGAGTACTTCCTTGGTGACGAAATAAACGGTCGTGTCATAGTCTGCAAAGTAGTTCGGCATCGTCTTTATCTCACGCTCGATGCGCTCCTTGTCGGCACCGTCTTCAACTACAACGTAACACTCTCTTGTATGCTTTTCTCGCGTCGTAAGAACAGGATTTTCGCCGCTCCTTACGCGTTCCATCGCGCTCTCAACGGGAACAGTGTACTGCTTCGCGTCAATAACGCCGTCAATACGGCGGATAGCATCGGAATGACCCTGGCTCACGCCTCTGCCCCAGAAGGTGTAGTCGCTTCCGTCGGGAAGGATAACACCCGAAAGCAGCCGCTGTAAGCTGAACATACCGGGGTCCCAGCCGACCGAAATGAGAGCGATCTTTCCGCTTTTCTGTGCCGAAGCGTCACAAGCGGCAAAATGCTCTGGGATCTTCGCGTGAGTGTCGAAGCTGTCAACGACGTTAAAATACTTCGCATATTCGGGGGTCTGCTTCGGCAGATCCGTAGCACTTCCTCCGCAAATGAAGAGAACGTCAATATCGTCCTTCTTTGAGAGAATATCGTCTATGTGATATACGGGAACCTCAGGACTTTGAGTTTTGAGCGTGGAAGGATCGCGTCTGGTAAAGAAAGCAGTCAGCTCCATATCGGGATTCTGACGAAGCGCAAGCTCAACTCCGCGTCCGAGATTTCCGTAGCCGAGAATAGCGGCTCTTATTTTGTTTGGCATAAAAAATCACCTACCGTAAAAATAAACTAACAAAAGTATATCACAAATTTTTCCGCTTGTCACCATAATTTTTCAAAAAAAATACGGCATACGGAAAAAATTCCGTATGCCGTATATACTAACTATAGTCAGCAACCGCAGCTATTGTTACAGCCGCAACCGTTGTTACAGCCTCCGCAAGAAGAGAGCGAACGGTCAAGACCGCGAACTATGCGGTTGGTAGTGCAGGCAAAGCCCTTCGCAAGGCTTCCGACGATACCGTTACAGCCGCAGTTATTGCAACCGTTGTTATAACCGTTATTGCATCCGTTATTTACATAGCCGTCGTTTCCGCATCCGCAATCCTGCCCGTTGTTTACGTTACCGCAGCCGCAACCGCTATCTACGTTCTGATACGCGATGGCACCTCTGCCGCCGCATACGCTTCCTTTACAGTTTGAACACATTGTTTTTATCGACCTTTCTGTCATTAATCAGGGCATAGCCCTAATGAAAGTATATGCCGATCCTGTTCTTTCGTTAATCCTTTTTGATGATCGCAGGGTAACCGTCGGAAATAAGCTTTGCCTTCATTTCCTCAGCGTTTTCAAGCTTCGAATAAGCACCGACCTGAACTCGGTAAAGCTCTTCTTTGGCGGGCGTCAGAAGCTTGTCGACGTCAGCCCTGAAATCGTTCATCGTAAGACCGTACTTAAGAAGCCAATGGTCAATATCGGAATGATTTGACGCATATCCCTTCGCGTGCGCCTCGCGGTGCGAAACGATCACGTTCGGCTTCCAGCCGTAACGGCGGCAAATGTCGGCACAAAGCTCGGTTGCCGCCCTGTAAACTTCATCGAAATATTCCTTGCTTTTGAGATTGTCCTCGCAAACCTCAAACTGAATATGACCCGTCGGCTCGTAGTTGTACGAGCCGTTTTTACCCTTGCCGCTTCCCCAAGCGGCAATATTTTCGGGGAGGTTTTTAACGACCCCGACAGTCCCGTCGGCAAGCTTGCCAATGAAATAATGAACCGCCTTGCTCACAGCCGAACGGTTCCAATGATTACCGTACTTGTTCACGCCGATAATCGAAAGAAGCTCGCTTCTTTTCGGATCGTTGTCCGATGGCTGAGAATACCTCTTGACCGAAGAGTTGTTCGCACCGGTGCTGTGAACTACGATTCCGACAGGCGTTATATCCTGCCGCTTTTTGCCGTAAGCGCGGCTCTGAGTGTGAATACATTCAATTATCTTCATTTGCATTTTCCTCACTGTTTTTTAGTTCGGGAAGCCCTGCAATGCTCGTAAGCATAGAGAGGATTCCCGAGAGTACCGACGCAGAAACAAGTGCGACCCAGTCGACCTCGCTTAAAAGCATCGAGGTGCCGAGCATAGCGACTGCCGTCTGTGCAAAGGTCTTAATCGCTCTTATTCCTGCAGCTTGAAACCATTTTGCGGTTTTATTCTTCATTTCTTTTTTTACTCCTTTTTTTCGCTTGTTCCAGATGCTTGATACGCCCCTCGTGGTTTTCGATGGAGCGCTCATTATTACTTATGCGGGAAAATATTTCCTTGTGAGTATCGTGGCTGTTGTTCTTGAACTCACTTATAACCTTGTTCAAAGTGTTTATGGTAGTCTCAAGAACGGCAAGGGTCTTGCTGAGCTTGCTGACCCACGAGGCAATACTGCCCGCAAAGCCGAGAAGCGCAATGACTCCGAGAGCGATCTCCCAGTTCATAAAAGAATCAGATCTTCACGCCGTAAAGACCGAAGACCCTTCCTCCTGCGCTTCCGTTGTACTTTTCGGTGTAAAAGCCGTCGGGGTGGAACATAAAAACGGTGTACGCTTCATTATCGGCAACCTGTAGCTCCATAGGAGATTTTACTTCAAGGCAGTAAGAGATCGGAATAGAATAGCAGAGCGGGGAATTGAGCCCGGACGGGCTTGCATAGCAAATGAGAATATCAAAATCGGTTAGTTTTCCCGAATAAGCATAGCCGGTCTTTCCTATGTCATCGGAAAATATTTTCGTAAACGATACTTTGCCGTCAATATACTTCTTTATGACGCTGTTACTGACGGGATTGTTGCTGCTGACGGACATTGCGCGGTCTACGTTTAAGCTTCCATCGGGCAGGGGGAGAACAAAATCGAGAATGACATCCTCTCCGTTTTTTCGGGCAGAAACGGAGGGCTTTTCATTGTAAGTCGCGGCACGAACGTTTCCGATCTTGATGTTGTCGATGAATTCTCTTATAACAACGGCGCCGGAAAAGTCCAGATCAAAATGATTGTTGCAGTTTTCCATATTTTCACCTCTCAAAATAGATCCTCAGGATACTTTTTCATGATTGCAAGCTTCTTGATGTCGGAAACAAATACCTGACCGTCGGCAGTCGAAACGGTAAGCTGTATTTCAGCAACAACGCCGGGCGCAAACGACAGCGTCTCCCATTCTTCAAGAATGAAAGAAGCATAGTAACCGTCATAGGTGATCCTGTCCTCCTCGACGGTTAGCACGCATTCGTTACCCTGGACGAAAACGACCTGAATATAAGTTATGCTGTCGCTGTGAACGGGAAGCTTGAGCTTAAATGTCGGAGTAGATCCCTTTACCATTGCGATCCCTCCTTAAGAGCGCGTAAGCGCCTTCTTCTATATGAGTGAAAGGCATCGGCAACGTATCCGAGAATATCGCAAAGATCGATCGGATCGGGAAGAACGTCTCCAAATATCGTTTCGACCGCGCCGTCGCCGATAAGAGTGTCAACGGCATAGGAAAGAAACGCGGACGCTTCGCAAAGATCCTCTCCCTTGCCCTTGCTTTCCTCTGCTCGTTTTCCCGCTTCGTCAGCCAGAAGCGAAAGCTTCTCGGCAAATCCGCTGTCGGGAACAAAGGAAAATTCATGTCCGTTGATACAAAGCGGTATCGACGGAGCCTCAATAATCAGATTCTTCATCATTAACCTCCTTGGGTGGAATGTTGTAGGCAACGAGCTTTACGTGCTGAACGTGCCGAGAACCGCTCAAATGCGTTTCAACGCGCTTTACGTCAAGGGCGTCATCGGGAGGAAACCCCTCGGGACAACGGCCGATGACCATTTTCTGCCCGGCTTTTACGGTGAAATCCTTGCGGCTTATGTCATTCCTTTCGGACGGGATCACATACTTAAGCGATCTTCGCCCGTGTATCGGAATATAAACGGTGACCTTGGTGTCCTTAACGGTGTCGCTGTCGATCAGCTGTACCTTGGCGGCAGTGATAACATGCCGTTCCCAGGTTTCCTCGTCGTACGGCGTGTAAAGTGTGATTACGTCATTGAAACGGTAGAAGCTCATAGCGATTCCTCCGTGTAAACACATCGGGACATAAGCCCCTCCTTCTTGAGTATCGCAACAGTCATTCCCGAAACGGGAACGCCGCCGATAGAGAAGCACCTCTTCTGATTGGAAACGTAAGGCGTTCCTATAGAATAGTCACCGAGCTTCTCGTCAATACCTGACGTGACCGCGGCAAGACCGGCGATGGCATCAATACCGCCCTGAGCGTAAAGCGTTTCAGCCTCGTAAGCGACGGCAAGACGGATCTTATCGGTTATGAGAGATATCGGTGACGAAACCAGAAGGTCAACGATTGAGCTTGCCGCAGAAGCAACGTATTCAAATTCCTCTTCGGGGATCGCGCTTCCGCCGAAGCCCGAAACGTAGTAATCGTAGCAAATATATTTCATAAGCCCTCCTTATCTCACCTTGCGGTAACCGAAGGTCTCGGGCATCGCCGAAGGAGTGTCGAAGGCGGAAAAATAAGGAACAGATACAGTAGCCTGTGCAAAGGCATCGGGATTTTCTTCCCTAATTTTTCCGAGCGTTTCCTTAATACAGCCGTCGTCGCATTCCGAAAGAATACGCTTGAGCTCCTTTTCAGCAAGGGAAGAGGAAGGACGCGCCTCCTTGATAAGACCGTCAATGATCCCGTTTTTGAAGGCAGAATGTCTTTCGCTCGCCTCGGTAAGCGAAGCTGAAAGACCGTCGCGCTCGGCGGTCAAAGCAGAAATGACCGCATCCTTGTCCTCAATATCCTTGACTCTTTCCTTAAGAGCAGAAACACTTTTTCCATGCTCGGACATTATCGCGTCAATGAGCGGCTTTTCAAGCCCGAGCTCTTCAAGAAATTCTCTTTTCATAATAAACCTCCGTTATTTGTACCAACGATCCTTATACTCGTCGGGTGTGATTATTCCGTTCTTTACATCCTCACGCCAAGCATCTCTTGAGGTGTCGGAATCCTCAAGGATACCGTCGCCGGCGGAAATGTGAAATACAGGCTTTCCGATGCTGAGAGAATAAAGTCCGCAAAGCACATTAAGCGAATCAAAAAGCGCGTAAAGCGTCTCTTCAAGGGCTCGTCTTATTGACGAAACGGTCGTAAAGGTTCTGTGACGCATGGATCTGACCTCGGTGGCAGTCTTAGCAATCTGAGTCGGATCCGAGAAGGTACCGCGAGCAATACCGCAAGCATCCTCGACCAGCATGATAATGCGGTTAAGACCGTTTATGAGCGATTCATCACGAAGCTGCGGGGCAAATATCTTGAGAAGCTCGTTCGATGAACAGCAGGCGTCAAGAGCATTGGTTCTGAAAAGACGCTCCTTGCCGATGGGAAGCTCGGGCTTGCCGTCCTTGCCGATCCTGAAGGCATCTTCACTTGCATCAACGGCAAGCTCTCCGCCCTCAAATTCCCAAATTAGACGCTTAAACTGCGCGTCAGCCTCGTGAATAAGACCCTCGGCGCGTCGGAATATCGGAACTCCGAGAGGCGACGACGGATGAGCGGGATTACCGAAGGGCAGACCGAAATATACGAACAAAGGACGCTTAAGCGCCGAAATTTCAACTCTCGGCGAAAGCTTTGCCCATTGATCCACTCTCGAAAGCGAACAGGGCGAATGCATTCCTTCTCCCTCAAAGGCGCGGTTGGTAATTACGTAACCTTCACCGTATTTTCGGTGCTCCTCAATCCGTGTAAAGAGCTTGCCGTCATTGTAAACGCGGTAAATTAATGCACATTCGTCGATACATCCGCCGGCATCGGTTCCGAGAGGGATGAAATCAAATGGCAAAACGGTCTCGATCCCGAGATCCAGCCCGTCATACGTCGGCTTGAAGATAACTCCGCCGAGAGCACAGGCATATTCGATAGACTTCTTTAGCCCATTCTTGAATCCGTCGATGCACGGTATAAGAGCGTTTTTGGCGCCGTCGGCAATAATATCGAACTCAGATACCGTAAGGGAAGCTATCTCGGATGAGATCGAAGCGGCAAGATTTATCCCGCGGCAGTCGAGATACATACCGTAGCTTTTTTCGATAGAAATAAGCTCGTCGTGCGAAATGATACCGACAGGCAAAGAGCCGTTGTTACCGATAGTCTTAGGACGAAAAAGCCGGGCAATATTTTCATGTAATTTCAAAACAGTACCTCCGTAATAAATTCAGTTGCGGGGCCCCGCATAGCGGGGTCCCGATGCACCGTGATTACTCTTGTATAATCACGAAGGCGATGCCGTTGCTGCGGCGGGGGAGAATGAATACGTCCTCAAAGCTCTCCTCGTAGTAAACGTACTTGCCGCCGGTAGCCGCAGAGGGCTCGTCAAGGCAGGAGAACTCGTAGGAAACGGGAGTGATTACAGATTCGGGATGAATGAGCATCATACCGATCTGCTCAGCGTTGTCGCCGATTGACCAGCCGTCGCTGAAATCGTACTCGGTACACATAAATGCAGAGGGGACCTCAACGACAGTAACGCCGTCAAGAGTGGTAACGGTGCGGTTGATCTCGCCTCCGCTGCTCTTTACGTCGAAGCTTCTGCCGATGGGGGAAGCGTTCTTGAGCGCCTTCATAACGGCAGGAGTGACGTAGAGAACTCTGCCGCTCGTAGGAATGCGGTTGTCGGTCATCTCAGCCATGAGATTGTCGAAGATCGCAAGGATGTTTTCGCTGTCAAGAGTAGCATAGATCGCTTCACCGCCGAGATTTGACCAGTCAGAGTAGATCTTCGAAACGGTATAAGCGTCCATTTCGGGGAACTTGTGGTCATTGTTGAAGGTGGAGGTTATGTTCGCAATGGTTGCGGCATAATTCGTCTGGTCGATGTCAGCGGGATGAATGAGAGTGCTCCACTTTCTCTGCTTGGTGAGAGTGAATTCCTTCCACTGATTCTCGTAGTTACGGGTAGGGGTACCGACGGTATCTCTGTCGGTATCGACTCTTCCCGAGGTCGTGATCTGGGGAAGCTCGATGACCTTACCGCCCTTGAAGCGGAAACGGTTGTTGTTCTCGTTCGCATAAAGCGCGCCGAAGTTCAGCACGTAGGGGAAAGCCTGTGCGAGCTGATCAGAATAGATTTTTGCATAATTAAGCTTAGGCATTTGTTTTTCTCCTTGTTTTTTAATGAATTTATTTATATCATCGTGCTTTTTTACGCCGCTTTTACGCCTCGGCAGGCGATCGCACGGTGTTATCCAATTAGCTTGAGCGCATCACGCTCGATCGAATATTCAAAAGCATCAAGACTGTCAATATCTGTGCTTCCGTTGTCAAGACGCTCGTCGTGGGCACCGTCCTGACGGTAGATCGCGGTGCAAAGAGCATTTTTCAGACTCTCAGCATCCTCGCAAATAATAAAGCGTCTTTGCGCCATAAGTCGGCATGTCAGCCTGATCCTGTCATTGACGGGCGATTTTTTCGCAAGCCGTATCGAGACGTTAAGCCCGTCCTTCCGAGATGCCTTTTTCAGCGAACGGATAAGGATCGGCTCAGCATTGTCGCAGTAAACGGCGCTGACGCTTCCGAAATCGTGCTCGACGGTTCGTAAAAAATCGCAAAACAACTCACCGAGACGGTCACTGTCAATGAGCGAGGAATGTAGCTCGCTTCTGAGCGCAACAATTCCCTCAAAATTGCCGACAGTACCGCTTGCAACGAAAGCAGTAGCACTTTTGTTGCCACCGAAGTCAACGCCGACCGTGATTTTTGACAAAGACAGCTCCGATATACCGCTCCGCGAGATGGCAAACGACGCAGGATCGTCGGAAAAGCGGCGGTAGATGACCCCCTCCGCCGCGATCCAACGGCCGAGAATGTAGCGGTCGTAATAGACCGTTCCCTCATATTCGGATTTGAGAGAATGAACGAATGAAGCCGAAAGAAACGGATTGTCATCGATGACGTAGCTCTGGTGAAAAATATCGGCACCGCTGTCAAGAAAACGCTTGAACCAATGCTCGGGTCCCGCAGGATTGCAGGTGCCGTCGAAGACCGAATGGTCCTTGTCAAGGCGGCTCTTCAGCATCTCAAATACGTTTTCGCTCCAGGTAGTGATCTCATCGCCGTAAGCGTATTCGATCCCGCTTCCCTGAAGCTTAGCCGCCTGATCTCCTCGTCCGGCACCGATAAGCCAGCATTTTCGCCCGAAAAGCATGACGGTGTCATTTCCCGACGGCTTTCCGACGAAAAACTCGCCCCAGATCTGACGCATGGGATCGAGAATGTTTCTGCAAAGCGTAGAAACAGTCGTTCCGATAAGAACGATAAGCCCCTCGCCGCGGCAGGCGCGTATCCGCTTTGGAATCATAAAATAATCACAATAAGTTTTGCCTGATCGCGTGGCACCGCTTTTTATGTTCCACCTGTGGGTAGCGCACCTGAAATATTCCTTTTGCTTTTCGCTGAACAACCGCATCTCACCTCCTCGGCATAAACAGAATACCATAAAGGAATAATATTATCGCCCCGACTTTTTCCCCTCTTTTTCCCCTCGTTTTTGTCGGTTGTCTCCTTGGCGTTTTTCTTTGCCAGCGCTTCTTTGCACGTGCAAAGAAACGCGGAAAAACCTGCACGAGCAAGAAAAGTTAATAAAACAGTATAAAATTTTTCCTCTGCGCTTGACATATAGAAATATGTATGCTAAAATAAACTCGTACACAGTAAAGGCGCATCCGAGCAAGAGTACCGCTTGTTGAAAGATCCCGCGGCGAAGGGAGATAATAGGCGGAAAAGGGCAGGATGCCGAAAGAAAGAGCCCGCCATCCTTTCTTGGTTCTTCAAAATAAGATTTGCTGAACTGTCGCCGAAGAAATCGGCGGAGCGTTATCTGTTGTTTCGGGCGTCGCCCGAAGTGGATAAAATGATGCTCGGACTTTACTGTTCGGGTATTTTTATTTTGTATTACAAGAAAGGTAAAAAATATGAAAAAGACCGTATTCACCGGCGCGGCAAGTGCCATAGTAACTCCCTTTGATAAAAACGGAAAGGTCGACTACAAGGTATTCGCAGACCTTGTTGAATGGCAGATCAAAGAGGGAATAGACGCTATCGTAGTATGCGGAACTACAGGCGAATCGTCTACGCTTTCCGATGAAGAGCACCGCGAGTGCATATCCTTCATGGTCAAGCAGGTCGCAGGCAGAGTTCCGGTCATCGCAGGAACGGGAAGTAACTGCACCGAGTACGCAGTCGATATGACAAAATTCGCATGCGAAGCGGGCGCAGACGCAGTTCTCTGTGTAACTCCTTATTATAATAAAACGACGCAAAAGGGACTTATCAAGATGTATACCGAGATCGCTGACGCATCGACGGTTCCGGTAATCCTCTATAACGTCCCCTCGCGTACAGGCGTTAATATCGAGCCGGAGACCTACGCAGTTCTCGCCGAGCATCCGAATATCGTCGGAATCAAGGAAGCAAACGGCAATATCGGCAAGATAGTCGAAACCTTTGCACTCTGCGGCGATAAGCTCGATATATACAGCGGAAACGACGACCAGATCGTTCCGATAATGGCACTTGGCGGAAAGGGCGTAATTTCGGTTCTTTCGAACCCGATGCCGAAGGAGACCTCCGAGCTTTGTAAGCTCGCGGCAAGCGGCGATATCAAGGGCGCCTCCGAGCTCCAATATAAGTATCTGCCCTTTATCAAGGCGCTCTTCTCCGAGGTAAACCCGATTCCCGTTAAGGCGGCAATGGCGCATATGGGCTACGGTGAAAATGTCCTTCGTTCTCCCCTCTATCCGATGGAAGAGAAAAACGAGGCGAAGCTTGTATCTGAAATGCAGAAACTCGGACTCATATAAGGAAGTAAAAATAAGTGAAAATAATTCTTGTAGGCGCACTCGGCAGAATGGGCGCGCAGGTAAAAAACGCGGCAGAAAAGCTCGGATATGAGATCGCGGCAACGGTCGATGTAGGATATGTGACCGACGGAGACGGATGTTACGTATCTATAAATTCCGTTAAAGAAAACGCAGACGTGATAATCGACTTTTCATATCACGCAGTAACTAGGGATATAGTCGCTTACGCGGCAGAGAATAAGCTTCCCGCTATAATCTGCACAACGGGTCATACCGCGGAAGAGAGAAACGAAATAGTAAAAGCAGCAGAAAAAACCGCTGTGTTCTATTCGGGCAATATGTCAATAGGAATCGCAACGCTCTGCGACGCTGTAAAGCGCGTCGTGTCGGTGTTCCCTGACGCAGATGTCGAAATTTGCGAAACACATCATAACAGAAAGCTCGACGCCCCGAGCGGTACGGCTCTTATGCTCTTTGACGCAGTCAAGGAGGTCCGCCCGAATGCGGTAGCGGTAAACGGCAGGGCAGGACAGGCTAAGCGCGAAAAGAACGACGTAGGTATCTCGGCACTCCGTATGGGAAATATAGTCGGTATACACGAGGTCGCAATCTGCACCGATAACGAGCGTATAACGCTCAAGCACGAGGCGTTCGACCGCGCGCTCTTTGCAGACGGCGCTATCAAGGCGGCGGAATATCTTATCGGTAAACCCGCTGGCTTCTATAATATGAAAACAATGCTTAAATAAAATAAACGAAAGCCGTTCGCGGCTTTCGTTTGCTAAAGGACGAAAAATGCTTCACACAAATCTTTCGGTAAACGATAATAATCACCTCACGATCGCAGGCGCAGATACGGTAGCTCTCGCAAAGGAACACGGTACGCCCCTTATGGTGATCGACGAAGAGAGGGTAAAAGGGAATATGCTCGCGTACGTTAGTGCGATGAAAAAGCACTTCGGAGATAACGCAATTCCGTTCTATGCAAGCAAGGCGTTCTCCTGTAAATATCTGTACCGACTCGCAAAAGAGACGGGAATGGGTATAGATATTGTCTCATCAGGCGAGCTTTATACCGCAAAAGCGGCGGGCTTTGACCTGACGCTTTCCTGCTTTCACGGAAACAATAAGACCGATTCCGATATAGTGTACGCGCTCGAAAACGGTGTCGGACACTTCGTCGTCGATAACCTCTCCGAGCTTGACCGTATAGACGAGATAGCGGCGGAAATGGGCAAGATCCCGTCTGTCCTCCTGCGTCTCTCCCCCGGAATCGATCCGCATACCTTTGCGGCAGTCGTTACAGGGTCGGTCGACTGTAAATTCGGAATAGCTATCGAAACGAGCCAGGCAGAGGAAGCGCTCCGCTACGCGCTCGGAAAGAAAAATATATCGGTCGACGGTATCCACGCGCATATCGGCTCGCAGATATTCGATATCGAGCCCTTCTGCGATGAAGCGAAAATAATGGTCGAGTTTTTGTCGGATATGAAGAAAAAGCTTGGCTTTGATTGCAAAATACTCAACCTCGGCGGCGGCTTCGGCGTAAAATACGTCGAAGGACAGCCAAATATAAACGTCGAAAGCTTTATTTCGGAGATTGCAAAATACGTTAAGACCGAAGTCGAAAAATGCGGAATTATCTACCCGAGGATCTATATGGAGCCGGGCAGAAGCATAGTGGCAGACACATGTCTTACACTCTATACGGTAGGCGGTACAAAGGAGATCCCGGGCTTCAAGAATTACGTGTCGGTCGACGGCGGAATGTCGGATAACCCGCGCTACGCCCTCTACGGCTCGGAATATACAGTCTGCCTGGCATCAAGAATGGCTGATGAAAATAGCTTTAAATGCACGGTTGCGGGCAGATGCTGCGAAAGCGGAGACCTCATTCAGGAAAACGTCTTTCTCCCGAAACCAAACCGCGGTGATATCCTTGCAGTCCTCGTCACGGGCGCATATAACTACTCAATGGCAAGTAATTATAACAGGATTCCGCGTCCTGCAGTAGTGGCGGTAACGAAGGACGGCGTTAAACCCGTAATCCGCCGCGAAAGCTTTGAAGATATTATTAAAAACGATCTGTAAAAATAAGTCCTCAAGGTAGTTGCGGTAAGTGATTACCGCAACCACAGTGAAATATTGCTGTCGCAATATGATATATGCCCGCAGGGCATATTATTGTAAAAAGCTCCGTTGCAAACTGCAACAGAGCTTTTTTGATACATTTTCACCGAAAAATCAGCACACGTTAACAATTTCTTAACACATCTTCGCGTAAAATGTGGTATTATGAACTTGGTTAAAAAAATAACGAAGTTAACAATTTGGCATATAAGCCGAGAAAGAGGTAAAATATGGGAACAAAGATACTTGTAGTAGATGACGAGCACGGCATTTGCGACCTGCTTAAGATCTATTTTGAAAAGGAAGGCTACGAGGTCAAGACCGCAAATGACGGCGTAGAGGGTATTAACCATTTTAAGATGTACGAGCCCGATCTCGTTCTTCTCGACATAATGCTCCCGAAAAAGGATGGCTGGCAGGTCTGCCGCGAGATCCGCGAAATGTCGAGTAAGCCCGTTATTATGATCACAGCAAAGGGCGACGTGTTCGATAAGGTTCTCGGACTTGAGCTCGGAGCAGACGATTTCGTCGTTAAGCCCTTCGATATGAAGGAGCTTTCAGCAAGAGTAAAGGCAGTTCTCCGCCGCTACTCTTCTCCGAATAATAATAACGACGACGAGGCTATCAAGTTCGATAATATCGAGCTCAGCCGTCAGAAGTATGAGCTCAAGCTCAACGGGAAGGCAGTCGATATTCCTCCTAAGGAGCTCGAGCTGCTTTACTTCCTCGCATCGAACTATAACCGCGTATTCACCCGCGACCAGCTTCTCGATAAGGTCTGGGGATTCGATTACCTTGGCGACTCGCGTACAGTTGACGTTCACGTCAAGCGCCTGCGCGAAAAGCTTGAGGGAGTTTCCGACAAGTGGCTTCTTAAGACAGTATGGGGCGTCGGCTATAAGTTTGAGCTTTTGTCCTGATATAATTTCTTTACGGCGGGCATCGCCCGCCGTAATCACTTTGAAGGTATAATATGTTCAAAAGTATATTTACAAAATACATAACCGCATTTATTGCGATAACGGTAGTAAGCTTCACGGTGCTCTCGGTGATCGTCGGTATGATGATGGCGAGCTTTTATACCGAAACCAGCAAAAAGACGCTCGAAAACGTCTCAAATACAGCGCAAAGCTATCTTGAACAGCGCCTTAACGCCGAAGGAGTAACGCTTGATAAATTCGTATCCGAGCACGGACACGAGATCAAAGCCTACATCGCTTCCATAACAAGATATTATAACGACGTCGGCGTGTTTGTTTGCGACGAAAGCGGAAACATAAAGGCATACGACTCAAAGCACTTTCCGTCTGATTTTGGAAACAAGGCGATTCCGAGAAAGCTGGTAATGAATCTTCGCGACGGTCCGTATGATGCTCAGAGCGATCTGGGAGGAATCCTACCTGATAAAACCGTTGTCCGCGGAGTGCCGTTGACTGTTGGCGGAATAACCGTCGGAGCGGTGTTTGTCTGCTCGGACGATTCGGCAGTGGACGCACTGATACATTCTGCTGTCGAAGCGATCATAACGATCTGTGTCTGGGTTCTGTTCGCAACGCTTGTTGCAGTATATTTCATAAGCGAAAGAATAATTTCTCCCCTTAAGGCAATGTCGAAAGCGGCAAAATCGTTCGCCGCAGGAAAGCTTGACGTCCGTGTTCCCGTAACGGGCCGAGACGAAATATCGGAGCTTGCAGTCGCGTTCAACGATATGGCGGCTTCCATGGCAAATCTTGAGTCAATGAGAAGTTCGTTCCTTTCAAACGTGTCTCACGATTTGCGAACGCCGATGACGACGATCTCGGGCTTTATCGACGGTATTCTCGACGGCACGATCCCGAAAGAAAAACATGAATACTACCTCAGCATGATCGGTGACGAGGTGCGCAGACTATCACGCCTGGTCTCGGCTCTGCTCGACGTTTCGAGAATACAGGCAGGCGAGCGCAAGTTTACAATGAGCGCCTTCGATATCTGCGAAATGGCGAGAATAATCCTCATTTCCTTCGAGCAGAAGATCGACAAAAAGCACCTTGACGTTGATTTTGATATTGAAAACGAAAACATTTTCGTATATGCAGACCGCGATGCAATCTATCAGATACTGTACAATATTTGCGATAACGCCGTAAAATTCTCCACCGAAGGCGGTAAATACCGCATAAAGATAAGCGAAAAGGACAAGAGAATATTCGTTTCGGTGTACAATGAAGGAATAGGAATCCCGAGCGACGAGCTTCCTCACGTCTTTGAGCGATTCTATAAGAGCGATAAGAGCCGAAGCCTCGATAAAATGGGCGTTGGACTCGGAATGTATATTTCGAAATCAATAATCGACGCTCACGAAGAAGAGATATGGGTCAAGAGTAAATACGGCGAGTACTGTGAGTTCGTATTCACCCTTAAAAAAGCATCTGAAGGACAGATAAAAAAGAGCTACGCAAAAGAAGAAAAATATTAATGTTGCAAAATCCTCCGTTATGTAGTATAATAAGGTGTACTATATTAACGGAGGACTTTTCTATGAAAAAGCTTATTTCAATCATTATGGTTCTTGCTATGATGCTTTCGGGCGTTTCTCTTGCTTCCTGCAATAAGGATGAGTTGAGCGCAGAGGAGCTTGCAGCGCATAACGCTTATAATGAAGCTCTTAAAAAGACAAACGAACTCGACTCTCTCGACGGAAAGCTCGTTATGAATATCTCGATGAACGTGCAAGGTATGACTCAGACAGTCTCATATGATTTTGATATGAAGGCAACGGGAGCAAAAGACCCTGCAACCATGAAGATGCGTATGAAGGGAACTATGGATCTTGCCGGCACAAAAACCGTAATGGACTGTTACGTCGAAAACGGCTGGGGATACTACGATATGGAAGTATCGGGTCAGAAGCTGCAGTTCAAGACAAATCTTAACGGCGAAGGCGACGGATATTCCGATATGTTTAATATGGGTACCGTTGAGCTTCCTAAGAAGCTTTTCAAAAACGTATCCGTTACCGAGAAACCGGACGGATCGAAGCTTCTTGACGTAACTCTCAGCGGTAAGCAGATACTGTCTCTTTATACAGATCTTGCCGCTTCGGGCGGTATGGAAGTGAAGCCGTCCGATATTTCCGACGCTTCGGTAATCGCTACTGTTGATAAGAGCGGATACCTTGCGAAGGTTGAGGTTAAATTCACCATGCTTATTCAGGGCATAAGCGCAAAAACGGTAATGACGGTTGAATATTTCAACCTCGGCTCGCCCGTTGCCGTTACTCCTATCGACGGTTATAAGAGCTTCCCCGAGCAGAGCCTTGGCTGATAATTAAAGAAACGATTAAAAGAGATGCCGAAAGGCATCTCTTTTTGTACCACAAAAAAGAACGGCGAATACTCGCCGTTCGGATATCAAAGCTTGATAAGCTCGGTGTAGGGAAGAATATCAAATCCTGCCTTTTTGTAAACGTGAATAGCGCGTTCGTTTTCCTTTTCAGCCTCAAGACGAATGACGCAGTCCTTGTATTTTTCGGAAATGAAGGCTAAAAAATCACTTCCGAGCCCATAACCGCGATGATTCTCCTTGATAAAAAGATCCTCGATCCAAACGCAAGGCTTTCCGAATTCGGTAGAAAAGCTCTTAGCGCACATCGCATAGCCTTGAATGCCGCTTTCGTTTTCAATAACGTATCCTTCTAAATACAGTGAATCTCCGACACAGGCTTCAACGTTGCTGGAGAAAATCTCCTCCGAACCGTTTGTCAAAACAGCGTCCGACGCGTAAAAACCGCGCATCATATCGATGACGGCAGCCCCGTCATCCTTTTCCATAATTCTGATCTTCATTTGTTTCTCACAACACATAAGGACTCAATTCCGTAGTATTTGAAGCAGCAGACCGCGTGCTCGTCAATCACCTCGCCGCAGACGAGTATCGGTACCGCAGGAGGACAGCCGACCGTCGGAACGGCAAGTACGCGCCCGATGCAATCACAAATCGGAAGAACCTCGGAATCGGCAAGCATAGCTTCACGAACCGACATAGCCCGACATGCAGGCTTAAACTCGGGAGATGCGTCGATAATTGACGCCCTCTTAGGAATATTCGACAATACACTTTCAAGCCGTTCAAGATCATCGGCACTTGACGAAAGCATAAGTGTCAGATAATCGGGATCGGCAAACTCGGGCTCAATATTCTCTTTTCGCAAGCAATCAGCCAGCTGTTCCCCGGAGTATCCGTAAGGCTTAGTGTCGATAGTCAGCTTAAGAGCCTCGTTGCCGTAAAGAGAAAATCCGCACTCGGAAATCCGCTCCTTGAACGCATTGATTTCGGGAATAACCTCGCCGAGCCGAGAGGGAAGCTCTGCCAAAAATCGGTTTGCCGCGTCAAGAGACTGCAAAATGAGATACGAAGGGCTGGTCGAGCCGAAAAGCATAAGCGCATTTTTTGCCTGTCCGCCGACTTCCGAATCAAACTCCGCCGAAAGATGCAAATAAGCACCGCCCGTGAGAACAGGCAGAGTCTTGTGTGCGGAATCACAGCAAATATCAGCACCGAGATCAATGGGATGGATAGACTCGGGAAGAAAACGCAGGTAAGCTCCGTGAGCGTTGTCGACCGCCAAAAGAACTCCGTGACGGTGACATACCTCGGCAATGCCGCGAATGTCGGTAATTCTTCCGAGATAATCGGGACTTGTAATATAAACGGCAACCGGCTTTTCAGATGCGCTGTTCAGGTAACAGTCAACCCCATCGGGTGTCAGCTCGCAAGAGAGATAACCAACGCTGCTTTCGGAGTAAAGCCAGTCAATATCAAGATCCAAAAGCCCGGCGGCGCTCAAAAGCGACTTGTGAGCGTTGCGTCCGCAGGCGATCAGCGGCTTCTTGCCGTTTTTCTTCGCATTTAGCAGAATGAGATAAAGCATCGCGCGGATACATTGCGAAGAACCCTCGGTAGAGTAAAGGGTACGGCAGCCGAAAAGCGCACTCGCATTTTCCTCACTTTTTGCAATAATTCCGTCCGCCTCATATAAGCTGTCTGCGCCTCTGATTTCGGTAATATCAAGATGCTCGATACCCAAAAGAGCCTGCCCCTTGTGACCGGGCATATGCATTCTCAAAGTATCGCTGCTTGAATAATTCCGAACGAAATCACAAATAGGTGTATCCATTACTCACCCAAAGCTCTTGCAACCGCAACCATAAGAGCACACTCCATGCGCTTACGGAAGAGCTTGCAGCCGTCCTCGTAAACTCCCGTCACAGATCCCGTAGCGTGGTAAGCGTTGGCGGCACAACCGCCCGAGCAGTAAAGACGTGCCCAGCAGTCACGGCACTCCTTGTGAGCGTAGACGTTACAGGAAGCAAATTCGTTCTGGATTTCGGTGTTGGTAACACCGTTCCAGATGTCTCCGAGCTTGAAGCGCTCCTCGCCGACGAACTGATGGCAGGGATAAAGATCTCCCCAAGGGGTAACAGCCATATATTCGGTACCGCTTCCGCAGCCCGAAATTCTCTTGTAAATGCAGGGGCCTTCGGTAAGGTCGATCATGTAATGATAGAAGGTAAAGGGCTTGCCCTCCTTGTCCCTCTTCAGCATGAGAGAAGCAAGCTTCTCATACTGATCCATAACGATTTCCATATCGCTTTCGGTCAAAGCCGAGGGATCGTCGGACGCGCAAACTACAGGCTCCATGCTGAGCTCATTGAAGCCGAGATCGAGCATAGTTTCAATGTCGTTAAGAAAATCGGGGTTATTGTGAGTAAAGGTGCCGCGCATATAGTAATCCTTGCCGCCGCGCGCCTCAACGAACTTCTGAAACTTGGGGACGATCTTGTCCCAGCTTCCGTTGCCCGCATAGTCAACTCTGAATCGGTCGTGAACCTCCTTGCGTCCGTCAAGACTGAGAACTACGTTGTGACATTCACGGTTCGCCCATTCGATCACGTCATCGTCGACGAGAACGCCGTTCGTGGTAAGAGTGAATCTGAAATTTTTGCCCTTTTCCTTCTCAATACTGCGCGCATAAGCGACAAGATCCTTTACGACCTGAAAATTCATAAGCGGCTCGCCGCCGAAAAAGTCAACCTCAAGGTTGCGGCGGGAACCGGAATTTGCAATAAGAAAATCAAGCGCCTGCTTTCCGACCTCGTAAGACATAACGGCACGGTCGCCGTGATACTTCCCCTGGCTTGCAAAGCAGTAAGAGCAGTTGAGGTTGCAGGTGTGAGCAACGTGCAGACAGAGCGCTTTGACGACACCGGCAGTCTTTTCCTTCAGCTTGCCCGCCATCGGTTCAAAGGTGTCGGGAGTGAAAAGCTTACCCGCATTTTTGAGCGCCGTTACCTGGTCGTAGCATTCCTCGATATCCTCGGAGGTAATGCCGTTTTCGCCGAGGTATTTCATCTCAAGTTCGGAAACTATATCGGGCTTGCGCTTGCTTTCGTACATAGAAATAATATCGTACGCGACCTCGTCGACAACGTGGACCGAGCCTGAGCAAACGTCAAGAACGATATTGTATCCGCCAAGCTTGTATTGATGTATCATAATAATTCTCCTTCAAGAAAAAACGCCGCCGTTTCCGGCGGCATTTGGGGTAGGGCAAAGCGGTCGCTCCACCCGATGCAATTACTTGCTTTCCTTCTTGCTCTCGCAGTTCTGGTTAGCAATACCGCAGCTGGTCTTGCAAGCAGACTGGCAAGAGGTCTGGCACTCGCCGCAGCCGCCGTTCTTAGCGCTGTCGCAGAGGTTACGAGTCTCGATAGTCTTAATGTGTTCCATAGTTTCACCATCCGTATTTAGGTTTTTATTAAAAACAGTATAACACAACGTATTATAATTGTCAACCGATTTTTCACACTTTTGTGCTCCGATTGGCGCTAAATTCGGTTTACCTGATCATATCAATCCCTCTTTGGAGTGTATTGGCAGAAATAGCACCCGTTGCTTGTGCAATCAGATATCCATCCGCATCAATGAAATACGTGGTTGGCAATGAATACACCCTGTATGTCATTGCCGCATCGGAATCTGTATCGTAAAACACCGGGAAGGTATAACCTTTTTCTGAAATAAATGACTTTGCGCTGCCGAGCGTTTCGCGCCCGCCGGTCATATTGACCATCAAGAAATGAATCTCATCTCCGAGCTCCAGATATTTTTCGTGAAAGTCAGGCATCTCGCTTTGGCAGGGACCGCACCAGCTTGCCCAGAAATTCAGTACTATCGGCTTACCAATGTAATCCGACAGATTGACCTTGTTGCCCGATCCATCATAAACGGTGAAATCGGGAGCTTTGGTCAGTTGCTGTTCCGTGTCATCTGTGCCTGAGTTGTCATTTTGACTTTTATTATCATTCTTATTCTGTTTTCCCTGTATCAGTAGCTTATCGGGAGCGTTATTTTTACCGAGCAACGAATAAAGTGCCGAAGAACCACCGATCAGAAGAAGAAACGACAATACTAGTATTATTAATTTTTTCTTTTTACTCATATTTCCTCCTTATCCGAGAAGGCTCAGAAATCGTCCAAGCGTTCCCGTTGCCATCAGAACACCGATCACAACAAGCAAGCCACCACTGACGATATTGATGACCTTGTAATTTTTCTTGATCCAGTTGAACGCCGATTTCAGATAATCAATCAGCACCGCACTGAGAATAAATGGGATACCAAGTCCCAGCGAATATGCCAAAAGCATTAGCATTCCCTCTATGATATGCGCCTGTTGAGATGCAAGCATCAGAGCCGAGCCGAGAAATGCTCCCACGCAAGGAGTCCATCCTATAGAAAAGACCATGCCGAAAAGCAATGCCGAGAAAAACCCCATGTTATCGGCTTTAACCGATTTACTTCCGCCTCGGAACAGGTTCAGCTTGAACACACCGAGAAAGTTAAGCCCGAAGAACACAACGATAAGGCCCGATACAATATTAACGGCAGTCTGATACTCTCTTAAGAAAGCTCCTATCGTTCCCGCCAGCGCTCCGAGCATTACGAATACCGCAGTAAAGCCGGTAACGAAGCCCAGCGCACCTTTCAGCGTTTTTCCCGTAGTCCGTTCGCCACCGCCCGCAAAATAGGAAATGTAGATGGGCAGCATCGGAAGCAGGCACGGAGAAATAAAGGTTATGATGCCTTCTAAAAATGCGATCACATATTGCATTTATCGTCACACCCCTTTCCGAAAAGTCCCGAGAGCAATAGTCCTACAACTCCCATATAGATCATAGTAAAGGTAGGGTTTGACGTGATCGGACAGCTGCCTGTGGAACAACCAACTGCATAATAATATCCAAGTCCCGCAAGTGCTCCGCCTACGGTAAACAAAAACGGGCGCAACAGTTTTTTAAGCTTTGATTTCATTTTCAGGCACCTCCTGCCAGATATTTCTCCGCCTCGTGAACAGCGACAGCACCGTCGGCAACCGCAGTTACGATCTGGCGCAGTTCCTTTGTCCTAATATCGCCCACAGCATATACGCCGGGGATATTCGTTTTTGTATCTTCTCCGGCGACAACGTATCCGTTTCCGTCGAGGGCGACCTGACTTCCGAGAAACTCAGTTGCAGGCTTTCTTCCAATACTAATGAATACACCGTTGCAATCAACCGTGCTTTCCTCACCCGTGTTCACGTCAGAAAGACGAACGCCGGTGATTTTTGCGTCGTGAAGCAGTTCCTTTATCGTGGTGTTCCATCGGAATTCCACGTTTTTTGCCTGCATTAACGGTTCGTGATAGACCTTTGTTGCCCTAAGGGTGTCACGGCGATGAACCAAGATCACCTTTTCGGCTATCCTGCTGAGAAGCAACGCATCTGCGGCTGCGGTATTTCCGCCGCCTACCACAACGACGGTTTTACCGCGGTAAAACATTCCGTCGCATGCAGCGCAGTAAGCAACCCCTCGTCCGATAAGCTCCGATTCCTTCTCCACGCCAAGCTCTTTTGGATTTGCTCCGGTTGCAAGCACTACCGTCTTGCCAAAAAAAGCTTCGCTTGACGTTTTGATCAGTTTCGGTTCTGCGTTAAGGTCAAGACTAACGACCTCTGCCGTCTTACTCTTTGCCCCGAAGCGCTCTGCCTGCTTTTTCATTTTATCGGCAAGAGTAAATCCATCGATTCCTTCTTCAAAACCGGGATAGTTGTCGATTTGGTGGGTAAGAGCCATCTGCCCGCCTGCCGAAAGACGTTCCAGAACAAGTGTGTCTAATCCTGCTCTTGCGGCATAAAGAGCCGCTGTATAACCCGCAGGTCCCCCGCCTATGATTATCATATCGTAAACGTGATTATTATTTGTCATCTTCACGCACTCCTTTTTTGCTTTTCTGATCTTAGTATACCGCTTTTGTTATTCCTTTTCCGTGATGAAATCACAAAAAACGGAAACCATATTGAAAATCCGAAGATAATCGTGTATAATGTAAGAAAGTACGTTCTTTATCTGCGCCATATTACAAGCGGATAAGAGTAGGATAGGTTATATGGAATTTCAAAACTATTTTCCTGTTTGGAATAAACTAAATCCCGTTCACCAAGGACAAATCCTCAGAGCTCTGATTACCGGCACGGCAAAAAAAGGAACTGTGATCCATAACGGAGATAACGACTGCACTGGACTTTTTCTTGTAAAATCCGGTCAGCTTCGTGCCTATATTCTCTCCGAAGAAGGACGTGAGATCACGCTTTACCGTCTGTTTGATCGGGATATGTGTTTGTTTTCAGCGTCCTGTATGATGCGATCCATTCAGTTTAATATCACCATCGAGGCCGAAAAGGACACAGAAATGTGGGTCATTCCCGTAGAGGTCTATCAAAGCATTATGGCAGAGTCGGCGCCCGTGGCAAATTATACAAACGAGTTGATGGCCACCCGCTTTTCCGACGTTATGTGGCTTATTGAGCAAATCATGTGGAAGAGCCTTGATAAGCGCGTTGCCGCATTTCTCTTGGAAGAATCTGCCATTGAGGATACCGACACACTGAAAATTACTCACGAAGCCATTGCCAACCACCTTGGCTCTCATCGTGAGGTCATCACCCGAATGCTGAAATATTTTCAGAACGAAGAAATGGTCAAGCTCTCCCGTGGTACGATTGAACTTACAGACAAAATCAAGTTAGAAGAACTAATCGAAGAGTAAACGATGTCCGCCGATGCAAAGCGCACGGCGGACATTATGTGTTATTTGGGCGATCGGCGGTTAAAATGATCATCAGCCATCCGATATTCGGTTTCAATTATCTCGCAGCATATCAAGAATTGCTTCCTTCGGTCTTGCTCCCATTGCCTGATTTACGATCTTGCCGTTTTCCATCACCACCAGAGTCGGAATACTCATAATTCCGAACTGACTTGCCAGTTCTACCTCTTCATCCACGTTGATCTTTCCGACCTTGATATCGAGGCGTTCCTCAGCAATCTCTTCCACGAGCGGTACTACCATACGGCAGGGACCGCACCAGGGAGCCCAGAAGTCCAGAAGAACTTTTCTTTCGGAATTCAATACTTCATTTTGAAAATTATTCTTATTGATATTTATAGCAGACATATTCAGTCCTCCTTTTTCTTTGTGACATCATTATATCACAGCTTTTTATGTCATTCTGTGATAACATCACATTTCTTATACAAAACTTGATAGATGAATTTTTGAAATTTCAAAAAAAGTAAACCAATGACATATATTCACCGATTCCTATTGAAAAAAAGTATCCAATGTGGTATAATACAATGGTTGTATTAGCTCTTTTTCTCAATTGTCAATTGAAAAACAAAGGATTTTAAAAGGAGATACAGAAGATTATGAAGATAGGTATAGTAGGACTTCCGAACGTCGGAAAGAGTACACTTTTTAACGCAATAACGAACGCAGGAGCAGAAACGGCAAACTACCCATTCTGTACGATAGAGCCGAACGTCGGCGTTGTAGCAGTGCCGGACAGCCGTCTCGACGTGCTTGCTGAAATGTATAACCCCGAAAAATATACGCCTGCAGTTATCGAGTTCGTCGATATAGCAGGTCTGGTTGAGGGTGCATCGCGCGGAGAGGGTCTTGGCAATAAGTTCCTTTCTCATATCCGCGAGGTCGACGCGATAGCACACGTCGTACGCTGCTTCGAAAACGGCAACATAATTCACGTAAGCGGAAGCGTCGACGCGCTCCGTGACGTCGATATCATAAATATGGAGCTTATCCTCTCCGATATCGAGCTTATTGAAAAGCGTATCGACAGAGTAAGCAAGGCAATGAAGGGTGATAAAACGCTCGCATCCGAGCTTGAGCTTCTCAACCGCGCAAAGGCGTGGCTCGACGAGGGACATTCTGCTCGCTCAATGGAGCTTACAGAGGACGAAGCACTTCTGCTCGACCAGAGCCCGCTCCTTTCGCGCAAGCCGATAATTTACGTTGCAAACATTGGCGAAGACGAGGTCTCGGGCGAATACGAAAGCAACCCGAACTATATAGCACTCAAAGACTTCGCTGAAAAGGAGCATTCGGGAATCATCCCCGTCTGCGCGGGGATCGAGGCCGAGATTGCAGAGCTTGAGGGTGAGGATAAGGCAATGTTCTTATCCGACCTTGGTCTCTCCGAAAGCGGTCTTGACCGCCTCATCAAAGCAGGCTACACGCTTCTCGGACTTATAAGCTACCTCACGGGCGGCCCGCAGGAGGTACGCGCATGGACGATCAAGCGCGGAACAAAGGCGCCGCAGGCGGCAGGAAAGATACATTCCGATTTTGAACGCGGCTTCATCCGTGCAGAAGTCATCGCATTCGATGACCTCGTTGCCTGCGGAACTATGGCTGTTGCAAAGGAAAAGGGACTTGTACGCTCCGAGGGTAAGGAATACGTAATGAAGGACGGAGACGTCGTCCTCTTCAGATTCAACGTCTGATAAGAAGTAAAAAACGCAGAGAGGAGAACGCTGTGAGTAAAGCGAAGGTCTCGGTCATTGTACCGATTTATAACGTCGAAAAGTATCTCCGCCGATGCGTCGACAGCGTTCTCTCTCAAACGCTGTCGGAAATCGAAATAATCCTTGTAGACGACGGCTCTCCCGACGGATGCGGAAAAATCTGCGACGAATATAAGGAAAAAGACGAAAGAATAAAGGTCGTCCATAAGAAAAACGGCGGTCTCTCTTCGGCGCGGAACGCAGGACTTGATATCGCAACGGGAGAGTATACTTTCTTCCTCGATTCCGACGATTGGCTCGAAAGCGACGGACTTGAAAAACTGTATTCAAAAGCGGTAGAAACCGATGTCGACTTTGTTCGCTTCCGCCCGTATAAAGCGAATTGGCCGAATCTTCCGGAGCTCGCGCCGTACAGCGACGGACAGTCGTGCGAGCTACGCGAAGGGTATTATGAAAGATCCGATATCGAAAGGGAAGTGCTCCCGCGTATACTTGCGACCAACAGTATGACTCTCGGACCAACGGTTAGCTCCTGTATGGCGCTCTATAAATCGTCATTTCTTGAAGAAAACAGTCTCCGCTTTGACGAAGAGGTGAAAAACAGCGAGGACGTCCTCTTTTCGGCAAGGGCAGTATACAGCGCAAAATCAATCTATTATATAGAAAAAGCGGGAATCTACTGCTACTTCTATAACGAGGCGTCAATATCGAAGGGCTTCAAGCCCGACCGCTTTGAAAAGCTGAAAAGCCTTTCATACGCCTGCGAAAAGGAATTTGCCGATCTTGAAAACGGAAAATTCAAAAAGCAGCTTGGCTTTTTGCGTTGGTATATAGTGCTTAACTGCATAAGCGAGCGCGATAAGCTCACGTCCTTTAAAGAAAAGCGCCGTCATTGCCTGAATATCGCAAAAGATGGCTTTGTAAAAGAAATAAAACTCAATTTGAGGGATCTGAAAGTCCCGCTCAAAATGAAGCTTCTTATGATCTGCATCAGGCTCAGATTCGCATCAATAATTGCATTGGTATAAAAGCACTTGATCTCAAGTGCTTTTATTTTTTATAATTTTAGTTGCATTTGAGTTTTCGATGTGTTATACTGTAACCATCTTATAGACGCAAACACGCGGAAAGGATAAAAAATGAAAAACGTAAATATCAGAGCAGAGCATCCACGCCCCGATGCACTAAGAGAATGTTGGTTAAACCTTAACGGTCAGTGGGATTTTGAAATTGACAATGCAGTTGTCGGTATTGAAAAGCACTATGAAAAAAGAGATAGTCTTGACGGAAAGATAATTGTTCCGTTCTGCCCGGAAAGCGAGCTTTCGGGAGTGCAGCATACCGATTTTATGAACGCCGTATGGTATAGACGCGGAATTGAAATTCCGAAGAGTTGGGCGGGCAAAAGAATCATTCTTCATATCGGCGCCTGTGATTACGAAACCACAGTCTTCGTAAATGCTAAAAAGGTGGGTAAGCATAAGGGTGGATATACTCCTTTCTGCTTCGATATCACCGATTGTCTCAACGGTGAGAACGATTATATTACCGTCTACGCTTATGACGATACCCGATCCTATGCGCAGGTAAGCGGTAAACAGAGCACGAAGCTCGGCTCACACGGATGCTTCTATACGAGAACAACGGGCATCTGGCAGACGGTATGGCTCGAAGCGGTTGACGCTTGTCATATCGAAAGATACGAGGCGGTCGCAGATACCGCAAACAGCGCAGTCATTCTTTCAGTCGAGGGAAGCGAAGCAACACTCGGCGCAACAGTCCGCGCAACCGCGTTCTACGACGGCAAAAACGTCGGCTCAGCAGAGACCGCGATCCTCGGCAGAAGAACGACCTTCACAGTAAACCTTTCCGAAAAGCACCTTTGGGATCTCGGAGAGGGAAACCTTTACGATGTTGTCTTTGAGGTAATTAAAAACGGAAACGTAGTAGATACCCTCAAAGGTTACTTCGGACTCCGAGACGTCAGACTCACAAAGGACGGACTGTATTTGAACGGCAGACGCGTTTTCGGAAGATTTGTCCTCGACCAGGGCTTCTATCCCGATGGAATATATACAGCTCCCTCCGATGAAGCACTCGTTTTCGATATTGAGGCGGCAATGAAGCTCGGCTTCAACGGCGCCCGTCTGCACCAGAAGGTGTTTGAACCGAGATTCCTTTACCATGCCGACCGTCTCGGCTATATGGTATTCGACGAAACGGGAAACTGGGGACTCGATCATACCGACCCTATGAGCATATATAACTTCCTCCCCGAGTGGATCGAAGAGGTAAAGAGAGATATGTCCCACCCCGCACTCATCGGCTGGTGTCCCTTTAATGAGACCTGGGATATTAATGGAAAACGCCAGAACGACAGCTTCATTAATATGATATTTGACGTAACGAGAGCAATAGATCCATATAGACCTATCGTTACCAACAGCGGTTCCTACCCGTCCAAGAGCGATGTCCACGACGTTCACGATTACGAGCAGAACCCCGAAAAGCTCAAAGAATACTATTCTCATATCGACGAAGGAATCGTTAAGTGCCAGATTTACAGAATGGATTCGCACAGACAGAAGTATGATCCTACCAAGCCAATATTCGTAAGCGAATACGGCGGAATCCGTTGGGTAGTGGGCGGACAAAACGGCTGGGGCTACGGCGAAAGCGTTAAGACCGAGGAAGAGTTCCTTGCACGCCTTAAGGGACTTACCGATGTTCTTCTTGATAATAAAGACATTTTCGCATATTGCTATACACAGCTTACAGACGTAGAGCAGGAGCAAAACGGACTTTTGAGCTATAATAGACAGTTCAAATTCCCCGCAGAGGTCATAAAGCCCATTCTTTCAAGAAAATCAGTTATTGAAGAATAATAAAAAACCGTGTTTCCGAATGGAAACACGGTTTTTCGTTGCATTTTGACGGGCAACCGATTACTTGATAGTAACGGTAGCGCCAGCCTCTTCGAGAGCCTTCTTGAAGGACTCTGCTTCGTCCTTGGAAACGCCTTCCTTGAGCATCTTAGGAGCAGCCTCAACGAGGTCCTTTGCGTCCTTAAGTCCAAGACCGGTGATCTCACGAACAGCCTTGATAACGTCGAGCTTCTTAGCGCCGAAGCTGGTGAGCTCTACGTCAAACTCGGTCTTCTCTTCTGCAGCAGCAGCGGGAGCAGCACCTGCAACAGCGCCTGCAACAGCAACGGGAGCAGCGGTAACGCCGAATTCCTCTTCGAGAGCCTTTACGAGATCGTTCATTTCGAGAATGGTAAGTCCCTTGATTTCTTCAAGGAGAGCTAAAGTCTTTTCGCTAGCCATTTTAATATACCTCACTTTTAAGTATTTTAATAATTATTGCGGAACAAGTATTGCGGCAGAACCGAGCGTTCCATCTCTCAGCGTGCCGTTAGCAGATTATTCTGCTGCGGGAGCCTCTTCAGCGGGAGCTGCTTCCTCTGCGGGAACCTCTTCGCCGCTCTTGTCGATAATAGCCTGAAGGGCATAAGCGAGTTTGTAAAGCGGATTCTGGATTCCGAGCATGATCTTGCAAACGAGAGTTTCCTTGTTGGGGATATCTGCAAGAGCCATAACGCCGTTCTGGTCGAGGAGCTCGCCATCGATAAATCCTGCCTTGATTTCGAAGGACGGGATCTTCTCTGCGTACTCCTTGAGGATCTTAGCGGGAGCGACTGCATCCTCGCCGCTTACTGCGAGAGCGGTCATGCCGGAAAGGTATTCCTTCATTCCGGGGTAGCCTGCTTCTGCACAAGCACGCTCTGTCATAGTGTTCTTGTAAACCTTGTAGTCAACACCTGCTTCACGGAGAGCCTTACGAAGGGCAGTATCCTGATCAACGGTGATGCCGGTATAGGAAACGAGAACGCCGGACTGAGCAGCCTTTATTTTTTCTGTAAGGGCATTAGTTTCTGCAATCTTCTGTTCAAGAATTTTTGCGCTGGGCATCGTTTTCACCTCCTGATAAAAATGCCTGCAGGAAGCTTCACTTTCTGCAGGCACACAAAAAACAAGTATATGTTTGTGTAACCTCGGCAGGGAGCGTGAAGCGATTACGTAATTGACCTGCTGTCTTTGGCTGACCTTGAAATTATATCACAAGGAATAGAGCTTGTCAACACTTTTTTGAAAAATATTTTTATTTTTTTATTTTGCATATTGACAAAATCTAAACGGCGTGGTATAATACCAACTGTTGTGAGCAACACGGAGAAGTCGCGTAGTTGGTCTAGCGCGCACGACTGGAAATCGTGTAACCCAGAGATGGGTTCGAGAGTTCGAATCTCTCCTTCTCCGCCAAATAAGAACGCAGAATAGGATACAAGAAATTGTGTCAATTCTGCGTTTTTTATTGCCTTTTAGGGGTATTTTTGCCCTTTTGAGGCATAAAAAGCATATTTTTGATAGGAGAAGCCCATCTTCCGAGAGGTTTTGCACTTTCGGTGGATGGGCTTTTTTGTTTGCGTTAAATTTATGGGTAATCGTTAAAATTATGGTAATCGTTAAAATTATAGTCTGCGGGCGATAAAAAAACGACAAAAATCCTCATAATACTTGCAATGCTTCAATAAATGTGTTATAATGGTTGCATATTACTTAAATCGAGGTTTTATAAAATGGAATTTAAGGATAAAGTAAAAATCGCAAGAGAAAAATTGGTTTTGAGCCAAACAGAGTTTGCCAAAGAACTGGGAGTAGCTTTTGCTTCCGTAAATAGATGGGAGAATGGTGTGAGAATTCCCACATATGCTTTGCAACGCAGATTCTATGATTACTGCGCATCTAAGGGCATTCAGTTTTCGGAAAACGACAAATAACGGGGTGAGCTACTATGAAAAGCAAAAGAAAATTACGAGTATTTGAGGCATTCGCGGGTATTGGTGCTCAAGCTGCTGCACTGAAAAAATTAAATATTGATTATGAAATCGTGGGTATTAGTGATTGGTTCATAGATGCTATTGAATGCTATGCCACTATTCATTGCGAAAGCAAGGTGGTTGATGTTCCTAACACAAAAGCAGAGGTTTTAGAATATTTATCAAAATTTACTTTTAGTGCCGATTCAGTACATCCATATAAATTGAGTGATTCTACAAGTTCAAATATATATGTTTGATTAAAAAGGCAAACTGAATAAACCCGCTCATTAACCGTAAATACATTGTATTCCTTAAAAAAATTCATCTGAGGAGAGCCAATAAAGGTTGCAACGAATTCATTTTGAGGAAAATCATATATTTCTTGAGGAGTTCCTATTTGTTGTATCTCTCCACCATCCAGTACTATAATTTTTGTGGCAAGCGATAATGCTTCTGATTGGTCGTGTGTTACGTACACCATCGTTATTCGAAATTGAGAGTGTAAATTGAATAATTCCTTTCGCATTTGTGTGCGCAGTACTGCATCAAGATTTGATAATGGTTCATCCAAAAGTAACAAAGTTGGTTCACGAACTAAGGCGCGACCTATTGCAACACGCTGTTTTTGACCACCAGAAATTTTATCCACTTTCTTTTTCAAAATGTCTTCTATATGCAATGTTTTAGCAATTGTTCTTACTTTTTGGTTAACTATTTCTTTTTTCTCGTGCCGGTTTATCAGTGGGAATGCAATATTGTTATATACATTCATGCATGGATACAACGCATAATTCTGAAAAACCATTGCAACATCCCTATCTTGGCAAGGTTTTTTATTGCAATTATTTCCGTCGATGAAAACATCTCCGGAATTTTGTGGTTCAAAACCAGCAATAATGCTCAAAATCGTTGACTTGCCGCTTCCGGATGGACCTAATAAAACCAAAAAATCTCCACTATCAACAAAAAAGGAAATATTTTTTAGTACAGGAATATTAAGTTCATAAGTTTTGTTTATATTTATCAATTCGAGTTTTTTCACGTTTTCTTATACTATTCCTTTTCGATGATCTTAATTATAATTTCGACGTGAATATACATTATTTGGAACTATATCCGTAGATAAAAATGAATTGTAGGAATATAGCCAAACATTTGAGCGTAATCAAGCATTGTGAGGAGATCGTCGTGTTTTTTTGCTTTTGAAATTGCCCTTTTTGCTATCTTGTCTTTTTGTTCTGCTTGAATTTTGCCGCAAATCTGTTTTTGTAGATGTATCGTAT
>JAZQGU010000020.1:0-35411 GCA_045540175.1 Eubacteriales bacterium | reverse complement strand
TGCTCGCCGAACCTTTCGAAATATCTCGTAAAGGAAAGCCGCAAAGAGGGAAAGACACTCATCTTCCTTAAGCCCTGTGATTCATACAGCTTGTCTCAGCTGATTACGGAGCACAGAGTGGATAAAGAGAATGTATATGCTGTCGGTATCGAGTGCTACGGTAAGACCGACGCCGATACGATCAAGGCAAAGGGAATCAAGGGTATTACGAAGATCACCGAAAATGACGGTGTGCTCAATGTCGAAACTCTCTACGGAAACGAAAAAATTCCCGTATACGAGGTCCTTCGCGAGAGATGCGTAAACTGCAAGAGCAAAAAGCATCCCGTTTACGACGAGCTTATCGGCGAAGAGGGCGAAATTGTCGACGACTGCGAGCGGTTTGACGAGGTAGCGAGAATTGAAGCTATGACGCCGGAGGAGAGATTCGCATTCTTCCGTAACGAGCTTTCCCGCTGTATAAGATGTAACGCTTGCCGTAACGTATGCCCTGCATGCACCTGCGAAAAATGCGTCTTTGATAACGACGCATCGGGTATCGCGCAGAAGGCGGCGTCAGACTCCTTTGAAGAAAATATGTTCC
The DNA here is from genome assembly GCA_045540175.1 of Eubacteriales bacterium. Taxonomy (GTDB): domain Bacteria; phylum Bacillota; class Clostridia; order Oscillospirales; family CAG-272; genus Colimorpha_A. Next base: position 34,828 of record JAZQGU010000020.1, on the reverse strand, counting down.
ACATCATCCGCGCATTCCACGTTGCGGGAAGATGTACCGACTGCGGAGAATGCTCGCGCGTTTGTCCGCAGAATATACCGCTTCACCTGCTCAACCGTAAGTTTATAAAGGATATAAACGAGCTTTACGGTAACTATCAGGCAGGTGAGAATATCGGCAACCGTTCGCCGCTTACCGATTATACGCAGAGCGATGCTGAGCCGAATATCGTCTATGAGAGAGGAGGAAAGGACAATGCTTAAAATAAAGCTTTCCGAGCTTCCGATACTCTTTGACGCCCTCTCTGATAAAAATAAGCTCTACATACCTGCCGATACGAAGGGCGGAGCACGTTTTCTTCAATACGAGAACGGAATGAAGATGACGAAGGAGCTTAACACCGTCCGTTCCCCGAAGGATCTTTTCTTCCCACAGACCGAGAATCTTATGGATTTCAAGCTTGAGGGAAAGAAGATAGAGGTCATCGACACCCATGAGGAATGCGAGGATTTCGTGATCTTCGGCGTACGCGCCTGCGACGTTCGAAGCTTCGAGGTTCTTGACAGAGTATTCCTCTCCGAGCCGATAGACACCTATTATAAAAACCGCCGCGAGCACGGCGTTATCGTCTCGCTCGCATGCAACCGTCCCGAGGAGACCTGCTTCTGCTCGACCTTTGATATCGACTGCGCAAATCCCGAGGGAGACGTTGCTTCCTATATCTGCGGCGACGAGATGTATTTCGAGCCGCTTACCGAAAAGGGAAGCGAGCTGCTTCTGAATCTCTCTTGCTTAAGCGAGGGAAGCGAAGCACCCGTTTACGAATGTAAGAGAAATATTTACGAGATCAAGTCAAAGCTGCCCCTTTCTACCCTTTCTGCCGAGAAATTCGGTAAGAATATGATGGAATATTTTAATTCCGATAAGTGGGATGAGCTTTCGGAAGCTTGCCTCGGATGCGGAACCTGCACCTTCGTTTGTCCGACCTGCCAGTGCTACGATATCAAGGATTTCGACACGGGCAACGGTATCAAGCGATTCAGATGCTGGGATTCCTGCATGTATTCCGATTTCACAAAGATGGCACACGGAAATCCGCGTGTAAGTCAGAAGGAGCGCTTCCGTCAGCGCTTTATGCACAAGCTCGTTTACTATCCTATGAATAACGACGGACTGTTCAGCTGTGTCGGATGCGGCAGATGCTTGTCTAAATGCCCGATCTCGATGAACATAGTAAAGGTAATGAAAAAGCTCGGGGAGGGTAAAGATGAATAACGAAACACTTATTCCCGTAATCGGCGTTGTTACCGATATCAGAATCGACACCCCCGACGTCAAGACCTTCCGCGTCGTGACGCCCGATAGAAACAAGCCCTTTGAGCATATGCCGGGGCAGTGCGCGATGCTTTCCATTCCCGGTGTAGGTGAAGCGATGTTCTCGATAACATCCTCCCCTACTAATACCGAATATATGGAGTTCAGCATAAAGAAGTGCGGATGTCTTACAGATTGGCTTCATAAAATGGAGGTCGGTCAGTACGTTACCGTCCGCGGTCCGTACGGAAACTATTTCCCCGTCGAGACCGAGCTTAAGGGCAAGAATCTCCTCTTTATCGCAGGAGGAATAGGTCTGGCGCCGCTCCGCTCGGTAATAAATTATTGCCGAGCAAACCGCGATAATTACGGCACTATCGACATCATCTACGGCTCACGCTCGAAGGACGACCTCGTCGACTATTCGGAGATAATTAACGAATGGATGACTGAGGCGGGCGTCAGCGTACACCTGACGATAGACCGCGAGCAGGAGGGCTGGGACGGACACGTCGGCTTTGTTCCGAATTACGTCAAGGAGCTTAATCCCGATATAAACAAGACCGTTCTCGTCTGCGGACCTCCGATAATGATAAAGTTCACGCTTAACGCTCTTAAGGAGCTTGGCTTTACCGAGGAGCAGGTCTATACTACGATGGAGCTTCGCATGAAATGCGGAGTCGGCAAGTGCGGAAGATGCAATATAGGAAGCAAATACGTCTGCAAGGACGGCCCCGTTTTCCGTTACGATAAGCTCGGCGCGCTTCCCGACGAATACTGATGAGGATACTACTATGGAAAATATGGTAAATATATTTCTTTACGGCAAAAAATACGAGGTGCCGTCAAATCTTACTATTATGAGCGCGATGGAGTACGCGGGCTATCAGCTCGTGCGCGGCGTCGGATGCCGTTGCGGCTTCTGCGGCGCGTGTGCTACCATCTACCGCATCAAGGGAGACAGAGAGCTTAAGACCTGTCTTGCTTGCCAGACGAAGGTAGAGGACAATATGTATATTGCAACTCTTCCTTTCTTCCCGCTCGTAAAACAGCCCTACGATATTGAAAAGATAAAGCCGACAGAGCAGATCATGATGCAGCTTTATCCCGAAGTTTACGCTTGTATCGGCTGTAACGCCTGCACCAAGGCGTGCACGCAGGGGCTTGACGTTATGCAGTATATCGCATACGCTCAGCGCGGCGAGTACGAAAAGTGTGCAGAAGAATCCTTCGACTGCGTAATGTGCGGAGTATGCTCATCGCGTTGCCCTGCAGGAATTACACACGGTCAGGTCGGACTTCTTGCACGACGTCTTACCGGTAAGTATCTCTCCCCCGAAACACAGCATCTCCTTGAGCGCGTTGCCGAGATCGAAAACGGCAACTGCGAGGAAGCCCTCCGCGATATTATGAATAAGACCGCGGAAGAGCTTAAGGAAATGTATAACAACCGCGATTTCGAAAAGTAAGGAGGCGAGGATATGTACAGTAAGGAAATGCTTGAATCGATCAAAAAGGTCGAAGCTACACGTGAAGAACGCATCAAAAACGTTCTGGCGGGAAATCATCCGCGCCGAATGACGGCTGAAGAAAAGGAGCAGGTGCTTCTTGAAAACCACCCCGACCATATTAAGGATCAGTTCAAGGAGCTTGTGATCGGTCCTAATAAGGGTGAAAAGGTTCCGCTTGAGCTTGCGGAGCTTCTTCAGGCGAATCCGAGGATCAAGCCCTCGGAGATAGATCTTAGCAAAATTGATTACGACGTTGACGTGCTTATAATCGGCGGCGGCGGAGCAGGTTCTGCGGCGGCTATTATGGCAAATGAAAACGGCGCTGACGTTATGATCGTAACAAAGCTTCGCCACGGCGACGCTAACACGATGATGGCGGAGGGCGGTATCCAGGCGGCAGATAAGCCGAACGATTCCCCTGCACAGCATTATCTTGACGTTATGGGCGGCGGACATTTCAAAAACGTCCCCGAGCTTGTTTATAAGCTGGTAAACGACGCGCCTATCTGTATCAAGTGGCTGAATGACCTCGGCGTTATGTTCGATAAAGAGCCCGACGGCACGATGGTAACGACTCACGGCGGCGGAACGTCCCGTAAGCGTATGCACGCATGTAAGGACTATTCGGGTGCCGAGATAATGAGAGTTCTGCGCGATGAGGTGCAGAACAGAAAGATCCCCGTAGTTGATTTTACTTCTGCTATCGAAATAATCAAGGATAAGGACGGAAAAGCCGCAGGCGCAGTCCTTATGAATATGGAAACTAACGAGATCCTGATCGCGCGCGCAAAGACCGTCATTATCGCAACCGGCGGTGCGGGAAGAATGCACTATCAGGGCTTCCCGACCTCGAACCACTACGGTGCGACGGCAGACGGACTCGTTCTCGCATACCGTGCAGGAGCACCGCTTCTTTACGCGCATACCCTGCAGTATCACCCGACGGGTGCTGCTTACCCCTCGCAGATATTCGGCGCGCTCGTAACCGAAAAGGTTCGTTCTATCGGCGCACAGCTCGTAAACTGCGACGGTGAGCCCTTTATGTACTCGCTTGAGACCCGTGACGTCTGCGCATCGGGAGTTATCCGTGAATGCAGACGCGGAAACGGCGTCGATACCTTCAACGGCGGTAAGGGAATCTGGCTCGATTCTCCGATGATAGATATGCTTCACGGAGAGGGAACCATCGAGAAGAGAATCCCAGCAATGATGCGTATGTACTTAAAATACGGCATTGATATGCGTAAGCAGCCGATACTTATCTACCCGACGCTCCACTATCAGAACGGCGGTATCAAGATAGGTGAAAACGGTATGTCCGACGTGCCTAACCTCTTCGTTGCGGGCGAAGCGGTCGGAGGAATCCACGGTGAAAACCGTCTGATGGGTAACTCGCTCCTTGACATCATCGTATTCGGACGCAACGCGGGCGTTAACGCCGCTAACGAGGCAAAGAACATGAATGCCCCCGAGGGTCTGACGCTTTGCCACGTTGATTCGTTTGTAAAGGAAATGGCAGATGCAGGAATCGTCACCGATAAGGTGTCGCCGAAGCTTCTTCCGAATTACGCACGCAAGGTAAACTGAAATAATATTTAAGCGATTCTATAAGAGGAAATAACAATGGATTACTTAGGCGGAGTCGTTGGCTCTGTATTTTCACTGATATTTATTGCGTTTGCAATAGGCGCTGTCGGCTATGCCATCGGCGCTATAAAGATAAAGGGTATATCGCTCGGAAGCGCCGGTGTACTTCTTGCGGCACTTCTTTACGGTGTTCTTGCATATTACGTTCCTTCGTTCAAGATCGGAGAAACGACCGTGAATCTCGTTAACGAGGCAGGATTTAAGGTGTTTTCGAATATCGGAACCGCGCTTTTCGTCACGGCTGTCGGTTATATTGCGGGCCCGAAATTTTTCAGAACGATGAATAAAAAGTCCCTTTCTTATATAGTTATGGGAGTGGCAGTCATAGCAACAGGAGCGCTTACAGCTGTTCTTATGATATACGTATTCGGCGTGGATAATGGAATGACCGTAGGACTTCTTACGGGCGGACTCACCTCAACCCCCGGCCTTTCGGCGGCAACGGAGGGTGTAAGTGAGGAGCTTGCCGGTTCTGCAACTGCTGGCTACGGTATCGCGTATCTTTACGGCGTTCTCGGTGTCGTGCTGTTCGTTCAGCTTATGCCGAGAATACTTAAGGTCGATATCGCAAAGGAACGTGAAAACTTTATCGCGGCAGGTAAGATCTCGCTTCCCGAAAGCAAGGTGAAAACCGTTAAGCTTGACGGAAACGATCTTTTCCCCTTCTTCCTTGCGGTGGCAGTCGGCGTTATAATCGGATCTGTCAAGATCCCGGGTATAAATTTCTCCCTAGGAACGTCGGGCGGAACGCTCGTGTCGGGACTTTTGTTCGGTCACTTCGGGCGTATCGGTAAGGTCGACCTTACAGTCAAAAAGGAAAATCTTAATTTGCTCCGTGAGCTTGGACTCGTTTTGTTCCTTATCGGTGCGGGCGTGCCGGGCGGAGTGAGATTCGTCAGCAATCTGAAGCTCGAATATTTCTTTTACGGAATTCTCCTTACAACGCTTCCGATGCTCGTCGGATTCATTCTCGGTAAATACGTCTTCAAGCTAAGCATATTTAACAACCTCGGTTCGATCACGGGCGGTATGACGAGTACGCCGGCACTCGGCGCGCTTATTTCAACTGCGGGAACCGATGACGTCGCATCTGCCTATGCGGCAACGTATCCTGTAGCGCTTGTATGTGTTGTTCTTGTGTCAAAGCTATTGCTTCTTATATAAAAATTCAATAATACAGTTGACAAAAATCAGTTTATTGTATATAATGAAAAATGCAAGTTTTGAAAGACAAACTTGCATTTTGAACGGAGGATAATAATGGGAAACAGCCAGCAGGTATCTCTTAATACGCTTCAGCGTTTGCCGCGTTATCTTAATTATCTCAAATCTCTTGACCCATGTGAAAACGTTTCTTCGACCGAAATTGCCAAGGCGCTCGGTCTAAATGACGTACAGGTGCGTAAGGACCTTTCGTCGGTCAGCTCCGGAGGACGGCCGAAGGTAGGGTATAACGTTTCCGCGTTATCGGGCGATTTGAAGGAATTTCTCGGCTATAATGCAACAAAGGGTGCAATTATCGTCGGCGCCGGAAATCTCGGAAGGGCGCTTATGTCTTACCGCGGATTCTCTGAATACGGGCTTAAGATAATTGCAGGATTTGACAGTAATCCTGCTCTCGTCGGTTGCACGGTTGACGGTAAAGAGATATATTCTCTGTCTGCCTTGGACGGTTTTTGCCGCGAAAACGGTATTAAGATCGGCGTTATAACAACACCTGCTTCTTCGGCACAGTCGGTCTGCGATATGCTCGTTTCTGCAGGAATAAAGGCAATATGGAATTTCGCGCCTGCGCATATATACGTTCCCGACGGAGTCCTCGTTCAGAATGAAAATATGGCTTGTTCTCTTTCTTTGCTTTCAAAGCATTTAAATGAAATGCTCGGGGAATGACAGGCGCTATCTAAGGAGTTTTTTATGGCACAGTACGCAAATATGACAAGGGAAGAGTTGAGTGCGGTTCTTTCTGCGCTCAAGGAAGAATACCGCAGCTACAAGGCTATGGACCTGACGCTTAATATGGCGAGAGGAAAGCCGTCAGTAGAGCAGCTCGATCTTTCGATGGGAATGATGGATATTCTGTCCTCCGAAAGCGACCTGACCTGCGAGGACGGAACAGATTGCCGTAACTATGGCGTTCTCGACGGTCTTCCTGAGGCAAAGCAGCTTCTCGGTGATATGATGGAGGTCCCTTCCGATAATATAATCATATACGGAAATTCATCTCTGAACGTAATGTACGATACCGTATCACGTTCAATGACGCACGGAGTCCTCGGATCGACGCCCTGGTGCAAGCTCGATAAGGTGAAGTTCCTTTGTCCCGTTCCGGGCTACGACAGACACTTTGCGATCACGCAGTATTTCGGAATCGAAATGATAACCGTTCCGATGACAAAGGACGGTCCCGATATGGATATGGTCGAAAAGCTCGTATCGGAGGACGATTCCATAAAGGGCATTTGGTGCGTTCCGAAGTATTCTAATCCGCAGGGATATTCCTATTCAGATGAGACTGTTCGCCGTTTTGCACACCTGAAGCCGAAGGCAAAGGATTTCCGAATCTACTGGGATAACGCATATACGATCCATCATCTTTACGATGACGATCAGGACTATTTGCTTGAAATTCTCGACGAATGCCGTAAGGCTGGCAACCCTGACCTCGTGTATAAGTTTGCATCAACCTCGAAGATTTCCTTCCCCGGCTCGGGAATTGCCGCTATTGCCGCTTCGCATAACAATCTTGACGATATACGCCGTCAGCTCGGCATCCAGACGATCGGCCACGATAAGGTGAATCAGCTCCGCCACGTCCGTTTCTTCAAGGACATAAACGGAATGAACGAGCATATGCGTGCTCACGCAGACATTCTCCGTCCGAAGTTCGAAAAGGTTCTTGAAATCCTTGAAAATGAGCTCGGCGGACTCGGTATAGGCGAGTGGACGAAGCCCAAGGGCGGCTACTTTATCTCCTTTGATTCGCTTCCCGGATGCGCGAAGGCTATAGTCGCACGCGCAAAAAAGGCGGGTGTTATTATGACAGGCGCAGGTGCCACCTATCCTTACGGAATTGATCCGCAGGACTCTAATATCCGTATTGCGCCCTCTTATCCGTCGCTTAGCGACCTTGAAATCGCAACGAAGCTTTTTGCTCTTTGCGTAAAGATCGAAAGCGCCGAAAAAATTCTTTCCGAAAAATAATGATCTGTACCCCATTGACTACATCTTTGGGGTACTTTTTTTGTATTTTTATTAAATATGTTTGTTATATTCTATTGATTTTTTCATCTATGTTTGTTATAATTATGATAATGGGTAAGAATTTTAAAAAAATGAATTCTTTACCGTTTTGAAAGGAGTTGCATTATGAAATACATAGTAAACGGACGCATCGTTATGCCCGACAGAATAGTCGACGGCAAAGCGCTTGCGTATGACGAAAAGATTTCGGGTGTCGTTAAGGTTAGCGATATTCCCGAGGGAGCAGAAGTGATCGACGCTAAGGGAAATTACGTCTGCCCCGGACTCGTTGATATACATATCCACGGCTATCTTAACGAAGATACATCCGACGGCAAGCCCGAAGGAATCAAGAAGATGGCTTACGGCGTTGCGGAAAACGGCGTAACATCGTTTTTGCCTACCACGATGACGGTTTCCGAGGAAGAGATCGTTGCTGCTCTTAACGCAGTCAGATCCCTCAAGGAAGAATCTAAGACCTGGGGCGGTGCCGAGATCCTCGGCGTTCACGCTGAAGGCCCGTTCATCAATCCCTCGAAGAAGGGCGCGCAGAAGGAAGAAAATATCCAGAAGCCGAATGCAAAGTTCCTTATTGATAATAAGGACATCATCCGTATTGTAACCATCGCTCCCGAAATGGACGAAGGACACGAGGCGATCAAGGAAGTTGCTGCAAATACAGATATTCTTATCTCTATGGGACATACGGGCGCCGGATTTGAAGAAGCAGTTTCGGCTGTTAACGACGGCGTCGGACATGCTACCCACCTCTTTAACGCTATGACGGCTCTTGCACACCGTGATCCCGGTGTTGTCGGCGCGGCTCTTTCTACCGACGTTTCCGTTGAGCTTATCTGCGATACCTTCCATATCCATCCCGGCGTATTCTCGATAATTGCGGCTCAGAAGCCCGGGAAGCTCTGCCTTATTACCGACTGCACGAGAGCAGGCGGTATGCCCGACGGCGAATATGATCTCGGCGGTCAGCCGATCTATCTTAAGGGTATCGAATGCCGTCTTGCCGACGGAACTATTGCAGGCTCGGTTCTCAAGCTCAACGTTGCAGTACGCAACGTGCTTGAAAACACCACGCTCTCCGTTCCCGAGGTCGTTGCGGCGGCAAGCTACAATCCCGCACGCGCTATCAAGGCAAAGGGCAAGGGCGCGCTCAAGAGCGGATACGATGCAGATATCATTATCGCTGATGAAAAATTCAATATAAAGAGAACTATAAAGAGAGGTAACACAATCTATGAAGCTTAAGACAGTAGCACCGCTTGACCTCGGCTATATGCCGATGGCACTCGTACTCAAGGATTTTGAGGAAAGAGCAAAGAATGAAGGCGGAAAGAAGATCGTAATCGGCATCGAAAGAAACAAGGGATATCTTTCCACCTACGAAATGACCGTATTTAACGACGGAACGGGTCACGACGAAGAAAACTTCGACGTTGTTGAGCGTGTAGTTAAGTCGCTCCTTTGGGTACGCGGCGGATATAAGGTTATAATCGCCGGCTCCGAGGTAATCGGAAATAAAATCAAGGCAGCTTACGATTTCGGCGGTCTGCGTGAGTTTGACCGCGGATTTATGGCAAGAGTTTACGAGCGCCCCTTCGAGGTCGAGGTAGCATCTCTTGAAAACGCTCCCAAGGAAAACGAGGCGGCAGAGCCCGTCGGACGTCACCTTGCGGGTTGCCGTATCGGCTTCGACGCAGGTGGAAGCGACCGTAAGGTCAGCGCCGTTATCGACGGCGAGCCCGTATACTCTGAGGAGGTCGTTTGGTTCCCCAAGACCAATTCCGATCCTAAGTACCACTACGAGGGAATCCTCGACGCAATGAAGACAGCGGCTTCCCATATGCCCCGTGTCGACGGTATCGGCGTTTCCTCCGCAGGCGTTTATATCGACAATAAGATCATGATCGCGTCTCTCTTCCTCAAGGTAAGTGACGAGGATTTCGAGAAGCACGTAAAGAATATGTACCTCGACTGTGCCGCTGAGCTCGGACGCGAGCTCGGATACGAGATCCCCGTTGAGGTTGCAAACGACGGTGACGTTACTGCACTTGCAGGCGCGATGTCGCTTGACGATAACGGAATCCTCGGTATCGCAATGGGTACCTCTGAGGCGGGCGGATACGTTGATATGGCAGGTAACATCACCGGTTGGCTCAACGAGCTTGCATTCGTTCCCGTTGACTTCAATAAGGACGCTATGGTAGACGAATGGTCGGGCGACTACGGATGCGGCGTTAAGTACTTCTCTCAGGACAGCGTTATCAAGCTCGCTCCTGCTGCAGGAATCGAGCTCGATCCCGAGCTCAGCCCTGCTGAAAAGCTCAAGGTCGTTCAGGGACTTATGCTTGAAGGACACGAGGGCGCAAGAAAGATCTACGAGACGATCGGCGTTTACTTCGGATATGCAGTTGCATATTACGCAATGTTCTATGATATCAAGCACGTTCTTCTTCTCGGACGTGTTTCCTCCGGTAAGGGCGGAGACATCGTTCTTGAGTTCGCAAAGAAGGCACTCGCAAATGAGTTCCCCGAGCTTGCTGAAAAGATCAGCATCGCTCTTCCCGATGAAAAGAGCCGCCGCGTAGGTCAGTCCGTCGCTGCAGCAAGTCTCCCTAACTGATAGGATAATAAAACCGCAGATGAAAATCTGCGGTTTTTCGTTTCTTCGCATAAAACTGAATGAAACAAAATGTAAATTGTACAGAAAATACCATAAATCCATTGTAATGTATACGATGTTATGGTACAATGATTATAGTGAACTCAATAATACGGGGGATTAACTATGAAACGAAGAATAATCAAAATATCTGTAGTCGTTCTCTTGTCAATTATCTTGATATTCATAGTAAGATCATGTGTTTTAAGTATTGCAAGACTTGATACGCCAATACCAAGAGACAATATGCCGTTGCTAAAGAATATCGACTCATTTACCTATATCGTCGATAGGGCGAAAGAGATTTTTGCTGCTCAGAATACGGACGGATCAGTCAAATGTGTTGGTGTGTCATTTCATTCATACAGCGAAACGATTATCGTGAGTGTGTTTAAGAAAGGAGATGACGAGTCGGAGAATGTTGAGATGAAAATGTCCGCCGCCGATCTTAAACATATAAATACCATCAATAAGGTTTTCAAAAAATGGAACGGTGAATTATTTTCTGTTGTGGCGTATAAAGGTCAGGTCAATTTTTTAGCATACGGAGGTAAGTACGCATTGATATACCGTGAAAACGCATGGTATCCATCATCGTTCGTCCCCGGAAAAGATAAAGAAGGTTTTTACGCTGAAAGAATAACATTCAAATGGTTTCACTCGTATATAAAAAGTTAATGGAGGCCTTTTGCAATGAAAGTATTCAGCAAGAGAAAAACTGCATTATTAATTTTTTTGGTTATCTTAATACCCTCATTGCTCTTTGCTGTATATTACAGTGCTTCGGTGTATGGATCGTTTATAAATCCCAGAATATACTACGCAGATTTTGATAATTACGAAGATGATTTCAAAAAGGTCTGCGCGTGGGTGAGGGAGTACAGCGATGGCGAGGACGTTATATTGATTCCTCACAGATCGTCTCTTACGGACGAAGACGGAATGACGGATATTACCAATGATACTTGGGTGGCTCTGCCCGACGAAGTTGCCGAATCCTTGCGTGTAATCTCAAAAGAAGCATGGGGAACAAAGACAACGTTTCAATCTATTAAGGTAAGGGGCTCACGTGTATATTTCTGTAGTTATGAATATCCTTATTACGTTGTATATTCGCCGAAAGGAAAGCCGTGGAAAGCGTTTGGAGAATGGGTTTTCAGCGAACGCATTTGCAAAAATTGGTATCACGTGACAAGAAATTAACGCAAGGTTTTGAAAGTCTTGTCTCAGGAGAATAATTATGAATGAATGTTTGAATTACGTAAAAAAGCGTGCTGCAGAGTATCTTAAGCCGCTCGGACTTATGCCTAATTCAACTAAAAGACTGTGGGCGGAAGATAACGGATATTATCTAACGTACGTTGATATTGCTCCGTGGCACGATTTTGGCGTGTGCTTTGACGTCGCAGTTCAGTTTCTGTGGAGAGAATTGAACATCAATTACTTTGCGTATTCCGAACCTGATCCGCGTATCATCATTCCCGAAACACGAGATCTGGGCGGGTGCATTTCGTTTGATGAATCCGGCTGGCGGGAAAGGGTGGAGAAATCTCTTGAAGCTGCTTGCCAAAAGGTTGTGTTTTATAGAGCGCTTCGGGATATTCGATGCGTTTGCGAAAGTCTGAAAATACGACATGATCTATTATCAACCTACTACGATTATCAAAAACGCGATACTATGAGGGCGACGGCACTTGCATTGACGGGAAATGTTGACGAAGCGAAAGAAATATTTAATTATTCCGTCTTAATATCAACACCTGAATATCGAGATGATTATTCCGAACAATGCTTAAAACATATCGAAAACGGAGACTTCACAGAGAGCATCAATTTGGCAATAAACCGCCAAAGAGAGCTTTTTTCGAAAAAATGGAAGCCGCTTAAAGCGAATGTATTTCCTGGATTTAAGTAATACGCAAATCAGTCTGCAAGAATATAACGAATTTATATGTGAATATTGAAAGGGAAATTTGCTTTGAAATTGTTTAAAATAATCTCACAAATATTCTTTGCCGTTCTGCTGATTATAACTGCCGTATGGTCGATCATTGATATGCATTCCGAGTATTTAAGTGCAGCGAAAAGCGGAGAGAGCATAGAAATTGCGCTGTTACCAATCGTTGCCGTTTTTTGGGGAGTTATTATAATAAGCGAGATCAGCATGTGGATCGGCACAGCTCACATAATAAATGCTGTTCGGCAGAAAAAATGGCTTTGGACGGCGTATGATATTGTAACCGCGTTGCTTTCTTTGACGGCGTTTTCCGTAACGGTGTTGTACCGTTACGGAAATATATCAAATCAAACGAGCGATGTTGCGATTTTTACTCTCGTTGGCGCAATAGTGTTGCAAGTCGTAGGCTTGATCGTAAAATCGGTGGGAGGAAACGATGAAAAAGAAATTTAAAACGACACTGAAAATAATATTGTATTGCCTTCTTGCGGTATCTGTCATTATATGCGTAAGAGCTTTGATTGTGTCCGGGATTGCGGCTTCGACTGACGACGAAGCTATGCCTTTGCTGACTGCAATGGTGGTGTTCTATATGTTTCTCCTATACGCGCCTTTACCTGTCGCCTTCGTCGATATGCTGTTCTGTGTGCGGTATTTCGAGTCGGAGAAAAAGACTATCGAAAAAACGGTCGCAAACTGCTTCTTTATCCTGATTTCTCTCGGAATGATAGTAAGCACCGCTTTAATGATTTTCGGACAAGCCGGTCCCGCCTCACCCGCCACGTTACTTGGTTATCTCGCATTGCGTGCGACGTATATGATCGCATTCAAAGCCGCAAAGCAGCGAAAGGGTATGGTGTAAAATGACAACACAAAAGAAAAAGGTTATAAAGACAGTAATAATTTCTATTCTCGCAGTCGTGATACTTGTTCCGATTGGCTTCCTTTCCTATTTGAGCTTTGCGATACATCAAGGCGCATATGGAGATAAAGCAGATGTGCTGATACATTCTCCCAACGGCAAATATACACTCATTATTGATGAGTGGGGCTTCGGAATGGGCGGCGGCTCCGATATATACGGAGTAGAGGGCTCGTCTCCTAACCCAATAGAAATATGGCTGGCTCCAAAGCTCGGAAGTATAGATTCCGACGACGGAGTTCCGATATTCCGAGGAAGCGGATACGAGATCGAATGGGGCGAAAAATCAATAGTGATAAGATGCCGCACGGGCAGAGGCGGTCAGACCGACGATCCTGCCACGTGGGAGACTCGTACACTAGATTACCCCGACAACACTTCGATTTACCTTAACCTCGCAGCCCTTATCGCGGCGATAGTTGCCGTAATTGCCGTTATTACGGTTCTTATCGTTAAAGCTGTTCGCAAACGCAAGAAAAAAGAAGCATAAAACAAACCCGCTACTGCATCGCAGTAGCGGGTTTTAACTTTAATAGAATGTTGTTACGATTTCCTCAGGCGCATCGCATTTTTCGGCTTTCACGCCGACAAGGACGGGTCCGACCTTGCCGTAAAGGGAACAATGCTTGACTGAAATATGAGCGCTTATCCTGTACCAGCCGCCCTTTTCGATATTCTTTCCGCCGTTTTCACACAGCAGTCCCGAATAGGTTATATCGTCAGCACAGCAGGTCATTATCTGTCTGCCGATAACGAACTCGTCGGGCTTCAGCTTGTCGTTTTTCGTTGCCTGACCGATGAACGTAACCTTTTTCGTGTCGTAATTTTCCATACTGTCGGCAAGATCTCTGTACCAGAGCGCATAATCGCGGTCTGCGATCTCGATAACGTCGGCATTCACGTCGAAGGGAAGGGGATCCTCGGTATCGTCGAAAACGAACGAGCCGTCGGAGCTTTCGTAAATAATGTCGGTGCGGCGCGAAACACCGCGAACGAGCTTGTGAAGCGCGTCGGTATCGGTCTCGGGCGTGCAACGGTTAAAAACGGTAAGCTCACAGAAGGAAAGCTTGTCAACGACGAGATTTCTCATATTCGCGTTATAGACTTCGATCGTGTTCGCGTCAGCGAAGTTCATTATCTGATAAATGATCCAGTTTCGGGGAACAGAGGCAAAAAGGTCGGAAATGAGCCACATTCCGTTGTATTCAAGCAAAATACGGTTTGCCTTGTGCTTGCGGCGTAGCGCCTCAAGCTTGTCGGGGTTAAGACGGCTCTTGTCGTCGATAATCTCAACGTATACCTCGGGCGATGCGAAAACCGAAGGATCGGGCTCAATTTCACCCTCCTCGCAAAGAAGGAGCAGAGTTCTGTCGCCGTCCTTGAAAAATTTCGGATCGGAAAGCGTTTCGTTTACAAACGAAGTCTTTCCTGATTCAAGAAAGCCGGTAAAAAGATATACGGGGTATTCTTGGCGGTCAAACATAATTAACCTCTTTCAAAAAGATGATGGAGACCGTGCTTGTCAAGTCCCGTACCGATAACGCAAAGCTTGCCCGTGATGTCGGAGACACCGTAGCGAACACTCTTTTCGCCGGGAACGTAGTCAAAGTGGATCCACTGTCCGTCCTCTGCCATAACGATGCCCTTTGCACGGAGAACCATTCCGAATTTGCCCGTCATAAGCTCATCGAGACAGTCCTCGATAGCAGAGAGGGTGAATTTATCTGCGGTCTCAACGCCCCAGCTCGTGAATACGTCGTCGGCGTGATGATGACCGTGATCGTGGTGGTGACCGTGGTCGTGATCGTGGTGGCACTCACATTCGGGATCATCGCACTCGTGGTTATGATCATGATGGTGGTGATGCTCGTGCTCGTGGCAGTCACAATCATGATCGTGATGATGCTCATGGTCGTGATGGTGACACTCACATTCGGGATCGTCGCACTCGTGGTCATGATCGTGATGGTGGTGGCACTCGCACTCGGGATCGTCACATTCGTGATCGTGGTGATGGTGATGATGACCGTGCTCGTGATGCTCGTGCATAAGATCGTGCAGGCGCTCTTCAAGGGTGTCCTTGCTTTCTGCGGCGGAAAGAATTGCCTTTCCGTCGACCTGATCCCAGGGAGTCGTAACTATAGGTGCGTGCTCATTGACGGAGCGGATTATATCGATGCACTCCTTCAACTTGTCTTCTCGGATACTGTCGGTACGCGAAAGGACGATAGCGGTCGCATATTCTATTTGATTGCGGTAAAATTCCGCAAAGTTCTTCATATACATCTTGCACTTGCCTGCGTCGATCACCGCGCAAAGAGCAGAGACCGTAAGATCGTCACAGTCCGCGTTTTCGACTGCCTTGATAACGTCGGAAAGCTTACCGACGCCCGACGGCTCGATAACGATTCTGTCGGGAGAAAATTCCTTTTCGACCTTCGCAAGCGCCTGGCCGAAATCACCGACGAGCGAGCAACAGATGCAGCCCGAGTTCATCTCGGTAATTTCAATGCCGGCCTCCTTGAGAAATCCGCCGTCGATTCCGATCTGACCGAACTCGTTTTCGATAAGAACGATCTTCTGTCCCGCATAAGCTTCCTTGATGAGCTTCTTAATAAGCGTGGTCTTTCCCGCGCCGAGGAAGCCCGAATATATATCTACTTTTGTCATAATATCCTCCGAATAATTATTTCTAATAAAATATTATATCACCTTTTGAATATAACTTCAAGCGATAAAGAAAATTTGTTACATTTTTGTGCTTTAATTGACAAGTGGGAAAAGGGGTAGTATAATGTATAGTGATTAATAATACCTAATGGAGACCTCATATAATGAAAAAGATACTTAAAAAGATCATCATCTCACTTTTCGCACTTGTTCTTTGCTTCAGCGCAGTATCCTGCGGAAATAAGAACGATCAAGTTCCAACGGGCTTCAAAAGAGCGTCGAACAAAAATGCAGATTACAGCCTCTTCGTTCCCGATAGCTGGATAGTCGACACCTCTACGGGTGTAACTGTGGCAAAGGTATCGGAAACCGACGCGTCGAATATTTCCTTTATGGGCTTTGAGCTTGACGGCTCGGTTCTCGATAAGGATGACGGCGAAGGTGACTCCGAGGAAAAGAGCACTCTTGATCGCTTCTGGGAATACTACAGCGCAGAATTCACAAAGACCTTCCCCGATATGAAGTATGACGAGGACGGAAACGGCGTAAATATGCTCGTATCGAAGCTTGCGGCAAAGAAGTATATCTATACCGCAACGGTAACGGGTATTGAGTATAAGTTTATGCAGATAGTAGTCATTAAGGGCGAAACGGTTTATCTTCTCACGTATACGGCACAGAAGGAAACGTTTGCAAAGCATCTTGATAAGGTGCTCGATATCGCAAAGTACCTTGAGATCAAATAATGAACGATATTTATTTTGACAACAGCGCAACGACAAAAGTATTAAAAACTGCTGCAGACGCGGCGTATAGGGTTATGACCGAGGAATACGGAAACCCGTCTTCGGTACACGGCAAGGGAATTTCCGCATCGGGAATCCTGAGCGAAGCGAGAAATGCAGTCCTTTCGTCGCTCGGTGTCCGTCCGCGCGGTAATTATACCGTTTTCTTTACGGGAAGCGGCACAGAGGCAGATAATATGGCGGTAACGGGAGTAATTAGCGCGAAGAATTACCGCTTCAAGCCGAGAATAATAACGACTGACAGCGAGCATCCCGCGGTGCTTTCACCGATTGCGGAAGCCGAGAAAAACGGTGCTGACGTCGTCCGTCTTTCGACTATGGGCGGAGTTATTGATATGAACGAGCTGATCTCGGCTCTGACTCCCGAAACGGTGCTTGTTTCTATAATGCTCGTCAATAACGAAACGGGCGCGATCTACGACGTTAAAAGCGTCTTTGCGGAAGTAAAAAAACGCTGTCCGAACGCGCTTACGCATTGTGACGCGATCCAGGCGTATATGAAGCTCCCGATAAATCTCCCGAAGCTCGGATGCGATCTTATGACGGTGAGTGCACATAAGATAGGTGCGCCGAAGGGCGTGGGAGCGCTTATATGCGAAAATACGCTACTGATTAAAAAGCAGATCAGCCCCGTAATATTCGGCGGCGGTCAGGAGCAGGGGCTTCGTTCGGGAACAGAGAATCTTCCCGGAATTGCGGCGTTCTCTGCCGCAATATCGGAGCATAAGAATAATATAAACGATAATTACGAATACGTATCTTCTCTGCGCGAAAGGCTCGTATCTCTTCTTCCCGAAGGGGTGGCGGTCAACGTGCCGCAGGGCGAATACCTGCCTCACATAATCAGCCTGACGGCAGACGGCGTGAAGAGCGAGGTGCTCGTCCGCGCGCTCTCAAGCGAGGGAATATATATTTCGGCAGGGTCTGCCTGCTCGTCGAAGAAGCTTAAAACAAGCTCGGTATTGACGGCGTTCGGACACAGCCCCGATAAAGCCGATTCGACGGTAAGAGTAAGTCTTTCCTCGTTTAACACGGAAGAAGAAGTCGAAATTTTTGCAAAAGCTTTGAACGAAACGCTGAGTAAGCTTGTAAGAAAGAGATAATATGAAGAACTTTAACGGCAAAAAGGTTACTGTAATAGGACTTGGAATATCGAATACGCCACTTATTCCGTGGCTTCTTTCACGCGGAGCGGTCGTTACCGCAAGGGATAAAAAGGAGTTTGATAACCTGCCCGAAGCAGTCAAGGCGTATAGAGAGCAGGGCGTAAATTTCGTTTGCGGAGAGGGCTATCTTAAGGATATTGACGCCGACGTCATCTTCAAAGCACCCGGGCTTCGCTACGATCTGCCCGAAATTTCGGAAGCAGTTGAAAATGGTGCGGTCTTGACGAGCGAAATGGAGCAGTTTTTTGAGGACTGCCCCTGTAAAATAATCGGTGTCACCGGCTCTGACGGCAAAACGACATCAACTACGCTTATCTATAAATGTCTCTGCGAGCAGTACGGAGAGGATAAGGTATTCGTCGGCGGAAACATAGGAAAGCCGCTTCTGCCCGAGGTCGGCAATATGGACGAAAGCTGTTTTGCGGTCGTCGAGTTATCAAGCTTTCAGCTTCATACGATGAAGCATTCCCCCGATATTTCACTTATTACCAACCTGTCGCCCAACCACCTCGATTACCACAAGGGCATGGAAGAATACGTTGAGGCGAAAAAGAATATTTACCTTAACGCAAAGCCCGGCTCCGTCCTCGTTTTAAACGGAGAAAACGAAGTGACGAAAAACCTCGGCGCAGACGCTCCCGACGGCGTTGAAGTGCGTTATTTCCTTAACGGCTACGCAAAGGTAGAAGACGGGAAAATCACCGTAAACGGCAGGGAAGTGTTGAATACGGATGATATCCTTATCCCCGGCAAACACAATATCGAAAATTACTGCGGCATAATCTGCGCACTCGACGGCATTGTCGACGACGCGGTCTTTGAAAAGGTCGCAAAGAATTTCGGCGGAGTTGAGCATCGTATTGAGCTTGTCCGCCGTCTGAACGGGGTCAGCTACTATAACAGTTCAATAGACAGTTCACCCACGAGAAGCGCCGCCGCGCTTAATTCCTTCAAGGAAAAGGTAATAGTCATCTGCGGCGGATACGATAAGAAGATACCGTTCGAGCCGCTTGCGGAGGTGCTTCTGCGCAAAGCGAAAACAGTAGTCCTCACCGGCGCGACCGCGCAAAAGATAAAGGACGCGCTGATAAGCCATAAGGACTATACGGCAGACGCTATAAAGATAATCGAAAAGCCTGACTTCAAGGATGCGGTAATGGCGGCGCATAACGAGGCAAAGGACGGCGATACAGTCCTTCTTTCCCCCGCCTGTGCGAGCTTTGACGCATTCCCGAATTTTGAGGTCAGAGGAAATACCTTCAAGGAAATCATAAAGAATCTATGATAAAAAATCTCGTAAAAATGCTTCTTCCGAAGCGCGAAAAGAGCGCAAATAAGGGTAATTTCGGTACGCTGACAGTTATCGGCGGCTCGGAAAAATACAGAGGCGCACCCGTTCTTTCCTGCGAAGCGGCGCTCCGAAGCGGTGTCGGTATCTGCCGTCTTGCTTCGGTGGAGAAAGTAATACAGTCAGCCGCCTCCCGCCGTCCCGAAATAATCTTTCAGCCGATATCTGAAAACGTTAACGGCGCAGTAAGCGCGGACAGCTTCATTTCGCAAATGAAGAATATCGTAAAAAGCAGTGCAGTTCTCGTCGGAATCGGAATGACAGACTGTTATGATACCGAAGCGGTAGTAAGCGCCCTGCTTTCAAATTACGAAAACACGCTGGTAATTGACGCTGATGGGCTCAACAGTATAAAGACTTGCCCCGAAAAGTTTCTGAACGCGAAGAGAACACCGATAATCACTCCTCACGTCGGCGAAATGTCGCGCCTTACCAAAATGAGCATTTCGGATATCAAGGAAAACCGTGAGAGAGTCGCTCTCGGCTTTTCAAAAAAGTATAACTGCGTAACGGTCTTAAAGGACTCGGTAACTGTCATCGCTTCTCCCGAGGGAAAATGTATGACACTCGACCGCGAGAATTCCGCGCTTGCCAAGGGCGGCTCGGGCGACGTCCTTTCGGGTATTATCGCGTCGCTTTCGGCACAGGGACTTGCACCATATGACGCTGCACTATGCGGAGCAATAATTCATAGTGAAGCAGGACTGGCGGCGTCTGGTATTATGGCGGAGGAAAGCGTGCTTCCTAGCGACGTTATAACCTGCCTTTCGGCAGTTTTCAAGGAATTAAGGAGCTAAAATGAAACTGATAATCGCATCCGATATACACGGCTCGGCGTACTACTGTAAAAAGCTCGTCGAGGTAATAAACAAAGAAAACCCCGACAGAATACTTCTGCTCGGAGATATACTGTACCACGGTCCCCGTAACGACCTGCCGAGAGATTACGCACCTAAAGAGGTCATCTCAATGCTCAACCCTCTGTCCGACAAGCTCGTCTGTGTGCGTGGAAACTGCGACACCGAGGTCGACCAGATGGTGCTGGATTTCGACGTGCTGAGCGACAGCGCGGTGATATATGACGGAGAGACAGAGATCTTTGCTACACATGGGCATAAATATTCCCCCGAAAATCCGCCGAAGATAAAGAAAGGCGCATTCCTTCTCGGCGGACATACCCACGTCGCGGAAAGACGCGATATGGGTTCGTTTACTTACATAAATCCCGGCTCGGTATCCATCCCAAAGGGCGGTACAAGCCGCGGCGGACAGATATACGAAAACGGTATTTTCACCCCGTTTTCGCTTGAAGACTGAAAATGAAAAAGAAGAAAACAAGAAAAAAGGATATACTCGTTGCCGAAATTAAGAAAAATAAAGTCAGCTTTACAGTCTATGTAACGCTTCGAATGATAGCGCTGATACTTCTTATTCTGTCATTGGTTTTCGGCAACTATGAGAGCGCCGCAATGTGCGCGCTGACGATAGTGATGCTTCTTGCACCGCCATTCGTCGAAAAGACCTTCAAGGTCGACCTTCCGACAACGCTTGAGGTCGTCGTAATGTGCTTCATATTCGCGCATACGATCCTCGGAGAGCTCGCGAGTTTTTACGTCCGGGTTCCCGGTTGGGATACGATGCTTCATACGCTGAACGGTTTTATCTGCGTAGGTGTCGGAATATCGCTTGTTGATCTGCTCAACAGAAATAAGAAATTCCGCTTTGAGCTCTCGCCGATATACGTTGTTATCGCGGCGTTCTGTTTTTCGATGACCGTCGGTGTAATGTGGGAATTTTTCGAATTCGGAATGGATAGATTCCTCGGTACCGATATGCAGAAGGATACAGTCATCACGTCGATAAAATCTGTTGCTCTCGACCCGACTAACAGCAATAAGGTCATAGTTATAGACGGCATAAAAATGACCGAGGTGAACGGAGAGCTTCTACCGATAAACGGCTATCTCGATATAGGTCTTATCGACACAATGAAGGACCTCTTCGTAAACTTTATCGGCGCAGTCGTGTTCTCGATAGGCGGATTCTTCTACCTTAAAACAAGGGGCAAGAGAAGCCGTATGACTGAGGGCTTTATCCCAATTCCTGTCGGTGGCGATAAAACAGAAGAATAACTTTTTCGGGCGACCAATGGTCGCCCCTACGAGAGCTTTTGATATTTCCTTGTAGGGGCGACCATCGGTCGCCCGTTTTTCATCTACTAAAAAACTTTCAAACATCTATTGAAATATAATAGTATATATGATAGAATATAGCTTGGAATCTCAAAAATGGAACGGAATTTCGCAACAGATCGTTCCGAAGACGGTCTGTCCATCAATTTTTGAATGAAGAACCAAGGTAAAATGAAGAAAGAAATCAAGAAAGAAAAGAAAAACGGTACAGGCAAGCTGCTTGTAAATTTCCTTTACGGAAGCAAGCGGTTTTTTGTTGTGAGCATAATCGCTTCGATAATAGTTGCATTTACCGATACGGTAAATCCGCAGATAATCCGTTACGCGGTCGATACGGTTCTCGGCGATAAAAAGTCGGGACTGCCGAAATTTGCAAACGACTTTGTCGACAGTATCGGCGGAGTTGATATGCTTCGCAAAAATCTGTGGATGCTTGCCATTGCCGTAATGATCGTTGCGATAGCGACGGCGATATTCAGGTATATTCAGAGAATGTCGAACGCGAAGGCATCGCAAACGCTTGTCGAGAGAATGAGAAATCTTCTTTTCGACCACATTCAAACGCTGCCGTTCTCGTGGCACATGAAGAACCAGACGGGTGACGTTATTCAGCGTTGCACGTCTGACGTCGAGACGGTGAAAAATTTCCTGTCTGAGCAGCTTATAGGAATAATGCAGATAGTTCTTCAGGTGGGTCTGTCGCTCACCATGATGTACAGTATGCATATCAAGCTCTCGATAGTCGCAACCTTGACTTTGCCCGTAATACTTATCTATTCCGCACTTCTCGGCAAGAAGATCGGTCAAGGCTTTAAAAAGTGCGACGAAGCGGAAAGTGCGCTTTCTGCCGCAACTCAGGAAAACCTGACGGGTGTCCGCGTCGTCCGTTCTTTCGGACGCGAAAAGCACGAGATCGACAAATTCGCTAAGCTCAATAAGAATTATCTTACAAGCTGGCTCAGCCTCTCGCGCCTTTCGGCAATGTTCTGGGGACTTGGCGACCTTTTCTCGGGAATACAGGTAATGCTGATAGTAATTCTCGGCGTAGTCTTCTGCGTAAACGACGGTATGACCTCGGGTGAGCTTATTGCGTTCATCTCTTATAACGCAATGCTGTCATGGCCGATCCGCCGTCTCGGCAGAATGATATCGGAAATGAGTAAGGCGGGTATATCTATGGAGCGCCTTGCCTATATTCTCGATTCCGAATCGGAAAGCGACCGTGAGGGGGCAACCGAGCCCGATCTCCACGGCGATATAGTGTTCGATAACGTCAGCTTCGGATACGATAACTGTCCCGAGCTGCTGCACAATATATCCTTTACCGCAAAGGCGGGAAGTACCGTCGGAATCATAGGCGGCACAGGCTCTGGTAAATCGACGCTTATGCATCTGCTCGGGCGCCTTTACGACCTGCCCGACGACGGTAGCGGCGGCAGGATCACGATAAACGGAACAGACATCAAGGATATCAAAGCAAAGCATATAAGAAAGAACATCGGAACGGTTCTCCAGGAGCCATATCTCTTCTCGCGTACCCTTGCGGAAAACATCGCAATAACAAAGGACGCGGTGAATATGGAGGAGGTACGCCGCGCGGCGGCTATTGCAAGCCTTGACGAAACGGTAATGTCCTTTGCCGAAGGCTACGATACCTTCGTCGGAGAGAAGGGCGTAACGCTTTCGGGCGGACAGAAGCAGAGAGCGGCTATCGCAAGAATGCTGACGCAAAACGCTCCGATAATGATCTTTGACGACTCGCTTTCGGCAGTTGACGCAGAGACGGACGCGAAGATAAGAAGCGCGCTGTCGACAAACCTCGGCGACAGCACCGTATTCCTAATTTCGCACAGAACCGCTACCTTGATGAACGCGGATCTCATAATAGTCCTCGAGCACGGCAGAATTGCCGAAATGGGCGATCATAATACTCTTATGCAAAAAGAGGACGGTATATATAGAAAGATATATACCATCCAGATGTCCGACCCCGACGAAGCAGAGGAGGTGACGGCATGAGCAGAGAGAAAAAGAAGGAACAGCAGTATACTCATCTTCCGTATTTCGGCATACCGAAGCTCATGACCTACCTTAAGCCATATAAGGGAAAGCTGATCACGATGCTCGTCCTCGGTATAGTCGGAAGTATAATCGACATCTCAATACCCCTTTTCCAGCAGTACGCGATAGACAATTTCGTTATCGCAAATACCTTAAAGGGCATACCGGTATTTATAGGACTGTATATACTTGCACTCGGAATACAGGTCGCGTCGAACACGCGAACGATGTACTTAGCAAGCTACGTCGAAATGAATATCGGACACGACATTAAAGAGGTCTGCTTTAACCACCTGCAGACGCTTTCGTTCTCCTATTTCAACCAAAACAGCGTCGGATATATCCATTCGAGAGTAATGTCCGATACCGCACGAATCGGTGAGCTTGTTTCCTGGGTGCTGATGGACAGCATCTGGAACCTCGCCTATATGGTCGGCGCGATAGCGGTAATGTTCTCTATCGACGCGAAGCTCGCTCTTTGCGTGCTCGCGGTGTTGCCGATAGCGGCACTGCTTATAGCGCTTTGTCTCAATAAGCTGACGGTGCTTAACAGAAGTGTAAGAGAGCTCAACTCGAAAATATCGGGTGACTATAACGAAGCGATCGTCGGCGCAAAGACGATAAAAACGCTTGTCGTCGAAGACAAAATATCTTCCGAATTCAAGCAGGATACCCTCAAAATGAAGCGCACGACCGTCTCGGTGACGAGGTTCAGAGTGCTTCTGTGGTCGAGCGTGTCGTTCTTCTCGTTCATCGCGCTTGCGCTCGTGCTTTGGCGCGGCGGAATACTTACGCAGGAGCAGGCGTTTAAGGTCGGTAAGCTTTCGGCGTTCATGTCGTACGCACAGGGTCTACTCAACCCGCTTCTCTGGGTAATCGACGCGATCAGCACGCTCATTAATACGAGAGTAAACATTGAGCGCGTGACGAAGCTTCTTGAAACGAAATCCGACGTTATCGATACCCCCGAGGTCATCGAAAAGTACGGCGATACATTCTATCCGAAGAAGGAAAATTGGGAGCCGATACACGGCGATATCGCATTTGAAAACGTGTCGTTTACCTATCCCGACGGCGAAGAGCGGGTGCTCGAAAACTTCTCGCTCAATATCCCGATGGGAACGCGCGTTGCGATAGTCGGTGAAACGGGTGCGGGAAAATCGACGCTCGTAAACCTCGTCTGCCGTCTTTATGAGCCGACGGAGGGAAGAGTGCTCGTTGACGGACGCGACCTGCGCGAGCGTTCACAGCTTTGGATGCATTCGAATATCGGCTACGTTCTCCAATCGCCGCATCTTTTCTCTGGAAGCGTGCGCGAGAATCTGCGCTACGGTAAGCCCGACGCAACCGACGAGGAAATGTGGGAGGCACTTTGTACAGTCTCCGCCGATAAGGTAGTCGAAAGAATGGATAAAGGACTTGACAGCGAGGTCGGAGAGGGCGGAGACCTTCTCTCGACGGGCGAAAAACAGCTCATTTCCTTCGCACGCGCAATAATCGGCGAGCCGAGAGTGCTGATACTCGACGAGGCAACCTCGTCTGTTGACACAATGACGGAGCAGATAATTCAAAAGGCGCTGACAAAGGTGACCGAAGGCAGAACCTCGTTCATCATCGCGCACCGCCTCTCGACAGTCCGCGACGCCGACGTCATAATCGTCGTAAAGGACGGAAAGATAGTCGAGCAGGGAACCCATAAGGAGCTTATGAAGCTCAAGGGCTACTATAACGGACTCTATACCCGTCAGTACGAAAAAGAAGCGATACAAGGAATCATATAAATAAAGCTCAGAGCCAATCGGCTCTGAGCTTTTGTCATATCTTATGTGCCCGTGGCAGCAAAATACGTTTTTAAGGTGTCGATTTGTTCATCGGACAAATAAAGGGTTCTGTCGGTGGGTGTGTTAACGATCTTACCATTATCCAAATCGCAGTAAAAGACAAACTCGCCCGCCTTTAAGTGATATTCAGGATTAATTTTCCATCCTTCTGACCTCCAATCACCCTCCTGCAATAGCGATATTACGTATTCCATTTGCTCGTCAGACAGCGAAATTGGAAGACCACCCCAAGTCACTTCAATTTTATCTATTTTTGAATAGTCCGGCTCTTTGCTGTTCTTAGGTCCGCCGCACGATGCTAAGACGAATACCAGTGTGAAAATCAATATTGTTCTAATTACCTTCATACGATTTACCTCCTTTCAAGGACATTATACCACATCTTGGCTTTTGCGTCAATGATATGTATTTTGATTCGCTTTTTTTGCCAGATTGCACAAATATTAAAAAACGGCTGATTTCTCAGCCGTTTTTCGCTTACTTAACTTTCTCAGCCATTTCCTTGGCGCGTTCGATGTACTCCTTGAAAAGCTCCTCATCGCGCACAGAATCGAACCATTCCCAGCCGTTCGGCGCGGTCATACCGTGATACATAAGACTGCAATTACCTTCAAACAGATAGGCGTATGAACAGGGCTCCGTTTTGCCGTCGGGAAGCTTTATGAGATTCTTCCCCTTGACAACTTTGATTCCGCCGTAGATGAGAGGATCTCCGACCTCCATTTCGGTTCCCTTCGGGATGCTGTCCCACTTCGGATATGCTTCAAACGCCTTTTCAAGCCATTCATATCCCTCGTCTTTTTTGCCGCAGCCAAACAAAGCACACGCGGTACGGAAGCTGGTGCTTGCATAATGTCCGAGCCAGGCATCGGGCACGTTTCCGTCATCAAGCCCCTCCATGATCTTCAGACGGTACTTGTTCCATGCAACGGCCTTTTCCTGCGCCGCCCAATATCTTGACGTACGGCCGAAGAAATGACAGAGAAGATGGAAGTTGTTAACGTCGTGGATAAGCCGGCTCTCATTGTGCTTGCCTTCGTCCCACAGGCGGTCTTCGATGATTTCGGACTGAATCGAAGAATACTCGGTAATGGGCGATTGGATATCACGAATACCCGTGCGGTCGGCAAACACAACGATGTCGCCGTCTGCATCCGCTACGTAGGTGTATTCTGCTGCGCCTACAAATCCGTCCGTCAGATCAAGCGCGTCGTAACGGCGCGCAAGACCGTCAGCTATCGGCATAAAGCCCTCGCCCGTACCCTCGTACGAGGTGAGCTCGTAAACCGACGTTCTCGATCCGCCTGCATATTCGCTTTCTGTACGGACGATACCTATACCGTCTGCAAAATAGTAAGCCTTTTTGCCGCCGCGATACGACCAGCCGTCATCCATTCCGCTGATATCAAGGCATAGCTTTAAGCAGTTTTCAAAGGTTCCTGCTTTCGTTGTGACCGTTCCGCCGTCCTCGCAGGTGATCTGCGTTTTAACACTTCTGTCCCATTTTGTGTATTCCACGATGGGAGAGGTGCCTATACGCCATTCGTCTGACCACAGACAGTTGACGGCATCCTGTAAAATACCCAATATGTCATTTTGCAGGATCGGCGCCTCTGCCGTCATTCCCGTATCGCCCTTCCACTCGAATGACCAGCGTGGATTGTAGCCCGTGAGAACGAGACTGTCCGATCTCTTCCTTACGTATGTTCTGTTAAAGAAATTCCAGTGTCCCGTTGCGGTATATTTGGGATTGAATGTCGTATCGGTATCCATAATTCTTTTTACAACCGATACTGCTGCCTTCGTATGAGCTTTTTCCATGGGAGTTTCGGCAAGGCGTTCAGCACGCTCGATTGCGTCGCTGACGTCGCAGATATGCGATTTGCCGTTTTTACTCTGACAGTATTCGTTTGCGATCTCCTGAACTGCGTCGAGCCATGATTCCTTATCGTATCCCAAACGCTCTGTCTCTCTGTAGTACTTTATTCCAACTCGGTCGTCGTTTACAAAGGCGACGGAATATTTCAGCTCCGTAATCAGCGTTTCGGATGGATGATCGAGGGAATATTCCCATGTGTTTCCGGGGTGAAGCGGAAGAATTCCCGAGCCGCCCTTTATATCGTACGCTTTAAGTAAATGCGTTGTCGTTATGCAGTCGGTCGTCAGGTCTTGGCGAACTATTCCGATGCCATCCTTATAGTACGTTCTGCATACGCTTTTTTCGCTGTAGAGCCAATTTCTTGTTTCCCAAAGCTGACAGCCGTCGAATTTGCCTGCGGGTGTTTCTGCGCTTTCGTTATCGCTGACAAAGGTGAGTACCGTACCGTCGGTACCGATAAAGCTTTCTCCGATGTTAACGTCGGCAAAGAACTGACCGTCGCAGTGTGTCGCGTTGCGGAAAATCCTATGGCAGTTATTGTCGATCGAGCCGAGATAACCGAGACCGATTCCGTTATCGTGGTAAAAGCGAAGCTTGCCGTCAATGACTCGGAATTCCGCCACATTTGTACCGATCCTGAAGCTTTCGAGCGGCAGATCATTGTAATGCTCGCTCATTCGTGCTTCTACCTTCTTGGCATCGGGGACAAGTATGTGCCAGACGTCGTCATCAGACAAGATCTGCCGCGCTTTATCATAAGCGGCATTTCCCTCATCTGCTTTTCCTTGGCGGAAAAGATTATAGCCGAGCCAAAACCACTCGTGGCCGAGAGTTTTGACGAATCCCGCTTTTTCAAGGCGCGGGATCTGCTTATCGCGGATAAATCCGATGCGCGCACCGCCGTAAACCTTTGAATCCTCGCGTGCGACGATGAAGGTCATGACCTCCTCGTTTTTGCCCTCTGTGGCGGCATCTGAGATGCGCTTGAAAAGGGCATCGTTTTTTTCGCCCGGAAGCCACCACCAGCCGCGCATAAGAACGTCGGCAAGGGCGTGCTGCTTCTCTCTGCATTCGGGAAGCTCCTCTACCTCGGAAAGCAGTTCCTTGTATACCTTTTCAAATCCGCTTTTATCGTTTTTTACCTGCCACAGCTTAAGCTCTTCGACCTTTTTCATAACGCGCTGTACAAGTGTATCGCTGTATTTCTCGTTCATAGCACAAAGCTCCTTTCTGATTCGTTTTCTGCCGTCGTGGAGATGCCATTTTACGGTTCCTTCCGAAATGCGCATCCTGTCTGCTATCTCCGATATGGAAAGGTCTTCGAAATAATGCAGTTGAATTATCTGCTTTACCTTTTCGGGCAGAGCGTCGACCGTTTTGCCTACCTCGTTTTTTTCCTCAGCCGTCGCGTAAAGCTCGGCAGGGTTTTCTGCCGCATCGGAAATAATACTCATATTATCCACAACGTCAAGCGGAAGAAAGCTGCGGTATCTGCATATCATATTCATGGCGCAGTTTTTTGCAATGCGGCATACCCAAGAGCTGTATTTCTTGGCTTCCTTGAGTGTGTTGAGCTTCATCCATGCGGTAACGAACGCATCCTGCGCCGCGTCCTCAGCCATAAAACGGCTTCTCGTTATCGACATTGCGGATGAAACAACGGCGCTTTGATAACGCTTTACCAAAATCTCGTATGCGTTTTGTTCGCCTGCAAGAGTGAGCATTACCAAAGTCTCGTCTGATTCATATTGATAATACATATCCGTTCTCCTTCCTTGAAAACTTGGGATACTGTTTTTGAGCGCTCGTCTATTAGACACGGATCGTAATAAAAAGGTTGGGTAATTTGGAAAAAATATTCTGTAACTGAAAAAACGGCTTTGAGATCAGCCGTTTTCAGTATTAGGTTTTCCGTTGTAAATTATGAGCAGGCGTCCGCTCTCAACGGATATGCTCGCTTCTTCTCCAATGAATGAATTGCTCACTCCGAGAGGGAAGGAGGGAGACAGAGTAACGTTTTCAGCCTCGTATTTTAGCCCCGAAATGCTGACACCCCTTGCCTCGCCGCCGAATGCGAAAACGGAGCATCTGCCCGATTTATCTTTACCCAGCGCGATTGAATCGGAAATAACGGTCGCGGTCGTAATTCCGTCGGTCAAAAAAACGGTAATTCCGCGCTCGGATGCGTAAAGAAGCGACTGAAGGTTGGCAATCGTGTGATCGAGCTCGCCGCCTAAGCCGCCCGAAATAATAACGGTGTCGTAACCGAGCAAAATTGCTTCTTTAAGAGCAAGCATCGTGTCTGTATCGTCCTTTTCAACAGGAAAAACGCGTACGTTGCCGCCCGACGGACGGGTACCGAGAGAATCGAAATCGCCGATGATAAGATCGGGCGCGATCCCTGCCTTATTAAGCTTTTCGATCCCCGCGTCTGCGGCAATAATAAAAGCGTCATTTACAGTATAAAGCTCAGACGGTCCTGCGCCGACAATACAGCAAAGCTTCATAACCTATCTCCGTTTCGTATCATTAAAAATATTATACCACCAAAACCGCGCCCTTGCAATACAAAAATGCGTATATATACTTGATTAGAGGGGAAAAATATGGTATTATAAAGGAAATAACGCTGTTTAATCAAACACCTCATCCGAGGCTCTGCCTCTTGCACCATTCCCCTGAGGGGAAGGCAAGACAACGTGGCGCATCTTCCTTAAACCGAAAGGGGTTTCCAAAGGGGAAAACGTATAAAATTTTGCATGGCAAAATTTTGTCGGTTTGCCCCTTGGCACGTTTCTTTGCAAGCGTTTCTTTCCGTGGGAAAAGAAATGCGAAATAATCACGAAAGAGGAAAATTATGAGATCTTACGAACGCTTCTTAAAATACATTACCTATTCCACGGCATCATCCGAAACGTCGGGCGTTACTCCCAGCACCGAAGGTCAGCTCGTGCTCGCAAAGGCGCTTAACGACGAGCTCCTTTCTATGGGAATCGAGTCGACCTATAACGACCTCGGCTACGTTTACGCCGTTATCCCTGCAACTAAGGGCTGCGAAAACGTTCCCGCAATCGGCTTTATCGCACATATGGACACCTCGCCCGAGTTCAGCGGCGAGGGCGTAAAGGCGCAGCTTATCGAAAATTATGACGGAACTGACGTAATTCTCGGCGAAAGCGGACGCGTTCTCAAGGTCAGCGACTTCCCGCACCTCACCTCTCTTAAAGGTCAGACCCTTATCACAACGGACGGCACAACGCTCTTGGGTGGTGACGATAAGGCAGGCGTCGCTGAAATAATCACAATGGCTGAAATACTGCTTAAGAATAACCTCCCTCACGGTAAGATCTGTATAGGATTTACACCGGATGAGGAGATCGGAGAGGGCGCAGACCACTTTGACGTGCCGCTTTTCGGTGCAGATTTCGGATATACGGTAGACGGAGGCGGTGTCGGCGGAGTTGAATACGAAAACTTCAACGCATCGGGTGCTCTTGTCAAGATAAAGGGCTTTTCCGTTCATCCCGGAAGCTCGAAGAATACGATGATAAACGCATCGCTTGTCGCAATGGAGTTCAATTCGATGCTCCCCGCCTGCGACACTCCCCGTAATACGGAGGGCTATCAGGGCTTCTTCCACCTGACCGATATGAAGGGCGAAACGTCGGAAGCGACCCTTTCATATATCGTCCGCGACCACGACGCGCATAATTTCGAGATCAGAAACGAGACACTTCGCCACATAACAGCGCTTCTCAACGAAAAGTACGGCGAAGGCACAGTCACGCTTGAAATTAAGGAGCAGTACAGCAATATGGCGGAAATGGTCCGCCCGCATTACCATATCGTAGAGGCCGCTATCAAGGCGGCAGAAAACGTAGGCGTTACCCCCGAGGTCTACCCGATAAGGGGCGGCACAGACGGAGCACGGCTGTCCTTTATGGGACTTCCTTGTCCGAATCTCGGCACGGGTGCTTATGCAGGTCACGGTCCGTACGAGCACGCAACCGTTGAGGGTATGGACAAATGCGTCG
Organism: Eubacteriales bacterium; assembly: GCA_045540175.1. Classification (GTDB taxonomy): domain Bacteria; phylum Bacillota; class Clostridia; order Oscillospirales; family CAG-272; genus Colimorpha_A. Next base: position 3,581 of record JAZQGU010000020.1, on the reverse strand, counting down.
AGATACTTCTCGAAATAGTAAAAATTTATACGGAAAAGTGATATGAAAACATCAAATGCCATTCTTCTTACACTCGCGGCAGGAGGTGCGGCGGCACTGTCATATTTCGCGCTTAACGAAAAATTGTGCCTCAGAACCTATCCCGTTGTCAGCGAGAAGATAAAAAAGCCTATAAAGGTGCTTCAGATATCCGATCTTCACAGCTCAAAATACGGCACGGAGGGATCTGAGCTTATCGAAGCGATAACGAATATATCCCCCGATGTGGTAGTAATGACGGGAGACATCCTTGATAACCGCGTCCCTAACGGCGCTTGCTTCAGATTTCTCAAAAACCTCGCCTCTCTTTTTCCGTGCTACTACGTTTGCGGAAACCACGAGGTATATACACATCTGCTTGATGCGATAAAAGAAAAGCTCGTTTCCTACGGCATCAGAGTCCTCGAGGGCGAGACCGAAACTGTAACCGTCGGTGAACAGACTATTGTGATCGGCGGAGTTGATGACCCGATAGCATCTCCCGATAATCAGGGAAGACTATGGGAAGATCAGCTGACTGATTGCGGAAAGGATCTCGACGGTGAATGCTTCAGCATACTGCTCAGCCACCGCCCCGAGCTTATAGGACATTATGAGGAAACTCCGTTTGACCTTGTGTTTACCGGTCACGCACACGGCGGGCAGGTAATCGTACCGGGAATGATAAACGGTCTCTATGCCCCGCATCAGGGTCTCTTCCCGAAATATGCAGGCGGAGAATATATAATGGCAAACGGCGGCAGAATGATAGTCAGCCGAGGCTTGTCAAAATATCTGATACCGCGCGTCTTTAACCGCCCCGAGCTCGTTCTCGTTACTCTTCTTCCGTCCGGTGAAGAGGAATGAAAAAGCTTGTGCTGCTTTTGGCGGCGTTGCTTCTGACATCCTGCCGAAGCGGAGACCTTATGACGATATATTCCGAGGGTGAGACGACGCAGGCGTTAACTACCGAAGCGGTAACGGAGCCGCCTGAATTGCCTGTCGGCTCATTGAAGCTCGTCGAAATGACGGAAACGGTATCGGCGGGAAAGAAAGCCTCGGTGACCGTTAAAGGACTGCCGAACACAGAGTACAGTATCACGGTAACGTACGCTACATCGGTAAGCGAAGCCAAGGGCCTTGAAGAAAAATATACCGATAATAATGGGATCGTAAGCTGGGAATGGCGTGTCGGAAACCAGACTAAGCCCGGTGAATATAAAGTAGAAATTCAGTGTAAGACCGAGAAGATAACGCTGTATTTTAAGGTTACCGCCCCGAAATCCGAAAAGTAATAAAATTTATTATTACAGCATAATCTGTATCAAAAGCTTAACGCCGAAAGGCGGGAAGGGAAGGATACGGAATGCTGACCGAAACAGTATTTGCCGAAAGATGCCAGATCCTCGGTAAATACATAGTGAAAACAGGCGCGACAGTTCGCGCCGCAGCCGAGAAATTCGGCGTGAGCAAATCGACCGTTCATAAGGATATTACCGAAAAGCTCGAAAGGATCGATCCGCCGCTTTTCCGGTCGGTGAAAAAGGTGCTCGACAAGAATAAATCCGAGCGCCATATCCGAGGCGGAGAAGCAACGAAGGAAAAATATCAGAATCTGAAAAAGCTTAAGTTTAATAAAAGTTAACAAAAAAGACACCCCCGAGGGTGTTTTTTTGTTGACTAATATGAATTTGTGTGGTACAATGAGAGTCGTAGTGTCCTTACTAAAGGAGATATGATATGAAACGAATATTAGTGTTTATTCTTGCGCTTATCACCGTGTTTGCCCTTGTTGGCTGTGACAAAGAGAAGCAGGGTGACAGTCTTGATGGCGATGTATATACAGTGCGCCACGCTCATATTTACCCTTATGCAAGCCAGCTATCATATGACAATTACGATTATTCGGTAGAGATCGACGGTGCTAAGGCAGAGATGCTTGATATTTTTTGCGACGCCGGCGAAAACAGCGATGGAGCCTATACCGAAAAGCAGATAATGAGATTTGCAGGTACCGTCAAGCTTGAAGACGGGTATTACGTTATTACCGTTAATAAGGTTTACAATTCCGTAAAGATTGACGGCACGGGCGCAAATACGTACAAAAAAGAAATGATATCTTCGGCAAAAGAGCAAATGAAGTTGCTCACCCCCGAGGATCAGAATTATAAAGAATATAAAAAACAATACGAGATGATGATAGATCTTTACAACGGCAAAGAGGTTGATATCACTTCGATGGCCATGAGCGAATTCGGCGGTTCGATAGTTTACAAGGTCAAGATCAATGAAAAGATCGGAAAAATTACCGAAATACAGGCAATTGCAGATGGCGTTCTGATGGAAGGATATACATTTGGGTATAACGAAGATGGTGCTATCATCTCCTCGACTGAATACGATAACGATGGAGATGTCTGGGCAGCAGAATACCGTGCAAACGGTACGCCATCGTCTTTCAAGTATACGACGGATAATGAAATATTGAACTTTGTTTGTGACGAAAACGGTGTCATAACGAAAGTCACCGAGGACTAAAGGAATAAATATTTTTTGTAGGAGATAATATATGAAAAAACTTTTAATTCTGATCCTTGCATTCTGCATGGTCCTTCCTCTTGCGGCATGCGATGGGGAAAAGAAGCCGTCAGGCGGCGGAGAAAAGGATCCTCAGCTTCTTGCTTGGACTTTTCACAGCTTCGACAAGACAGTAACTAATATTGCCCCCAAGGCAAGCGATGACATGTCTACCGACTATACGGTATACATCGCCAAGGGTGAGACCGAGGGCTGTCAGGTAGCGGTTTATTCGACCGAGAAGATCAGTAATGCGACCCTCACTCTCGCGTCCGGCGGAGACGAGTCCATTGGGGTCATGATGTACGTAATGAGCCGTTCTCATAAGATCGGCAGAAAACAGTATACAGACGCCCTTATCCCTTACTACGGTAGAAAGATTATTGTTGAGCCCGAAGTAATTCTTCCCTTTATGATCGAGTTCAAGACCACGAAGGATACTCCTGCAGGCGATTATAAGCACGTGTTCGAGCTCAAGAATAAAGAGGGAAAGGTTCTCGCTACCTATAACATCACCCTTCACGTTTGGAACATCACACTTCCCGATGAGAAGACCTTCGTAACTGCAGTAGGTGCAGGCGGCGGATGGATATCCGGAAATGGTACTTATGAGTCGTGGTATAATACCATTCTTGAACACAATATGTCTGCGTATGACGTTCCTTTCGGAATTCTTAGTGATGCTGCAGACGCATATATGTCAGACCCCCGTGTAACCTCCTTCAGAGTTCCTGTTCCGGAAAATGCGGATGGTTCGATAAACGAAACCGAGCTTCTTAAATATTATGAAAAGCTTAAATCCAACGAAACCTGGCTTAAGAAGGCATATTTCTATCCCCTTGACGAGCCGAGAACGAAGGAGCATCTTGCCGAGCTTAAGGAATGGGAAGCAAAACTGACCGCTCTCTGCCCCGAGATCGAGATCTGTGCTCCCTTCTATACCAATATCCAGCTCGCAGGACAAACCGACCAGACCGCTCATATGG
>JAZQGU010000019.1:0-3450 GCA_045540175.1 Eubacteriales bacterium | reverse complement strand
TATATTATATCATAAAGTAGAGTTAATTTCCATAGGTTTTGGAAAAAAATCAATATATTTTGCGGGAAGGTTGGGGAAGGCTAACGACGCCCCGATGCTTCGATACGTTATTTGTAGGGTGCGACGTCCTCGGCGCACCGCACCAAAACGATTAAACTTATACCGACGCAAAAACAACCGAGCTCTCGCTCGGTTGTTTTCTGTATTAAATTTTTTATTCCCTATTTTTGTGTGATTTGTTTTTTCTCTTGTTTCCGCCGCCGCATAATCTATATTAATTAATTTTAATCTGCGTAAACTAGCTACTCAACTTCTTCTTTTACGGCTCGGAAACTCTTTCTTTTTTTGGTTATCTCTTTTCTTTTAGATTTTCGGTAACGTCAACTTTTTTCACCCGCGGTTGCGGCTTTTTCGTTCTTTAACTTACCGTTAATCTTGTTTTTTCCTTTGTGCTCGGCACTTACGGTGTTAAATCACGATCACGCATTTGCGGGTGAATACTGCTGTTCAACTTGTGCCAACGGTATCACCACTTTCTGTTTTCTTTTTTGCTATTTCCTTTAGCATCTTCATTTTAGCACACTTATTTAAGTTTGTCAATAGGTTTTTTATAAATTTTCAACAAAATTTTGTGAAACCGCCTGAATGTTAACATTAGGTAACTTTTTGGGCAATTCTATTGACAGTGGCGCGGAGATGATATATAATAGATATGTTAGTTTGTTTTTTGGAGACAACATGGACTACTTATTTGATTTTGATGGAACGCTCGCCGATTCGATGCCGACTTGGGCGGGCTTTCATATTTCTATGCTGAAGGAATTCGGTATCCCCTGCCCCGACGGATTTGTCAAGACGATCACGCCCCTTGGGAATCTCCGGGCATCGGAATATACCATTTCGCTCGGCGTTAAGTTGACCCTAGACGAGTATCTCGACAGAATGCAGGTCGTGCTTTCCGAGCAATACGGAAACCGCATTTTGCTGAAAAAAGGCGTTGAAAAAACGCTTCGTTATCTGATCTCTCGCGGTCACCGGGTACACGTCTTTACCGCTTCGCCGCACCGATACATTGATCCTTGTCTTAAGCGGAACGGTATTTATGAGCTGTTTGACAAGATTTGGTCGATCGACGATTTCGGATACACCAAGAGTGAGGTCATAATTTACGAGGAGGCGGCAAAGCGCCTCGGAGTCCAAGTTTCCGACTGCGTTTTCGTTGACGACAACCTCACCTGCTGTCTTACCGGCAAAAAGGCGGGAATGAAAGTCATCGGTATTTACGATGAGACGTCAAGCTCCCTTGTCGAGGAGATCAAAGCGGCGGCGGATAGGTACGTTTACGAATTTGACGAGATAATTGATATTAAATTTTGAAAAGAGACCGATAATTGCTAAATAAAAATGGGAGAAGCTTCTTTATGAAGCGTCTCCCATTTTCTTATTTTATCATCAAGCCATAAGCTCCTCGAACTCGTCAAGAAGCTCTTCGAAGGTCTTAAGTGCCGTTTCGATCGGCTCGGCAGTTGCCATATCGACGCCTGCCTTTTTGAGGATCTCAATAGGCGTATCGGAGCATCCTGCGGAGAGGAAGCCGAGGTACTTCTTAACCGCCTCGTCGCCCTCGTTCAGGATCTTGCGGGAAAGCGCCATTGCTGCCGAGAAGCCCGTCGCGTACTGGAATACGTAGAAATTCATAAAGAAGTGGGGGATTCTCGCCCATTCCATATCAATTTCGGAGTCGATCGTTACAGCATCACCGTAATACTCCTCGTTAAGGCGATGGTAGATCTTGCAGAGTGCGTCTGCGGTAAGCGACTGTCCGCTCTCTACCATCTTCGACATTTCAAGCTCAAATTCAGCGAACATCGTCTGACGGTAAAGGGTCGTGCGGAACTGCTCGAGGAAGTAGTTTATAAGGTGCGCTCTGCCTGCCTTGTCGGTGGTCTTCGAGAGAAGGTGATTCATGAGGAGCGCCTCGTTACAGGTCGACGCAACCTCAGCAACGAAGATAACGTAATCAGCGTAAACGGTCGGCTGATTTTCCTTCGAGAGGTAGGAATGCATTGCGTGTCCCATCTCGTGCGCGAGGGTGAACATGGAATTGAGCGTATCCTCGTGGTTGAGAAGCACGTAAGGATGAGGACGTGCACCCGACGAATATGCTCCGCCGCGCTTGCCGACGTTTTCGTAAACGTCGATCCATCTGTTCTCGTAAGCGTGCTTGACGACCTTGAGGTAATCCTCGCCGAGAGGCTTAAGCGCCTCAAGGGTGATCTTCTTCGCTTCCTCGAAGGGGATCACGTTCTCCGCCTCGGAAACGAGGGTCGGATAAATATCGTACATATGGAGCTCGTCGAGCTTCATCAGCTTCTTTCGGAGCGCCATGTAGCGGTGCATGAGAGGCATATTCTTGTGTACGGTTGCGATAAGGTTGTGATAAACCTCGGTCGGAACCTCAGTTCTGGATAGAGAAGCTTCAAGAGCGCTTCCGTATTTACGGGAGGTTGCGAAGAACTTGAGCTGTCTCATCTGTGCGTCGAGGAGCGCTGCAGTTGTATTCTTGAAGGAACCGAAGGTGTGGTAAAGAGCCTCGAATGCGTTCTTACGGAGAACTCTGTCGGAGCTTTCGACGCAAGGAATATATGAGCCCTGCGTGAGCTGGCGGGTGTTGCCCTCGCCGTCAACGATGTCGGGGAAACGAAGGTCTGCGTTGCGGAAGAAGGAGCCGATAGTGCTTGCGGCACCCGAAATTTCGGACGCGCCCGCGAGAAGCTTCTCTTCGCTTTCGGAGAGAATATGAGGGCGCTTGCTTCTTACTCTGTCGAGCGAACGGCGGTAAAGCTCAAGACGCGGCTCTTCCTTATAGAAGCGCTCCATAGTCTCGTCGTCGATTCCGATGAGCTCGGGCGTTGCAAATGCGCTTGCCGCTCCGCACTGTACGAAGAAGGAACGGCATCTGCCAACCATCGCCTGATAGGTCGCGTTGCCGGTATCAGTGTCGGAATTGAGGTGCGCGTAGCTGTACAGCTTCGAAAGAATGAGGTCTGCTTCCTCATCAAAGGTCAGGTACTCGTATAGACCCTCAGCGCTTGCGCTGATCTTGCCTGCAAATGACGCGATCTTCGCGGGGTAAGACTGCGCTTCCTCGAACGCCTTTTCCCACGCCGCGTCGTTTTCAAATATGTCCTCGGTCCCCCAGGTGTGTTCCTTTAAGCCCTCGGATCTAAGGGGTATCTTTTTCATACTCATAATTGTTACCTTCCATTAAATAACGTTATATCCATTATATCCCTAACCGCGCCGGCAGTCAAGGGGCACGTGGAATATTATGCCTGCGCCGACTTAACTGTGTAGAAATGTTCACAATTTCGCGATATAATAAAATCGGATAACAAAATATGTAAAGCGGAGGTAATACTATGAAAAAGCTTTTATCAGTAATTTTGG
>JAZQGU010000018.1:0-2903 GCA_045540175.1 Eubacteriales bacterium | reverse complement strand
GGGGAAGGTGTCAACCGAAGGTTGACGGATGAGGTGTGGGTTGCGAAGCAACCGTGTATTAAACCAATGTAACATTGTTTCCAAACGGACAGTCGAGGACGCCTCTCCCTACAAACAACGTACCGAAGAATCGGGACATCGTTAGCCTTCCCCTCAGGGGAAGGTGGTGGCGGAGCCACCGGATGAGGTGTAGGTTGCGGAGCAACCGTGTGTCAACTCCGATGTAACATCGTTTTTTGCAGACGGTCGATTGCCGATTTCTGCAAGCAATCTATCTAAAACACTATTGGTTAAGGAAAAGTTATTTTGCTGAACAAATTTCTATCACTCATATTCCCGCCGACCTGCGTTCGCTGCAAAAGAATAATAAACCACGGATTCCTTTGCTACGAATGCAATCTGGAATATGAAAAAGAGCAGTCCGACGGATGTCTGTCCTGCGGAAAGCCGCATAACAGATGCCGCTGTGACTCGAAATACCTTGAAAATGAAAAAATAATATATTCGATTCCGTATCGGACAGACGGCCCGTCAAGAGCGATCCTGCTTAAGATGAAAACGTCAAAAATCCCCGAGATCGTCTCACACCTGACTGACAAAATGTCAGAGGCACTAAAGGCGAACGGAATTAAAGACGGTTTCATAATTACCTACGTTCCTCGCGCGCCGTATAAAAAGCGCCTTGAGGGCGTAGATCAGTCGAAGGTGCTGTCATACGCTCTGGCGGAAAGAATAAACGCTCCGATATTCGACCTTATCCTCTGTCAGAACAGAAGAAAAGAGCAAAAGGAGCTTGAGTATACCGAAAGGGATATTTACGCGAAAACAAGGTATTCCCTCGTCCTCGGCGCAGAGGAAAAGCTGAAAGGAAAAAGAGTGGTACTTATAGACGATATAGTAACAAGCGGCGCGACCGCAAAGATCTGCATGGATCTGCTCCTTGAAGCGGGCGCTGAGGAGGTAATCTGCCTCTTCGCAGGCAGATCGGTGAAATATTGACCGCAAATGATATAGAAAGGAAAAAACATGGCAAAAAAATTCGGAGCCGATATAGGCTACAGTAAAGTCAGAATAGTCCTGCCGAACGTGGACGAAGTATATTCCGAAAGCTCGGCTATTGCCCTCAGCGTGTCAGACGGAAGCGTCGTCGCTTGCGGAGATGAGGCGATAGCGGTTTCGGAAAGAGTCCCGGGAAGCGTCAAGATCGTCCGTCCCTTTTCGGGCGAAATGACGCCGGAGGCGCAGTATATAACGGCATATTTTTCCTATGTAATAAAAAAGCTGAGAATGAGAGGCGCATCAATACTCGTTTCATTCTCGGGCGAGCACGACGATGAGACTGAAGGCGTCTACGTCAAAGCTCTCCAAAAAGCGGGCGCAGGCGCGGTCTCAGTAGTCGACTCCGTGTATGCGGCGGCTCAGGGCTGCGGAGTTATAAACGTAACCGATTCGGCAGTCATAAATATCGGTGCATCGGTAACCGATATGGCATGCTACTTCAGAGGAGAGATCATAGCGGCGGCAAGCAACGCTTTCGCAGGCAATGCGATCGACCGCGCAATAATCTCGGATACGATAAAAAATCACCGTTACCGACCGTCGCAATCCGAAGCGGAACGCCTGAAAATAGAGCTTTCATCGCTTATCGGAAGCTCGGATAAGAGCGCAACGATCAGCGCCATCCGTCCGGGAATCGGTCTGCCGAAAAAGGTGACCCTTACCGATACCGAGGTATCCGCTTCCTGCGAAGCGGTGTTTGAAAATCTGGCGGACAGCATCGCGGAAATGATACTCCCGCTCAAGAACCAGCCCGAAAAGATCGTGCTGACAGGCGGAAGCGCCGCGCTTAAAGGGCTTCCGAACGCCCTCGCGCCCCTCGTTCTGATACCGATCGAGGTCGCGCCCGAGCCCGAAAACGCAGTCGCACGCGGAATTGCATCAATGCTTGAAAAAATATGAAGATAATAAAAGAAAACAGTCTCGTTTCGGAGATCGAAAACGAATATCAGGTGCTTTGGCCGTTCAGTATCGAAATTAAGGACGGCAGTATAACGGCAAAGGTCAGCGAGGAGCTAACGGATAAGATCGGCTTTCTTGAATCCTTGACCGAAAAAGAGCTTTCAAGCACCGAAACGATAGATAAACTGATAGCGCTTATCGAAGAAACGGTCGAAGAAAACGGATACGAAATCAGCTACGGTAAAAACTGTATCTATAAATTGACACGCCGTGAGGATGTAAACAGATCGCTTATTCTCGACTCATCGGAGGTTCTCATTCCCGAGACCGAATATGAAAGCCTTGTTGAGATAGATCCCGAGGCACTTGAAATGGGATTGCTCTGCTTTGCGACCGTGCTTAACGGAACGATCGTGTCTGTTGCATCGGAAAACCCATACAGAGAAGATGAAAACATCGTAAATATCGGCGTCGAAACCGATGAAGAATATAGAAAAAACGGCTACGGCGCGTCAAACGTCGCTGCGCTTGCCTATTATCTGCTCGATTCGGGTATGACGGTCGAATATACAGTCGATAATGAAAACGAGGTATCGATCCGACTCGCAGAAAGAATAGGATTTGTAAAAGACCGCTTCGTGCTAAATATCTTTGCAAATAAACATGAGTGATGTTACATCGTTTTGTAACGGCGGGAGCACGTGGGGTTCCCCGAAACGAATGCAATGATTTTTGGGGGTTCCGAGCTTGCCCCGCCCTACGAATAACGTTTCGAAGAATCGCCACGTCGTCAGCCTTCCCCAGCGGGTAGCGAAGCGGCGCGAGGGTGTTGAATGACGTGCCGGGGGCACGTCAGACCCCGAGCGTGACCGAGCCGCAGCGAGACAGGGGGACCACCGAACGTGGTGAATGAGGTGTAGGTTGCGAAGCAACCGTGCGTAAAA
>JAZQGU010000017.1:0-14687 GCA_045540175.1 Eubacteriales bacterium | reverse complement strand
GTATAGAGTGAGCGTAAAACCTCTCCCTACGCAAAAAGACCGTTGATCTCTCAACGGTCTTTTGTTATTTAATTATCCCACTAAACAGAAGATCATCGCCGTCGTAAAAGACTGCGCTTTGACCGGGGGTGACGGCACGCGTCATATTTTCAAATTCGACAAGTGCGTTATCGCCGTCGAAGGTTACCTTACAAGGTGACGGCTTTGCCGAATAACGGACGCGGCAAGATGTGGTAAGCGTTCCGCTTATCATCGGCGCAAGCTTCATAAAGTTTAGCTCACCGACCTCTGTCTTGCCCGAAAACTCCTCGCCCGCAGGCACGAGCGTCACGGTATTGTTTTCGGGATCAACCTTACTTACGAACATGGGTCTGCCGAAAGCGCCGAGTCCCTTTCTCTGCCCTACCGTGTAGCGAATTATTCCATTATGCTTGCCGATTACCTTTCCGTCGGCATCGACGAAATCGCCCGTCGGAAAGCTCTCACCCGTCGCCTTCTCAATATAAGAAACGTAATCGCCGTCGGGGATAAAGCAAATATCCTGACTATCCTTCGCGTCTGCCGCGCTAAAGCCGAGCTTTGCCGCTTCTTCACGAATATCGTCCTTTTTCATTCCCGAAAGCGGCAGATAAAGCGCACTTAGCTGCGCCTGCGTCAAACGTGAGAGTGCGTAGCTCTGATCCTTTCCGCCTACGGTGTCCGCCTTGATATAATATCTGTCGTTTTCATTTGATATAACAGCATAATGTCCCGTTGCTATCTTATCAAAGCCGTTTTCTTTTGCATAACTCAAAAGCGCATCAAACTTGACCGCCGGATTACAAACGATACACGGATTAGGAGTTCTGCCGTTCTTATAATCGTTTATAAACCGCGCGACAACGTTATTTTGAAATTGCTCGCGGTAATCAACGGTCACAAACGGAATACCGACCTGCTTCGCCGCTGTTTCCGCCGCCGAAATATCAGTATAATCGTGCATTATAACCGCCGCTCCGACGACCTCGTATCCTTGCGTATTCAAAATATACGCGGCGTAAGTGCTGTCAAGACCACCGCTGAGCCCTATCAATATCTTCATTGAGGGAGCACACTTTCAAGTATAAAATAGGTGACGGTTACCACCGATTCTTCGCCGTTCTCATCAGGCGAAATAATGATCTTACAGTCTCCGCCTTCATATTCGATGGATTTCTGTATCTGCTCCGAGTCAGTAACAGTTCCCTTGAACACCGTCGTGTCACCGAATATCACAGTAACGTATACAGGCTTTGTTGCATGTATCTCGACGAACAGCTCGTATTGGCCGACAGTATCGACATCGGGCTCATAGACCTTGCTTTCCCTCGATACTGTAAAGGTTTCACTTTTGAGCTCAACGAAACGGAATGAAAACAGCGTAAAAGTAACGAATCCCGTTACCGTGACTCCGACCGCCACAAGAAGCGCAACAAAGGTCTTGAACACGAAGACACGCTTACCGGTAAACATTCTGTAGCCGATAAAGAACGGCAAAATCGACAAACCGATATACAAAATGCTCATTCCGATGCTCTGCGGCCAGGACATTGCGAAAATATCAGCTCCCTCTGCCGCACTTTCCCTTGCGCCCGAGAAGGTGATAACTACCGAAAGGGCATTATTTGCGAAATGCAAAAACATGGGAAGAACAAGCGATTTTGTTCTGATTGCAATAAAGCAAAGCAGCGCACCCAAAAGTGCCGTCGGGACAAACGTATAAACGTCAAGATGAAGCGCGCCGAACACCGCGCCGACAAGCGCAATAAGCACCCATTCCTTCTTTATGCCCGAGAAGCACTTGACAAGAAAGCCTCTGCAGAAAAACTCCTCGCAAATGGCAGGCAAGACCGCAACCACGAGAAGCGCAAGCGCGGGATGCATTGTTAGCAATATCGAATCGATCTCCTCGGAGCGCTCGTATGCGTCAAAAAATCTTCCCACAATGAGTGATATTGAGGACGAGAACATCGTAACTCCGGCATACATAAATACCGAGCCAAAGAACTTTTTGACAGGCGGAAGCGCAAACGGGAAGACCTCCCTCAGCTTCGTTTTTGTAACTAAAGTAAGCAAAAGTGCAATAAGCGCTATCAGCACTCCTGCGAAAAGTCCTCCATACCGTCCGAAAAGCGGAATGAGAATATATCCGCCGAAAAGAAGCGCTATGAACGCGAGAATTATTGCTATGATACCGTGAATATAATTTAAACTTTTTCTTTGCATAATGACCTCAAAAAAGCAAAACGACAAATGAATCTAAGCGTCGCCTGACTCATTTGTCGTTCTTTTCTTATGAATTATCAGCCGAGCTTAGCGGAATTAACCTTTACGCCGGGGCCCATGGTAGAAGCTACGACGCAGCTCTTGATGTACTGACCCTTAGCAGCAGCAGGCTTAGCCTTGATAATAGCGCCCATAAGAGTATCGAAGTTCTCAGAGAGCTTATCCTTACCGAAGGATGCCTTGCCGATGGGGCAGTGGATGATGTTGTTTCTGTCGAGACGGTATTCGATCTTACCTGCCTTAGCCTCGGTAACAGCACGTGCAACATCGGGAGTTACAGTACCTGCCTTGGGGTTAGGCATAAGGCCCTTAGGACCCAGAACCTTACCCAGACGGCCGATGACGCCCATCATGTCGGGGGTTGCGATAACAACGTCGAACTCGAACCAGTTTTCCTTCATGATCTTCTCAACGTAATCAGCCTCACCTACATAGTCTGCGCCTGCAGCCTTAGCAGCCTCAGCCTTTTCGCCCTTAGCGAAAACCATGGTTCTTACAGTCTTACCGGTACCGTTAGGAAGAACAACAGCACCTCTTACCTGCTGGTCAGCGTGACGGGAGTCAACGCCGAGACGAACGTGAAGCTCAACGGTCTCGTCGAACTTTGCCTTTGCAGTCTGGCATACGAGGTCAAGAGCCTCTGCCGAATCATAAAGCTTTGCCTTGTCGACAAGCTTTGCACTATCAATATATTTCTTTCCCATTTCTATCTACCTCCGAAAATCAGTCAACAACGGTAACGCCCATGCTGCGTGCGGTACCTGCGATCATGCTCATCGCGGTCTCGAGCGAGCCGGCATTAAGGTCGGGCATTTTGGTTTCGGCGATCTGCTTGATCTGTTCCTTGGTGATAGAAGCAACCTTGGTCTTGTTAGGAGCCGCGGAAGCAGTCTCGATGCCGCAAGCCTTCTTGATAAGAACGGGTGCGGGGGGAGTCTTCGTGATGAAGGAGAAGGAACGGTCTGCATAAACTGTGATAACTACAGGGATAACGAGACCGATCTGATTCTTGGTTCTTTCGTTGAATTCCTTAACGAAGTTTGCGATGTTAACGCCGTAAGAACCGAGCGCGGGACCTACAGGCGGCTGTGCGGTAGCTTTTCCTGCGTTAAGCTGAAGCTTTATATAACCGCTTACTTTCTTTGCCATTTCTTTTTACCTCCAAATGTGGTTATTAGACGGGGGATTAAGATTTTCCCCCTCCCACTCCGCGTCATTGCGCGGATGATCGTGAATTAAAATTACTTGTAAAGCTTTTCGGCACTTTCGGAATCAAGCTCGATAGGAGTTTCTCTACCGAACATAGATACAAGCACCTTGATCTTCTTTTTGTCTTCGGAAATTTCCTCGACGGTTCCGACGAAGCCCTTAAGAGGACCTGCGGTAACCTTAACGCTGTCACCAACCTCATATTCAAGGCTGATCTGCTTGGTTTCGACTCCGATAGCCGCAACCTCTTCATCGGTAAGCGGAACCGGCTTCGATCCGGGGCCTACAAATCCCGTTACTCCGCGGATATTGCGGACAACGTGCCAGGTCGCATCGCTCATCTTCATCTTAACGAGTACGTATCCGGGGAAGATCTTTGTTTCAATTTCCTTGAGGACGGGATTTCCGTTCTCGTCAGCGCCGTTTTCTTCGGTGACGGTCTCAACCGGAATACGAATATCCGTTATAACGTCCTGAAGATTACGGTTCTCGATGATTTTTTCGAGGTTAGCCTTAACTTTGTTCTCGTAACCCGAGTAAGTATGCGCTACATACCATCTCAGTTCAGAGCTTATCTCATCGAAGTCACTCATCAAGGACCTCCGATTAAACGAGCTTTCCAATCCACATAAGAAGATTGGACAGTCCAAGGTCAATAAGGCCTATTGCAACACTTGCAACCACAAGAACAACGATTACAACCGCGGTGCTCTTTGCAGTCTGCTTCTTGCCGTACCATGTGATCTTGTTATACTCGCTTTTGTTGTTTTTGAAAAAGTTTTTGATCTTGCTTCCAAGTCCGGGCTTGCGGTCCTTCGAAGTCTTTTTCTTGTCTTCTTTTTCCTTAGCGTCTTTTGTTTCGACGGCTTCGGTATTCTTCTCAACTTCTGACATTAACCGATCTCCCTTACTTAGATTCCTTGTGAACGGTGTGCTTCTTGCAGAAACGGCAATACTTTGTCATTTCAAGACGGTCAGGGTCGTTCTTCTTGTTCTTCATAGTGTTGTAGTTGCGCTGCTTGCATTCACTGCAAACCATTGTGATTCTGACTCTCATATTTTTCCTCCCGATAGTATTGACAAGGGCATTTTCGCCAAGCCGCGAACCCTTGCCTGATTTTATCTCCCTCATAAAAAGAGGCAACAACAAAAAAGCCTCTCCGCAGAGGTAGTATCATTTTATCACACTTATTCTTGTTTGTCAACACTTTTTTTGATTTTTTTGCAGATATTATTATCTTTTCGGAATAAAAAAATCCGTGTCGGGAAAACTCATAAAAAGGCTTATTAATAAGGGAGGAATCGGCATTTTCACGATAATAATCCGCACGGTAATAATATACGTTTTTTTGCTTTTATCGATGCGCCTGAGCGGCAAAAGACAGGTCGGCGAATTACAGCTTTCGGAGCTGATAACCGCCTTTCTCATTTCGGAGGTCGCAACGACACCGCTGACCGATCCCGACCTGCCTATCCTATACGCGCTCTTACCGATAACGGTGCTCCTTTGTCTTGAAGTAGTCGTATCGTTTGTCACGACGAAATCCGTCGCAGTAAGACGAATGTTTGAACCGCCTCCCACAGTCCTCATCGAAAACGGCACTTTGAACATCGGCGAGCTGAAAAAACAGCGCTTGACTGCAGATGAGCTTATAAGCTCGTTGCGTCTGAATAACGTCTCCGATATCAGCACCGTGAATTTCTGCTTTCTTGAGCACAACGGCCAGATCTCATCGTTTTCCAAGGACGAGATCCTTACGCTGCCGCTCATTGTTGACGGGAGGGTCCATAACGGCCACCTTAAGCTTCTCGGCCGCGACGAAAGATGGCTAAAAGCCCGCCTGAACGAGCAAAAGGCGGCACTGGACGAGGTATTCATCGCGGTAAGCGACGGCAACTCTCTCACGATCATCTATAAGGAGAAAAATCAATGAAAGCATTCATTCTCGCTCTTTCTATAATTTTGATAATCACCGCCGCAACAGTTGCAAGCGGTCTCTACGTAACAAGCGTGACCGATCGGCTTCTCGCCCTTGAAAGACGGTTTCCATCAAAAACGGACGGTGAAAGCTCCCCGTCCTCGGTTATAACCGAGAGCGAGGAGCTTCTTAATTCTTCATATAAAATCCTCACGGCGATCAGCCACACAAGGCTCCCGAACAACGTAAAAACCGCTCTTGAGCATCTTGTTTCCTGCTACCTGCACGGAACCTACGCCGATTATATGGCGGCAAGAGAAAGCTACGTTGAAGCTCTCAGATCACTGCGCCAAACAGAACGCCCAAGCCTTTCGGGAATTATCTGAATTCCGTCACTCCGTCATCAAGAAGGACTCTTTTTCGGAGTATGGTACAATCGGTAATGCCGAGCACCTTTGCAATATAATCGGGATTCAGATACTGATCGGGGGACGCGCTCAGCACGCAGGTGAGCTTGTTCCCCTCTTTTTTGTAAGAGTGAATGAGCGGCTTTATATCGGTCATCTTCTCACCGCTTTTGGTTCGCTTGAGAATAACGATCTCGCTTTGCTCAAGCGGCTCAAGAGAGAAATCCTCGTCGTTTTCAAGCTCGTATTCGGCATAGCGGATAGAGACGAACTTACTGTCGGGCTGATACGCGTCAAGCACTCTCATTTCGGGCGGAAATGCGTTATTGAGGCGCATAATAAGCTCCTCCTTTGTCATCGGTCTCGTTATCTTGAAATCGAGAAGCTCGGTCACGCTTTCCGCACCGATAGAAAGCGGAAGCGCAAAGACCATCTTCGGATGGGGGTTAAAGCCCTCCGAATACTTTATCGGTATTCCCGCTCTTATCATAACCGTTTTCATCGTACGGTTGAGGTCAAGGTGAGAAATGAACTGCAGACTTCCTACCTTTGAAAACTTTATTCTTACAGCTTCGGACAGCACGTTCTTTCACCTCCAAGCTTGTTGGCTCCGCAGCCGGAGCACTTTTCACGGCAGTTTGGAGTCGTTTTCGACTCAAACGCCTTTTTCCATTCACGCAGGAAAAATTCCTTCGTAACTCCGCAGTCTATAATATCCCACGGCAGAACCTCGTCAAAGCCGAACTGTCTGTTTGCGTAAAAGCTCGGGTCTATCCCCGCGTTTTCAAACGCCTTCAGCCAATTTTCATATGAGAAATGCTCGTCCCAGCCGTCGAATTTCTGACCGAGCTTATGAGCCTCGATAAGTGCCGCGGAAAGTTTTCTGTTTCCGCGCGCAAATACCGCCTCGATTCGGCTGACCTTTGCTTCGTGCCAGTTATATCGGATATGCTTTTTCGACTTGACCTTTTCAAGAAGATGCTCCTGCTTCATCATAAGAGTTTCAAGACTATCCTGTCCGAACCATTGGAATGAAGTAAAGGGCTTCGGAACGAAGCAAGCGACGCTCGCCGTGACCGTCGGTGCTCTTCCCTTCACGCGGTTTGGATTCTTGTAAAACTCGTCCTCGACCTTAAGTGCAAGATCGGCGATCCCCTCAATATCCTCAAGCGTTTCGGTCGGCAGACCGTTCATAAAGTAAAGCTTGACCGAGGTCTTGCCCGCTTCAAAAGCAGTACGGCAAGCCTTGAGCAGGTCCTCTTCACATACGTTTTTGTTTATCGCGTCGCGCAGGCGCTGTGTTCCCGCTTCTGGCGCAAAGGTAATACCGCCGGTACGAACCGTCGATATCTTATCCATAAGCTCCTTCGTAAAGCTGTCGATACGGAGCGACGGAAGCGAAAGGCTGACCTT
Organism: Eubacteriales bacterium; assembly: GCA_045540175.1. GTDB lineage: Bacteria > Bacillota > Clostridia > Oscillospirales > CAG-272 > Colimorpha_A. The sequence goes on along the minus strand of JAZQGU010000017.1, from coordinate 7,435 downwards.
GCTTTCATTCGTCCATTCAAGCAGCTTATCGGTAAGCTCGGGAAGATGCGTATAGTCGCTGATACTTAACGACGAAAGCGAAATTTCGTCAAAGCCGGTGCTTTCATACAGACACTTTGCCTGCTCGTTCAGCACGTCGGGAGTCTTATCACGAACGGGACGGAAAATAATTCCCGCCTGGCAGAAACGGCATCCTCGGATACATCCGCGATAGACTTCAAGCACAATTCTGTCGTGAACCGTCTCAATATACGGCATAATGAGCTTATCGGGGAAATAGCTCTTATCCATATCCTTGATTATTCTCTTGACTATCTTCGTCGGAATATCATCGTATTTAGGAGTATACGCCTCTATCGTGCCGTCGGGCTTGTATGAAACCTCATAAAGCGACGGGACGTAGAAGCCGGGGAGCTTCGCAAGCTCGTGCAAAAAAGCTTCCTTCGTATAACTGCCGTCATCCTTCATCTTGTTGTAAAGACGGGTCATTTCGGGCAGCGCTTCCTCGCCCTCTCCGATGCTGAAGGCGTCGAAGAAATCCGCAACGGGCTCGGCATTATAAGCGCAGGGACCGCCGCCGACGATTATCGGATAGCTGTCGTCGCGCTCCGATGCAAGAAGCGGAATATTTCCAAGCTCAAGCATATTGAGCACGTTCGTATACGAAAGCTCATATTGAAGCGTGAATGCGACGAAATCGAAATCCGATATCGGATCACGGCTTTCGTGTGCAAAAAGCGGAATACCGTTTTCGCGCATCTTTTCTTCCATATCGTCCCAAGGAGCGTAAACTCTCTCGCACCATACGTCCTTTTCGAGGTTAAGGACTCCGTAAAGCAGACGAACTCCGAGATTCGACATTCCGATCTCGTATGTGTCTGGGAAGCAGAACGCAACGCGGCACTTTATTTCATCCTTGTTTTTAATTACCTGCCCATACTCACCGCCCGTGTATCTGCCGGGCTTAAGAACCTGCTTGAGTATAGAGCGCATTTTCTTATCCATTGTCTTTTCCTTTCAAAAACCTACAAAAATGCAGTCTCTCGACTGCATTTTTGCTTAAAACCGCAGAGTGATGATCACATCAAAAGAAATCTCGAAATAAGATATACCGATGCAAGCCAGAAGAGCTGATAAAGCGCAACGTAAACCGAAACGATACCGGAAATCGATCCGAGGAACGCAACTGCACCCGTTATCGCAATACCGCCGATTATCGAAAGAGCGGCGATCATGAGGTTCGTCTTGGTAACGTGCTTGGTCTTATCGCAAAGCGTAAACGCACGAAGGAGAGCCTTGACGGACTTCTTCGAAACGATACCGCTGTCAGTACGGTCGCTTCCGCGGCTTCTGTCATTAAGATCGTCATATTTCAGAACGCGCACGGGATATTTGGTAAGACGTATTCTCGTGCTCAGCATTTCGTCGTTGATATTAGGGTCAACAGTCTTGATACCTACGCAGATTCCCGACTTGTAAAGATTCTTAAGGGTAGCCTCAAACTCGGGATCTATACGGTAACGAACGTAGAACTTCGCTACGACCTCGTCGTCGCAAACGAGGAAGAGAATGCAGATATCACCGCCCTCGATTTCTTCATCCTCGGGATCGGTAACGGGGAGATAACCGTTGTGGCGGAGGTAATCAGCCTTTCCTGCATAGAGGTGATGGCCGTCAACGACCGTCTCGATTCCGTCGGAATCTATCGAGATCACATCAATATTCTGCGAGCGTCCGATATCGGCTGTCGCAACGTTGAGAACGTCGGAAAGCGGTCCGCCGATGCAGGAATAAACGCTTGCCATATAATAGATCGCCGTGTCAAGACGTCCGCTTCCGAACACCTTGATCGAGCGAAGCTTAACGCCCGACGTCGGGAATACTTCCCTGTCATCAAAGCTGATCGAGGAAGCGGAGGTATACTCGTCAAGCGCACCCTCACCGACTATGGCACTTCCGTCGTCGTAACAAACCTTAGATGCGCGGAACATAGGAAGGCTGAAGGTAAAGAACGCCGTTGCGGGAAGAGCAAATGCAAACGCTGCATATCCCGTCGACAATGCGGCGGCGATACTTCCGTTTACAAACGCACCGACGATGATTCCGAACACGAACGCAATAAGCGTCGCGGGAATAAATGCATTGATAGCACTCTTTACAGAGGAATACTCACCTGTGCGGCGGAAATATCCGTCAACAAACGAGGTCTTGTTAATGCGGAAAATATCGGGCTGCTTGGGAAGGTACTTGTCGAAAGCCTTCGTTTCAAGCTCAGCGTCGATAATATCAAGCTTTTCAAGAGCAAACTTGCTTCTCTTGGACGATACGACCCTGAACGTCATTATCTCACGTCGGAGATCGAGACGCTTGCCTATCGCGTAGAGCAGGAGCGCAAGCGCGATCGGGAAATTGAATCCAACTATCATATTTCCCGCACCGAAGAAGCAGGCAAGAACGGAATATATCGCCGAAACGCCAAGCATAACGGGAAGCATGCTTTCAACAGTCGCTTTCTTTTTGATAAGCGCCTTAAATCCCGCTATAACGTCCTTGTAAAGAACCGCAAAGCCGATAACAAGGAACTGGAATCCCGTCATTATATGTACGATGGGATAGAACTCAGGGTTAAATACGTCAAAGAGCTTTCCGCCGAATATGCTTATATTCTCATAGAAGAATAGAACAATATTTATCGCCGCGAGCACAAAGAGTCTGATCGCGCTCTTGCCGTACTCGGACTTATAATTTTCAAAGATGCCCTTTATTTCGGTCGGGGAAACGAATTCCTTAATGGGCTCCTTCACTTCCTCAACCTTAGGCTTTTCAACCTCGGTCTCTTCCTCGGAAACGATGCTTTCGGCGTTGCTTCTCAGCATATCAGCCGATTCCTTTCCGATCGCGGCGTCGAGCTCTTCGTCCATTCCGAACGCAACCATCAGGTTAGCATCGGTCTCATCGAAGCCCTCCTCATCGAGGTCCTGAGCAAACTCACCGTATTTATCAAGCTCGGTGGGAACGAGAGCTTCAGCCTCAGCTACCGTCTCAGCGGCGCTGTTTTCTTCCGTTTCGGGCTCAGCGGCGGCTTCCTCAGTCATTTCTGCCGAGCTGTCGGCTCCGTCGAGCATTTCAAGCTCCTCAAAGGAATCAAAATCATCAAATTCCTCAAACTCGTCAGCCTCATCGGATTCGGCATCAGCCATCGGCTCGCTCTTACCGTATATTTCTTCAAATACCGACTCATCGAGCGTCAGATCATCTGAGAATATATCCTCAAGAGACGAGATGTCAGTATCGGGTTCTTCTTTCTGCTCCTCGGCAGATTCTTCGGGTGTATACTCCGATACTTCCTCGGGCTCGGTTTCATTCTCCTCGGAAACGGTCTCATTACCTACCGCGTTAAAGGTCAAGGTAATACCCGGGTTCTCATCGAGCTTTTCGGGCTCTATCGGTATCTCGACAGTATTTGAAAGGTCCAGAACCACGGTATCTCCGCTTTCAGCGGGCTCTTCTGTGGGTTCTTCCTCTTCATCAGACGCATTCTGAGCGGCAAAGATCTCGCGTACGGACATAAATCCGCCCTCCTCGTCGTCAGAGACGTAAGCGATGGTCTTTTCGATGTCGGTCATCGGACGGAGCGGAGCCTGCATGGTATCAGCCATGCTGTCGTATCCGTTCGTTTGATCGAGCTCCGGAACGTCACAAACCTTTCCGCCCTCGCTCAAATGATTGTAAAGCTCCTCATCCGGAGCAGTATATCCCTTCGAATCCTCCGTATAAGTCTCGTCGTCGACGCCGACCTGAAGCTCCTCCGGGATATCAATAGAGCTGAGTGTCTGAACGAAATCATCCTCTATCTCAACAGCCTCGGATTTTCCCGTCATTCTTCTGTAATCTTCCTCGGGAAGATACTTTTTCATAAGCTCGTCAATATCAAGGTCCTCAATTTCGGACTTCGGAACGGGGCTTTCAAAGCTGTATCCGCTATTATCGGGCATACGGGCTCTGATATCCTCCTCGGAAACGGTCGAGGTTATCTTTTCCGAACGGCGGAACTTGTATTTTTTCACAGTGCTGCTTTTTGCGGAAGCTTCGCCTTCAGCCATATTCGCCTTAAGCTGAGCAAGCAGCTCGTCGGCAGATATATCGGAGTTATATTTATTGTCCATTGTTCTTCGCCCCCTTCTTACTTTCCAAGGTTTCTTTGCCTTGCGGCTTCGCAAAGAATGACCGCACCGGCTGTCGAAACGTTGAGAGAATTAACACTTCCGTACATAGGAATGGAAATTATGTAGTCGCTCTTATCCTTAAGAAGCCTTGAAACACCGAATCCCTCGCTTCCGAGGATTATTGCCGCAGGACAAGTCATATCAGTTTCGAAATGAGGACTTCCACCCGCCTCGGCGGCAAATATCCAAAGTCCCTTCTCCTTGAGCTCGTCAACGGTCTGTGCAAGGTTTGTCACCTTTGCGACGGGAACGTATTCAACAGCTCCCGCCGACGCACGTCCGACCGCCTCTGTAAGACCGACAGCGCGTCTTTTCGGAATTATCACTCCGTGAGCACCCGCACATTCTGCAACTCTGAGAAGCGCGCCGAGATTCTGAGGATCCTCAACTCCGTCAGCAATTATGATAAGCGGCTTTTCGCCCTTATTTTCAGCATTTTCGAGTATTTCGTCAACCGAAACGTAGTCCTTCAGCGCCGCCGATGCGATAACGCCCTGATGAGCCTGACCGCCCGACATATTGTCGAGCTTGGTTCCCTCGACTTCGACAACAGGAATATTCCGTCCGATCGCCTCGGAAACTATGACCGTAATAGACCCGGTCCTCTCGCCCTTCTTAACGTAGATCTTATCAATATCGCGCCCGCTCTTAAGAAGCTCGGATACTGCGTTTCTTCCGATAACGTATGAGCCCGAAAGCGGCTTTTTTTCGACAGGTCTGCGGTCAAAATTCCGATTGCCGCCGTTATTTCTCTTTTTATCGTATCTTTTTTCCATTTTTCCTATCCGTTCATAATCGTCATGAAATCATACATATATAAATTGCGGAATTAACAAGAGAATATAAATTACTAATGGACACATAGGTATAACAGAAAGGAGCTTCACAAGCCTATTTTCCCCCCTGTTTAATATTAGCGCAATAATACCTAAAACCGTACCGATTAAACATCCCACGACCAATCCGCTTAAAACGGCCTCTACAAGTTCCTGTTCAATAAAAAGCATAACGAATATAGCGCAAATCGGTGATAACGTGGAAAATACACTTATTATTACCGCGAGTCTTTTTCTCATACTTCCCGGCTCTCCAATTCAATCCTTTTGAATATAAGCAGTAATAAACCGTTCAAAGCAATCGCATAGTTATACATCGTCTATTATATCACAAAAAAATCCTTTTGTATATAATTTTTCAAAAAATTAATAAAAAAGCAGAGAAATTATCTTTCTCTGCCTTTGATTATTTGGTTACAAGCTTGGGTTTTGCTCCTTTTGCTACTGTATCTGCCGTAATTACGACTTCGGATACGTCATCTCTGCCGGGGAGCGTATACATCGTATCGAGAAGCACGTTCTCAACTATCGCGCGAAGTCCTCTTGCGCCTGTTTTCAGTTCGATCGCCTTATCCGCGATCTTTTCGAGCGCGCCGTCGGTAAAGCGGAGCTCGACGTTATCCATTGCAAACAGCTTCATATACTGCTTTGTGATTGCGTTTTTCGGCTCGTTAAGGATCTTAACGAGAGCCTCGCGGTCAAGATTCTTGAGCGCAACTATTACGGGGATTCGTCCGACAAGCTCGGGAATTATACCGTACTTCACGATATCGTGAGGAGTTACGTCCTTGAAAAGGTCAACCTTTTCTTTCTGCTCTTTGGTGAGCACCTCGCTTGAAAAACCGATGCTCTGCTTATCGCGGTTAACTCTCTTACTTATCGTTTCGTCAAGCTTATCGAAGGCGCCGCCGCAGATAAAGAGGATATTCTCGGTATTTATCTGGATAAACTCCTGGTTCGGATGCTTTCTGCCGCCCTGGGGAGGAACGTTAGATACAGTTCCTTCAAGGATCTTCAGAAGCGCCTGCTGAACGCCCTCGCCAGAAACGTCACGCGTGATCGAACGGTTTTCGCTCTTACGGGATATCTTATCGATCTCGTCGATGTAGATAATTCCCTTCTCTGCCTTCTCGATGTCGAAATCAGCCGCCTGAATAAGACGGAGAAGAATGTTTTCAACGTCCTCACCGACGTAACCTGCCTCGGTAAGCGTCGTCGCGTCAGCTATTGCGAAGGGTACCTTAAGTGTCTTCGCAAGCGTCTGAGCAAGGAAGGTCTTTCCGACACCCGTCGGGCCGATGAGAAGCACGTTACTCTTCTGTATCTCGACGCCGTCGGCGTTATCCTTTTTCTGAAGGATTCTTTTATAATGATTGTAAACAGCAACCGAAAGCGTCTTTTTCGCGTCGTCCTGACCGATAACGTACTCGTCAAGGACTGCTTTCAGCTCAGCAGGCTTCGGTAACGTGTCAAGCGAAAGCTCACTTTTTCCGCCCTTACCGCCCTTTTTGCCGTTACGGCTTATGCCGAAATGCTCTTCCACGAGACGGTTGCATCCGTCAAGACATTTATCGCAGATATAAAGCCCCGTCGGCGACGGAATAAGGTACTGCACCTCATCCTCGCGGCGTCCGCAATAATCGCAGTAAACGTGACCGCCACCGTTGTTTTCGTTATTTGCCATTATCAGTCTCTCTTTTCGATAACTCTGTCAATAAGTCCGTATTCAAGTGCGGCTTCTGCCGAAAGGAAATTATCGCGGTCGGTATCGCGCGCGATCTCTTCAACAGTCTTGCCCGTGTTCTTGGCGAGGATCCTGTTGAGCTTTTCTCTGGTTGCGATGATATGATCGGCGTGGATCTTGATATCCGACGCCTGACCCTGCATGCCGCCGAGAGGCTGGTGGATCATTATCTCGCTGTTCGGAAGCGCAAGGCGCTTACCCTTGGCACCTGCAGAAAGAAGGAACGCGCCCATGCTTGCCGCCATTCCGACGCAGATCGTCGAAACGTCGCACTTGATGAAGTTCATAGTATCGTATATCGCAAGTCCCGCAGAGACCGAGCCTCCGGGGCTATTGATATAAAGACATATATCCTTATCGGGATCCTGCGCTTCAAGGAAAAGAAGCTGTGCAATGACGAGCGACGCTGTAACGTCGTTCACCTCGTCGGAAAGGAATATGATTCTGTCGTTAAGCAGGCGCGAGTAAATATCGTATGCTCTTTCGCCTCTGTTGGTTTGTTCCACTACGGTTGGTACGAGTGCCATAAATTTCCTCCTATAAATCCGTGCGGAAAGCACTGTTATATGCTTTCCGCGCGATGTCAGTATGAAAGAATGAAGTTTGCTATACGCTCGGAAAGAAGAACG
>JAZQGU010000016.1:0-9980 GCA_045540175.1 Eubacteriales bacterium | reverse complement strand
CGTTGTCACGACGGTATACGTTTGCACGGGGGTTGTCCCAAGAACGGAACACAGCCTTTACCGCGCCAATGAGCTGTACCTTGGGATCGGAGGGGAAATCCTCGCCGATCTTTGCCTTGTACTCTGCCTTGAACTGGTTAGCCAGCTCCTTGAGGTCCTCAGCAGTGAGCTCGACGTCAAGCTTAACGCCCTTCTCTTCCTTCATCTTATCGATGAGCTCCTCAAAGTACTTCTTACCAACCTCCATAACAACGTCGGAGTACATCTGGATAAATCTACGGTAGCAGTCGTAAGCCCAACGAGCGTTGCCGGACTTCTTAGCCATAACTTCAACAACTTCTTCGTTAAGACCGAGGTTAAGGATGGTATCCATCATACCGGGCATGGATGCACGAGCACCGGAACGAACGGAAACGAGAAGGGGGTTCTCGAGGTCACCGAACTTCTTGCCGGTAACAGCTTCCATCTTTACAATGTAGTCCATGATCTCAGCCATAATCTCAGAGTTGATCTGACGGCCGTCCTCATAGTACTGGGTACAAGCTTCGGTAGAAATAGTGAAGCCCTGGGGAACAGGAAGACCGATGTTGGTCATCTCTGCAAGGTTTGCGCCCTTACCGCCAAGGATTTCACGCATGTTTGCGTTACCCTCAGAGAAGAGGTAGCAATACTTTTTTGCCATAGTTGTAAATCCTCCAAATTAATATTCGCAAAATTTATATTTTGTCCACCCGATATTTTAACATAAAAATACTTATATTTCCATCATTTTTGAAATTATTTACAAACTTTTAATAAATTGAAACGGCTGTTCAAATTCAGAATCAGCGGTCGTCTATAATTGTGCAAAATAGCAAGTGAAAATGTTATTTTCGGCTTAGTTAACAACGAAAACTCTGTCATTATAATATAATTGTAAATTTATTCTTACCACGCAATTTTCGACTTGAAAAAAACAATGTTTTGTAATATAATATCTGCAAGCGGACGAAAGTCCGCCTTTGGTCGTTGTGAAATAATTATTTAATTAAGGAATCGTTATGGCAAACATTTTTGACCTTTTTAAGAAAATCGAATCCGAAAAACAGCCTCTTTCCCCAATAACGCATATATTGGCGGGTCTTGGAAACCCCGGCAAAGAGTACGAGAGAACCCGTCATAATGCAGGCTTTATGGCGCTTGATCTTTACTGTCAGAAAAACGGAATATCCGTTACACGTGCAAAGTTCAATGCCTTGACTGCCGAGGCTGATATCGGCGGCAAACGCGTTCTTATAATGAAGCCCCAGCTGTACATGAACCGCTCAGGTGAATCAATCAGAGATGCAGCCAATTTCTATAAGATCCCACCGGAAAATATTATTGTCATTTCCGATGACGTTCAGCTCGACGTCGGTAAGCTCCGCATAAGAAGAAAGGGAAGTGACGGAGGTCAGAGGGGACTTAAGGACATTATATATCACCTGAACAGTGATAATTTTCCCCGTTTGCGTGTTGGCGTCGGTAAGCTTCCACAGGGCGGAAATATAATTAATTGGGTGCTTGGAAAGATCCCTTCTGATCTGAATTCCGAGTTTGACTCAGCTCTCAGTAACGCATCAGATGCGATCCCCCTTCTCATCGAAGGAAAGATCGACGACGCAATGTGTAAGTACAACTGATTATGAAACTGATATCAAATATTCTAAGAAACGAACGCGAGTATACTGAGCTCCTTTCGACAGTCAAAGAACAAATGTCTGCTCGTGTTCCGCATCCTGCGCGACTGGTAGGTTTATGTGACGGCGCAAGAAACGCTGTGTTTGCTTCGATCATTCATGAGCTTCGTGAAGCTTGTTCACAGCCTCTCCTTTTGATCGTGCCTGACGAAAAAGAAGCGCTCAGGGCATATAACGTCTTCACTGCACTCGGAATCAACGCAAAAACGTACAGTTACCGAGATTTTGTCTTTTATAACATAACTGCCTCCCGTGAATATGAGCACGAGAGGCTTGGTGTGCTTTATTCTATGCTCACGGGATCGTGCGACGTAGTTATCACGACCCCCGATGCTGCTCTTCAGTATACTATGCCAAAAGAAAAGCTTGAGGGCTCGACCTTTACTCTTTCTCTTGACGACTCCGCGGATCTTACTGAAATTAGGGAAATGCTTGTTTCAGCCGGCTACCAAAGTGTTGATATTGTCGACGGTGTCGGACAGTTTTCTGTCCGAGGCGGAATTCTTGATATCTTTCCTGCTGGCAATGATAATCCCGTCAGAATTGAGTTTTTCGGCGACGATATCGACAGTATGGGCTTGTTTGATATTATTACTCAAAGAAGAATCGAACAGGTAGATTCTGTCAACATAACTCCTGCTAGAGAAATTATTGTTGACAAAGAAGCCCGCGATAGAATCAAGTCTGCTGTTAAAGGTCTGATCAAAAAGTCGAAGAATGATCACACAACCGACATACTTGCTTCCGAAATAGAAGCATTAAACGCAGAAACCGATCTCCGCTTCGCTGATAAGTATATAAATCTTATATATGAAGATAAATATTGTCTGCTTGACTATCTGTCATCTGATTCGGTCATACTTTGCCGTGAATATAATTCCTGTCTTGACAGAGTCAAATCATTTGAGTGGCATAACAAGGAAAACGTAACCTCTCTGCTTGAAGACGGGCTCGTTCCTGCCTCTGCAGCCGATTACGGAAAGGATTCCGAGTCGTTTATTAAGAGCATATCATCGCATTCAGGAGTAATTGCAGATTCCTTCATGAGCAGTATATCCGATATGCGCTTTTCTGCTATGTTCAGCATGACTACAAAGCAGACTGTATCTTACAGTGAAAATTTTGATCTGCTGATCGAGGATCTTCGTTCATATATCAAAGGCGGTTTCAAAACCGTTCTCCTTTGTGAAAACGATATTATGGCGAAGAACCTTAATTCAATATTAGAAAAAGAAAGAATAACTGCCCCTATAGTTAGCGACGATTTTGATTTCACGGACGGATACAATACTGTTATTACCTCAGGCATAGCATTAGGCGGATTTGAGCTTACCCTCTCGCGTTACGCGCTTCTTTCGACCTATGCGGCGGGAAGTACCTTTAACGCCGCTCGTCTGAAAACAAGAAAAACCAAAGGAAAGAAGAAGTCTGCACGCGAAAAGATCATGTCGTATGCAGACCTATGCGAAGGAGACTACGTCGTACACGTTACTCACGGTATAGGAATGTTTCTCGGAATACAAAGCGTTACCGTTGACGGCGTCACGAGAGACTACATTAAAATTAAATATGCTGGAACAGATGTAATTTACCTTCCATGCGAACAGCTTGACAGCATTTCGAAGTATATCGGTGCGAAGAGTGAGGACGGTTCTCTCAAGCTGTCACGGATCGGCGGAGCAGAATGGGGAAAGACAAAGCGTCAAGCAAAGAGTGCCGCTAAGGAGATGGCAAAAGAGCTTATAACGCTATATGCGGAACGCCAGCGGCGCCCAGGATTTGCTTTCCTGCCTGACGACGATATGCAAAGAGACTTTGAAGCTGCTTTCCCGTACGAGGAAACAGACGGTCAGCTTAATGCGATCGCCGAAGTCAAAAAGGATATGGAAACCGCGCGTCCAATGGACAGACTGTTATGCGGTGATGTTGGATTCGGTAAGACTGAGGTCGCACTCAGATCTGCATTTAAGGCGGTTGAATCGGGAAAACAGGTCGCAATCCTGGTTCCGACAACCATATTGGCTCTTCAACACTATCAGACTCTTATTTCTCGTTTGCGCGGCTTTCCTGTCAGAGTAGATATGCTTTCAAGGTTCCGATCTGCCAAGCAGCAACAAGAAACTTTAAGAAGAATCAGACGCGGCGAAGTCGACATTGTGGTTGGAACCCACCGCATTGTATCAAAGGACGTTGTGTTCAAGGATCTGGGACTTGTTATTATCGACGAGGAACAGCGATTCGGCGTTGCTGCTAAGGAAAAGCTTAAACAGCTTTCTTCTGGCGTGGATACTTTGACCCTCACGGCGACACCTATACCGAGAACTCTCAATATGGCTATGAGCGGAATACGCGATATGTCAGTCCTTGAAGAAGCACCGACTGACCGTGTCCCCGTTCAGACATACGTTCTTGAATATGACGAAACGATACTTGCTGATGCAATCTCAAAAGAGCTTCGACGCGGCGGACAGGTGTTCTACCTTCACAACCGTGTTGATAATATGGCAGACGTTTATGCAAAGGTTTCACAACTCGCGCCCGATGCTAAGATAGCTGTTGCGCACGGTAAAATGGATAAGGAAGAGCTGTCCGATATCTGGAGATCAATGCTTGAAGGAGATATAGACGTTCTTATAAGCACGACAATAATAGAAGCCGGCGTAGACGTTCCCAATGCAAATACATTGATAATAGAAAACGCTGATAGGCTCGGGCTGTCTCAGCTTCATCAAATCCGAGGAAGAATAGGACGCTCTTCTCGACGTGCTTACGCATATTTTACCTATCAAAAAGGAAAGGTTCTTTCTGAGATCGCATCAAAGAGACTCGGTGCAATAAGAGAGTACACAGAGTTTGGATCGGGCTTCAAGGTTGCTTTACGCGACCTTGAGATCAGAGGCGCGGGCAATATACTCGGCTCAGAACAGCACGGACATATAGAAAACGTAGGATACGATATGTATATGCGTATCCTGAACGAAGCAATTCTCGAAGAAAAGGGTGAGATCAAGCCTCAAAAGATCGAATGCACAGTTCAAATGGATGTAAGCGCTTTTATTCCCGAAAGCTACGTTAAGAGCCCTGTTCAGAGAATTGACGTATATAAAAAGATATCATTGATTGAGAATCTCGCAGATAAAGCGGATATTATTGACGAGCTGATAGACCGATACGGTGATATGCCGAAGTCTGTTTCCTCACTTCTAGACGTATCGCTTCTCAGGGCGCTCGGATCTAAATGCGGAATCGGCAAGATAGATAAGCGTGGATCATCGATTCTGTTTTATCCCGAAAAGATGGATCTTAGGATCTGGACTATGCTGACTGCAGACAGAAAAGGGTCAATTCTGATGAGCCTTGAGCTTAAACCGTACGTTACGCTCCGAACAAAAAAAGGTGACGACCCGTTCAAAAAGTCGATAGAACTGCTCAACGATTACATTTCAATCATGAATACTTCCCAATCGGAGGATATAAGATGAAAATTATTATTAAGATCACTGCATTATTGCTAGTTACCGTGCTGATTCTCCCGTCGCTTATCAGCGGATGCGGATACAGATCAAAATACGACGCTGTAATGGAATACAACGGTATAAAGTTGACTGAAGAGTTCTATAACTACTGGCTGTCAACCTTCAAACGCAATATACTCGCATCATATTCAGATGCAGAGGATACCGAGGAGTTTTGGAATATGAAGTTCGACGACGAACGAACAATCGAGGAATATTTTACCGAGATCATGAATCAGCAGATAATGAATTATTTGATTTCTCAGGATCTCTACAAAAAGAATTCTCTCAAGCTTTCTTCCTCAACAAAAAAAGCAATCAGTAACGATATCAAGGAGAAAATTGAATTTTACGGCGGCAGAGGTAGCTTGAATTCGACTCTTTCGAAGATGATGCTTAATATCGACGCGCTGGAGCAGATATATCTCTGGGAAGCAAAGCACGATCTTGTTTACGATTATCTGTTCGGTGCAAACGGGCCTCTTGAAATATCGGATTCAGATCTTATCAAGTACTATGAAGAGCACTATACCCAAATCAAATATGTTGTTTTCTATACGACGGATATTAAAACCGACGATAAGGGCAACTATATATATGATGAAAGCGGTAATCTCGTTTCAGAACCTCTAACGGAAGAAGAAATGATTCAAAAGCAGAAGAAGATCACCGAGTTCAAGACACGGCTTGATAACGGTGACAGCTTCGATCAGCTTATAACTGATTATAGTGAATATGACACCTCGTCATATCCGAACGGATTCTTCGTTTCCGAAAACGAGATCGACATCTGGGGTCCTGATATATATAAGGCAATCAAAAACGCCAAGTCCGGAGAGGTCGTAAAGGTTGAGGAAGCGGAAGCGATCTTCTATATCAAGATATGCGAACTGACACCGTTTGAAAGTCTCAGCGATGCTGATATCACTCAGCTCACAGATCTAAAATTCACTGAGTACGCTCAGGAAGTAGTATATAAAGAGTTCTACGAACAGCTCGCCAAGAACGTTAAGATCAACGAAAAGGTCATAAACAGATATAAGCTTTCCGAGATCAAGCCAAATCCTCATTACTCGATATAAAATAATTAAAGAAATTTGTAAAAAGGTCTTGCAATTTTATTTTAATTGTGCTATAATCAACGAGGATAATAAAATAAGGAGTATTAAGAGTAGGTTGACACCTACTCTTAATTCTTTGTTTGAGACAAATTGAGGTGATTAAGTGGCAAACACAAAGAAAAACATAGCTGATACCGTATGGGATCTCATAATGCCGACGGTAAACGACCTCGGTTGTTCTCTCTGGGATGTAGAATACGTCAAAGAGGGAGCAAGGCAAATACTCCGTGTTACTATTGATAAGGAAAATGGTGTAGATATCAACGATTGTGAGGCGGTTCACAGAGCGATAGATCCTATTCTTGATGAAACTGACCCAATTCCTGTTCAGTATTATCTCGAAGTATCCTCGCCGGGAGTTGAAAGAGACCTTTCTCGCCCGTTCCACTATGAAGTATGCCTCGGTCAAAAGGTCGACGTCAAGCTGTTCACAGCCGTAGAAGGCAAAAAGCAGTACGTAGGAATTCTCAGTGCATACAGCGAAGAAGATAAGACGGTAACTGTAGACGATGTTATAATTCCGCTTGATAAGGCGGCAAGAATAAATTTGCATTTTGATTTTGAAGATTAACCAAAACGGAGGAATAAAGAAAAAATGAACGCAGAATTTTTTGAAGCACTCGACCTTCTTGAAAAGCAGAAGGGAATACCAAAGGAGTATATGCTCGAGAGAGTCGAGGCAGCTCTTATGAACGCATTTGCCAAAGACCAGGGCCCGACGGCTCAGGTCAGAATCGTTCTTGATCCTGAGAAAAAGGACGTTCAGATGTATCGTCTGTACCAGGTAGTCGAGGAGGTAGAAGATCCCGAGACTCAGCTTACTGTTGAGCAGGCAAAGAAAGTCAGCCGCCGCTATAAGCTCGGCACTGTGGCAGAGGTTAAGCTCGATACCAAGAACTTTCGTCGTCTCAGCGCGCAGACCGCAAAGCAGGTAATTATTCAGGGAATAAGAGAAGCTGAGCGCGGAATGCTAATCAAGGAATACGAAGATAAGCGCGGCGAGATCATTACCGCAACTGTTCTCCGCACCGATGAAACGACAGGTAACGTTACCGTTGATACCGGAACTTCCATAGCAACTCTTATCAAGGGTGAGCAGATCCCCGGTGATGCATTCAGCGACGGCGAACGTATCAAGGTCTTTGTTACAGAAGTCAAGAAGGAGAGCCGCGGACCCCTCGTAACCCTTTCAAGAACACATCCCGGTCTTGTAAAACGCCTGTTTGAGCTTGAGGTTCCCGAGGTTCAGGACGGTACTGTAGTAATTAAGAACGTCACTCGTGAAGCAGGCTCAAGAAGCAAGGTCGCAGTTTACTCTACAGATGATTCAGTAGATGCTGTCGGCTCCTGCATCGGTAACCGCAGCATGAGAATTAACACAATTATCAGTGAACTCGGTGGAGAGAAGATAGATATCATTAAGTACAGCGAAGACCCAGCTGAGTTCATCGCAGCGGCTCTTTCTCCAGCAACTGTTAATGAAGTCGTAATCGAAGGTGAAAAGATCTGTCGTGCGTACGTGGATGCCGACCAGCTTTCTCTTGCAATCGGCAAGGAAGGTCAGAACGCAAGACTTGCCGCAAGACTTACAGGCTTCAAAATCGACATTAAGGTAAGTGAGTGATCAAATTGTCCGCAACAGTAAAAAAGATTCCCGAGCGCAGCTGCGTAGGGTGCGGAAATTCATTCCATAAAAATGAGCTGATAAGAGTGGTAAGAACTCAGGATGGCGTTTGTCTCGATAAGACGGGCAAAAAACCCGGTAGAGGCGCATATATTTGCTGTAACGGTGAATGTCTGAAAAAAGCAAGAAAGGCCAAAAAGCTTGAGCGAGCTTTATCGGTTGAAATTACCGATGAATTATATAACGCTCTTCAAGCTGAGATGTCAGAAAATGAAAATTGATAAGGCAACAATTAATGCCGCAATTAACTCTAAGCTCCTGACGCTTTTCGGTTTTGCGATGAAAGCGGGAAAGCTTGAAACAGGAGCAGACAGAATATGCGACGAAATAAGACGACACGGCATTCCGTCTGAACACGACAGCGTTAAAGGCTTTAGTACGCACGGAATCGTAATAATCGCGTCAAACGCCTCAGATAACACCAAAAAGCGTATAGTTAACGCTTGTAAATACTATAGAGTAGAGTTTTATCACTCCGCGCTCAGTCAATCGGAGATAGCCGACCGCATCGGAAAGGCGTCGGCATCTGCATGTGCAACGTTTGACCGCGGCTTCGCCGACGGCATGAGAAAAGCAATAGCTCTTTCGCACATGAGTGATTCTCCAAAAGCTAAATTCTGAACAGGATGGTGGATACAGTATGATAGATAACACGAAATATAAGATCAGTACACTTGCTAAAGACCTTAATATTAAGAGCAAAGATCTTCTTGATCTTGTTACAAGCCTCGGAATGACAGACAGAAAGCATTCCTCCGTAATTGAGGCAAACGAATTTAATATTATCCTCGAGGCACTCACATCTAAGGCACAGGTCAGCAACTTTGACGATTATATGTCTGGAAAAGCAACGATCGTAAAGGCGCTTTCAAAGGAAGAACTTGAGATTGCCGCAAAGGAAAAGGCAGAAAAGGAAGCAGAAGAAGCAAAGAAGGCTGAAGAAGCCGCAAAAATTGCTGCGAAAGAAAAGGCAAGGGCAGAGGCTGAGGCAAATGCCAAAGCTGAAGCCGAAGCAAAGAGAAAAGCCGAGGAAGACGCAAAGAAGAATATCAAGCGTCCCGACAACCGTCAGGGCAAGGATAACTCACGCTTTGAAAACCGCCCGGATTTCTCTAAGCCCAAGGCACAGCCCAAAGAAGATAAGAAGAAGCCGGCACAGCCGCAGGCACCCTTCCGTTCAACATCAAATGACGAGCCGAGCGGAACGGTAATACGTGACCAGAAGGATAGCCACGTAGGAAAGACGCGAGTCGTAGATACAAGAGCTACAAACGTCGACCTTTCGAAGTATGATGAGAAGCTCGATAACTACGTTGCCCATGATGACAGAAGATCTAATCTCTTCGGAGAAAAGCAGAAGTTCGCAAAGAACAAGAACAACAATCAGCGCCCCGAAGCGCCTCATAAGGCAAAGGACCGCCGTACAGCACAGGAAAAACAGAAGATGCAAGCAGAGCTTGAAAAAGCCAGAAAACAGCAGCTTACCGTAAACATTCCCGATGAGATTTCTGTCGGCGAGCTTGCAACACGCCTTAAGGTCACCGCTTCCGAAGTTATCAAAAAGCTTATGATGCTCGGAGTTATGGCAAACGTAAACCAGATCGTTGACTATGAGACTGCATATCTTATCGCCGATGAGCTCGGAGCAAAGGTTAACCACGAGGTTACGGTAACGATAGAAGAAAAGCTCTTTGACGAGACCGAGGACTCAGAAGATAATCTCGTCGGACGCGCTCCTGTCGTTGTTGTTATGGGACACGTTGACCACGGTAAGACCTCGATTCTCGACGCAATCAGACACGCAAATGTTACTGCAGGCGAGGCGGGCGGTATAACTCAGCACATCGGTGCATACAGCGTTACTATTAACGGTCAGCCAATCACTTTCCTTGACACTCCGGGACACGAAGCGTTTACCGCAATGCGTGCGAGAGGTGCTCAG
>JAZQGU010000015.1:0-35054 GCA_045540175.1 Eubacteriales bacterium | reverse complement strand
TGATTTCGAATAAGTATAAAGCGCTGTCAGAGTAACTATCCATAAAAATGATGCTTAATTTTTGTTCAATTTGTCAACTGAAAAAAATCATAAAATGTTGATTTTTGCGGTATATATATGGTATAATTAATAAGTTATTGAATTTAATCGTATTTATATAACTTATATCAACTGTAATGAGGGAATTATGTTTCAAAAAGGATTTGACAACGAAAAATATATAGAACTCCAATCTGCGAAGATAAAGGAGCGTATAGACTATTTCGGCGGCAAGCTTTATCTTGAGTTTGGCGGAAAGCTTTTCGACGATAACCACGCATCGAGAGTTCTTCCCGGCTTTGAGCCCGACAGTAAGGTCAAAATGCTGCTCGAGCTTAAGGATCAGGCTGAAATCGTCATCGTTATAAGTGCAGACGCTATCGCCAAAAACAAAAGACGCGGCGACCTCGGCATAACTTACGATCAGGATCTTCTTCGCCTTGTCGATGCCTTCAGAGGAATCGGACTTTACGTCGGAAGCGTGGTTATAACGCAGTATGAATCTCAGCGCGCTGCAGATCTTTTTGCGAAGAGACTTACAGAGCTCGGCATAAAGGTGTATAAGCACTATACGATTCCCGATTATCCGTCGAATATTCCTCTTATAGTAAGCGACGAGGGATTCGGCAGAAACGATTACATAGAAACGTCGCGCTCGCTCGTGGTTATCACCGCACCCGGCCCGGGAAGCGGTAAGATGGCGACCTGCCTCTCTCAGCTTTATCACGATAATAAACGCGGTATTCGCTCGGGATACGCTAAATTTGAGACCTTCCCGATATGGAATCTTCCTCTCAAGCATCCGGTCAACCTTGCATATGAGGCGGCAACCGCGGATCTCAATGACGTCAATATGATAGACCCGTTCCACCTTGAGGCGTACGGAAAGACTACCGTAAATTATAATAGGGATATAGAGATATACCCCGTGCTCGAGGCGATGTTCAATAAGATATTCGGATACTGCCCCTATAAGAGTCCGACCGATATGGGCGTAAATATGGCGGGCTTCTGCATATCCGATGAAGACGTCGTAAGAAACGCTTCCCGTGCAGAAATAATACGCCGTTATTATAAGATCCTTTGCGACCGACTCAAGAGCGGAAACAAAAACAGCGAAGCGCTGACGAAGATCGAATTTGTAATGAATCAGGCAGGCGTCACGACAGACGACCGCGCGGTCGTTGCCGCCGCAAACAAGCGCGCGGAGGAAACCGGAAAGCCCGCGTCGGCTCTCATGCTTCCCGACGGCAGGATCGTAACCGGAAAGACCTCTTCCCTTCTCGGTCCATCCGCCGCATTGCTCCTTAACGCCCTCAAAGCGCTCTCCGGCATCGACAAGGAGACCGACGTCATAAGCGAATCGGTCATCAAGCCGATACAGGAGCTCAAAACGGGCGTTCTCGGAAACCATAACCCTCGTCTGCATTCCGATGAGGTACTCATTGCACTCACCATAAGCGCCAGCTTCGATGAAAACTCTGCCGAGGCGTTAAAGCATCTTTCCGATCTTCGCGGCTGTGAAGCGCATTCAACTGTAATTCTCCCGCAGTCCGACGAGGACTCGTTCAGAAAACTCGGAATCAATATAACCTGCGATCCGAAATACACAACCAAAAAGCTTTATCACAAGCAGTAAAACGATTCCTATTGACAACAAGATTTTTTTAATGTATCATAAAAGTACGAAATAAATTAAACGGACGGTCAGAATATGAAAAGCTCCGCCAAAGAAATGGTAATGTTCAGAAAATCCCGTAAGGGCTATGACAGAAACGACGTACATCGCTACATAGAGGATATGAATATCCGCTTCACGACGGCTGAAAACCGTTACATAAGCACGGTAAGAATGCTTGAGCAGGACGTTGAAAACCTTAAGATAAAAGCGGCAGAATGTGCCGGCCTTGAGCAGACTAAGGCTGAGCTCGAAGCTGTCAAGACAGCCCTCGCCGAAAAAGAAAACGAGCTTGCGGAAGCCAAGACAGAGCTTGAAAAGCTCACAGCCGAGCTCGAAGAAGAGAAGAACCGCCCGCTCCCGGAAGCAAAAACGGACGAGCTTTCGATAACCGATGCCGAAAGCAAGCTCGGAAGCATACTCGTCAAGGCAAATCTCGATGCTCAGAAGATCCTTTCCGACGCCGAGGAGGAAAGCCGTAAAAAGATCTCCGAGGCAGAAAAGGCGGCAGAAAGCATTCGCTTCGACGCGGCTGTCTCCGCCCGCATCATGACCGAAACAACGAAAAAGGAGCTTGCCGCTCTTACCGAGGAATACGTAAAGAACCTCACGGCTCTTTCCGCAACCTCCGCCGAGGAATACAAGCGACTCTGCGAAGAGCTTAAAGAAAAATTCGAACAGGCAGAAAACGCCGCTAAGGAAAAGCTTAATTTTTAAAAAGTATAAAGCCGAGAGCTATCTGCTCTCGGCTTTTAGTTTCAGCAATGATTCGGATATATCAACCGTCGAAGAACCACACTCACTATTCGTATAAGTCGAAGCCACCGCTTTGCCTTCTCCAGCGGGAGAAGGTGGCACGGCGCAGCCGTGACGGATGAGGTGTCATTATAGAGATTTTAGGTCAGCAAATGTTAAACGGAGTTTGTTCAAAATATCGCTCGCAACAGCATTGAAATTATGCCGTATACTGTCGTTAGAATATCTTAAAACCGTAATACCCCAAGAAGATAATTTCAAGTCCCTTTCCGCATCTGCAGTCTTGCGTTCTCGACAAGATTTTTATTGTATGGTATCATTTAATTACTCCTCATCCACCGCTATCGCGGTCCCCCTTCTCCCTCAGGAGAAGGCAAAGCGCCGCGCCGATTGGGCGCTATAAAACATCAAATCTTTTTATCGTCATTATGAAGAACTCAGCTAACTCCAATCAAACCGTCATTTTACTTTATCGAGACCTACAGCAACCTTATGCGGTATCGGTTTCCATTCGACCTTCATAAAGAGCGCCATAAGTATCGTGAGCTTTCCGATGAGATCGAATATCGGGAAGGTGATACAGTACCACGCTTTCTTATACCACTTCATCTTTTTGATCCGCTTGCGCTCTGCTATAAGAACGTATGCAGCACGGACGATGTTTTCTATGTAGGTATTGACAGTATAAGCAAACGTAAAAAGGCAAATAAAGCCGATTGTCTGCCAAACGCTGCTTTGCGGGACATCAGTTACGCCGAAAAGCCGAACAATATCTCTCATCTCCGACGGAAGCGAATCAAGCCCGCACTTATATGTAAAATTCGCCGCCAAAAGAATTTTTAAAATCACAGTTGATATTTTCTTCAGGCTCAGAGAAATGTTTCTCGGAAATACTATCGTCAGCATTTCAAAGTTTCTTACGCGGAAGCAGATATTCCGCCACAGCTTCTTATACCACGGAGCGTTCTGACATTCCCTGTTCGCTGCGCCCTTGGTTATGAAGATATTGGAGATCAGCTTCGGTCCTGTACCGCAAAGAGCCTCTATGTGTCCTTTTGACCAACGCAGGCGCTGACGCAAGGCGATCTTGATATCCGTCGGCTGCTCGTCAAAAAATTCGGCGCGGTTATTAAACGATATATTGTAGCCCTCTGTTACTATATCGCCGCAGAAATATCTGTCCTCAGTCAGACCCGTATATTTCCAGCCGTCACGGACGAGCTTCGACGGGAACATATATCCCGTCCCCTGAACTCTGTTCGGAAGACGGAAAACCGACTTCGCCCGATTTTCAAGCCGAATCGTTCTGAGCCAATGTATTCCGTACGATGCGGATATCCAGTTGTCGTCAAAATTCTTGGTGTTTCTATACGAGGTTACGACGGTTTCTCCCGAATCAAACGACTCGTTCATTCTCGTCATATAATCTTCCTTAAGAAGATTGTCAGCATCGAAAATCAGATATCCGTCAAAGCTTTCTATGCCGTAATCGCGGCGTATCTGCTCGAGCAAATACTGCAGAGCGAAGCCTTTTGTCCGCTTTGTGTCATCGTTCCATTCATAGCAGACAGTGCCCCCCCCCCGCATTTTTAACGACCTGTGCGGTGTTATCCGTGCAGTTGTGGGCGATAACAAATGTCGTAATAAGCTCGGCGGGATAATCTTGATTTTTTATACTTTCAAGCAGCTTTCCGATTACGCTTTCCTCATTTCGAGCCGAAACGAGTATTGCATATTTATGTTGTTTTTTTGCCTCGGGGAATATTTTGGTTGCAAAAAGCCCGGTCCACCTAAAAATTTTCTTATGATAGTACAGCTTTCCCATAATTCGGGACATCTTGCCTATTACCGCAAGCAGTACTTCAAGAAGCGTTTTCATTCAGTCCTCCTTTTTGATATCAAAGCACCTTGTAGTTTATCCACCGTCTGCTTCCCGAGAAATTTCCGAGGATCTCAAGAGTGATCATAGCCGACACCTTCTCGGTGCCGATGGTTGAAGTAAACTGTATCTTAACTATCGCAGAATAGGCGCTGTCGGAATACTTATAATATTCCAGCACCTCGATTTTTCCGAAGGTTATATTCTTATGCTGCTGAGCATTATAAAGGGTACGGTAGGTATCCTTCAGCGCATAATATGCAGGAGAATTATACGGAGTATACGCGATTACGGAATTGTAATTCTTTTCAAGGCCGTTATTGCCGCTGTATACGTATTTTACATACGCTTTTGAGTAATTCGTCAAGGCTTTGACGACCGTATTTGACGGGGTTCCGCTTTGCGTGCAGTTGAACACGATCCTTCCGTCGGTCGAATAATACACGTTGACAGTGAGCGGCTTACCGTTTTTATCGGTTGCGGTAACTATCGGCTCGGAAAGCAGATCCTTCACCGTATACTCGGTGAGGTACGGGCGCTGTTTTGCGTATCCGCTGACTCCCGAAAGGATCGGAAGGTCTTTTTTCTTTGCCGTTATTTCGCCCGAGGCAAGTGCCTTTCCGTTCACCCTGACGGTTGCATAATCGGGTGCCGCAATAACGTACGTTTTGGTCTTGCTATCGGGCAATCGGTACTTTCCGCCCTCGTGCGAAAGCTCGGTTTCTTCATATACCACCGACACCTCGGGCTCGGAAAAGAGCCCCAATATCTGGTATACCCTTGCCGACGGCATTCCCGAAAGCTCTGATTCAAATCTTGAAAGGAAGGGATAAGCTGCCCTCGAATCGGTTATATACTCACGGTCGGCGACAATACCGTTTATCTTTAGTACTGCTCCCTCGGGAACCGTGAAGGAATAGCTTGCCGTCATATCGGACGGATAATCAAAGCGGAGTATTCCGTCCTCAATAGAGGAAGCCCGAAGACGTTTTCCCTCGTAAACGACGCTCACGTCGGGAGTCAGAAAAAATCTTCCGAGCGAATACCTGTCGCACTTTATCTTCTCCGAAAGAGCCTTCTCAAACTCAGAGAGCCGATAATACGGCGACGGATCTGAAGTCTTTCTTTCAAGCTCCTTACCGTTGACTGTTACCGTCGCGCCCGTCGGAACGTCTACTATTATATCGTTTCCGAGAGCCATATCGGGGCTGACCTTGAAACTCTTTACCTTATAAGCGTTTGAAAGGAACACAGTCTTGGACAGCGACAGAGTATACACCTCTCTGCCGTTAACATAGACCGTGTATTTCGGGCGCGACGCCTTGAAGCCCTCGGAACGAACAAGGGAGATTTCTCCCTTTGAAAGCTGTTCTTTGATTTTAGCCTCAACGTCCGCGATATTCTCGTATTCGGTAATATTCTTATTCAAATAATCTGAAAGCTTTCCGTAAAGCTCGTTCACGGAAAGACCTTCAAGATGCTTTTTTGCCGTCACATACGGCGATGAACGCGCTCTGTTGTTGCTGAGCGCAATGGCTCCGATGCCTATCAGAGCAGCAAGAGCCAATACAATAGCGGCAAAGAATAACGTACCCGCCGCGCGTCTTAAGTTTTTTTCGGTTATTTTCATTTTTTGCTCTCGCAAATCGAAATAAAGCTGTCAAGATCGGAAATGATCCCCTCCGCGCCCTTCTCAAGGAGAAGCTCGGCAGGTCTGTATCCCCAGATCACGCCGTAGGGATGCATTCCCGCGTTTTTCGCCGTCGCCATATCGACGTCGGAATCACCTATAAACGCAATTTCGTCAGGCTGAGCTCCGAGGAGTCCCGCTATGTAGAGCGCGCCGTCCGGGGCGGGCTTGTGCGGAAATTGTGTGCCTCCGCCGAGAACTGCATCAAAAGTGTTCGGAAACAGCGCTTCAACTATGCGCTTGGTGCAAGGATCATGCTTATTCGAATAGACAGCCATTTTTGCGCCGTTTTCCTTGCAGTATGAAAGAATCGCGTTTACGTATTCGTACGGTTCTGTATAAACAAGGCAGTTTTCATCGTAAATTTTAAGATACGAGTCAATGACCTCGTTTATAAAATCCTCGTTTTGCCCGATTTCTTCGGGCAGACACTTGCGGACAAACTCTCTTGTTCCGTGATTAATCGAAGCGAGCACCTTAGCGTCGTCCACAGGCGGAAAGCCGTATTTTTCAAAGGTGAGGTTCATTGCATTGCGAAGATCCCCGATGGTATAAGCAAGAGTGCCGTCGAGGTCAAAAATAAAATATCTGAACATAGTTATCCTTTCAATCGGGGAGCTCGTCTATAAGATCTATAAACCAATAAGGCAGGTCGGAATCGCAGTCGATGAGACGCTTGTTTTCCATAATTGCGATCTGACGGAATTTTACGGTATTATCAAACAAAATCGCATTGTCGCAAAGGGGAAGCACCTGACGCAGATTCATATTAAGCTGCGCATAACGCTTGATAATAAACTCGTCCGCGATACCGTGGCCGCCGTTCGCCATTCTCAGATGCACCCTGTCAAGGGCGACGCTCAGTCTGTCGATGCCGACGAAATAGAGCGTGACCGTAAAGCCTCTTTCCTTTGCGGCATTGATCTGGCGGATTATTGCGGCACCCGGAAGCGTTGTTTCGAGATGGAACGAGATCCCTTTTTCGATATTCTCGCTTATCATAGCCATTGCCGTCCTGCCCGCATATATCTGTGCGCGCGGATCGCGCCAATCTCCCTGCTCAAGAGCAAGCTCGTCTATATTGATTCTCACGCCGAGATCCTTGTCGGTCTCTCTGAGAACTCGGTAAAGCGAGGTCTTACCCGCGCCGTTTATTCCCGCGATGATCGTAAAGGTCTTTTCGCTCACAGCAGCATCTCCCCTACGATCTTCTCCTGTGCAAGCTGAAGCTTGAGATTTATGAGCGCGCGAAGAAATATCTTCTCTTCTCTGTCATCGCTTTTCGAAAGCTGCTCTTCAAGCTCGCTTACCGTCATATTCTTGAAAATTTCAAAAAGGTTTCCCGTGTTATCCATTTTCGTTCCTTTCATCAAAAAAGCGGCTCTGTGAGCCGCTTTTTTATTTATGCCTTTACTTTTTCGACGAGCGCCTTGATTCTCTCAGCGGGCTTGAGAAGATGGCTTATCGTCTTGTCGCGGTTAAGTGTGTCGATAATAAGCGCGACGTATTTTCCGAGATCGACCTCTGCGTACCATTCGCGGGAGAGGAGCTCGGGAGAACGGTAGATGAGGTTTGTCGTGAATATTTTCGTGATATCGCCCTTTTCATATGCCTTATCGATAGCTTCGTATCCCTCGCAGAAGAGTCCGAAGGTAGCAAATGCGAAGATGCGGTTTGCTCCGCGCTCCTTCAGGCTGGAGGCAACGTCGAGGATCGACTGGCCGGAGGAAATGATATCGTCAACGATGATGACGTCCTTGCCTGCGACGTCCTTACCGAGATATTCGTGAGCAACGATCGGGTTTTTGCCGTTAACAACCGTCGCGTAATCGCGTCTCTTATAGAACATACCGAGGTCAAGAGAAAGAAGCGAGGAATAGTACATGCTTCTCGTCATTCCGCCCTCGTCGGGGGAAATGATCGTAAGGTGATCTTTATCGAGCTTGATATCGGGGATCGTCTTGATAAGAGCCTTTATCATCTGGTAGGTCGGCTGAACGTTATCAAAGCCGATAAGCGGCACTGCGTTCTGGATACCGATATTATGCACGTCGAAGGTCACAATATTCGTAACGCCCATATTTTCAAGCTCCTGAAGAGCTACCGCACAGTCAAGCGATTCTCTTACGTGACGCTTGTCCTGACGGCTTTCGTAAAGCATCGGAAGAATGACGGTGATTCTGCGCGCCTTACCTGCGATAGCGTTAATAACGCGCTTAAGATCGGCAAAATGGTCGTCGGGGCTCATCGGGAATTCTTTGCCGTACATCTTGTAGGTAACTCCGTAGTTATACATATCGGCAATAATGTATATATCGCGTCCTCTGAACGACTCGTGAAGAACAGCCTTGCCCTCGCCGTTTGCAAATCTCTTGCACTCGGGCTTGACAACAAACGTGTCACATACAGCAGTTCCTCTCCACTGGCGAAGATATCCGTCGACCTCGTCGACAAACTTTTCGCAACCGGGCATACATATTACCGCAAGCTCACCGTAGTAGTTATTATCCATTTCCGTTTTCGTCCGCAAAACGCGAACTCTCCTTCCCGCTCTGTTCCTGACTGAAAAAGTCATATTATTACGATTATTATATCATATACCCAGACACTTATCAAGTATCTTTTTGACATAATTCTGCAATAAATTACATTTTTTATCTATCGAAAAGAGAAAATTTTGCTTGTAATAAAAAATCGCCGAAAACGCACAATAAAGATAGCCGCAAAAAACGCGGCTTGAAATAAAAAAGGAACGGCAGAACGGAAAATGGCAGTTAAAAAAACCAATATCAAAAGATGTTTTCGGGTGCTCACGGCGGCACTCACGATCTGCACTCTGCTCCTTACTGTCTGCGCTGTCGGGGTATCAGCGGCAGAAGGGGCAATTTCTTCTTATGAAGGAAAAAGGCTTTGCGTCGGAGGCTTCGCCTTCGGCGTTCGCTTCGGAACCTCGGGCGTTCTTGTTCTCGATACGCCGGGCGTGATCTGCGGCGGAAGTGCTAAAGCTCCCGCCCTTGACGCAGGAATCAAGGTCAAGGATATTATAACGAAGATAAACGGCACAGAGGTCAATACCGCAAAAACGGTTTCATCGCTCATCGAAAGCAGTAACGGCGATGCTGTTACCGTAACTCTTAAACGAGGGGAAAACGAGCTCTCGGTCAAGCTGACCCCCGTTAAAGAGGATCTGACGGGACTCTACCGCGCAGGCCTTAAATTAAAGGACAGTATGGCAGGCATCGGCACAGTCACCTACGTTGACCCCGAAAGCGGTGCATACGGCGGACTCGGTCACGGTATATGCGATCCCGAAACGGGAGTTCTCATGCCGCTTCGGAGCGGATCGACTCTAAAGGTCGAGATCGGCGGAGTAATTAAGGGGAAAAGCGGAAAACCCGGAGAAATAAAGGGCTATTTTCTCTCGGAGCGGACAGGTAACGTGAAGAGCAATACCGTCTGCGGCGTTTTCGGATATTTTTCCGATCTACCCGCCCTCGGCGAAGCGATCCCGATCGGAACGCGTGACGAGATCAAGGAAGGCAAAGCAACAGTCTATTCGACCCTCGGCAGCGACGGCGTGAAGGAATACGAGGTCGAGATCTCAAAGATCGACCGTTCAAGCACCGATAATAAAAGCTTCGTCATAACAGTCACGGATCCGTCTCTCAAAGAGCGAAGCGGCGGAATCGTTCAGGGAATGAGCGGATCACCCATTATTCAAGACGGAAAGCTCGTCGGCGCTGTAACCCACGTTCTCATCTCCGATCCTGCGCGTGGATATGGAGTCTTTATCGAAAACATGCTGGACGCGGCGAAAAACTAATAAAAAATCAAAATGTTGTCCCTTATTAACATCAACCGTATGTTGATAGATAATTGGGACAACATTTTTTGTTGGTCGAAAAATGAATTTACTTTTTTAAAAGAACATTCGCTAATGCAGTAAGATATTCATTTTCTTCGATTCCTGCTATATCAAGTTCTTTTTGATTCAGTATATTCTGAGCTGTAAGACCTTCTTCACTGAGGGTTAAAACGGATTCTCTGAAAATTTGATAGTATAAAACAGCATTGAGTTTTCTTCGATTTTTCAGATCATCTCCTTGCAAAATATAGGTAAGCATATATTCACACGTACATCGCAGTGTAGGCATTTGATATGCTAATTCAAGAGCTTTCTCGGTCATTCCAAGATCTGCATACATCACAAGAAGAATCTGCTTTGCACAGTCACGCCATCTATCCTCGGTTGACCGAGCGAGAATATCTTCGCAAAGTGAAATAGCTTCTTCAAACAGTTGCATTTTTTCTGAAGCGTCTGATATATTCTTTCCTTTCCACGACAAATCTGCAGCGAGAAGCTGTTCGAAAAAAAATACGCCCGGAAGTTCCTGCAATGCATTTCTAATCAGATCAATCCCCTCATCAAGTTGATAATTGGGATCAAGGGGGATATGGTGACGGATTCTATTATATTCCTTTGTAATTTCATCAATTCTGATTTGGCGGGCTATTTCGTCAACACCAAGAAGTTCATCTACGGAAATGTGAAAATACCCGGCGATTTTAGGAAGTAGCGTTATGTCAGGGTATCCCTCGTTTCGTTCCCATTTTGAAACAGCCTGTGATGATATTCCGAGAAACAGTGCAAGATCATCTTGTGTGGAATTGTTTTTCTGACGCAATAATTTCAATTTTTTTGACAGTTGTATTTCCATTATTATTACACCTCATTAAGTTATTTCAAAGATCTTTGTGATACTATTATACCACAGCATTTATTCTTTTTCCATAACCGCATTGTTGGATATAGGCTTATAAAACAAACGAATGGTTTATTTGTTGTCCCTAATGAACATCGAACGTGTCCGGTTCCCCCATCGTGCAGGACGGCAAGCTCGTCGGAGCCGTAACCCACGTTCTCATCTCCAATCCCGCAACGGGGTACGGAATTTTTATTGAGAATATGTTAAATCAGATGGGTGATTTGGCATCATAAAAACGGGAGGCGAAACGCCTCCCCCTACATATTAATATTTCTCTTACCCGCAGGGGAAAGGTCTCCCTCACGCAGAAAAGGCAATATCATTCCATTCGGTTTGATATTGCCCCCGGCTTCACATATGAGTTTTTTCCCTCAGTTGCGAAGGAGAATATCCATATTTTCTTTTGAACGCGCGTGAAAAATATTTTTCGTCCGAAAACCCGCATTGTAAGGATACCTCCTTAATGGAGAGTTCGCTCTCAACAAGAAGGCTTATTGCCTTATTCATGCGAAGCTTGATTATATATTGCTTTGGCGCCATACCGAAATTCTTTAAGAAAAGGCGATACAGATTAGACGTACACATAAATCCCACGTTGCATATGTTCTTGACTTCAAGATCCGGATCACAGAAGTGAGCTTCTATATATTGCATATAATTCGCAAGCGCGGAACTCTTTGATTTTTCGGTATTGTATTTGCCGATTTTTTCCAGAATACTGTAAATGGTGGACTTAGCTTTATTAACAGAATGATACTTCCGCCATTCCTCAAGCATAAGCGTGAACATAACCGAAACACTCGATTGTGATTGGAGATCAAAAGCCTCGGCTTCCGAATAATTGCAAAAAGACATATTGACAACTATACTCTCGCTGGTCGAATACTCCACCTCATATGGAGTATCGGCGGGAATAAACAAAACATCGCCCGGCTTGGTATAATAACTTTTATTTCCTATGTTAAACGTTCCTGTTCCCTTTTCACGAAAGGAAAGCGCAGCATAAGGACGCGCTTTTACGTATACTCTACCTTCTTTGTGATGAAAGCGGTCGATAGTCAATATTTGAAACATAAGATCATCAAAATTGTATATCATAGATACCCTCCGTTCTTTCCCGGATACTATTATAACATACAATGAGAAGAAAGTCCACCTTTTTAATAAGAAAAACAGTTTTCCGCATATACTCCGTAGTGATATAATGTTTAATCAAGTATACTGTACGGAGGTAATACAGATGAACAGAAATCTAACTGCAAGAGTAAAGGAATGTGCCTATAGCTTTGGAGCTGATCTGGTTGGTATCTCTCCCATATCGAGATTTAAAGGTGCTCCGATCATGATGAGCCCTCAAGGAATCCTTCCGACTGCTACAAACGTAGTCGTATGTGCAATTCATCATCTTGATGAGGCAATCGAGCTTGGAGGTGAGAAGCATCCTCAAATCATCGGACCATACTCGATCCAATATGTCATGAATTTAAAGTTGGACTATATTGCGTTCCGCGTGGCACGCTATTTAGACAGTCTCGGCTACGAGGCAGTTCCGATCGCCGCATCAAACATATGGAGATACCGTCCCTTTGGTAATATGACCGCTACCTTTGCACCGGACATGTCGCATATATATGCTGCAACCTGTGCGGGACTTGGACAGCTTGGTTGGCACGGTCTTACCATGTCTCCCGAAT
This sequence comes from Eubacteriales bacterium, assembly GCA_045540175.1. Classification (GTDB taxonomy): domain Bacteria; phylum Bacillota; class Clostridia; order Oscillospirales; family CAG-272; genus Colimorpha_A. The sequence goes on along the minus strand of JAZQGU010000015.1, from coordinate 22,552 downwards.
ATGGTCCAAGAAACAGATTTATATCTATTATTACCAATGCACCGCTATACCCTACACCCATGTATGACGAAACGAAGCTCTGTGATATGTGCGGAGAATGCATTAAACATTGTCCTACCGACGCTTATCGTAAGGAATGTAACGGAACAAAATCAATTGAGGTCGAGGATAAGGTGTTTAAATTTGCTAACAAGAACCTTTGGCGTTGCGCATGGGCGGAGCATTTCGATCTTGACCTTGATCTTAAAATACCCGATGTCGTTGACGAAAAAGTTATTCTTGAACACATCGACAAGTACGGTATGCGCGGCGGAGAAATGGGATGCTGTGTAAAATACTGCCTCCCCAAGCATCTTAGAAGCGACGGCGGCGAGCATACCTCTGCACCTATGAGAAAAAAACACAGCGTGGCAAATACGGAGTTGCCCGTACATAGAAAGCTCTACGATGATGTAGTTGACTTAGTTGGAAAATACAGTATGGATAACGTCGTGTTCCTTGACAGCAAAACGACGGAAGCACTCGGCGCAAAGAGCGCATACGAGTATGCTAACGGCGCGGTCGTAATGACTATCTCGTGCAAGAAATCAGCACAGTCACAGGGAGACAAAATAAACGCGCGCAACGGCTACGGAAACGAAAGCTTTGGAACGATCAGCGCCGAGCAGACAGCTCTCGCGCATTTTTCGGGATTCGCGCGTCTTGATGCCGCAAGAATTATTGATGACTACGGTTACAAAACACTCAACAGCCCGGAGGTGGATACTGATGCCTATTTGAAGGCTGCCGGTATTGAGCTACGTGATGACGAGATTACGGTAACCGAGATACTTCTCACAAATGCTCCGTTTGCAAGATACGAATATTACAACCTCAACGAGCCCGTTGATAATATCAAGCTTTCCATGACCGAAAACATTTGTAATATTATGGAAAACGAGGGCAGCGATATTTACGCTATTGTTCCCGCAGAGCGTATGGATAAGCTTGCTCAAAGACTGATCCCCATAAAGGGCGGAGAGAAAATAATCGATTTGGCTTCAAAGACTCCCCGATTCCATGTCTTCGAACCCATCGTAAACAGCTACACGAGAAAGATATACAAAACTACGGATCATCTTGAAAATGCCAAGAACGTTATTCTTATGGGAATACATTACCCCGAAATCGTTCAGAAGATGACCATAAAGCCCCCTGCATACGCTGTTGGACCGTATATGTATTCCAAGTACGAAACGACCTTTGAGCTTGCATACGCATCCTTTAAGGTAGAGAAGTATTTACAGGGTAAAGGCTACAAGGCTGTTGCTACATACAATCTTACAGGCATAGGCGGCGATATGGGAACACCGAGAGGAGAGCTTCCCGACGCATTCTGCAATCAGCTTGAGGCGGTAGAGGCAGGAATCGGTCAATTGACTGTCAATGGTATGTGCTACACCCAAGAACATGGATTCAGTCAGGATTTTATTGCAATCGTAACCGATGCACCGCTTGATGAGATAGTAGCTGCCAAGAGCGCGGCTAACACCGCGTGCTGCGAGAACTGCGATATATGCATAAAGTCGTGTCCCGCAAACGCTCTGCGTGCAAAGAATATGACCCGCATAGAGCTTAACGGCAAGGAATACAATTGGATTCCAACCGATAATGTGGCATGCGACTGGTCTAAAAAGTACGCTCTTTGCGGCGAGGAAGGTCATAAATATACCGGCTCCGACTCTGACTTCGAGGTTCCCGAAAATATCACCGAGGAGAATCTTGTGGATGCCAGAAGTAAAGCTGACAGAATTCTTTCCTATCGTCCCACAACTGTTCACCGCTGCATAATTGAATGTCCGCTGGTACAAAGATAATATCGGCTCGGCCGGGACACATACGAGTTCCCCTATGATATAAGGGCTGTAGAAAAGGTCGAAAATTTGCAAAAATGTCGTCCCTTCTTAACCACACTCGTATCGGGATCTCCTATCGTGCAAAACGGTAAGCTCATCGGCGCCGCAACCCACGTTCTCATCTCCGATCCTGCGCGTGGATATGGAGTCTTTATCGAAAACATGCTATCGGCAGCACAATAGCAAAAAGCATTGAAAAGACAAAAAAGCAATATCATTCCTTATTCCGGTTTGATATTGCTTTTTTCAATTATTCGTTGAATTTGCCGCAAAACTCAATAAATAATTGCTTGAAATTTTTATTTATGTTTGTTATAATTCAATTATAGTTTGTATATGGAGGAGATATTTTGCTTAATACAGAAACACTCGGAACAAATATCCGGGAACTGCGAAAACAAAATGGATTAACGCAAAACGAATTTGCAAACCTTATCGGGGTGAGCTTTCAGGCGGTATCCAATTGGGAACGCGGGATAGCCCCGCCCGAGCTTGAAAACTTAATGAATATTTCAGCACACTTCGGGGTGCTGGTAGATGACCTCCTCCGCAAGCAACGCGAAGATATGTTTTTGGGAATTGACGGCGGCGGAACAAAAACCGAATTCGTACTGGTATCTTCAGACGGCTACGTGATTAAACGCATTTTAAAAAGCGGATGCAATCCGAATGATATCGGTTATTCCAAAACACTTTCGTTACTTGTTGACGGTATCGGAGACATTTTAGCGGAATTTAATTCTGTAAAAAGTATTTTCTGCGGTATTGCAGGCATATCTACGGGTGATTATGCCAATCGTTTGACTACTGAGTTAAAAAAGCGTTATCAACAGATAAATGTTCAAATAAAGAACGATTCTTTCAATCTTTTTGCTCTTGACGAAAGAGCGGATATGGCGGTTATCAGCGGTACAGGCTCGGTAGTATTTGTCAAAGACGGTGATTTATATCATAGGCTGGGCGGATGGGGTCATCTTCTCGACTGTGCAGGCAGTGCCTACGATATTGGCAGGGAGGTACTCCGCACGGCACTTCGAGAAGAAGACACAAATGATACACGTTCAACAATGAGCAGCATATTATTTACCAAAATTAACACTGATACCGTGTGGGAACATATAAATACCATTTACAGCAAGGGAAAACCGTATATAGCGAGTCTCGCTTCTGTCGCTTTTGAAGCGTTCAGACAAGGCGATAAAAATGCCGAAGAAATCATTGCCCGAAATGCACAGGCGTTGGCAGAGCTTCTGAATACGGGCGTTAAACTCTACGGTGCAAGCCCTGTTGCGATCGCAAGCGGCGGTATATTTGAACACTATGGGGATATTATGACGGAATTTATCGGACGGCACAGCACCGTAAAACTACTTATAAATACGCTCCCCCCGATATACGGTGCCTGTAAAACCGCAGGATTAATGTCATCATGTGAGATATCTGATGATTTTTACGAAAATTTCAAAAAATCCTATGGAGGAATAAGACAATGAATTTATCAAAAACAGAAATGAGAAATCCCGACAGTATGAATATGGATAAAATGAGTTCCGAGGAAATGGCAAGACTTGTTATTACAGCAAATTACGATGCAGTAAAAGCTGTTGAGAATTCAGTCGATGCAATTGCCCGGGCGGTTGACGCTATCGCCTATGCTTTTGAAAATGGCGGACGGCTTTTCTATATCGGCGCAGGAACGTCGGGTAGACTTGGCGTTATTGATGCCGCTGAGTGTCCGCCGACCTTTGGTGTTCCCTACGATCAGGTTCAGGGCATCCTGGCAGGCGGAAAAGAAAAAATGTTTCGTGCGGGCGAAAGCGAGGAGGATAATTATGAGCAGGGCAGTAAAGCAATAACCGACCACAACGTTACGTCAAAGGATGTGGTAGTCGGAATCTCTGCAGCCGGGAATGCTTCTTACGTCGTCGGTGCTTTAGAAAATGCAAATGCAATTGGTGCTGTAACCGTGGGAATAAGCTGTAATCCAAACACAAAAATACTAAACGCTGCCAGTATTCCGATCTTTATTGATACGGGCGCAGAGGTCCTGACAGGCTCAACTCGTCTTAAAGCAGGTACCGCACAAAAAATCGTACTCAATACGCTCACTACCTGCGCTATGACAAAAACAGGAAAGGTTTATGAGAATATGATGATCAACCTTTCCCCCTCGAACGAGAAGCTGAAAAAGCGTGTTATACGTATTGTAACGGAAATCCTTTCCTGCGACGAGGATGAGGCGATCAAAAGACTTGAATCCAACTCTTGGAATATAAAGAAAGCCGTCACGATGTGATTATAAATGAAAACAGCGAGCCATAGCGGCTTGCTGTTTTCATTTATTGATGTTTAATTATTCAATAAATAAGATCTTGGCATTTCATTATCCGTTAAGGTAAAGCAAGACAAAGCTCAATGCTTGTTTTTTGTCGAGAACCAAACAAGAAAAAATTGACTATTTTATTCAGCCGTGTTATAATATCTCCATAAAACATAAGGAGAAATCACAATGCAAAACAAAAACTTCATGTGGGCTCATCTTTTACATCTCGGAAGTAATATGTGGAACGAAGAAGGCAACACGCGCGGACGCGAGCACCGCTCAACGCCCTGTGCATCAAACACTCTCCGCTTTGACCGCGAGCTTTGGGTTTCACACACAAAAGAACTCCGCGACATCGGCGTCAATACCCTAATCATCGACGTAGCAGAAGCGCTGCAGTATAAATCACACCCCGAAATCTCCGCCGAAGGCGCACTTACTCACGAGGAGCTTTCGGCAGAAGTTGAACGCCTAAAAAATTTGGGCTTTGAGGTAATCCCGAAACTCAATTTTTCAACCTGCCACGATGTTTGGCTCAAGGATTACTCACGTATGATCTCGACTCCCATCTACTATCAGGTCTGCCGAGACGTAATCGAAGAAGTCGCAGAGGTATTCAAGCCTAATCATTTCCACCTCGGAATGGACGAGGAAAACATGCAGAATCAGCGCAATCAGATGATCGCCATCGTCCGCCAGCACGAGCTCTGGTGGCACGATTTCTACTATCTCGTCGAGTGCGTTGAGCGCGTCGGCGCGCGCCCCTGGATATGGGCTGACTATTTCTGGTCGCATCCGGAGGAATGCATCGAAAAAATGCCGAAATCCGTCGTTATGTGCGGCTGGTACTACTGGAAATGCTTCGGAGACAGGATCGAAAATTCAAAGGAGCTTCAGACGATGCTCGCAGGCTTTGAGCGTCTTTCTGCTCTCGGATACGATCAGGTTCCGACAGCAAGCGTTTGGGCTGAGCCCGATAATCTTGAGGAGCTCGTCGGCTACTGTGCAGAGCGTATCGATCCTGCGCATTGGCTCGGAATGATGCAGACGACCTGGGAGCGCATCGACAAGGATTGGATGCACGTTCACAAGACCGCTATTAACAGCATAGTCAACGCAATGAAGATCTACGAATCCAAATAAATAAAATAATCGCGCCCCGAAAGGCGCGATTATTTTATTCAGTAATTATTCCGTCAAGATCGTCTTTGTGACACAGATTATGGAAATATTTCTTCCCTATCTTATCCGTCGCGCAAAGAAGATACGATCTTTTCGCATTTTTCATCATTCTCTTTCTCACGTTGTTTTCGTCCGGAGCGATGTCAGTCAAATAACCGTCGTCCGACACGCCTCGGCAGGAGAAGATCGCAATGTCGGCATTGAAGGAATCGATCGTTCTGTACGCCTCCTCACCGACAAGGGCAAGACAGCTGTTTACAAGATTTCCGCCCGTTGAAACGGTATTAATATCGTATTCCGCGAGCTTGGTAAGTGCCTTGACGCCGTTTGTAATGACTGTAAGATTTCTCTTCGACGCCAAAAACGGGATCAGATAATAACAGCTCGTCGAAGCATCAAGGAAAATAATGTCGTTATCGTTTATCAGCTCAATAGCCTTTTCGGCAATCAGCGCCTTCGCGCTGCTCTGCTCGTATTCTCTGATTAAAAACGGAACCTTGTTTTTAGATAGAGCAGTCTCTTCAAGCACGGCACCGCCGTATATCCGCTTTATCAGATTTTGCTTTTCAAGGCTGGCAAGATCGCGTCTAATCGACGGTTCGCTTATAAACAGACTCTTGGCAAGTCCCTCAACCGTTACCTTCTTTTCCTTCAGCAGTATTTCAAGTATCCTTTTTTCTCTCTGTACGCTCATTTAATCACCCCAATTTCATTGAAATGCTCATTTTTGCGATTATTTGTTCAAATTATATGGCGGAAGTTGAATATTGTGACTGTTTATATTATAATTGATTATATCTGAATGTCAATACGGAGGAAGTGAAAATTTCAATGCTTTTTCAGGCACATATGGGAGTAAGCACCGAGTTCCCCGCAAACACAATGCCGGCGTTTATCGCCGCAGCCGAACAGGGATATTCCGTCATCGAGCTTGACGTTTCTGCAACGAAGGATCTGCTTTTCGTTCTGCTCCACGATTCCACTCTAAACCGAACAGCGAGAACAAAGGACGGCGAGCCGTTGCCCGAGACGGTAAACATCTCAGACATAACCTTTAAAGAAGCTCTTGAATACGACTTCGGAGTCTCCTTCTCAAAGAAGTTCAAAGGAACGAAGATCCCGCTTCTCGAAGACGTGATGATCTTTGCCCGTAAGAACGGTATATCCCTCAAGATAGATAATAAATATCAGTTCTTTAATGCCGAACAGAGAGAGGCATTCTTCGAGCTGTTAAAGTCTTATCAGGACGTCGCGTGCCTCACCTGCTATGATGCCGACGAGCTCGAGACAGTAAGCAAGCTGTTTCCCGAAATGTCCTTCCACTACGACGGTCCCGTAACTACCGAGATCCTTTCTAGGATAAGCGGATTTCTTCCGAAGGAGCGCTTGACGGTATGGCTTCCGCTTAAATGCAAAAACACCTCATGGGTCAAGGTCGAATTCGCCGATGAGACGCTTGCAAATACCGTAAAGCAATACGCAAGACTCGGTCTTTGGATCCTCTCGACAGGCGATCAGCTGAAGGACGCTGAAAGACTCGGTGCCGAGATCGTCGAAACGAACGGTCAGCTTAAGCCGAAGAGAAACGAGGGACTTGTCGCCGATATGCACACCCATTCGGAAAATTCCCACGACTCGTCCTGCAAAATTGCCGATATGCTTGCCTCACAGCTCGGTAAAGGTACGAAAATTTTTGCAGTAACAGACCACGTTGACACCGATTCCTATACCGATTATGACGTTTTCACCCCGATTGCAAAGGCAAACGAAACCGCTGCTGAGCTCACAAGGCTCGGAAACGGCGGGTATACCGTCCTCGGAGGTGTCGAGATCAGCGAGGGCTTCTGGCATCCCGAGGTATGTGAAAAAGTGTCGAAGCTTTGCGATTACGACGTCGTGATCGGCTCTGTACATCTCGTTAAATCCCGCTTTTTCACCTATGCATATTCAAAGTGCGATTTTTCGCAGCTCGATATCGACACAGTGGCAAACTACGTTGACGAATACTTCGACGACGTTCTCACAATGCTCGATAATCTGGATTTCGATATCCTCGCCCACCTCACCTGCCCGATCCGCTACATAAACGGAAAATATAAGCTCGGGCTCGATTTTGACAGATACAAAGAGAAGATAGAAAAGATCCTTTCCATAATCATTAAGCAAGGTATCGCCCTTGAGGTCAACACGTCGTCGTACGGTATGATAGACGACTTTATGCCGTCGAAGGATATCCTTAAAAAATACAAGGAAATGGGCGGTTATCTCATAACTGTCGGTTCCGACGCACACACAAGCAAAAACGCATCAAAGTATTTTGACGAGGCGCTCGGCACATTAAGAGAGCTCGGATTCGAAAACATATTCTATTATAAAAAAAGAAAACCGTATCAAATCACAATATAACGGAGGAACAAACAATGAAAGCAGGAGTATTTTTTGATAAGAACGATCTTCGCGTAACAGAGATCGAAAAGCCCACCCCCAAGGCAAACGAGGTACTCATCAAGGTTATGGCGTGTGGCATCTGCGGGACCGACGTACATATTTTCTGCGGTGACGAGGGATGCTTCCCCACCCCTGCAGGCACCGTTCTCGGACACGAATTCTCGGGTCTCGTTGAGGCTGTCGGAGAAAACGTAAAGAGCATCAAGGCAGGCGACAGAGTCTGCGTTGACCCCAACCAGCTTTGCGGAGAATGCTATTACTGCAAGAGCGGAATAGGACATTTCTGCGAAGAAATGAGAGGAATCGGCACAGGAGTACACGGCGGATTTGCCGAATACTGCGCGGTTCCCGAATCTCAGGTATACAAGATCGGTGATAACACGACCTACGAAATGGCTGCTATGACCGAGCCCGTCGCTTGCTGTGTTCACGGTATAGATATGTGCGAAATTTCCTGCGGAGATACCGTGGCAATCATCGGCGGCGGTATGATCGGAATGATAATGCTCCAGCTCGCAGGACTTTCCGGTGCGGGAAAGCTCATAATGATCGAGCCCGTTGCCGCAAAGAGAGAGATCGCATATAAGCTCGGTGCAGACCTCTGTATCGACCCGATCAACGAAAACGTAAAGGAAGTCCTCGCAAAGAACAATATCGACCGCATCTCCTGCGTTATCGAGTGCGTCGGTAAGACCAAAACCATGGAGCAGGCGATCGACATCGCGGGCAGAAAGAGCGTCGTAATGATGTTCGGTCTCACCGCTCCCGACGACGTTATCACCGTCAAGCCCTTCGAGATCTTCAAAAAGGAGATCGTCCTCAAGGCCTCCTTCATCAACCCCTACACTCAGAAGCGCGCCCTTGAGCTTATAGACAACAAGAAGATCGACGTAAGCTCTATCGTTTACGCTTACGAAGACCTTACCAAGCTTCCCGAGATCCTCGCAAGCGCACAGCTCAGAGCAAAGGGAAAGTTTATCATATTACCGAACAAAAACGCTTAAAAATGACAAAAACGGTTCGCTGCGAAGCAACGAACCGTTTTTATTTATTTTCCGAGCGTTCAAGATACTCCCTCGGCGAACAGAGAAATTCACTTTTGAAAACGCGGTAAAAGGTCCTCAGGGAATTGAAGCCGCATTCAAGGGCTATTTGCGTCGTAGTATGCTTGTTTTTCCGCATAAGCAATACGGCGTTGTTCAATCGAATAACGTTTATGTATCGGGAAATACCGATATTAAGGCGCGACTTGAAATAGCTTGAAACGTAGGCGGGATGATATCCGAACGCCTTCGAAATCGAGGAAAGCGTCAGATTTTTTCCGTAATTTTTATGTATATACAGAAGCAGCTCGTTCAAAAGCTCGTCGTTGCGGAAAACCTGTTTTTCTCCCGAAAGAAGCTCGTTTTTTACCGCTCCGAGAATGAGATATACAAGCCCGATCCTTTCCAGCTCCCCTATATTTTCACACTTAAGACGGGAAAGATACTCCATAACTGCCGCACTTCTCTCTGAATTGCGGACAAACGGATGCGTCGAGCTTTTCATATCGGCGCAAAATCTTTCGCCTATGTCACTCGGCACTATAAGCACCGAATAACGAACGCCCTCTTTTGCGATATATCTGTGCGGATCGTACGGAAATGCGACCGCAATATCGCCCTTTTCAAGCGTTGCATTACGGTTATTCACAAGCGCATCGACCGTTCCTTCCGAAACTATGCAGATCTCAAGACGTGAATGAAAATGAAAATCTCCGCTTCCGATCCCATATTCAATTATCTGAAGCTCGTCCTTAAGCTCACGCTCAATAGACAGAGTTGCGATCATTTTTTCATTCATATTAAAAATTGTCCCATAATTGTGATTTTTTGGCACGAAAATGCCATTATTCTATGATAGTATTATAATAGCAAGACATAAATATGTCAATATGTTTTTGAAAGGCTTGAAAATTATGAAGATAACAAGAGTATCGACTTATTTTGTCCGTCCCCGCTGGGGCTTCGTCGAGATCGAAACCGACAACGGTCTTGTCGGCTGGGGCGAAGCAGTCCTCGAAGGACACGCGGCGGCAGTCCTCTCCTGCGTTGAGGAATACAAGGATTACCTCATCGGTCAGGATCCCTCAAACATCGAAGGCATCTGGTCGACCATCTACCGCGCGGGGTTTTACCGCGGCGGCGGTGTTCTTATGAGCGCAATATCGGGAATCGACCAGGCACTCTGGGACATCAAGGGCAAGTATTTCGGCGCTCCCGTTTACGAGCTTATGGGCGGTAAATGCCGCGACAGAATGAAGGTTTACTCCTGGATCGGCGGAGACCGTCCGTCCGACGTCGGCAGAGCAGCACTCGAAAAGAAGAACGAGGGTTTTCAGGCGATCAAGATGAACGCGACCGACGAGCTTCAGATGATAGACACCTACGACAAGCTCGACGCAGTTCTTGAGCGCGTTGCCGCAATTCGTGAATCCTGCGGAAAGCATTTCGGAATCGCTATCGACTTCCACGGACGCGTTCACAAGCCGATGGCAAAGGTGCTTGCGAAGAAGCTTGAGGAATTCGATCCGATGTTCATTGAAGAGCCCGTTCTCTGCGAGCATATGGAGGAATTCAAGGAGATCGCCGCCTGCTGTTCCATTCCGATTGCGACCGGCGAGCGCCTTTTCTCCCGCTACGATTTCAAGCGTCTGCTTAATGCCGGCGGTGTTGACATAATCCAGCCCGATCTCTCTCACGCGGGCGGACTTACCGAGGTCAAAAAGATCGCCTCTATGGCAGAAGCATACGACGTTGCCCTCGCTCCGCATTGTCCTCTCGGTCCCATCGCGCTATCGGCTTGCCTTTCGATCGACGCGACCTGCTACAACGCAGTCATTCAGGAGCAGAGCATCGGGATCCACTATAACGTCGGAAAGAGCGTCCTCGATTACGTTCACAATAAGGACGACTTCAAGTTCACAGACGGCTGGGTCGGTCTTCCCAAGCTCCCCGGTCTCGGCGTCGACGTGAACAAGGAGCTCGTCATCGAGGAAAACAAGAATCCTCACAACTGGAAAAATCCCGTATGGCATCACGCCGACGGATCAGTCGCGGAGTGGTAAAATGATAAGTGAAAATTTAAGACAGGCGGTTATTGACGCCGTCGCTGAAAACAAGGTAATTTCCATCGTCCGTCTGCCCGATAAAGAAACGCTGATCCCCGCTGTCGAAGCGCTTTACGAGGGCGGGATCCGCCTTATTGAGATCACATTTGACCGTTCGGGCAAGATCGGCTCAGATGCAATCTGCTCGATGATCTCCGAGCTCGTAAGCCGTTTTGAAAACAGAATGTATATCGGAGCAGGCACGGTGACCCGTCTGAACGAAGTAGATCTTGCAGTCAATGCGGGCGCGTCGTTCATCATTTCCCCGAACTGCGATCCCGAAATAATCAGGCGTACAAGGGAGCTCGGCGCAGTATCAATTCCTGCCGCATTCACCCCGACCGAGATCCTCTCCGCGCTCAATAACGGAGCCGATTACGTCAAGCTATTCCCCGCCGATCAGGTCGGAAGCGGCTACGTCAAGGCTATCACCGCGCCGATCTCCGACGCAAAGCTTCTCGCCGTCGGCGGCGTAAGTGCCGAGAACGCGCGCAGCTTTATAGATATGGGCTTTTACGGCATCGGGGTCGGCTCAAATCTCTATAACAAAAAACTCATTGCAAGCGGTGATTTCGGATCGCTTACCGCTCTCGCAAAGCAGTTTACGGAAGCAGTTAAATAAGAAAATCGGCTTGAAGAAATCCTTCAAGCCGATTTTCTATCTGTCGGCAGTCGGCGAAACGCCGAACTCCGTCCTATATGCCCTTGATAAAACGTATACCGATGAATAATTCAGAAGCTCCGCGATCCTGCTGACCGTCAGTTTGTTCTCTCTGACAAGCGTCCGTGCCGCCTTAAGACGAGCCGTCTTATAATAATCTGAAAGGGTGCGCCCCGTTGTATTTTTAAAAAGAGCGGAAAGATAGCTGTAATTATATCCGGTTATTTCGGCAACGTCGGTCAGCCGCTTCATACTGAAGATATGTGTGTCGATATAGTTCATTATGCGGTAACAAAACAGCTCGCTTCCCGTTGTGGACGAATGCATAACAGCACTCTTTTTCTCCCCGTACACACGAATGAGACGGATAATTATTTCATCGAGAATATTCGTCAAAAGCCGATCGGAAAGGACTGCCGTGCGGTCGCAAAGCTCATTTATCCCCGTCTCGACAAGCTTCTCAATACGGTGATTTCTTATAAGGCGGTCGGACGGATCCTGGAAGACCGCCGTTATGTTGTCAAGCTCCTCTCTTATGACGGGATCGTCGGAGTTGAAGGCAAAAAAATCATAAGAAAGCGGTTCGCGCTTGTCAGATACTATCCTATGTGTTTCCGCAGGAAAGGAAACGACGGTATCGCCTTCCTTGACCGGAATGTCAAAGCCTCTGACACTCACGATACCGCATCCGCCCGTCACGACGGTAAGCTCGAAAAAGTCGGTCTGAAAATGCTCCGGGAACTCAGAGTCGCCCTTGCAGTATATCCTGCCCATTTGTATAAGAAGCGTACTGCCAAACCGCAATGGGTCTTGACGGTACTCGTTATTTATATGATAAAAATTTTCCATAGCATACCCTTCATCAGTTTATATACAGCGTTATTTTACATCAAACCGTAAATACAGTCAAGCCAAATGTTAAATAAAAACCACCTGAATCCCCCAAAATACAAAAAAATGTTAAATTAAAACAAAATCATACTATTTACATATAGCCGCAAAAACCTTATAATTTAACCGAACAATACTTTTTGGAGGATAACCGAATGAAAACAGTTGCAGTTATAGGATGCGGAAGAATAGCGAAAAATGCGCATTTCCCCGCGCTCGACACTTTTGATGACGTCCGCGTAAAATACGCCTGCGATCTAATTATCGAAAAAGCGCAGGCAATGAAGGAAGCTCATCCAAAGATCGAAAACGTAATTACCGACTACAAGATCGCGCTTAACGACCCCGAGGTAGATGCGGTCTTCGTTCTCACCCCCAATTATGCGCACTACACCGTCTCGATGGACGCGCTCAGAGCAGGCAAGCACGTTATGTGCGAAAAACCCATCACAGTTAATTACGCCCTCTCATGCGAAATGGCTGAAGAAGCAAACAAGCGCGGACTTATGCTCAATATCGGCGTTTGTAACCGTTACCACAAGTCGGTCGAGATGCTTCACGATTATCTGAAGGAAGGAAAATTCGGCAAGCTTTATCACGTTTACTGTTCCTTCCGTGCCTTCAGAAGCATTCCCGGTCTCGGCGGCGCCTTTACCACCAAGGAACAGTCTGGCGGCGGAGTTCTTATCGACTGGGGCGTACATTTTCTCGACCTCATTCTTTACATTCTCGACGGAGCAAAGCTTATCGACGTAACCTGCGACGCTTACTGCGAGATGGCAAAGGATATGAAGGCATACAAATACACAAGCATGTGGGCGGAGGATACCGCCGACATTGAAAACGGTGTAAACGACGTCGACGATTTCATTTCCGGCTACATACGCACCGACAAGGCAAGTATTTCCTTCAACGGCGCGTGGGCGCAGAACGTGGGCATAGGTGAAATGTATATCGACTTTCTCGGTGACAAGGGCGGCGCGCGCCTTATCTACGGCGATCACTTCACCTTCTGGTCAGCAGATACGCTTGAAAGCGTCACCCCCGAATACGATATCCCCAATAAATATACCCTTGAGGACAAGGACTTCCTTGCCTCCATTGACAGCGGCGTGAAAAACAAGAACAACATTGACAACATTCTCGAGAGCGCAAAGCTTCTCGACTACCTCTATCAGTCTGCCGAAAAGAAAGGTGAGATAAAGCTTTGATGAAGAAAATAGGATTTATAGATTACTACCTGAGCGAATGGCACGCGAACAACTATCCTATCTGGATGAAGGAAGTCTGCGAAAAAACAGGTGACGATTTTGCCATTGCATACGCGTGGGCGGAGCTCGATATTTCCCCCGTTGACAGTCGAAGCACCGATCAGTGGTGTAATGAATTCGGCGCGGAAAAATGCTCAAGCATTGAGGAGCTGTGTGAAAAATCGGACTTTATCGTCATTCTCGCACCCTCAAACCCCGAAAAGCATCTCGGATACGTCCGCGAGGCGTTCAAATACGGAAAACCGACCTACGTCGATAAGACTTTTTCTCCGAACTATTCAGAAGCGGTCGAAATGTTTGAGATCGCGAAAAAGTACGGCACTCCGTTCTTCTCCACTTCTGCTCTCCGCTACGCGACCGAGCTTGATACAGTCGGTTCGCCCAACAAGTTCGAGACCTGGGGAGGTGGAAGGAGCTTTAACGAATATTCTGTTCATCAGATCGAAATGGTCGTTAAGACGATTAATTCAAAATGCGTCTCGACCAAGGCTGAAACGCTCGAAAGCGGCTTCAAGTTCTGCCTTGAATTCGAAAACGGCAAAAAAGCCGAGATCAACTACGATCCAAATAACTCCTTCGCTATTTCCTCAGACGGAAATAAGCAGGCGGTCTCATCGCCCTTCTTCAAGAACCTTATCGCAGATATTCTTCGTTTCTTCAACACTAAGGAAACCTCGTTCGATACCGCACAGACTCTTGAGGTTATGAGAATAAGAGAAGATCTTCTTTCTAAGATAACAGAATAGTGCTTTTTTATTTCAAAAAGGAGACTTTCGGATATGAATATTTTTGAAATATGCCAAGGAATTTCCCCTGCTGCTCAATCAATTTCGCTTAAGGACGGCGGCGAGTTGATCCTTATGCGTGACAGCTCGGTTGCGGAATACAAACGTTTGGGTGCTGCCATTGAATCCGCAGGATTTACTTTTGACATTGAACGAGCTGAGGGTGCCGCCCTGTTTTCCACATATGAAAAGGACGGACACGTTCTGCTCACCTCTTACGTTCCGCATGACAACGCAACGCGTGTAATATCGGAGTATAACACCGTGATACCGCCGCGTGAGACAGAGGCGAAAAGGATCTGCACGCCGCTTATGACACAGCTTAAAACCCCGTATCTCGTCTGCGACTGCGGTATGTCATATCTGATACGTCTGTGTGACGGCAGATTCATCATGATCGACGGCGGATATGCGGAATACGAAGAGACTGAATATCTCCTTGAAACATTGGAAAAGCAAAACGTATCGGGCGGCAAACCGATCATTGAAGCTTGGTTTATTACCCACTGGCACGCCGACCATTACTTTACAATGTGCGATCTGATGGAGCGCTTCGGTGACCGCGTGGAGCTTCGTTCTCTGCTGGTCAACACCCCGACGATGTTCAATTTCCCGAACCGTGTCAAGGCGATCATGGATGCTAATCCCAACATACGTCATATCGTTCCTCACACGGGTCAAAGATTTGTTTACGCAGACGCGACACTCGACGTTTTATATGCCTGCGAGGATCGTTATCCGGACGAGTTCCGGGATTCAAATGACACCTCTACGATCATTCGCATGGAGCTTGCCGGACGCCGTATACTCTGGCTTGGCGATTCTTCTCCTCTTTCTTCAAATATCACCGCAGACCGTTTTCCAAAAGAATCGCTCCGCTGTGAATTTCTGCAGGTTGGACACCATGGATACACCGGCGGTTCTCACCGTATGTACCGCGCCGCGAATCCGGAGGTGCTTTTGTGGCCTTGCCCCGATTTTTGGTATGCAATGGTACAATATTGGGGCTCTAACCACGTGCTGCTCAGCGAATCTCCCCGCATGCACGACATATTCGTTTCAGGTCATGCCGAAACTGTCTTCGATATGACAAAGCCCGTTGCTGCAAACGCTCCTTGGCGTTTTTTGGAGAACGGAGAGACGGTTTACGAGCAAGATTTTTCGTGCGGTCGCGTTATTGATCTTGGTTGGAACTTTGTCACCGGCGGTACCCACGGTTACTATGCTGCTAAGGTGCGTATGGGATCCGGCAATGCCACCGTTACCACTACTGTTCAAGATGCTTATGCGGTTCTGCAGTTCGTCTTGCGTGAGCAAATGGACCGTCTTTCAGCGTTTACTCTTACCTTCTCCGGAAAAGTAACCAAGAACACCGAAAAATTCGGTCTGTTTTACAGATACCCGATTCTCAAGGGATATGAACTCGAAGGTGCTGCCCACGTCGAAAGCTTCTCCGAAGACGACGCTATCTGGTTTACACCCGACACCGAGGACGGAAGCTTCGATTACTGTATAAAAGCCGATGCCGACGGCCGCGCGGCTGTTGTATATGAAAACGGCGCGGAGATCGCACGCTGCAAGTACAGAAAAGAAATCGGAAGCTCCTTGTATTTCTTGCTGAAAAACGGTGAAGTCACGTTCGATCACATCAAGCTGGTAAAGGGCGTTTGACCGAGAAAAAGACTGACTCGGCGCAAGCAACGCTTGAAAACGGCAAAAAGCCGATACGGAAAAACCCGTATCGGCTTATTTCACTTCAGCTTATAATGCTCTTCGATCATTTTCTGCTTTTTAGGATCGCCGTAGGTATTCGAGGTGTCGGCAAAGACCGCCTTTACGCCGTCCTTTTTGCGTGAGGTCTTAACGCGCTTCATAAGCTCCTCGTAGTAAAGATCCTCGTCGATAGGAAGCTCGACTGCCTTATCGAGGAACGCAGAAAGGTGCATAGCGTTCGAGAGCATGAGCCCGTTTATACCCTCGCTGCCGTGTGCAACGAGCTTTTCGCCGCGAAGTATTGCGCCTCCCCAAGCGTTGAGAACGCCAATGTGCTGAGGATTCTCGCCGTCGGTCTCGACCTCTTTGATCTCGCCCTTAAGAGAGCCGAACACCTCGGTATTCGTCGCCGAGAACTCCGGCTCGAACATTTCAAATTCGTCCATTATGAGCTTTCCGTTCTCGACTATAAACTTTGCCTTGTCCATCTGGATCTCAAGGCGGTTGCTGCCGCGTCCGTCGCCCGTAGTGGTAACGAAAACACCCGTTGCACCGTTCTCATACTCAACGTATGCGGTCACGTCGTCCTCGACCTCGATATCGTGCCACTTTCCGAAATGAAGATGCGCCTGAACCTTTTTCGGCATACCGCATATCCACTGCCAGAGGTCGAGCTGGTGAGGACACTGGTTAAGGAGAACACCGCCGCCCTCGCCTGCCCAGGTAGCGCGCCAGGAGCCGGAATCATAGTAAGACTGAGAGCGGTACCAGGAGGTAACCAGCCATGTCACACCGCGGATCTGACCGAATTCACCGGAAGAAAGCATCTGCTTGACTTTCTTAAATACGGGAATGGTGCGGCACTGGAACATAATACCAAACTTAACGCCGGCTTCCTTTGCAGCCTCGTTCATTTCCCGGACAGCCTTGGTGTAGACACCCGCAGGCTTCTCGCACATCACATGCAGCTTATGCTTGAAAGCCAGCTTCGCAAGGGTGGGATGGTCGTAGTGAGGCACAGCAATATACACCGCATCCACAAGACCGGAGGTCATCATTTCCTCAGCATCCGCAAAGATCTTCACATTCTTTTCAGCAAAGGTGTTGGTCGCCCAATTGCGGCGCTCTTCGCTGATGTCGCAAATAGCAGTCACTTCCAGCTCGGGACACTCGCCCTCAAACGCAATCAGCTTGGAAACAGGCACACCCATGTTGCCCACGCCGATAATACCAAGTCTAACTTTTTCCATGATGAATTCTCCTTATTTCATATTGGGAAAACGCTTTGTGACGTTTTCATAGCTTCTTTTCAGACAATCAAAGGGATCTTCGCCGTAGCACCAGTCCTGCTCCACCAGCGCGTACTCGCAGCCGGCTTTCTCAAGGGCTTTGATGTAGGCATCGTAGTCAAGCTTTCCCTCATAAATGGGGCGCAGGTAGGCGGGGGTATCGATGCTGCCATCCTCGGGCTTGTCGGCATAGTCCTTCAGATGAATGCGGGAAAGTCTGCCGGTAAGCTGCTCGATGAGCTTTACCACATCCGCGCCGCCAAAGGCTGCCCAGCCAAGGTCCAGGGTGAAGTCCAGCGCGTCGGCAGGAAAATCCTCAAACATGCGCTCAATGGCATTCTTGCCGTTCAAGTCATCAAACTCAAACCAATGGTTGTGATACAAAAGCTTTGCTCCCAGATCCCGCATCCGCACCGCTGCGGGCAGGAATGTCTTTTTGAATTCCTCATAGCCCTCAAAGGTGCTGCGAAGCTTGTTGGGCATTGCGCCAAGACCGATATGGCGGCAGCCAAAAATTTCATGGTCACGAACCACTTTTTCGGTGTTCTGCTCAATATCTTTTAGACCAATATGGGTCAGCGCGCAGGTAAGGTCATACTTCTGCAGCATATCCCGCAGCCAGTAAGGGTCGTAAGCGCAGGTGCCGGAAACCTGCACGGACTTATAGCCCATGGCAGAAACCTTCTTTAAGGCATTTTCAAACCCATCAAGGGTCTGCATATAATCTGTAACCGTGTAAAGCTGTGCACCGATCTGCATATGTATCACTCCTTAATTTGATTCTTAAATGCTTCGTAATAGCGAAGACCAAATGTACGCAAGGATGCCGCGTTGAAATGCAGGTTGTCCGCATTGGGGGTCAAGCCCTCAGCGCTGACAAAACCAAAACGGTCATTTTTCTCCGCGATCTTCTTTAATGCCGCGTTGACATGGACATAATTGGCAAGCTGGGGATCATCGGGACAATTCGGCAGAAAATCACCCAAACCGCCTACGATGACGGGCACATCCAGCCCCAAAGCGTCCCGCATGGAGGTAAGAATATGGGTACATTTTTCTTCGTAAAGGGGGTAGCGCTCAGCGCTGGTATCGCCCTCGCCCTGATGCCACAGAATTGCCTTTATTTCCGACTCCCGCATGGCAAACTTTGCTTGAGATACCGCGCTTTCGTAGAGAGGCTGACCGGGCATCCACTGGTCAAGGCAAGTGCCGCCGTCGGCTTGTGCAATAATGCCCACCTGCACATCGGGATGATCCTTTTTATAAGCATCGGCAAAGCTTTCCGCAAGACCGATGCCTGCCGTATCCGTATCCCAGTGATAAGGAACGAATGCAGGACGCCACAGACCGTTGCGCAGCAGCCGGATCCGTCTTTGATCCAGTGGCTCCACCTCACCGATGATACCACGACCTGCCATATTGGACTGACCTACCAGCAAAAAAGAATGAATCATACATTTACCTCCTGTAAGATCGCTTTCAGAGCGCTGCATCCGGCATCAAAGGCTTCCTCTGCCGAGGCAAAGGTAAACTTCTGACCCACCACGCTGACATCGCCGGATTCTTCCAATCCCTTCAAGCCTTCAAACACCGCAAGGTGGGGCTCTAAAGTCATTTCTCTGCCACCCCGGGCAAGATAATCCTTCACGATAAAGGGAATGTTTCCGTCGCCCTTGCCTGCCGGCACAACGCTGCCGTCGGGCAGTGCGTCCTTGATATGCAAGTAGCGAACCCGATCCTTCAGCATTTCCCACGCAAGCAGGGTATCTTCCCCGCACTGAACGAAATTGGCAGGATCGAACACCGCATGCAGCTGCGGCAATGCTTGCAGCAGTTCTACGCAATGGTCAGCGGTATCGCCGTAAATGCCCTTTTCATTTTCATGGCACAGAGCGATTCCGGTATCCTTCGCCTCTTCCAGCATCATTCCCAGTCGGTCGATGACCTGATTCTTCACCGCAGCATGCTCCTGCGTGTAGAAAGAGAACATCCGCACATTGGAAGCGCCCAAAATATCTGCCAAATCCAGTACATACCGAACCTGATCCATATGGTCATCAAAATTCTCATCTAAGCGGACCTTGCCGATGGGCGATCCCACAGACCACACGCAAAGTCCGTTATCATCCAGCATTGCGCGGACCTCCCGGGCTTTATGGGGTGTGATTTTCGAAACATTTTCGCCGTCAACACCGCGGATTTCCAGTCCCTGCAGACCGTTTCGCACCATTGCCGCCACCTGTTTGGTCATGGAAGCATCCGCTTCGTCGGCAAAGGCAAAAATTCGTAATGGATTCATGCCTGCACTCCTCCTTTTATCCCCATTATAAAGCATATGAATTGTAATAAAATTACATTTTTTCTTTTTTTATATTGCAATTCGTCTTTGTATGTGATAAGGTAAGCTGGGTGATCAAAATGAACAAAACAAAGAAATACTATCCCGGCATTCATATCAGCAGCGGACTTGATCCCGCCTACAACCACGAAACCTTTTCCATACACACCCATACCAAGGCAGAACTCTTCTGTTTTATATCCGGTAAAGCGGTTTACCATGTAGAGGGCAGTGAATATCCCCTTTCCCCCGGGGATGTTCTGCTGATGCGTCCCACAGAAGCCCATTTCATCGAAACCGACCCCCGTTACGACTACGAACGGATCATCGTTTCCTTTGATCCCGCCATTTTGCAGGATCTGGATCCGGACAGTACCCTGACCCGCCCTCTGTTTGACCGCAAGTCCGGCAAGCAGAACCATTACCGCGCCGCCGATTTTGAAACGGATGCCTATATGCGGCATTTGCGCAATATGCTCCATGTTGACTGTGACCGACTCACTATTCTTGCCGATCTCATTTTGCTGATGAAAGAGCTTTGCATCCTTTTCGATCAAAGCACCCAGCTTGCGGGTCAGCCGGATACAGTGGAATACCGGATCATCCGCCACATCAACAAAAACTTAGGCACAGAGCTGAGCTTAAAGGAGCTTTGCGATACCTTTTTCCTAAGCAGAGCCCAGCTTTGTCTGCGGTTTAAGAATGCCACGGGCATTTCCGTGGGCAAATACATCAGCAGAAAGCGGCTCATCCTCGCCCGCCAGAAGATCCTGCAAGGGCAAAAGCCCACGGATATTTATTCTGAGTGCGGCTATCAGGACTATTCCACCTTCTACCGCGCCTACCTCCGCTTTTTCGGTC
This sequence comes from Eubacteriales bacterium, assembly GCA_045540175.1. Lineage (GTDB taxonomy): Bacteria > Bacillota > Clostridia > Oscillospirales > CAG-272 > Colimorpha_A. The sequence goes on along the minus strand of JAZQGU010000015.1, from coordinate 1,747 downwards.
ACAGCCCCAAGCAGGAAAGCGACGCCTACCCTGTCAGCGCCGAGCTTGACCGGATCGATCTGATCTGATAAGGAGACTATCCATGAATATATATGATATTTCCAAGCTGGCAGGCGTATCCATCGCCACCGTTTCCCGCGTGCTGAACGGAAACGAAAAGGTCAGCGAAAAGACCAAGAAAAAGGTGCTGGACATCATCGAGCAGCAGGGCTATACGCCCAATGTCTTTGCCCGTGGTCTGGGTCTAAATACCATGAAGACCATCGGACTTCTTTGCACCGATGCTTCCGACATCTATCAGGCGAAAGCCATTTATTTTCTCGAAGAGCTGCTTCGCGCTCAGGGCTACGACAGCATTCTTTGCTGCAGTGGTTTTCAGCTGCAGAGCAAGGAAAAGTCTGCGGCGCTGCTGCTTGCCAAAAAGGTGGATGCGCTGATCCTCATCGGCTCCGGCTTCGTTTACGAGGATGCCGACAAGGACCGCTATATTCGGGAAGCCGCCCGGCAGGTGCCGGTGATGCTTCTGAACGCGGCATTGGACGCGCCAAATGTTTACGGTGTGGTCAGCGACGATCAGCGATCTGTGTATGATGCCGCTACGCTGCTGATCCGCCATGGGATCAAGGATATTTTGTATTTTTACAACTCCACTTCCTATAGCGGCAAGCGCAAGCTGCTGGGCTACCGGCAGGCAATGGAAGATCACGGTCTATTAGACGAAAAGCGGATCCATTTCTTCGGCAGAAATTCCGAGGACATCCCCGGCATGGCAAATTACCTGCTGCAGCTTCGGAAAAACGGACTTTCCTTCCACGGCATCATCACTTCCAATGATCAATTGGCGTTGGCTGCCATCAAATATGCAAAAAAAGCCGGTCTTTCCATTCCGGAGGATCTTTCTATCATCGGTTATGACAATTCCATGCTTGCCTGCTGCAGCGATCCGGAGCTGAGCTCCATCGATGTGCAGATGGAAGCCCTGTGTCAGGGATTGGTAACAAATCTCATGCTGGCGCTGAAGGGCGAAAATCCCCCCACCGTCACCACCTTGCCAGGACATATTTTCTACAGAGAAACTACATAGTCATTTTGTGCACATTTTCAATTCATTCCCGCATTGCTTTACCATTGGCATCATGCTATATTTAAGCAAGAAAGGAGATTGAGGTTGTTATGTGCTACTACCTTGCTATTGATATTGGTGCCTCTTCCGGCAGGCATATACTGGGTTGTATTCAAAACAACAAACTCCATCTGGAAGAAATCTACCGTTTTGACAACCATATAGAAAAAGAAAACGGTACACTCGTTTGGAATACCGGCGAGCTGTTGCGTCATGTAAAAGCAGGCATCAAAAAGTGTAAAGCACTTAATAAAACACCTAAAACCATTGCAATCGACACATGGGGTGTTGACTATGTCCTGCTGGATCATAATAAGCAAGAAATTCTCCCCGCTATTTCTTACCGCGACGGAAGGACACACAAATCTGCCGAGGAAGTAAATCGCATCATTCCGCAAACCGAATTGTACGCAAGAACAGGCATCCAAAGGCAGGAATTTAATACGATTTACCAGCTTTATTCTGATCAAAAAACCGGCAAGCTGCAAAAAGCAGCGCATTTTCTCATGATTCCGGAATATTTATCATTTAAGCTGACCGGTGAAATCAAAAACGAGTATACCAACGCAACGACCACGAACCTTGTCCATGCGCAAAATAAGCAGTGGGATAAATATATAATCG
>JAZQGU010000014.1:0-10582 GCA_045540175.1 Eubacteriales bacterium | reverse complement strand
TAACATCCGTAAGGAAGCAACAAGACTTGTATCCCTTATCAACGATATTATTCGCCTTTCTCAGCTTGATGAGAACAACGAACCTGCAACCGAAACGGTAGAACTGACAGAGGTTGCAAAAGAAGTCGTTGAGGTGCTTACCGTACCGGCGACCAAGAGAAATGTTACGCTTAGCATTGAGGGTGAACCGCAAACCATTTACGGCGTGCGCCGATATATTTATGAGATTATTTATAATCTTTGCGATAACGCTATCCGCTACAATGTGGACGGCGGCAAGGTCGGGATTAAAATCGGTAAGGATAACGGTCGTGCGGTTGTATCTGTAAAGGATACCGGCATCGGTATTGCCCCCGAACATCAAAGCCGTATCTTTGAACGCTTCTACCGTGTAGATAAAAGCCATTCTAAAGAAACTGGCGGCACTGGTCTCGGACTTTCTATCGTAAAACATGCCGTACAGTATCATAGCGGCAAGGTAACTCTTGAAAGCGAACTTGGGAAAGGAACTACGATCACAATTACTTTTTGATTTTAGAAGGCACTTCAATTAATTTGAGGTGCCTTTTTTACTGGAAGGAGGTGATGGTGTGGATATTCCGAGAAAAGAAAAAATTTTAGGAGAGGAGGTTTTAATAACCGAAGAACTAATTCGGGATGCGCAATTGGCGCATGATTTATATGAAAAAGCATTACATACTGACACAAGTCAGCTAACTGTAGACGACTTAGTCGAAATCAAAGATGTAGTGATAGATCGAACAAAGACAAAATTTGAAAGAATAGTCAGTTATCTTATTCAAATTGAAAATCCTTATTGTGTCCGAGTAGGAAACATGAAGGTAAATATGGCTTATGCAGATTCTGACAGAACCCTAGACGACTCAATCCTGTCTGTGCTTACTTCATTTTAAAATTAAAAAAATAGTTTTTGGAAATTCTACTCATAATTTCTACAAAAAGTGTGATACTAACAAAGAGCAAAGCAATAACAACCCGTCCTAAATCCCCCTATTTTAATTTGTTAAGGTCAAAAGGCCGAAAACCCGCATAAACACTGGTTTTTTCCGACTTTGAGGGGAGGCTTGCGTTAAACAAGGGCAAACTCGATTTTTGCACAAAATTTAACAAAATGAGGCAGGGTTTAAAAAAGCGTAAAAACCCCGAAAACCCGTATAAATACTGGGGTTTTGGCACATTTTAGAGTAGAGAAAAGGAGTAAATATATGAAGGCAACAGGCATTGTTAGAAGGATTGACGACCTCGGACGTGTCGTCATTCCGAAAGAGATACGCCGTACAATGAGAATAAGAGAGGGCGACCCCCTTGAAATATACACCGACAGAGAGGGCGAGGTCATTTTCAAAAAATACTCCCCGATGGGAGAACTGGGGAATTTTGCGTCGCAGTACGCAGAGACGCTTCATAAGACCTGCAATCTCGGCGTGGTCGTGACCGACCGTGACGGTGTCATTGCGTCGGCGGGTGTTCCTAGACGCGAATTCGGTGAAAAGAGAATATCGTCGGGTGTCGAAAAATTGCTTGAAGGCAGAAATCTTTACCGACTTCAAAACGGTGAACGCCGTATTTCTGTGACTGATGAGGACAGTAACTACTATATCTCCTGTGCGATGCCGATAATCACGGAGGGCGACGTAACAGGATGCGTAATATCGGTAGTGAAGGACGAAAACGAGCGCCGAGGAGATGAGCTCGAAAGTAAGCTTATACAGACGGCAGCAGGCTTTTTGTCGCGTCAGCTTGAAGGATAGTGTCCAAAATCATACAAAATGCCCGAAAATGGGCCGAAAATACTATTGCAAAAAGCGGATACTTGCTGTATAATGATGAGAGGCGGATATTGCCGCCTCTTATTACGTTAATTCGGAGGAAATGACAATGGCAAAAGCAACACTTGTGGTAATGGCTGCAGGAATGGGCAGCCGATTCGGCGGATGTAAGCAGCTTGAGCCTGTAGGAACTGCTGGCGAGGTTATCCTTGACTATTCTGTTTACGATGCCAAGAGAGCGGGCTTTGATAAGGTTGTATTTATAATCAAAAAGGAAATAGAGAAGGACTTCAAGGAGATCGCAGGTGACAGAATCTCGCGTCACATCGAGGTCGAATATTCCTATCAGACGATCCCGCCCCACAGAAAGAAGCCCTATGGCACCGGTGACGCTATACTTACAACAAAGGATATTGTAGATACCCCCTTCGTTACGATCAATGCAGATGACTTCTACGGCCGTGACGCATTTGAAAAGGCATATCAGGCGCTTACTGAAAATAAGGACGAGTATTGCCTGATAGGCTATCGTATTAAAAACACTCTGTCAGATAATGGATCGGTTGCGCGCGGCGTATGCGAGGTTACCGACGGTTACCTTACAAACATTACAGAGCACACGGCGATAACGAAAGATAGCGGATTCGATCCCGAGACTCCTGTTTCGATGAATATGTGGCTTCTTGCCCCCGATATCTATCCGGAGATCGAAGCGCAGTTTGCCGAGTTCCTTAAGACCGCAAATATCGAGAAAGACGAGTTCTACATCCCCTCAGTTATCGACAAGATGATCAAGGACGGCAAGAAGAAGGTTCGCGTATGCGACACTACCGCAGTATGGCACGGAATGACCTACCGTGAGGATAAGGAAGAAGTAATGAACGCCATCAAGCAGATGGTCGAAGACGGAATTTATCCGAAGGAGCTTTGGTCATAATGGATTTCAATATTTTCAAGGAAAAATTTGCTCTTAAGGGCGAGCTTGTCGAAGCCGCACCGTACGGATTCGGACACATAAACAGCACCTTCTGCCTTGTTACCGAGGAAGGTGAAAAGCGTACCCGTTACATTCTTCAGAAGATCAATAATTCTATCTTCCGCGACGTTGATGGACTTATGAGTAATATCCTTTACGTCACAGAGCATATAAGAAAGAAGAACGAGGGCGACCCCGATCAGGACAGATGTACTCTTACAGTAATCCCGACAGTTGACGGAGAACCCTATTGCGAGGTTGAAGGCGGCTATTACCGTCTCTACGTATTCGTAGAGGACACCGTTGCACTTCAGCAGGTCGAAAACCCCGAGCAGCTTAAAACTCTCGGCGCAGCATTCGGAAACTTCCAGAATCAGCTTTCTGATTTCGACGCATCGAAGCTTGTCGAGACGATCCCGAACTTCCACAACACCGCAGACAGATACCGTCTCTTCGAAGAAGCTGTAAAGAACGACCTCAAGGGCAGAGCAAAGGAAGTACAGGCAGAGATCAACTTCGTAAAGGAAAGAAAGGCGGACACCGAGCTTCTTCTCGGACTCCTTAAGGAAGGCAAGCTTCCTCTCCGCGTTACGCATAACGATACCAAGCTTAATAATCTTCTTTTCGACGCAACAGACCTCCGCGCAGTTTGCGTTATCGACCTCGATACCGTAATGCCGGGTCTCGTGCATTACGATTTCGGCGACAGCATCCGCTTCGGCGCAAGCACGGGAGCAGAGGACGAAAAGGACTTAAGCAAGATCGAAATGTCGCTTGAGCTTTTCGAAAAGTATACAGAGGGCTTTATGTCGGCATGCGGAAGCAAGCTTAACGAGTGCGAGATCGAGTATCTCCCGTTCTCGGCAAAGCTTATGACGTTCGAATGCGGAATCCGATTCCTTACAGACTATCTGAACGGCGATACGTACTTCAAGATCCACTATCCCGAGCAGAACCTCGACCGCACCCGCACGCAGTTCAAACTTGTCTACGATATGGAGAACAAGATGGACGCAATGAAGGCGATCGTTGCCAAGTATAATAAATAATGTAGAAAAGCACTCGAAAGGGTGCTTTTCTGTGTTAATGAATAATGAATAATGAATAATGAATAACGTGGCGAAGTATCAGGGACGTTTTTTTACCTTCTCCAGCGGGAAAAGGGGGACCACCGAAGGTGGTGGATGAGGTGTTCCAAAAGTAAACTAACTTATTTGAAATATGCTCAGATTTTTTTCACCTGACACCTCATCCGTCCGTGGCTTGCCACTTGCACCATTCTCCCGCCGGAGAAGGTAAATGAACGTGGCGAAGTATTGGAACGTCGTCTTGCCTTCCCCTGAGGGGTAAACCTCGGGTAAGGTGTTCTGATAGAATATAACAACATTTTCGCATAATTTTCTCCAATATATAAAAATGACGCCGAAGCAGTCAAATTTTCCGCGCAAATATACGTTTGCGCAGAATGATATTCATCTCTGTGAGAGTTTTGCAATTTTATTTCTGAAAACTTTCATAATTATTAACTTTTTTTGAAAATGGGCTTGACTGAACAGGTTTCGTGTGCTATAATTACATAAAATCTTTTTGAAAGGTAGAAAAAAACAATGAAAACTATGGCAAAACGCATTGTGGCGGGACTGCTTCTCGTAGTTATGATTTGTGCGGCTTTCACTTCTTGTGGAAACAATGAGAAGGGCATTCAGCTCATCTTCACTAAGGCCGGCGAATATACCTATAATACTTATACGGCAGTTTCTCCCTCCAACTGGAATGAGCTCACATACCAGGATAACAATGACACTCAGATCATGTCTTATCTCGGTTCCAGCTTCTTCTCCTTCGATTACAAGTACGACGAGAACGGCAAGATCGTTCCCGGCGCATTTGAAATCGTTTACGAAGCAGCAACTAAGCTCGAAGACGTAACCGCTAAGTACAAGGACGCTTGGAATATCCAGGGCGACAAGTACATGGCTTACGCTATCACTCTCCGTAACGACCTTAAGTGGGACGACGGCACTGCAATCAAGGCAGAGGATTTTGTTTACACCATGAAGGAACAGCTTAATCCTCTCTTCCAGAACTACCGTGCTGACTCCTTCTATGTAGGCGCTACCATCATCGCAAACGCACAGGGCTATGCAAAGCAGGGCCAGGACGTTGAGACTGTAGATAACGGCGTATCCGGCATCTACGTAATGGCAGACCTCGTTAAGGGCGCTGACGGCAAGTACACTCAGCCTGACGGCAAGCCTGTTTACTTCGCAATGAAGGAAGCACTTGACTGGTGCGGCGGTGCTACTGTAACCGATTATAAGGCATATCTCGATGCAACAGCATTTGCAGCTCTTGAAGCTCTTGCAGACAAAGAGACCGGTCGTGTAGCAGTTACCGATGAGACCATCGCTCTCTGGACCACCCTTATCGATACTGAGAATTGGGGTAACGAGCCCCCCGAAAATCTCCCCTACTACCTCGTATACCCCTATACTTATCCCGAAGTTAAGTTCGAGGAAGTTGGTATTTTCGTTGGCGACAACGAGTACGAGCTCGTAGTAGTTCTTGAGAAGGCTCTCGACCTCGTTGACGAGGAAGGCAACCTTACCTACAAGGCAGCTTACAACTTCGCATCTCTTCCCCTTGTTCACAAGGCAAAGTATGAGGCAAACAAGGTTGCTCCCGTTAAGGGATCCACCCTCTGGACCTCTAAGTATAACAGCTCCGTAAAGACCTCCGCTTCTTGGGGTCCCTACAAGCTCACCTTCTTCCAGTCCGGTAAGGCATACATCCTCGAAAAGAACGAGAACTGGTATGGCTACGGCGTAAAGGAAAACGAAGGCCTCTACCAGACCGACCGTATCGTATGCGAGACCATCAAGGAATGGAACACCGCATGGCTTAAGTTCCAGGCAGGTGAAGTAGACGGTATCGGTATCGACGTTTCCATCGCTCAGGATTATAAGAACTCCGACAGAGCATACTTCACTCCCGACGACTACGTTGGATCTCTCCAGCTCCAGTCCAGCGCTGAAGCACTCAAGTCCAACGAAACCGCTAACGGCCAGACCGGCATCGATAAGGAAATCCTTACCCTTGCTGACTTCAGAAAGGCACTTTCCCTTTCTATCGACCGTGTTGACTATACCGCAAAGTGCACTACTGCATCCCTCAAGGGCTTCGGTCTTTATAACTCGATGCACTACTATGATGTTGCTAACGGTGCAGCATACCGCGAATCCGATGAGGCTAAGAAGGTTCTTTGCGAAGTATATAACGTTGACTACACCAAGTACGATTCGCTCGATGCAGCTGTAGACGCTATCACCGGCTATGACGTTGAGGCGGCTAAGGCTCTCTTCACTAAGGCATATAACGATGCTATCGAAGCAGGTCTCCTTACCGCTAACGATACCGTTAAGCTCACCTTCGGTACCGGCGCTATCAACGAGGCTACTCAGAGACACTTCGACTACCTCAAGGATGCTTGGACTAAGGCTGTTGTCGGCACTCCCCTTGAAGGCAAGCTCGACTTCGAGATCAAGGACTTCGCAAAGGCGTGGGCAGATGACTTCCGCGCTGGTAAGTACGAGATCTGTATGGGCGGTTGGACCGGAGCAGCTTGGGACCCCGGCTACTTCCTCCTCGCTTACCTCTCTCCCGCATATATGTACTCTGCAGCATGGGATACTAGCGCTCAGATGATGACCTTCACCATGAAGGGCGTTGGCGAAAACGGCGCAGACATCGAAGAGACCATGTCTCTTATGGATTGGTATAACTGCCTTAACGGCGCTTCCGGTGCTAAGTACAACTGGAGCTCCGCAGCTCTTGAAGAGTCCCAGAGACTCCAGCTTATCGCTGCTCTTGAGAAGGAAGTTCTCCTTGCATACTACACCGTTCCTACTTACAACAACTTCTCCGCTTCTATGCTTTCTCACAAGCTCGACTACATCACCTATGAGTACAACACATTCATGGGTTACGGCGGAATCAAGTACTGGACTCACAACTATGATGACGCTCAGTGGCATTCCTTCGTTAAGGACAACGACGGCCAGCTCAACTACAAATAATTATTTACCGTCTTAAACGGTTTCAGCGAAAAATGGGGGATGGTTTTACTATCCCCCATTCTTCTCCGTTTATATGTTGTCGAAAATGTAATGAAAGGAGACAGTCAATATGTACATGTTCAAATATATTTTGAAAAGAATAGGCCTTATGCTTATGACCTTTTCTATTATCTTTGTAATGTGCTTTGTACTTATAAAGCTGCTGCCTGTTGACGTAACGTCAGTTGGCGTCGGACAGGATCCTGAGAAGCTTAAAAACTTGATTAAGGCACGCGGATACGATAAGCCGATCCTAGAACAGCTCGGCTTATATATTAAGCGCATCGTTCTCGACTGGGATTTCGGTATTGGAATCAATATGCCCGAATTCCAGGGAGCAGATGTATGGGGCACCTTCGTTAAGATGCTTCCTCCGACGATTCTCATTAACATCTATTCATCACTTTTTGCCGTACCGATCGGAATTGCGCTCGGTATTTTTGCGGCGCTTAAGAAGAATAAGTGGCAGGACCATACCATTTCGACTCTCGTTATGGTATTTATTTCCGTGCCCTCATTCGTTTATGCATCTCTAATTCTTTACATACTCTGCTTCCGTCTTAACCTCTTCCCGAAGACGATGAACCCCGGCTACGACTATTTCACGGTTGATATGTTCAAGTCGATGGTTCCCGCAGTCCTCTCTATGTCGTTCGGTTCGATTGCAGGTTACGCTCGCGGAACCCGTGCAGAGCTTACCGAGGTTCTTACAAGCGAATTTATGCTCCTCGCAAGAACCAAAGGTCTTACAAAATCCCAGGCCACTACGCGCCACGCGCTTCGTAATGCGATGGTTCCGATATTCCCGTCCATTATCGGCGAGTTTATCAGTGTCCTCTCCGGTTCTCTCGTTATCGAGAAGATCTTTTCGATTCCCGGAGTCGGCGGACTTTACCTCGCCGCCATAAACAGCCAGGACTATGATTTCTTTATGATGCTCTCCGCCTTCTACCTCTTGGTAGGACTTGCGGCGACCCTCGTTATCGACCTGTCCTACGGTGTCATTGACCCGAGAATCAGAATGGGGGCGAAGTAATGAGAGCACAGGATTATCAGATTTCAAAAGAAAAATTTGTCTTCCATAACGTAGATGAAAGACTTCACGATAAAAAGCTCGAAACCAAGCCTGTGTCCTATCTTCAGGATGCGTTCAGACGCTTTGCGCGTAATAAGGCTTCGATAGTTGCTACATTTATCATAGGCTTCCTCATACTTTTTGCAGTGCTCGGCCCGTTCCTTACACCCTATCAGGTAAAGGATAAGGACCAGTATTATGCCTACTGTCTGCCCAGAAACGAGTTCTTCTATAAAAAGGGCATACACTTCTGGGATGGCGGACAGGAAAAGGAAGTCAACCAAAGAACCTACGACGAGTATCGTGCGATCGAAATAGAGATCAAGGGCAGAAAGGTCATAATGACTGAGCCTAAGATCGTCGAAAAAACGCAGATCAGAAGGGGCGAGGAAATTAAGATCCCCTATTATAAGTTCCGCCTCGATACGTATAATGTGGTCGGAGCTAAATACGTGCTTCTCAAGTACGACGAGTACTGTGCTCTCCAGGAGTATCAAGACAAGCATAACGTCCAGATTATCCTTCCTATGACCGATCCGAGCAAGCGCCCATCAGCAGAGCAGGATGCGAACAACGCAAATATCTGGTACGCGACGCAGATCGGCGAAGGACGAAAGACCGAGATCGTATATGACGAAAACGGTAATTTCATCAACATTTATTGGGAAGATACTCCCAGTCTTATGGATGATAAATACATCTCAAAGATGCTCTGGGAAGGCGACACGAAGCTTTATCGCTACGCCGAAGAAAAATCCGGTAATATGTGGAACGTACGAGTAGACTACTACGAGTACTATAAGTACATACACGATATTGCAAACGACGGTATCACTAAGCCGAGCTTCATCCTTGGTACAAATAACTACGGTATGGATATTTTCTCAGGTCTTGCAAGCGGTGCCCGCTTCTCGTTCATCCTGGCAATTATCGTATCGGTTGTTAACCTCTTTGTGGGAGCTATATACGGTTCGATCGAGGGTTACTACGGCGGTAAGGTCGACCTTATCATGGAAAGAATCGTCGATATTCTCGGTTCGATTCCTTCGATGATCGTCATCACACTTCTTAAGTACCATCTCAACGTATCGCACATCATTATTCTCTTCATCTCCTTCTTTGCGACCGGCTGGGTCGGAATGGCAGGAAGAACGAGAATGCAGTTCTACCGTTTCAAGAATCAGGAATACGTTCTCGTCGCAAGAACTCTCGGTGCGCGCGACAGACGAATTATGTTTAAGCACATCTTCCCGAACGCGATCGGAACTCTTATTACCGGATCCGTTCTCGTAATTCCGGGCGTAATCTTCTCGGAGACCTCGCTCTCCTACCTCGGAATCATCAACCTCAGTACGGGTAACATGACAAGTGTAGGTACCCTTCTCGCAACAGGACAGAACTATCTGTTCACTTATCCCCATATGATCCTCTTCCCCTCGATCTTTATCAGCTTGTTGATGCTCAGCTTCAACCTCTTTGGTAACGGACTGCGCGACGCATTCAACCCGTCGCTCCGCGGAAACGAGGAATAATCGGGATAAGACACCAAATTGTAAGAAAGGAATGTTAATTTATGGATAAGAAATTAGAAGTAAAAAATCTGCAAATATCATTCCGTACTCAGGGTGGAATCGTAAAAGCCGTCAGAAATATCTCCTTTGACCTTTACAAGGGCGAAACACTTGCGATAGTCGGTGAATCCGGATCGGGAAAATCCGTAACGAGTAAAGCAGTTATGGGTATCCTTGCCGGAAACTCTATCGTCGAAGGCGGCGAAATCCTCTACGACGGACAAGATTTACTTAAAATTTCTGAAGAAGAATATCACAAGATCCGCGGTGATAAGATCGCGATGATCTTCCAGGACCCCATGTCCAGCTTGGACCCCATCGTCAAGATCGGCAAGCAGCTGACCGAAGCCATGATCCTCAAGGGTAAGGCTCGTCAGCGTGAAAGCCGCAACAATTTCAACACCTACCTGAAGACCCTGAACGGTGCTATGGTGGAGGCTGTCGCCCAGGGTGATAGCGCCAAGGCCGCAAAGGTAACGCAGATGTGCAAGGACTTCGACAAGTTTGAGTTCAAGCATGTCGCGCTGGAGTCTGCCTACAACAAGTCCCGCAGCAATGCCAAGGATTCCGTTCGTGAGCTGGATTCTCTGATCTTTGAGCTGGAAAAGAACAGCGATAAGGATGCCACTTTCCGTGTCCGCGACATCGCGGCCCAGTCCAAGCTGACTCCCAACCAGTATGTGGTCAGCGAGAATGCGGACCGCCTGCTGGCGCTGGCTAAGGTTGTAGAGAAGCAGTATAAGAAGGCTTTCAGGACCAAGAACTACGAACTGGTGCTGCCCACCCTGCGTGAGATGCGCCAGATTATGGCTGCCGGTTTGGATAAGCCTGTTCCTAACTTCTTCCGCATGGGTTATTACCTGACCTTCGCCAACCAGGCTCTGCCTGAAATGCCCGTGGATCAGCTCAATGCCTACCTGCTGGATTACCTGAATAAGGAATTCATGCTGGAGTTCATTGCCTGCGCCGAAAAGGCTCTGGAGCACACTGCTGATGTGTCTTATCAGAAGATCAACGAGGCTATTGGCATTTTGGAGAACCAGCGCAGTGTATTC
>JAZQGU010000013.1:0-26351 GCA_045540175.1 Eubacteriales bacterium | reverse complement strand
GACCGCTCTCTGCCCCGAGATCGAGATCTGCGCTCCCTTCTATACCAATATTCAGCTCGCAGGACAAACCGACCAGACCGCTCATATGGCTGAGTATACCGACCTCTGGTGTCCTAAGCTCTGCCTCTGGGACGATGAAAGGTCCTACGGCGACTATCTGAACTTTACTCCCTCGAAGAGCTTTGAGGAGAGAATGAACGAGCAAATCGCAAATGGCGACAGAATGTGGACCTACGTCTGTAATGACCCCGACGATCCCTACGCGCAGATGTTTATTGATACAGAGGGCGTTCATCAGAGACTTATGTTCTGGCAGATGTATCAGAGAGATATCAACGGCTTCCTTTACTGGAGCGTAAACTACTACGGCTATAAGGAAGGCCCTCATCCGCCCGAAGGCACTGCCTTGACCCCTCTTGATCCTTGGAAAACCGTAAATACCAAAATCACGAACGGTGACGGAAAGACTATTTACGGATGCGGCTTCCTCTTCTACCCCGGTATGGCTGTAGGCGCAGGCGGAGCAGTTCCGTCTATCAGAGCAAAGATCGTCCGCGACGGCGTTGACGACATTGAGCTCTTCTATCTTGCTGAGCAGTACCTTGGCGAGGAATGGCTTAAGAATAAGACCAGAGAAGGCACTCCTTCTCTTACCGAATACGTTTCGGGCGATGATTTTATAAAGCTCCGTATCGAGATCGGTAACGCCCTTGAAGCGGCAATGAAAAAGTAATAACGTAAAACGGCAGTTCCGAATTGGGATTGCCGTTTTAATCTTGATTTAATTATTGACATAGTTACGGAAATAAGGTATAATACAATATATCCATCCAATATCGAGGTGCAATTATGAAAAAGATTGTCGCGTTTATCCTTTTACTCTGTATGACGATTTCCTTTGCTTCCTGCAACGGCGGTGAAGGCAAGAAACCTACAGGTGACGGAGATGCCGAAGGCGGAGCCCTCAAAGTGTGGGCATTTCACAGCTTCGAAAAAACAGTAGTAAACAAGGCACCCAAAGGCGATTTTAATACTGATTATACCGTATATCTTGCCAAGGGTGAGACGGAAGGCTGTCAGGTTGCTGTATATTCCGAGAAGCAAATCAAAAACGCAACTCTTACTCTCAAGTCCGGTGAGACCGAGCTTATTCAGCCGTCAATGTATTCTATGAACAAAACGCAGAAGGTCGGCAGCAGAAAGCAATATACAGATGGACTTATCCCGTATTACGGAAGACGACTGATCGTGGAAGCTAATACCATTCTTCCTTTTATGATCGAGTTCAAGACCGATGAAAACACTCCCGCAGGTGATTACGAGTACGTTTACGAGCTTAAAGATAAGGACAAAAACGTTATCGCTACCTATAACATAACCGTCCACGTATGGGATTTTGAGATCCCGAAGGAAAAGACGTTCGCAACGGCAGTTGGTCTTACGCAGGCCTTTATATCTTATTACAACGGAACGTATGAGGATTGGTATAACGTACTTCTCGATCATAATATGAGCGGTTTTGACGTTCCTTTCGGCATTCTTGATACTAAAGCGGACGCATATATGTCCGATCCTCGTGTAACCTCCTTCAGAGTTCCCATTCCGACGAATACGGACGGAACGATAAACGAAGAAGAGCTTCTTAAGTATTACGAGAAGCTTAAGTCAAACGAAACCTGGCTTAAGAAGGCATACTTCTATCCTATCGACGAGCCTAGAAGCAAGCAGCACCTTACCGAGCTTAAGAACTGGGAAGCAAAGCTGACCGCTCTTTGCCCCGAGATCGAGATATGCGCCCCCTTCTATACCAACATTCAGGTCACAGGAAATACCGACCAGGCTGATCATATGGCTGAGTATACCGATCTTTGGTGTCCTAAGCTCTGCCTCTGGGACGACGTTAAATCCTACGATGAGTTCCTCAACTATAAGCCTTCTAAGTCGTTCGAGGAGAGAATGAACGAGCACATCGCAAATGGCGACAGAATGTGGACCTACGTATGTAACGACCCGAACAATCCATACGCTCAGCTCTTTGTTGATACTGAGGGCGTAGTTCAGCGTCTTATGTTCTGGCAGATATATCAGCGTGATATTGACGGTTTCCTCTATTGGTGTGCAAACCGATATCAATTTAAAGGTGAAAATCCGTGGGAAGAAGGCGGAACCGGTATTGGTGTTGTAGTGGATCCGTGGGAAGACGCAAAATCTATTACAGACGGTGACGGTAAGGTTATTTACGGCGAGGGATGGCTTATTTATCCGGGCCAGCCGGTTGGAAACGGCGGCGCATGCCCTTCTGTCCGCGCTAAGATCGTCCGTGACGGAGTCGACGATATAGAAATGTTCTATCTTGCTGAGCAGTACCTCGGCGAGGAATGGCTTAAGAATAAGACAAAGGAAGGAACTCCCTCTCTCACCGAATACGTTTCGGGTGATGAATATATCAAGCTCCGTATCGAGATCGGTAACGCTCTTGAAGCGGCACTTAAAAAGTAAGATAAGTAACGCAAAAGCGGCAATTCCAAATCGGATTGCCGCTTTTTCTTGACTCTGATATCGTTGTATGTTAAAATTAAATCAACTAATACAAATTGATTGGCAAAAAACTGTTTGATATAAGGAGAAATGGTATGGAAACTCGTTGGATGTACAGAACCTCAAACGATCTATGCGAACTGAGAGAGGCGTCAAAGGGCGTATGTGTTATGCCTATCGGCTGCGTAGAGAAGCACGGGCTTCATCTTCCTCTCGGTCAGGACTCGATTCAAGCCGAGGCTATTGCCTACGCCGCTTCACAGATCGAGCCCGTTTGCGTGTTCCCAACCTTCACGTTCGGCGATCTTTGCGGAGCCGCACCGTCGGTTCCGGAAGGTACGGTGACGTTGCCGGAAGAAACACTGCTGTTGCTTCTTGAACAGCTTTGCGGACAGATATCGCGTGCCGGCTTCCATAAGATCATCATATTCAACTGTCACGGCGGAAATTATCCGCTTCTTTCGCTCTTCACTCGAATGCTTGCCAACAAGAAGCGCGACTATATCGTTGCGGTTGCGACCGTGACTGCGATGGAACCTGACGAGATAGCTCGCAATCTGAAGCAAAACGGCCGCGGCTTGTACCCCGAGCTGACGACCGAGGACGAAGACTACATTATAAAATTCTTTGACGAAGGCGGAATAAACGGGCACGCGGGCTTTGGTGAGGTCGCATATATGATGGCGATCACCCCCGAAGCGGTACACCTTGACCGCCTCGGTATAGAGAGCGGAATGTCAACGCACAAGGCGGATTTCCTTAATCGCGCCGGTCTGCGTATCCGCGACGCCGGCTGGGAGGTAAATTATCCCAATTCTTATGACGGTACCGATCCCGTTGGCTGCAATGAACGAATGGCAAAATGCTGCTTCCGTCTCGCCGCAGAGCGTCTGGCAAATTCGGTAAAAGTGCTGAAGGAAGAAAACGAAACGCTCAAATGGCTTGATGAGTATCAGAGGGGCTGGTAAAATGTATCCCGCGATCGATGAATTGATGGCAGAGGTCGGTTGCTGTAAGTGGCCGGATCGTTGGAGAGATATTTATGACGACGTAATGAAGGATTACGAAAAAAACGGCGGTACGCATCTTTGCGACCCGCATTATTACCGTGACCTTCATAAGCGTTACGGTGCGTTTCCGAGATATCTTGATGTGATCTGCGAGGCAGCTTACGAGATAGGGAAGAATGTGTCGCTCTCCCGTCTGCTTGCCCTGCTCGGCGCGTCGCTTGCTGACCGCGAGCACGCCTGTGAAGACGTTGCGGCATTCAGCGCCCCAACGCCTGCTGAAGGCACGCGCGACTTTGCTGTTGATATGCTCACCGGTCTTGCTACTGTTTCCATGCTTCAGTATTCGTATGAAAAAATGGCAGTCCGAAATATTCCCAAAGATATAATCCTTGGAACAACGACAATGTTTGAGGCGGGTATTGAGCACTTTGCCAAACGGCATAACGGTGCATACGGCTATCATTTGATGAACTGGAATCAACGTGCTATCGACGGAATTCTTTTCCGAGTAGGACGACTTGAGATCGAGCTTTGCCGTTACGAATCCCGTTCGGCAGTGTTTGAAAGCAATAGTGGCGAGTTGATCGTTTTGGCAGACGGCGATAGTTTTCACAGGGACGGAGCCGTGCTCGGCTCCGCAGGATATAATGACGATTTCGGAGCGTTTACTCCCTCTCTTGTCGAAAGCGAGGATGCATATATCGGCAATCCGTACGATTCCGTCGGACGTTGCTCTCTCGAGCCGATTAAGCTTCAAAAAAGTGAATGGAAAAAGCTCCTGTCGCAGGGCGATAAGGTTATTGCACTGCATATCCCCGCAGGCGGATCACTTACTCCCGATGATGTGAATAAATCGCTTGAACTAAGTAAAAAGTTTGTCGCTGAATATTTTCCGGAGTGGGATTATCGCGGTTTCACCTGCGAAAGCTGGCTGCTCGATCCGCAGCTCGAAACGCTTTTGGGAGGCGAATCAAATATCGTAAGATTCGGCAGGCGTTTCTTGCGTGTATCGGTGAAAAGCGGCGGAAGATCGCCATATTACTTCGTGTTTATGCGGCCGATGGACGAAGATGTCGAGGTCACGTCCCTCCCCGAGAACACTCGTCTTGAACGCGCCTTGAAGGAGCACTACGCAAAGGGCGGCTATATCTATGACGTTTTCGGCTATTTTACAAAATAATAACTCAATACAATTATCATTGGATTTGGAGATGAAAAATGCTTAGAAGGTTATTGGTGTTTCTTGTTTGTCTGAGCGTGATTATATCGTGCTTTGCGTGCGGCGGAAATAAACCTAGCGGCAGCGAAGAAAAGCCCGCCGAGCTGACGGCGTGGACGATGCACGGCTTTGAAAAGACCGTGGTAAATTCGACGCCCCGCGGTGAGTTTTCGGCCGATTATACGGTGTATATGTCTAAAGGCGAAGCGGAGGGCTGTCAGGTCGCCGTTTATTCCGAAAGTAAGATTTCAAACGTAACTCTTGACATGAAATCGGGCGAAACCGAGCTTATCAAGCCGTCAATGTATTCGATGAACAAGACGCAGAAGGTCGGCAGAAAGCAATATACGGATGCTCTTATCCCGTATTACGGAAGACGCCTGGTCGTTGAAGAGAAAATCATTCTTCCTTTTATGATCGAGTTCAAAACCGATGAAACCACTCCCGCAGGCGATTACGAGTATGTTTACGAGCTTAAGGAGAGAAACGGAAATGTTCTTGCTACATATAACATAACCGTTCACGTATGGGATTTTGTTCTTCCGGAGGATAATACCTTCGTAACGGCAGTAGGACTTCATAAACCCTTTATTTATTATTATAATGGAGTGTATCAGGAATGGTACGACACGCTTCTCGACCATAATATGAGCGCATATGAGCTTCCTTATGATATTCTTGACGCGAGAGCTGATGTATATATGTCTGATCCACGTGTAACCTCCTTCTGTGTTCCGATTCCGAAAAATGAGGACGATACCATAAACGAATCTAAGCTTATTGAATACTATAACAAGCTCAAAATCAATAAGGATTGGCTCGAGAAGGCATACTTCTATCCCCTCGACGAGCCGAGAACAGAGCAGCATCTTACCGAGCTTAAGGAATGGGAAGAAAAGCTTGGAGAGCTTTGCCCGAAAATCGAGATAATGGCTCCCTTCTATACCAATATACAGATCGGCGAGGAAAGAGACCAGACCGACTTTATGGAAGAAATCACCGATCTCTGGTGTCCTAAGCTCTGCCTCTGGGATGACGTTAAGTCCTACGACGAGTTCCTCAACTATAAGCCTGATAAGTCGTTTGAGGAAAGAATGAACGAGCAGATCGCGAAGGGCGACAGAATGTGGACCTACGTATGTAATGATCCCAACAACCCCTATGCCCAGCTCTTTTTGGATACGGAGGGCGTTCACCAGCGCCTTATGTTTTGGCAGATATATCAGAGGGATATTGGGGGCTTCCTCTATTGCTCGGCGTGCTGGTATCTCAACAATCGTCCGTTTGGCGATGGCGGAAGTGGCATGCTTGTTTGTGAAGATCCGTGGGGAAACGGACGGTCTACTGTAGACGGTGACGGTAACCCTATTTACGGCGATGGTTGGCTTCTTTATCCCGGTCTTCCTGTCGGATGCGGCGGCGCATGCCCGTCCATCCGTGCCAAGATAGTGCGCGACGGTATTGACGATATCGAAATGTTCTATCTGGCAGAAAAGTATCTCGATAAGGACTGGATCATGACGAAGACAAGAGAAGGTACACCTACTCTTACCGAATACGTTTCGGGCGACGAATACATTAAGCTCCGTGTCGAAATCGGTAACGCTCTTGAAGCGGCAATGAAAAAGTAATACTAAAACGGCAATTCCAAATCGGGATTGCCGTTTTCCTTTTGCTGATCGTTATTTTGCATATCCAAATGTGCACAATTTGTGCCCAATAGTGCATTTACATAAAAAAAGGGGTAATGTATAATCGAATTATGGTGATATACTTATTCTCAGAGAGGTTTTTATGAAAAAAGCAGTCGCGATAATTCTTATTCTCACCGCTCTCATTTGCATTGTTTCTTGCGGCGGAAAGAAAACGCCAGTAAACGGAGATAATAGCGGAGGCAATGCAGGAGATGATACGAAAAACATCAAGGCGTGGGCATTTCACGGGTATCAAAAAACCGTAGTCAATTTGGAGCATCAGGGCGAGCTTTCAACCGATTATAAGGTGTACCTATGTAAAGGCGAAACCGAGGGCTGTCAGGTTGCGATCTGTTTCAAGGATGAAAGAGCAAGCGTTATGCTTGATATGAAGTCGGGAGAAACCGAAGCCATCGAAACGTCGGTTTATTCAATGGATCGTACGCATAAGACAGGAAGAAAGTATTATACCGACGCACTTATACCGTATAACGGAAGACGTCTGATCGTGGAAGCAAATACCATCCTTCCTTTTATGATCGAGTTTAAAACCGATAAAGATACCCCCGCAGGCGAATATAAGTACGTATACGAGATAAAAGACAGAAAAGACAATGTCTACGCAACATACAATATAACCGTTCACGTTTGGGATATATTTATCCCCGAGGACCGCTCGTTTGCAACCTCGGCAGGGCTTAACCGCGCATGGATGGCACAGTATTCAAACGGCGATTCATCCGATGAAATGTACAAGCTTTGGCACGACATGGAGATCGAGCACGGCATAAATACATATGACTTGCCGTACGATATCCTTGACGACAGAGCAAATGAATATATGTCCGATCCGCGCAGGACCTCGTTCGTGGTTCCGATACCGAAAAAAGCCGACGGTACTGTAAACGAAGAAAAGCTTCTTCAGTATTACAACAAGATTAAATCGAATCCGGTATGGTTTGAAAAAGCATACTTTTTCCCGATCGACGAGCCGAGAACGATCGAGCATCTGAACGAGCTCAAGGAGTGGCACAGAATACTCAGCGAGCTTTGCCCGGGCATAGGCATAACTTCTCCTTACTATACTAATATTCCCATCGGCGGAAACAGAGACCAGACGGATCATATGGCAGAATATATGGATTTCTGGTGTCCGAAGCTTTGCCTTTGGGACGACGAAAGATCCTACGGCGATTTCTTGAACTATACGCCCGATAAGACCTATGCCGAGCGAATGGCAGAGCAAAAGGCAAAGGGCGATAAGCTTTGGGCTTACGTCTGTAACGACCCCGACGATCCTTACGCGCAGATGTTCATTGACACAGAGGGTGTTCACCAGCGTCTTATGTTCTGGCAGATGTACCAAAGAGACGTAGAAGGCTTCCTTTATTGGACGACTGCATATTACGGTTACGACAGTAAGGGCAATCACGTTGACCCCTGGGAAAGTACTAACACCGGAATCGCAAACGGCGACGGAAAGACGATTTACGGTTGCGGCTTCCTTTTCTACCCCGGAAAGGACGTTGGAGTAAAGGGATGCGTTCCCTCAATAAGAGCTAAAATCGTCCGCGACGGTGCGGAGGACGTTGAGCTTTTCTACCTGGCTGAAAAGGTTCTCGGTAAAGACTGGGTTGTTGAAAAAACCAAGGAAGGAACGTCAACGGTTACCTCCTTCACGACCGACGATAATTTTGCATCTCTCCGTATAGAGATCGGTAATGCCCTTGAAGCGGCAATGAAAAAGTAATACTAAAACGGCAATTCCAAATCGGGATTGCCGTTTTTTCATATCAGAAATATACGTTTACTATCTTGACTATTTGAAATCAAATGCGGTATAATTAGTGCATATTATCATTGGAGGTAATTATGGAAAAAATACTAAGCTATTATGAGGATATAAAAACAACAAGCATTTCGCTTTTGGCCCCCGAATGCGAAAGATTTTCATACGTGTCTAAAACCAATATACACAGCGAGATAACCGATTGGGCATATGGCAGACCTCTTGAAAGAGAATGTATAGAGATATACGGCGGCAAGGAAGCGAACGGCGAAGCCGTTGTATCTGATACAAACAGACGCTTCTTCCTGAAGATAATCGCTTGTATACCGAATTGGATGGAGTACGTTCTGCCCCTTACCGTTACCGTTAACGGACAGGTGATCTACGAAAACAAGGAAGCGTTCTTCGAGCAGGTAAACCTCGGTTGGCCCGCACTCTACATAGAGCTTCCCGAAAACGTACTTGTAAACGGCAAAAACACCTTTAATATAAAGGTCGAAAAGCAGCTTTACCTCTCCGAGCTTTCGCTCGTATCTTATCCGAAGATCGAAGACCTTACTCAGGTCTCGATGATAAAATACGCTAAGCTTAACGGCAGATTCGCCGTTGCGATCTCCGATAAGAGTCATTCGTTTACGAAGCTTGAAAGCATTGAAAACTGCGAATTCATCGGCGCGCGTTACTATAAGAATCTTTGCGTGCTTTCCTTTAACGCGACCTCGCTTGAAGAAATGAGCTGCGTGGCACTTTTCGGAGACAAGTCGGTTAAACTCAAGATGCCGAAGGCAGTCGAGAATAATGACGATTTTGTTTTTGGTACCGACAGTGATGACCACCGCCACGACGATTCCGATGAAACCGCCTTTATAGTCGAAAACGTAGTCCTTTCCGGAATGGGTAACTTCCTTCAGTTCCGTCCCGAGTACGGACGCAACTACTATAATATTCTGTCCAAAGAGGGGTATGAGGAGCTTGTCGGACTTATAGCAGATTTCGGTGTGAAATACGGTCTGTGCGACTGCGATCTCGCGCTTGAATATTTGGCTGATATACGCCCCGAAAGCTTCTACGGATATCATATCCATGAGCCGTACCTCTTCTTCAACCCCGTGCTCCTTGAGAATCCTCTCGAAAGCAAAAGAATTCTGTGCGATCCGGAAAAGCTGTACGCATCGGAATCCTTCGGCGAAACAAAGGAGCTGTACGATTGGGCGCTGAAAAAGTCTAAGGAGGTCTATTCCAAGGATAAGGGCTTGACCTCGCTCGGCTCGCCGTCACTTCTCTGCGTTTACGAGGCGGATTCGGGCGTAGACAGAATAACCATTGAGCCGGTATCGAACCTCAATCTTCTCGCAGGCGCGGTAAGAGCGAGCAACGCAAAGATCTGGGGCGCGCATCTGCCGCCGGACTGGTATTTCGGTGTTCCCGTCGATAAGGTCAAGGCGAATAAATACCGCCTGTCCTTGCAGTATCTCTACCTCAACGGTGCAAAATATCTTTACGCAGAAAATGCGCTCTTTAAGACGAATGCGTTTGAAAGATGCGACTGGGAAAGCAGGTACTGCGCAGATAACAGAAAATATCAGCGTGAGTTCTACGAATACGCTCTTACACATCCGAGAATCGGTGAGCAGGTCGTCGATAAGGCGATAGTCTACGGAAGAAACGAGTTCTTCATGTGGAAGGTCAACGACAGAATGGCAGAGCTTAAGGAAAAGGACTGGGATTCATACGTTTGGGGCAAGTGGGATAACGTATATCAGATCGCGTGGAATGCCTCTGAAGCATGGCTGCCCGTAAGCGATAAGCAGAACGTCTATGAAAGCCCGCTTAACAAGAATCTCTTCTCGGGTACGCCTTACGGAAGTGTAGATGTTGTTTACGCCGAGAATGATTTTTCTAAATATAAGCAGCTTGCATTCCTCGGCTGGAATACGATGGACGAGTCGCTCCTTTGCCGCCTTAAGGATTACGTCGCAAACGGCGGAACGCTTATGATCTCGTATTCCAACTTTAACTTCACAGATAGAAACGATAAAGAGCCGACCTTCCCCGAAAGCGACAAGACAAAGGACTTTATCGGGTTTGATATCAGTGGATATGCTCCTGTCGGAAAGAGCGTGAAATTTGACGACGGAACCGAGATCGCACTTGAAAAGAGTATCGAGATCGCAGTCGGAGAGCTTTGCGGAGCGAAGCCGATATGCGTTGACGAAAACGGAAACGGCGTAGTCTATGAGAATAACTACGGTAAGGGTAAGATATATCTTGTTGCGTTCAAGGATTATATCAAGAATGAGAACGATATTAAGCTCCTCTCGCATCTTATGGAGCTTATGGGTGAGTCGGGAGACACGCACTGCGATAACCCGAACGTATCCTTCACCGTTCGTGAGACTGAGAGCGAATACCGCATATCGGTCCTCAATATGAACTGCCTTGAGGGCGCCGACGAGAATTATAGAATTGACTTCCGCGGACATGAGCTCGCAGGTAAAGTAAACGTAGGTCAGATAATTGACCACATTATCGCAAAGTAACAAAAAAGACGGTTGCCTCGGCAACCGTCTTTTAGTTTTATTGAAGAAACTCTTATTGCTTATGCGGGCGACCAATGGTCGCCCCTACGGATAACGCGACAAAGATATGCCACGTTATCTTGCCTTCCCCTTGGGGAAGGGGGACCGCAGACGCTGCGTCTGCGGTGGATGAGGTGTTTCAAAAGAAAAGTAAAATTAATATTACTTCTTAAAAAACTGATAATAATAACAGGGAATCATACCGTTATAAAGCTTACGAACCTTATCGGCACGACGGCGGTAAAGACGCTCGAAGGTCTCGTCGGAGGTGATGACGTATATCTGCCACGAGCCGAGAGTTTTGAAATGCGCGCCCATTTTTGCGTAGAGCTCGCGCGCTTCTTCAACAGTCGAAAGACGCTCGCCGTAAGGTGGATTGCAAACTATCGTGCCGCGTCTGCCGTCGCTTTTGATCGTAAGCGCGTCCTGCTGAAACACCTTGACGTATTTGCTCACACCTGCCTTGCGTACAGTCTCTCGTGCAATACTCACGGCGTTTTCGTCAATATCGGAGGCGTAGGCTTCAAAATTGGTGTCGATTATGCTGTCGAACGCCTCGTCGCGGGCGTTATCCCAATCGTCCTCGGTAATGAATGGATACTCCTCGGAGCAGAATGAACGGTTAAGACCGGGAGCTGTGTGAGTCATCATAAGCGCCGCCTCGGTAGCTATCGTTCCCGAGCCGCACATCGGATCCCAGAACAGCACGTCCTCGCGGGGACGCGCAAGCTTGACGAGCGCCGCCGCAAGTGTTTCACGAAGGGGAGCTTCGGTAGAAACGGGGCGGTAACCGCGCTTGTGAAGCGGCATCCCGCTCGTATCTATCATAAGCGACGCTACGTCCTTAAGTATGAAAAATTCGATCTGATATTTGATTCCCGTTTCGGGCATAAATATCAGTCCGTAGTGACTGCCGAGGCGGGTCGCAGCCGCCTTTTTGATTATCTTCTGACAGTCAGGCAGACTGAAGAGCTTGCTTTTTATGCTGTGTCCCTTGACGGGAAATACGTCGTTTTTACCTATATAATTTTCCCAAGGCATCGCCTTGACGCCCTCAAACAGCGTGTCGAAATCGGGCGCGGGACAGGTCCCTACCTCGATGAGCACGCGTTCTGCAAACCGCAGGTTTATGTTAAGACGCGGAATTGCCGAAAGAGGCGCCGAAAATTTGACTCGGCCGTCGATAGTTTCTGTTCGCTTATAGCCTAGGGCATCGATCTCCTCGCCGAGAAGCTTTTCAAGTCCAAAAAGACAGGTTGCGACAAATATTTGCTCTGACATTGTGTTCTCCTGAATATTGATGAAGAAATTCTACCACTTTGGCGCAAAAAAGTCAATAAAACGGGCGCAAAAGTGCGTTTTTCGGCCATTTTTTTGCTGTTTTTGCCCCGTTTTTGGTCGATTTTTGCCCTTTGTTCAAAAAACTGTGTTGCATAATACATATTTTTTTGATATAATAAAATTACCTAATAAGAAAGTGAGCTGATACAAGTGCTTAAACCGAGAATACTTGTCATAGGCGACGCGAGAACCGAGCTCGTAATTTCAACCGAATCAACACCCGATCGCAACGGAAGAACCGAGGCGGAGAGTATTGACTATTTCCCCGGCGGGAAGGGAATAATATCGTCGGTTGCTCTTGCGCGTCTTGGTGCAGACGCAGTCCTTTGCTCCGCGCTCGGCGACGATACCTACCAAAAGGAGCTTGTCGAGTATCTTGAATCCGAAAGGGTAGATACCCGTTATTCTCCGAAAAAAAGAGGAGAAAGCACGCCTATCGACGTAATTACCAGAGACTATACCGGAAACGAAAAGACGATAACCTACCGAGGAGCGATCGATAAGCTTACCGAGGGGGATATCGAAGAGGCGTTCATATCATATCCCGACGCGGTGATCCTTCACGGAGTTTTCCCCGAAAAGATAATAGACGAATCCGTCAAGCAGGTTGGCGAGCATAGGCTTCCTATGTTTTTGCTCACGCTTCCCGATCCGTCGAGATATCCGATTTCCCGCATAGGCGAATGCGAGATCCTCGTGACCGACGAAAACGGCGCCGTCAAATACACCGGAATTCGTCCTTCCGATCAGGAAAAATGTATGCGCGCCTGCATAGCTCTTTCACAGAGAGTGAGTGCAAAGTATGTTATCATTCGCCTCGGAGAGCGCGGAACTTTTCTCTTTGACGGAAAGTTCTCGACATTTATATCCGCGTACGACGTTCCTCAGCCCAAGGGTGTTGAGAGCGACGATGCGTTCGGCGCGGCGCTTGTATATGAGTATCTTCGCTCAGACGGAGATATTGCGCGCGCATGCGATTTCGCTACTGTGGTAAGCGCGGTATTTCTTTCGCGCGGGGGCGGACTTCGTGCGTATCCTTACCTTGAGGACGTCAGAAGATTTGTGAAGAGAAACGAGATTGATTACGATGTCGACGAGCTGTAATTATAAGAAGATCACGGGAACCTTTCCGTCCTCCGACGGAGTGAATACCGTTCCGTATTATATCTATATTCCTGACGGAAATCCATTTGCCGTGCTTCAGATCAGCCACGGAATGTCCGAATATATCGAACGCTACGAAAAAGAGGGCTTTGTCTCTGCTCTTTGTGAGGCGGGAATTGTGGTTTGCGGTAACGATCATCTCGGTCACGGTCCATCGGTGTCCGATGAAAATCTCGGTTATTTTACCGATTACGAAAAGCTGTCAGAGGACCTTCACTTACTTAACGGAATTGTCAAAAAGCGTTATCCGAGTCTGCCGTATATACTTTTCGGTCACAGCATGGGCTCGTTTGTCGTTCGTGATTACGTTACTAAGTTTGAAGATATCGACGGTGCGGTTTTCAGCGGAACGACTGCGGGCGATCAGCCGCTCGGTGCGGCGAAAATGCTTGCAAATCTGATCTGCAAAATCAAGGGCGAGACCCACAGAAGTAAGCTTCTTGATAAGCTCGCCTTCGGTTCGTACAACAAGGGCTTTGAAGCTGAAAACGACAAGGTGTCCTGGCTTACGCGAGATGCGTCGGTGCGTCAGCATTATACCAACGATAAATACTGTGGTTTTATGTTTACTGCAGTTGCGATGAGAGAGCTTTTTAAGCTTCTGATCTCTATATCCGATGGCGAATGGGTGGAAAAGGTGCCGATATCGCTTCCTGTATTTATTGTTTCGGGAGACAAGGATCCGCTCGCTGACGGCGGTGAGGGAATAAAGGCGCTTTATACGGCGCTTGACGACCACGAAATGAACGAGCTGAAAATGAAACTTTACCCGGAATCCCGCCACGAGGTGTATAACGACCTTGACCGCGGCGAGGCGTTCGGCGATCTGATCGCGTGGGTCAAGGAGGTTTCTGACGGCGTGGTCGCCTGCCGAAGCTATAATTCGATGCCGTTCGGAAAGGTGGACTTTTAAGTGAAAAGACTTATGGGAATTGACTGCGGAGACGTCCGCACGGGAATCGCGGTAAGCGATCCGCTCGGCATACTCGCCTGCGGAGTCGGAACCTTCAAGGCGTCGGGAAGACGCGCGCTGATTGCAATAATTCTTGAACAAGCCGAGAAGTATGGTATCGAGGAATTCGTCGTCGGGAATCCGATCAATATGAACGGCACGGTTGGCGACCGATCGCTGAAGGCGCAGAAATTTGCCTCCGAGCTTGAAAGGGAATCGGGTAAGCCGGTTCATCTCTTCGACGAACGCTGTACTACCATGGTCGCGCACAGCATTATGAATATGACCGATACAAGAGGGAAGAAGCGTAAGGAAAACGTAGACACGCTTTCCGCGCAGATAATCCTTCAGAATTACATGGATAATTACAAGAAAAGAAACGGAGATTAATATTATGAAAAAATTTTTACTTTTGCTTCTTTGCGGGCTCCTTATGCTTACCTGCTTTGCTTGCAATGACTCAAAAAAGCCCAATCCTGATCCCGTTCCCACTCCCCCTCTTGATCCACCCGACAATAACAAGGGCGATGTAGTGATCCCGGTAGAGTTTGACGGAACTTCGTTTAAGGATAAGCTCGGCCTCGTTGAGCTTATGGGGTATGGTGCTGACGGTCTCTACAAGGAAAATATGAAGATCGAGGTTATCAGCGGCACCTGGTACGTTTACGACGTTAACGGAACTAACGGCTGGAGTGGCGGAGGACCTAAGCAGAACTATCAGTGGAAGGGCAAGGTCGGCAGCACAATAAACGGTGTTGGCGGACACAACACACTTCAGAACAGTGGTTCGGCGTTCGTGTTTACTGCGCCTACCGAGGGAAGATATAAGTTTGAAGTTTCGATGAAGAGCTCATATTTTAACCAAACTACCCGTAAGGCATGGTCCGATTATATCATTCAGAAGTATGACGGAACCACCTATACCGAGCTTGTAAACGTTAACAACATCGACAAGCCCGATAAGACCGTTACTACCTTCGAAGCTACTGTTGAGCTTAAGAAGGGCGAACAGGTTATTATTATCCGAAAGCCTAACGCGACGGCCGTTACTCACAACGTATCCAGTGAGGGCGATGCAAAAATTACCATTACTGCCCTTGCTCACAAATGTTTAGAGGACTCTATAGTTGAGCATATTGAAGGAGTTCCTCCGTTCTGTGCCCCCGGAGTTAACGATTATTATAAGTGCTATTGCGGCGCTCTTTATGCCGATGCCGAGACAAGAACTCCTATTGGAGACAAGGCTCACGAATGGAAGAACGGCGCTTGTACAGGATGTAAAGCAGCGTGCAAGCATGACGTAACGATCGAGGATGCAGGCTGT
Organism: Eubacteriales bacterium; assembly: GCA_045540175.1. GTDB lineage: Bacteria > Bacillota > Clostridia > Oscillospirales > CAG-272 > Colimorpha_A. The sequence continues at coordinate 10,741 of JAZQGU010000013.1, read as the reverse complement.
AACAGATCGGCGATCTGCGGAATTTGCGGATTTGAGGTTGCTTCTTCCAACCCCAATAATCACACCGATCTCGACGGAACTTACCGTTACATCGGTAAAGGAAAACATCAGTATAACCGTACCTGTTGCGACGGTACGGATATAGCTGCGGAGGATTGTATGTACGGAGATGACAATATCTGCGATAAATGCGGATCCGACAAAACCGAAAGTAACAATGAAATGAGACTCATAGGTCTCGGAATACAGCGTCCTAACAGAACGATTGCGGTTTACGATATCGCAAAGGGACCCATGAACAGTCCTATCTGGAGCTATACGTCGACATTCTGTACGACGGTCAGCGGCTTCAAGGTTCGTAATCTCTCGCCCTACGGTGACGTAGTTCTTATAACGGGCGGAACCACTACCGAAATGGTAACGTACGATACCAAGGAAGTTATTTGGAAGACCAGCCAAGCTCCGAGTAACTCACACAGCGTTGAGCTTCTTCCAAACGGCATAGTTGCGGTCGGCGGCTCCTCCGGTAATTCGATCTCCTTCTTCAATATCAATGATGATGACCCCGAAGTCCCCGAGCTTACCATCAGCTACACCGATGCTCACGGAGTTCTCTGGGATCCCAAATACGAGGTTCTTTGGTGCGCAGGTGACGATATGCTCTTCGCTTATAAGGTAACTCTTAATGATGACGGATCCGTTTCCGCAGTCAAGGATGAGAACCTCAGCGTTACCACTCCCGAAAGCGGACTTCACGATCTTCAGGCATACCTCGGACATGAGGATATACTTCTCATCACGACCGAAAACCACGTTTATTATTTCGACAAGGTAAACAAAACCTTCACAGATATTTATGCCGACGTTGAGGGTGCTAAGACCAAGTGGATCAGATCGGTAGGCTTCTTCGAAAACGGAGACTTCTTCTACACTGAGCACGACGGCGGTGATGATAATGGACAGGGCGGCGGTTGGAATACCACGTTCGTTAATTACATCGACGGCGAGACCCGCACGCTTTCAACAGTTGCCACAACGGCAGGACGTTTCTATAAAGCGCGCATCTGGTACCCTGCGTATCAGCCGTAATTATGAATTAAAAAATGATCCGTTGCAGCTTTGCAACGGATCATTTTTTACCATGATATATGCCCGATGGGCATATATCATATTGCTTAGCAATATTTCATATTTTCGCAATGGAATATTTCGTATTACCGTATACAATAGCAAATTGCACAAAATAGAATACGGTTTTTCGACATTGGCGTTCTGCTCAAATGCTTGACAACATATTCGTTGATGGGATATAATTATTTCGTGATTTGGACCAATGTTTAACATTAAACTCAAGGAGACTTTTTATGAAAAAATTTTTACTTTTGCTTCTTTGCGGGCTCCTTATGCTTACCTGCTTCGCTTGCAATGACTCAAAAAAGCCCGATCCTGATCCTGTTCCCACTCCCCCTCTTGATCCACCCGACAATAATAAAGGCGACGTAGTGATCCCGGTAGAGTTTGACGGAACTTCGTTTAAGGATAAGCTCGGCCTCGTTGAGCTTATGGGGTACGGCGCTGACGGTCTCTACACGGAGAATATGAAGATAGAAATCGCAGGTAGCACATGGTACGTTTACGATATCAACGGAAAGAACGGTGGAAGCGGCGCACCTAAGCAGAACTACCAGTGGAAGGGAAAGGTTGACGGTTCCTTAAACGGTGTCGGCGGACATAATGCCCTTCAGGACAGCGGCTCTGCGTTTGTATTTACTGCACCGGAAGACGGTAGCTATAAGTTCGACGTTTCGATGAAGAGTACCTATTTTAACCAGACTACCCGTAAGGCATGGTCCGACTACATCATCCAGAAGTACGACGGAACCACCTACACCGAGCTTGTAAACGTCAATAATATTGATAAGCCCGATAAGACAGCCACCGTCTTTGATGCTACTGTTGAACTCAAGAAGGGTGAACAGGTTATTATCATCAGAAAGCCTAACGCAACTGCGGTTACTCACAACGTGTCCAGCGAGGGTGATGCCAAGATTACCATTACTGCGCTTGCACACAACTGTTCGGCAGACTCTATAGTTGAGCATATCGACGGCATTCCTCCGTTCTGTACTTCCGTAGTTGACGGTTACTATAAATGCTATTGCGGCGCACTCTATGCCGATGCCGAGACAAGAACTCCTGTCGGAGACAAGGCTCACGAATGGAAGGACGGCGTTTGTACAGGATGTAGCGCTGCGTGTAAGCACGACGTAACGATTGAGGATGCAGGCTGTAACAGAGCCGCGATCTGCGGAATTTGCGGATTTGAAGTTGTTTCTTCCAACCCCAATAATCACACCGATCTCGACGGAACTTACCGTTACATCGGTAAAGGAAAACATCAGTTTAACCGCACCTGTTGCGACGGCACGGATATAGTTGCAGAAAACTGTATATACGGAGACGACAATATCTGTGATAAGTGCGGATCTGATAAGACCGAAAGCAACAATGAAATGAGACTCATAGGTCTCGGAGTACAGCGTCCTAACAGAACGATTGCGGTTTACGATATCGCAAAGGGTGAGATGAACACTCCGATTTGGAGCTATACTTCGACGTTCTGCCAGACGGTCAGCGGATTTAAGTTCCGCAATCTCTCACCCTACGGTGACGTAGTTCTTATAACGGGCGGAACCACTACCGAAATGGTAACGTACGATACCAAGGAAGTTATTTGGAAAACCAGCCAGTCTCCGAGCAATGCACACAGCGTTGAGCTTCTTCCAAACGGCATAGTTGCGGTTGGCGGATCATCCGGTAACTCGATCTCATTCTTCAATATCAATGATGATGATCCCGAAGTCCCCGAGCTTACCATCAGCTACACCGATGCTCACGGAGTTCTCTGGGATCCCAAATACGAGGTTCTTTGGTGCGCGGGTGACGATATGCTCTTCGCATATAAGGTAACTCTTAATGATGACGGATCCGTTTCTGCCGTCAAGGATGAGAACCTCAGCGTTACTGCTCCCGACAGCGGACTTCACGATCTTCAGGCATATCTCGGACATGAGGATATACTTCTTGTTACGACGCATAAGCACGTTTATTTCTACAACAAGGTAAACAAAACCTTCACGGATGTTTATACCGATGTTGAGAATGCCAGTGTCATTGAAATCAAATCGGTAGGCTTCTTCGAAAACGGAGATATCTTCTACACTGAGCACGACGGTATATTCGATAATGATAAGGGCGGTTGGAATACCACATTCGTTAATTATATCGACGGCGAGACGCGTACGCTTTCAACAGTTGCCACAACGGCAGGACGTTTCTATAAAGCGCGTATCTGGTATTCTGCATACCAGCCGTAATTATGGATTAAAAAATGATCCGTTGCAGTTTTGCAACGGATCATTTTTAACTTATATCAAAGAATTACAAGTGACTTTATGTCCTTTTCCTTACGAATACGCTCGAAAGCTTCGGGAGCTTCGTCAAGCGTGCATTTGTGAGTGAGAAGCATTTCATAAGGTAGCTTATTTTCGGCAAGCAGACGGCAGGTCTCGTCTATCGTGACGTGGACGGCGGGGTCTATCAGCTGGCATCTGAAATTTCTGGGGCAACGTCTTATATCGAAGGAGTATGGCTGCTTCGGAACGGCAAATACGGCAAGCAACCCATCTTTTTTGAGATACGGAAGTCCCTTTTCAAGAGCACGCCAGTTTCCGCAGCATTCGAACACGATATCCGCACCGCCACTTGCGATAATTGCGTCTCTTGCTTCATCGAGGTCTATATATGTCTCGTCAGCGCCCAAGCTTCTTGCAATTTCAAGCTTATCTTCGAGAATTCCGAGAGTGATGACTTTCTTTGCGCCGTATACCTTTGCAAACATGGTAAATGAGAATCCGACGACACCCGTACCGATAACGACGACGGTCTTTCCGGTAAGGTCACCGACCTGCTTTATTGCGCTCGATGCCTCCGCGAGAGGGAAGGCAAGAGCAGCTTTTTCAATAGGAAGATCATTTGAAATTTTGTAGTTTGCATTGTATCTATTGCGGTATTTGTTCGTCTCATCGGGCTCGCCGTGATCTGCAATATATGCGTCAAGGTCGCCCGATATGCCGTACTTGGCAAAACCGCCCCAGGTAGAATAGTACTTTCCGTCATAGCCGTTGACTATTGCATTGGAACAGATAACTCTGTCGCCGAGCTTGTACTTTTTTACCTTTTTGCCGACCTTGATTACATGGCCGAAGCATTCGTGACCGATTACGACAGGGTAGTCGGGGGTGCTGAACAGGTTGTCTATGATCATTCTGTCGGTCGTGTTACAGAAAACACAGCCCTCGTTTTCGACGAGCACTTCATAGTCATCGGGCTCGGGGATCGCTATTTCAACTATTTCAAGCTTTCCCTTTTCGGTTGCGGCGAGCGCCTTTTGCATTTGTTTCATTTTGATTACCTCCTATGAACGGGTGTTACGGAGATTATATCACACGCTATTTTCAAAGTCAATGCCAAAAAAACAAAAAGCGCTCCCCTTTTGGGGAGCAGACCGAAATCATAAGCCGGGTTCTGTTGTCCTCGCTTTGCCAGAAGGAGGACCTGTACTCATCTATCTCGACACCGCGTTACCGCGGTGCTCCAGCCTCCCCAAGAACTCTGCCGAGCAGGCAGCGATCTCTCGGTCTTTGGGGCGTTGCTTCGGGTAGGGTTTACATTTGCTCTGCGTTACCGCGAGAGCCGGTGAGCTCTTACCTCGCCTTTCCATCCTTACCGCAAATGCGGCGGTTTATTTCTGTTGCACTTTCCCTGAAGTTGCCTTCGGCGGACGTTATCCGTTACCCACGCTCTATGAAGCCCGGACTTTCCTCACGGTAATACCTTACGGCGCAATACCGCGCGAGCACATTTCTCGGTCACGATGTGATTATAACATATTATTTTCTCCTTGTCAACTTGCCTTTCCCTCGTCTTTTTGATAAAAAAGTTTTGAATATTTATAGTTTGCTATTGCAAAATGACTTAAAATAATGTATAATTATTATAACTAACAGAAAGGCAAACGGTTTTTATTCAATGGCAGTAAGACTTAATACAAAATACGCCTCCGACGTTGTAACACCCGAGAAGCTCAGCGCTATCTCCGGAGAGGTCAACGCGGCGGTAAAAACACTCCGTGACGGAAGCGGCGCAGGAAACGATTTTATCGGCTGGGTCGATCTTCCCGTAAATTATGACAAAGAAGAATTTTCCCGCATAAAGGTCGCGGCTGAGAAGATAAAGAAGTCGTGTGACGTATTTATCGCTATCGGTATCGGCGGCTCCTACCTCGGTGCAAGAGCAGCGATAGAGTTCTGCCGTAGCCCGTACTATAACTCACTCAAGAAGGATACTCCCGACGTTTATTTCGCAGGAAACAGCATAAACTCTGCATATCTTAACGAGCTTCTCTCAATTTGCGAGGGCAAGGACGTTTGCATTAACGTAATATCCAAGTCTGGAAAAACTACCGAGCCGGCTATTGCGTTCCGTATCTTCCGTGAGCTTCTTGAAAAGAAGTATGGAGAAGAGGGAGCAAGAGAAAGAATCTTCGTTACGACGGATAAGGCAAGAGGCAAGATGAAGGAGCTTGCAACCGAAAAGGGTTATGAGACCTTCGTAGTGCCGGACGATGTCGGCGGCAGATATTCGGTTCTCACCGCGGTCGGACTTCTTCCCATCGCTGTTGCGGGAATCGACATTGACGCAATGATGCAGGGTGCTCAGGCGGCAAGAATCGACTTCTCTGAGCCCGATATGATGAAAAACGACTGCTACAAATATGCGGCAGCAAGAAATATACTCTACCGTGAAGGTAAGAAGACCGAGATAATGGTTACTTACGATCCCGCACTCGCTATGATGAACGAGTGGTGGAAGCAGCTTTACGGTGAGAGCGAGGGTAAGGACGGCGTCGGACTTTTCCCCGCGTCTGTAGTGTTCTCTACAGATCTTCACTCCCTCGGTCAGTATATCCAGCAGGGCGAGCGCACTCTTTTTGAGACCGTAATTGATATCAAGAATGACGTAAGCCCCCTCATTATCCCCAACGATCCGCAGAACGTCGATGAAATGAATTTCGTTTCGGGCAAGACTATGCACGAGGTAAACCATAATGCGTTCCTCGCAACCGTTCTTTCCCATACCGACGGCGGAGTTCCCAATCTCGTTCTTGAGCTCGACGGCAGATCCGCCGCCGACTTCGGATATCTTGTATACTTCTTCGAGCTTGCTTGTGCCGTTTCGGGTTACACTCTCGGTGTAAATCCCTTCGACCAGCCCGGTGTTGAAGGATACAAGAACAATATGTATGCCCTCCTCGGCAAGCCCGGCGCAGAGCACGACAAGCGCCGTGAAGAGCTTAAGGGCAGAATCAACTAATTTGTAATCTATTTTTGGAGGTAAACCACCATGCTCAAACTTATCGTAGGACTCAAAGGCTCGGGCAAGACCAAGACCATCGTAGAGATGGCAAATGCTAAGCTCTTAGAAACCAAGGGTGCCGTCGTATTTATCGAAAAGGGTACCAAGCTTATCCACGAGGTAAAGCATCAGGCAAAGCTTCTTGATACTGACGAATATCTTGTAAACAATGCTGCTAAGCTTTACGGCTTCGTTGCAGGTAACTACGGTTCTAACTTCGATGTGTCTGATATATTCATAGATTCCGCTCTCAAGATCTGCGGAAACGATATGGCAGAGTTCACAGCTTTCCTTGATAACGTTGTTGCTTTCACCGCAACTCATCCTGTAAACTTCGTTATCACTTCTTCCCTCGCTGTTGAAGAGCTTCCCGAGAAGTATCATCAGTACCTTTAATTAAAAAATTCTGCCGTGTGACCTTCACACGGCAGTTTTTTCCTCTCACTGTTTTTTATTATTTACATAGAATGTGTGTGAAGACGTTTTTGCTCTTCACATTACTGATCAATAAAAATGGGAGGAAAAATAATTATGGCTGATAACAGAGCCTGTCCCTCCGGATATGGAAAAGAGACCGTCTGCATCGACGTGAACCGTGTCCTTGACAGCTGCAAGGATAAGGATTGCTTTTCGGACGTTAAGGTCTTTCTTACCGATTTCGGACAGGATATAATAGACAGAGCCGGTGCACTTCGCGTAAAGAGCACGAAGATCGTCGGTGTAAATATTGATACCGAGCCCGTGCAGTTCAATAAGGGATTTTATCAGATACTTATCCGTTTCTACGTTAAGCTTGTCTTTGAGGCATGCGTAAACGTAGGAAGATCGGTTGAGTTTGAGGGAATCGCGGTATGCGACAAAAAGGTTATTCTTTACGGAAGCGAGGGTAACGTAAATATCTTCAAGAGCTGTCCCGCTTGCGAATTCTGCGATCCCGCGCCCGAGGGAAGCGCGACGACGAATCTACCGACGGTCGTTCTTGAGACAGTTGATCCTATCGTTCTTTCGGTTTGCAACGTTGATAAGCCCTGTTGCCGTCCCTGCTGTTCGATAGGCGAAATTCCCGAGAACGTTTGCGCGTTTGTCAACGGATCACTTTGCGACTGCGATAACGGAAGGCACCTTTACGTTACGCTCGGCTTCTTCTCGATAGTCCGTATCGAGCGTCCCGGACAGTATCTTGTTCAGGCGACAGAGTACAGCGTTCCCGAAAAGACCTGCCCGCCTGTCTGCGAGGAGGATCCCTGCTCGCTCTTTGAGAAGATGGCGTTCCCGATAAACGAGTTTTCGCCCCCTTCGCTCAGATGTTAAAATAAGAAGATAAAAAGGGAAGCCCGCACGGGCTTCCCAAGGAAAAATATGGCTGAAAAAATAATCGGATCACTAAACGAGCATACCCTGCATCTTGCGCTTAAAAAGTACATAGAGCCCGATCCCGCGTTTCACGAGGTGGAATACGGGTCTTTTGTCGCTGACGTAAAGCGAGGGAGCTGTATATGTGAAATTGAAACGACATCGTTTACGAGAATGAAAAAGAAGCTCGATTTCTTTCTCAACGAAAACGAGGTGACAGTCGTTTATCCGATAGCGGTGAAAAGATGGGTCGTGTTTGTCGATCCGAAAACGGGAGAAACGTCGGAGCGTCGGCGTTCGCCCGTAAAGGGCAGACCGTCTGACGTTTGCGTAGAGCTTTTTAAGATAAGAGAATATATCGGTCACCCGAATTTCGCCTTGAAGCTCGTTTTTATAGAGGAGCTGAATTATAAAAGGCGTAAGGGTAAGCGTTCGTCTGTCAGAGAGGACAGGATTCCGCTGTCGTTCGTTTCGGAAATGAATATTGTCACAAATGAAGACTACGCTATGCTTGTCGACGTTATTCCCGACGGCGATTTTACCGCGAAGGACTTTGAAAAGGCAAATAAGCTCGGTAGTATGGGCTCCTGGTATATGCTGCAGATACTTATCTGTGCCAAGGTTATTGAAAAGGTCGGACAGAAGGGGAATGCATTCATTTACCGAAAGCTAAATTAACCTTTTCAGCATAAGCTTGACTGCATTGTTGTCTGGCGTGACGGCAAGAACGGCGTATCTTCCGCGGACGAATACGGTCGGCTCGTAGACAAGAAAGCTATCCTCTGTCTTGTTGTGATAGCGTATCATTGCCGCGCGCTTACGCAGGAGCTTTGCAACCTCCTCGACTTCGGATGAGGAGTAAACGCGGATAACGTGCAGTTCAAACGGTTCTTTACTGTCGGAAAGAATTATACGAAAGTCTTCTATCAGCTCCCATTCGGGGAGCTTTTCTTTTTCTCCCGTGTAAAGGAAAGTGAAGTCTTCGGGAGAAATGTAGCCGTATTCGCCTTCGGCTCCGTTTTTAACGTATTGTGATGACGGCGGAACGTCGTACAGATCGAGAAGACGGAATGCGACCGTGTCGGCATTCGGATTCCCTCCGCAGGACGTGAGAAAAACAGCGCAAAGAAGAATGAGAATTGTGATTTTCTTCATAAATAACTCCGAATTTCTTTGTAGTACCTTCTATTTTATTCGCTTCGGGGGCACAATAGACGGTCTCTTTACAAAAAATTCATAATTATTGTTGTTATCCCTCTTGCAAAAACGAAAATAATGTGTTATAATGCTTTGGTACAGGGGCATAGCTCAGTTGGTAGAGCACTGGTCTCCAAAACCAGGTGTCGAGAGTTCGAGCCTTTCTACCCCTGCCAAGTCTTTAGGTCGATTTAGATCCGACCGAGAAAAAACGAGAAAAGCGGAGATTTCGAGAGATTTCTCCGCTTTTTTCGCGCCTAACTTTTTTCGAATTTCCATAGATCCATTTTCGATTTTTCTTCGAGTCGAAGGATTCGAACTACCGAAAATGCGATTTTTCAAGAACTGAATACGGAACGCAAGCGACCGGAAGGACTTGAACCCACGACAGGGTTTCAAATTCTTCCGGTTTTTTGCGTTAGACACAAATTGTTTACAAATAGTCCCTTCCAAAACAGATCCATCCCTTCTTCGAGAGGATCCGAACCCACGAAACGCTAAAAAAAGATTTTTTTGAAATAGATCCATTGAGCCGACAAAAGGATTCGAACCAGCGAATCCCAAATATTGCCCCACTGAAGACAAAGAAAAAGCCACGGCGAACCGTGGCATATTCTTTCAAGTAAAACTCCCCGACAAATTGGAATTTGATTATTTCATTAGAAAGTCATACACTCTTTTATTGAAATCTTTAGCTTCTTCATACGCTGCGTGTCCGTATTTGGGATACATATGTATTTCGCAGTTTAGTTTTTCTGCGATTTCAATGGATGCCTCGCCTGTGGTAATCTTATCCTGTTCACCACCTAAAACGAGTACGGGACATTTTATTTCATTTAATCTGTCATAGCAATCAAAATCCAGTATAGCCGATGCAAGCAAACCGAATCTTCCAAAATCCTTCGGCTTGATTGTTCTAACCAGTAAGGGCAAAAGTATCTTGTACTTTTTCAAGTATCTATCTGTGTACATAAGAGAAAATGTGTCTTTATTGATTGTAACATAATCATTGTTTTTGGCACAGGCTATCCATCTGCTTACTACTTTTTGAATATTTTGGTTTGCTCGTGATGAAGTAACTCCAAGAACCAATTTTCCAACACGGTCAGGATGCTCAAGAGTCAATGCCAATGCTATCATTCCACCTTGAGATACTCCGAGCAAATCTGCCGATTCAATATCCAGTTCCTTCATAGCAAAGTAGATATCCTCTGCTAAATCCCAGTTTGTGAGTCCATCCTTTACAAACATTCTTCTGTCAAAAAACCATACTCTGTAATTCTTTGAAAATAACTTATACATAAGCGCAAGTGAAGCGCCTGCGCCTTTGATATCCCTTACATTCAATCCTTGAATGATGATTAAATTTTTCTGACCCTTTCCGAAAGAAAGATAATTCAAAGCTCCGCTCGGTATATTTACTTCACCTTCGACCAATCCCCAAAACATCTCTTTCTCCTTTTATAAATGGGCGCAGACTCAATCTATCAGTTTCCAATATAGGTGTATTCATAGGCACCTCCATAAGCTTCAAATTCATGCGCGCTTTCAATCTCACCGTAAGACTGAAAGTTTATTGGTTACTGCCAATCAAAATTTTCTTTTCCGGCACCGACTTCAAAATGGTATTTACCGATACCGAGGTCAATACCCGAGAAGTGGCCTTCACCTGCGGTGATGGTTACTTTGCTACCGTCACCCTTGACCATGTAAG
>JAZQGU010000012.1:0-6748 GCA_045540175.1 Eubacteriales bacterium | reverse complement strand
TCTTGCCTTCCCCAGCGGGGGAAGGGGGACCGCGTTAGCGGTGGATGAGGTGTAGGTTGCGAAGCAACCGTGTGTTAAAACGAAGTTACATCGTTTTGGTGTGGACAGTCGGGGACGCCTGTCCCTACAAATAACGTGGCGAAGCTTCGGGATGTCGTCTTGCCTTCCCCTCAAATCCAAAACAAAAACCCCTCGAACGAGGGGTTTTTATTATCAAACTATATGAATTTTATTTTCCGCGTCTGAATTCTTCATATCGATACCGTATTTTTCGTTACGGCGCTTCTCGAAGAACTTCATAGCAACGTTTTCGAACATTGCGTAAGAAAGGAGATCCTCCTCCTGCTCCATATAGAGCTTGCACTTATCGCGGAGGGTATCAAGCTCGGGAGAAAGGAGATCGGCAGGACGGCAGGTCTTGACGGGGATATCTCCGAGGATCTTCTTAGAGAACTCGGGGTCGATAGGAGCGGGAGTCTTACCGTAGTCACCGGCAAGGATTCCCTTAAATTCCTTCGAAACCTGCTTGTATCTTTCGCCCATGAGGACGTTAAGAACTGCCTGAGTACCGACTATCTGAGATGTCGGAGTAACGAGCGGAACGTAACCTGCGTCGGCTCTTACGCGCGGAACCTCTTCAAGAACCTCCTGAAGAAGCTCGCTCTTGCCTGCAGCCTTAAGCTGAGAAACGAGGTTCGAAAGCATACCGCCGGGAACCTGGTAAAGGAGCGCGTTTACGTCGACCTTGGTAACGGAACGGGAAATAAGTCCGCTTTCGTCGTACTGCGCACGGATGGGCGCGAAGTAACGGCAGATCTCGTCGAGCTTTTTGAGGTCAAGTCCTGTATCGTAGCCTGTACCTGCGAGGGTAGCAACGATCGCCTCGGTCGGAGCCTGCGAGGTACCCATAGCCATAGGAGAGATCGCGGTATCAACGACGTCGCATCCCGCCTCGATCGCCTTAAGAATGGTCATCGAAGCAAGACCGGAGGTATAGTGAGTATGGAGCTGGATGGGAAGAGTTACGTTTTCCTTAAGCGCCTTTACGAGATCGTAAGCGGCGTAGGGAGTAAGAAGTCCCGCCATATCCTTGATGCAGAGGGAATCTGCGCCCATATCCTGGAGGGTCTTTGCGAAGTTTACGAAGTAATCGTTATTGAAAACGGGACCCGTCGTATAGGAGATGGCTGCCTGAACGTGACCGCCCTCCTTCTTGGTAGCCTCAACTGCAGTCTTGAGGTTACGGGGGTCGTTTAATGCGTCGAAGATTCTTATGATGTCGATACCGTTTGCAATCGACTTCTGAACGAAGTATTCAACGACGTCGTCTGCATAGTGACGGTAGCCGAGCATATTCTGTCCGCGGAAAAGCATCTGAAGCTTGGTGTTTTTAGCGGTGCTTCTGATCTTGCGGAGGCGCTCCCACGGATCCTCGTTAAGATAACGGAGGCAGGAGTCGAAGGTCGCACCGCCCCACGCCTCGAGGGAGTGGTAGCCGATACCGTCGAGCTTTTCGATTATCGGAAGCATTTCGTCGGTCTTCATTCTTGTAGCCGCGAGCGACTGATGCGCGTCGCGGAGAACTGTTTCTGTAATTTTAACCTTTTGCATTTTATTATCCTCAATTTATTATATACTTATAAAATCTTTGGGACGTTTTCTTGCCTTCCCCTTGGGGAAGGGGGACCGCGTTAGCGGTGGATGAGGTGTTCCAAAGGGATGTAACACCGTTTTGGTGCGGGAGGAGCAAGCCCCTCCCCTACCAAAGATATTGGGAACGTTTTCTTGCCTTTCCCTTGGGGGAATGGCGCAAGGTGGCAGAGCCACGGACGGATGAGGTGTTCCAAAGGGATGTAACATCGTCTTGCACGGGCGAACACAGTTCGCCCCTACGGAAACGTTTGAGATTTTCTCGGTAGGGGCGAACTGTGTTCGCCCGTATCCCTTCCCCCAAGGGGAAGGCGAGACGGCGTTCTCAATTTACTATTATTAAGGAAACTCCTTCTTATCAGAACATCGCAAGGAACCAACCTGCGGCAACTGCCGAGCCGATAACGCCGGCGACGTTCGGGCCCATTGCGTGCATGAGCAGGAAGTTCGACGGGTCTTCCTTCTGACCGACCATCTGCGATACTCTTGCTGCCATCGGTACGGCGGAAACACCTGCAGAACCGATGAGAGGGTTGATCTTTCCGCCCGTGAGCTTGCACATGAGCTTTGCGACGATAAGTCCGCCGAAGGTGGAAAGGCAGAATGCGGTAAGACCGAGAGCGATAATGCAAAGAGTCTCGGTTTTAAGGAAGTTTTCGGCATTGGCGGTCGCGCCGACCGAAACTCCGAGGAAGATCGTGATTATGTTGATAAGCTCGTTTTGCGCGGTCTTGGAAAGACGGTCAACTACACCGGTCACGTTAAAGAGGTTACCGAGCATAAGGAATCCGACGAGGGGAGCCGCAGAGGGGAGAATGAGACAAACAACAGCGGTAACGATTACGGGGAAAAGGATAAGCTCAGTCTTAGAAACCTTACGGAGCGAGGTCATCTTGATCTGACGCTCCTTTTTGGTGGTAACGAGCTTCATTATCGGAGGCTGAATGATCGGAATGAGCGCCATATAGGAATATGCCGCGATAGCGATCGCGCCGAGAAGCGTGGGAGCGAGCTCCTTGGTTACGAGAATTGCAGTCGGTCCGTCGGCACCGCCGATGATACCTATAGCGGCAGCGGCGTTCTCGTTAAAGCCGAGGAAGAGAGCGCCTGCGAATGCGGCAAAGACACCGAACTGTGACGCCGCACCGAGCATAAGCGATTTCGGGTTTGCAATAAGGGGAGAGAAGTCGGTCATTGCGCCGATTCCCATAAAGATAAGCGACGGATAAATACCGAGCTTGACGCCTATATAAAGAATGTCAAGCAGACCGCCTTTACGGAGAATCATACCGTAGTCGATATCCTTTGTCAAAAACCACTCGGTGTGGATAAGATCAGCGCCGGGGAGGTTTGCAAGAAGCATACCGAATGCGATGGGAAGGAGGAGCATCGGCTCAAACTTACGCCATATCGCAAGGTATAGGAGCGCACCGATAATAACGTACATTATCAGGTACTTGATGAGGAGAGTCTTGTCAAGGGCGGCTAAATAAATACCCGTCGACTCCCAGAACGTTTTTAATGCTTCGATCATAGGTTTTTACCCTTATGCGATAGTTGCGATAACTGCACCGGTAGCAACAGTCTGTCCGGAGGTAACGGTTACGGAGGTAACGGTACCGTCGCAGGGAGCGAAGATCTCGTTTTCCATCTTCATTGCTTCAAGGAGGCAAACGAGGTCGCCCTTCTTGACAGCCTGTCCGTTCGAAACAGCAACCTTAAGGATTGTTCCCTGCATGGGGGCGGTAACGGGAGTTCCGTTTCCTGCCGGAGCTGCCTTGGGAGCGGGAGCGGGTGCTGCTGCGGGAGCAGGAGCTGCCTTGGGAGCGGGAGCTGCTGCAGGAGCGGGAGCTGCGGGTGCGGCATAGGTATTGTTACCTGCGCCGATCTCTTCTACTTCTACCTCGTAAACAACGCCGTTTACGGTTACGTTATAAAGCTTTGACATTTTATTATCTTCCTTTCACTTAGTGCTTTTTTCTGAATGATACGACTCTGAATCCGCCTGCGGGCTTTCCGGAATATGCCGAGATCGCGGCAACTATCGCGGCAACGATAGCCGTGTCGGACTCTTCGGCAGGAGCGGGAGCAACGGGTTCGGAAACTGGTGCAACGGGAGCGGGTTCAGCCTTGACTTCCTCGGCTGCCTCGACATTTTCTTTTCTCGACTTTCTGTCGAAAAACTTTCCGAAGAGAGTGAGAATGAACCAGATGAGCGCGAGTATGACGAAAACGAGAAGATATCCGCCGACGCCCGTGGTTAATATAGACTGAAGCTTCTCGGAGAAGGTCAGCTTAGATGCGACCTCGTCCGAAAAGTTTAGAAACGACATATAAATCATAGCGGTCACCGTTATGCGAGAAACTCAAGTGCCGACGCCATTCTCTGCTTAAGCTCGGAGCCCGAAACGATATCGTCGATATCTCCCGAGCGGGCGTTGGTGAGAGCCGATGCGGGGCCGGAGAGCCATTCTTCCTTAAGCGAAGCGCGAGCCGCGTTCGGATCTGCCGCTTCCTTAAGCTCGGAATCGTAGAGGAACTCGACCGCGGTATCGGGATCGAGCACCGAGATAACGGCGCTATCAAGGGCAAATACGAAGGAAGCACCGAGGGACTTTGAGCCCATGAGGGTGTATGCCGAGCCGTAAGCGTTGCCGATGATGGCGGTTACCGAGATCTCGCAGTTGTTGTAAGCGAAAGCGAGATCGGAAAGGCAGGTGAGGTAGTTCTTGCAGCCGCCCTTGAAGCCGACCGTGTTAACGAGAGTGATCACGGGGATCTCGAAGTCGGAGCAGAGGTTTACGAAGCGAGCCGCCTTTTTAGCGGAAGCACAGGTAAGCGCGCCGCCGTTTTCGGTCGGCTGGTTAGCTACAACGCCGACAACTCTGCCGTTGAAGGTCATGAGAGCCGTTACGAGCTCCTTTGCCGCATTTTCGGAAAGGAACATAGGCGCGCGGTCGTCGGAAAGGGCAGAGATAAGCTCCTTTACGTCGCCGTCGACGTATGCGTTTACGTTAAGAGGCTCGTTAATGCTATCGCAGTCGTCACCGAGGACGGTTCCCTCCTCGCAGTTCGAGGGGAGAAGCGAGAGAAGCTTTGTGAGAACGACGACAAGCTCGTTTTCGGGGATCACGATGTCGGGATTTCCGATCGGATCGCCGTTAGCTACGAGATATCTTTCACCCTTATCAGTTGCGACAGTAATATCAAACATCTCGGAAAGAACAGCAGATGCGCCGCCGCAAGCGCCGTGAATAACAGCGATCTGCGGGATAAGAGCCTTTGCTTCGCTGATCTTAGCCATTACCGAGCCGTAGGCGGAAAGACAGTCGATGCCCTCGCTTACCTTTGCACCCGCGCCCGAGAATACACCGACAACGGGAGCGCCCGCCTTAAGAGCGGAATCGTAAAGGGAGCAGATCTTTTTGCCGTGAGTGGCGGTAAAAGCCGCCTTGTCGTTCGTTTTATCCTGAACGAACGCGTAAACAGGACGTCCGTTAACGGATCCGCAGCCTGTGATCACTCCTTCAAAATTACCTTCACCCTGCTTAACGTAGGTGCCGAATTCAAGGAAGGTACCATCGTCGAAAAGCGCGGAAAGAAGGACTCTTGCGTCCGCCGAGGAAGCGTTTATCTCTTTGCGCAGCTCGGCAGAAGTCTTTTTATTCTGTGCCATGTTTTTCCTCCGAATTTTGAGGGAAAAATAATTCAAACTATTCTCCCCCATTATTAATTACATTGTAAAACAAAAAGCAGATTTTGTCAATGAATATATGTGATTTTGAAAGAATTTTTTCACGCAAAAATAAAAAATCCCCGAAAAGGGGAGAAAAAAATGATGCATCGCCTGCGGCGATATGATATACGGCTTCGCCGCATGATATACTTGCCTACGGCAAGCATGATATAATATCCGTTCCCATTATACGCGAAGCGTATATCATCTGCGGAGCAGATATCATACCCGTGAGGGTATATAATCCGTGACTGCAAGGAACGGATATCATTGAAAAAAGCATCGCTATTGCGATGCTTTTTTCTTGGCGCGCCCTAGAGGATTCGAACCTCTGACCTACCGGTTCGTAGCCGGGCACTCTATCCGCTGAGCTAAGGGCGCATTATTTTCGTGCGACATATATTCTATCACAGGAAGTGGGTTTTGTCAAGGGATTTTGAAAAATAATTAAATTTGTTTTTTGTGCGGGTGGGGAAACACGGCGAAACGCTCAAAATTTCTTGTAGGGGCGACCATTGGTCGCCCGTTCCAACTGAATGTAACATCGTTTATTTGCGGGCGACCAATGGTCGCCCCTACAAATAACGTGGCGAAGCATCGGGGCGTTGTCTTGCCTTCCCCAGCGGGGGAAGGTGTCGGCAAAGCCGACGGATGAGGTGTAGGTTGCGAAGCAACCGTGTGTAAAACCGATGTAGCATCGTTTATTTGCGGGCGACCAATGGTCGCCCCTACAAACAACGTGTCGAAGCATCGGGACGTCATCTTGCCTTCCCCAAAAAACAAAAGGGCGATCCGTTCGCCCTTTTGAAAATCACTTATTTTCCCTTATTTTCTTAAAAAACTCGCTCAAAACCGTCTTACATTCCGTCTCCATAACACCCCCGACGATCTCGGGGCGTGAGGAATAGGGATAAGACGCAAGATTTATAAGGCTTCCGAACGATCCCTCGCGGCTGTCGTATGCACCAAAGACGACGCGGTCGATGCGCGAATTGATTATCGCGCCCGCGCACATCGGGCATGGCTCGAGGGTAACGTAGAGGGTACAGTCGGTCAGATGCCAACCGTTAAGGAGACGGCAGGCGTTCCTTATAGCGGTGGTTTCGGCGTGCGCGGTAGCGTCGAAGACCGTTTCACGCTCGTTGTGGGCAGAGGCGATCACCTCTCCGCGGCGGACAATGACAGCCCCTATCGGAACTTCACCCTTTTCAGCCGCCTTTTTCGCCTCATCAAGGGCGAGCAGCATGTATTTTTCGTCAGACATATTTGTACCTCTGTAATAACGGAATGGTATCAAAATGATTGCGGGCGACCAATGGTCGCCCCTACAACAACGTATCAAAGTTTCGCCACGTTATCTTG
>JAZQGU010000011.1:0-9044 GCA_045540175.1 Eubacteriales bacterium | reverse complement strand
TGCCGTTGGCGATCATGTCGCCGCCGTGCAGAATCGCATCCGCCCAAGCATTCAACACACCGATATGGCGCGGATGCTTGCCGTCGGTTTCGACCTCAACGGTGGTCGCTTTCATGTTGCCAAACAGCTCCGTGCAGGTCTTGCTGAAGGTGGGTTCATCTACTTCAAACTCCACCATGGTCAGCTTATCGTTTTCCACCACAAACTTCGCTTTATCCATTTGAATTTCAAAGCGGTTGGTACCCTTAGCGTCGCCGGTGGAGGTGATAAACACACCGGTAGCACCGTTGGGATATTCCACATACGCGGTCACGTCGTCCTCAACCTCGATATCGTGCCATTTGCCGTAGTGAACGTGCGCCTGCACCTTGGCAGGCATGCCGCAGATCCACTGCCACAGGTCAAGCTGATGCGGACACTGATTCAACAGAACGCCGCCGCCTTCACCGGACCAGGTAGCACGCCATCCGCCCGAATTATAATACGCCTGAGGACGGTACCAGTTCGTGATTATCCAGTTTGTACGGCGGATCCTGCCGTAGTTTCCGCTCTGAACGAGCTCGCGGAGCTTTCTGTAAAGGCAATTTGTTCTCTGATTGAACATCATTCCGAAAACGACGTCGGGGTGCTTCTCAGCTACCTCGTTCATCTCTCTTGCCTGCTTCGTATAAACTCCCGCCGGCTTTTCCACCATAACGTGAACGCCGTTTTCGATGCAAGCGATCGCAAGCGATGCGTGATCGTAATGCGGAACTGCCACGATAGCGGCGTCGATAAGTCCGCTTTTTATCATTTCCTCGGCGGTATCAAAATACTTGATCTCCTCGCCGAACTTACCCTTTGCCCAAGTCAGACGCTCGGGATCAATATCCGCGATCGCAGAAAGAACGAAATCTGGGCAGCTTCCCTTCACCACGTTTGACGCGTGGCCCGTTCCCATATTTCCGATACCGATTATACCAAGACGAATTTTTTCCATGTTTCTTACCTCTCGTTTTGTGTTTTAACAGATTCTTTTGAGACTCCGCTGCGCTTCGGTGCTTTTCGTTCGCGTCATCCTGAGCGAAGTCCGCCTGAGATCCCACCTCCGCTAACGCTTCGGTGCTGCTTCGCAGTTCGATTTCGCTTCGCTGCACTCAGGATGACGCAGGCGGACGCAGTCGAACCTGAAGGGCGATGCCACTTGTGGCATCGGGATCTCGAACGAAAAAGCTTGATTGCGCTCTGATCAGAACCATCAGTTAAATCCGCAGGCCTTAAGATATTCGTAGCTTCGACGCAGACAGTCGAAGGGATCCTCGCCGTAGCAATCATCCTGCTCGACCATCATATATTTCGTTCCCGAAGCCTCTGCCGCCTTGAAGACGCGGTCGAAGTTGATGTTTCCCTCTCCGATGACAGCCATTTTCTGACCGAATGCGCAATCCTTAAGATGGATAACGGGGACTCTGCCGCTTAAGCGTTCGATGTAATCGGCAGGATCTGCTCCGCCGACCTGTACCCAATAAGTATCAACTGTAAAGCCCATAAGATCAGCGGGCATCGCCTCGGACAAAAGGGTCATAACAGTCTTGTTTCCGAGCTTTTTGAATTCCGCCGCGTGATTATGATACATAAAGTATTTTCCCTCGCCTTTCAGCACCTTGGAGGGCTCAAGGTAAGTATCAACGAAAAGCGGCACGTTATTTTCTCCTCCCTCGCAAGAGAAGTTGAACCAGCCGAGTCCAACGTGGTCGCATCCGAGGATCGTATGGTCCTTTGCGACCTTAAGCGTATTATTTTGGATCCTTTCGGGCGGAATATGCGTAAGAACGCATTCAAGCCCGAGACTGTCGAGCGCTTCCTTCATTTCCAACGGATCATAATCACACACGCCCGAAAGCTGGATCGTGGTATATCCGATATCCGCTACCTTTTTGAGCGACTCGTAAAGACCCTCCTTGGTTTTGCAGAAATCACGGATAGTATAAAACTGTGCTCCTGTTTTCATTATCTTGTCCTCCCGATAATTTTATCGAACGCCGTCACGGCGGCGTCAAAAGCCGTATTTGCATCAGGGTAAGAGAAGGAGCCGATATTGCTCTTCTCTCCCTCTCTTTCAAGCCCCGAAAGCCCTTCGAAAACCGTAAGATGAGGCTCGAGAGTGAAAAAGGTTTTCCCGTTTTCTATAAGATCGGTAACGATATCCGAAACGTTTCCCTCGCCATAGCCCGAAGGAACGACTCTTCCGTCAAAAAGAGCGTCCTTTATATGCATATAGTGTATATAATTCTTCAGCTTTCCGTAGGCGTCAAGGGTATTGACTCCGCATTGAACGAAGTTCGCAGGGTCAAACACCGCCTTGATCTCGGGAATATTTTCGTGAATTACGGCACATCTTTCGGGAATATCTCCGAAAATCCCCTTTTCGTTTTCGTGGCAAAGGGTAATTCCGCTTCCGCGCGAGACCTCGGCAAGCTTGTTCATTCTTTCGAGTACTTTATCCTTATACCCGTAGGCGTCGCCGTCAATGTAAAAGGAAAACAGTCTCATATTCTTTGCGCCGAGAATATGCGCAAGCTCAATGGTATGCTTGAATTTATCGAGATGTATCTCAAACTCATCGTTTATGCCGATCTTTCCGATAGGCGAGCCTATCGAGAAAACGCAAAGCCCGTTTGCGTCGAGCTTACTTTTTACTTCACGCGCCTTTTCAAGGCTTATGTCGGAAATATTTGTCCCGTCAACGCCTCGTATTTCAAGGCCGTCAAGGTCATTGCGTAAAAGTGCTTCTATCTGCCCGTCGACCCGGGAGCAAGCCTCATCGGCAAAGGCATAAATCCTTACGTTTTTCATTTTATCACCTCTCCGTATATTGTATTACAAGCACAATTTAAATACAAGTACAGTTAAAACTAAAAAAACATTGCATTTTGGGCTTTTATGATGTATAATGATTCCGAGGTGATAAAAATGACCGATTTAATGATCGCCAAAAGAAGCTACACTGAGCATCCCGACACAGAGCTTTTCCAAATGCACACTCATGACGGATACGAGGTATTCTGTTTTCTTCGCGGAAAGGCAAAGTATTTCGTTGAGGGAACCGTATATCCGCTCCGTGCGGGCGATATTCTCGTAATGAAAAAGGCGGAATCTCATACGCTTTTGCTTCTGAAGGATCAGCCATACGAGAGAATAACGATCCACTTCCCCGCGTGTGCCGTCGAGGGAAGCCGCAGAGAAAAGATAATGAGCTTTCTAAACGACCGCCCTCTTGGTCAAAACAACCGTTTTTCCGCCGCGCTTTTCAAGGGAAACAACTGGCTCTATTATCTAAATTCGATCTGCGAAGCCAACGACGAGGAGACGAGACGGCTTTATCTTACCGTAATTCTTTCCGAACTCTGCGATTCGTCCGATAAGATTCGACCCGACACCGAGGCGCGGGACAATATGTCGGACGTCATTCATTACATAAACTCACATCTGAGCGACGAGCTCAGCCTCGACAGCATTTGCGAGGTATTCCACACCAGCCGATCTCACACAAACAGGAAATTCCGCCAGATGACAGGATCGTCAATGTGGGAATACATCAAGCTCAAACGCCTGCTAATGGCAAAGGAGCTTTTGACCCAAGGCGAGCCCCCATACCGCGTCTACGAAAAATGCGGCTTTAATGAATACAGCTCCTTCTACCGCGCCTACAAGGCGGAATTTGGTGTCAGCCCGAGGGAAAATCACAAAAAGATATAAATAAGACTCCCCCTGGCGGGGCCGCGGACGGAGGGACTGTGTCTAAGCTTTTCTGACTTATTACACCCACTCAGTCACATACGCCGCCGCGGTCGCTGTTCTGATAAATAAAAAGATCACGGCTGAGGGCGTGCACAATAAGCGGTAAAATTGAATTTAGCCACCACTTTTTGAAGTGGTGGCTTTTTCATACGCAGGAAGCCAAGAAAAGCCCCGCGTGAAGCGGGGCGAGGCTAAAGCAATTTGATCAATCTGTTTTCAATATCCGTAAACCAATCTTTATTTCGGTATTCATTAAAACATTCCCATGCCAGCTCATTTTTCAAGAGGCGAACCACTTGTTTGTTATCCGACGGCGCATCATATACGTGCCAGCCCATAACGAGAGGATATTTCAAATCGTGATCCTTTACCGAAACGGATTTTTCTGCACATTCAAGTGCGCGTGTAAGATGATGCTTTATTACTTCTTCATTTCTATTCAAAGCAATCTCATCCTCGGCAATACTTCTATGCTCCATACACATACGCTGAAGATCCTCAAATCCCATATCATCATTCGGGAAAACGAGTTCATACATATGTGTCACAGCTTTACTTACTGCCTGAACATACTCAGTGCCGCCCGGAATGTTTTCACAGTCTGCAATTTTGGCACTCATATAAAACAGATTATGGAGATACCAATAGTTTGCAAATCGAAATTGCGAAAGCATTTCATCACCATCATCGGTTATTTGTACAAACAGAAATTCCATCGAGTGATTTATTTGATGTGATTTCAAAGCCCATCTTTCCGCCATTTCTTTATTGCCACAAGCAGCGTAGGTACGCGCGATCTGCCATATAGCTTGCCCTTTATAAAATGAACCACCGTTGCTATTATAAATTTCTGTACCGAGTTCTACAATTTCTTTTTGATATTTTACTTTATCAATATCAAAATAAATTGACATAAGCATTTCCTTGACTTCGATGTTATTAGGGAGCTTGTGATATGCCTCCTGCCAAATCGATAAAGCTTTTGAAATGTCCCCATTACGATAGATTTCGGCTGATCTTGCCTCATATTCTTCATAAAGCTTTTTCTCATCAATTTGCTCTGCACCAAGAAGCTCGTCAACGGTAATTTCGAAAAAGCGTGCAAGTTCGGGCAAAAGCTCAATATCGGGATATGTACTTGAATTCTCCCATTTGCTAACCGCTTGAAACGAAACATTCAAGTATTGAGCTAATTTTTCTTGAGATATATTTTTCTTTTTGCGGAGACTTTTCAGCTTTTCTCCTAAGTTGATACCCATGTAAATATTCTCCTTTCAAGATTTATAGCAGCTGCACTTATATCATACAGAAATTTTCTTTGATAAACAATAACTAAATATTTGAATTACGGTTGATGAGTTCAACCGATTGTAGAAAAACCAATTTTTCCGTTTTCCCGACGCTTGTGTCCGAAGCAAGAATAGCGTGCAGCAGGCAAGCATTAGATATGCTCCCAAAAAGGAAAAGGGCGGATCTGAAATCCGCCCCCTGCTATATCGTGAAAATATATTTGTTTCTTCGGTTGGAGCAAGCCCCCGCCACGAGTTAAGAAAATGATTCTCCGCTCAGAATACAGAGCCGAAAAGCCGTGATTTTTTATTACGAAAGTGCTTCGGAAAGCGCATTTCCGATTTCCGCGCGGATCTTTGCAAATCCATCGCTCGTCGTATTGATAACGGTCTGGCAAGGTGCAGCGCCGAGTATCATTTCAACGATCTTATCTCTTCCGATGACCTTTTCCGCCATTTTGAACAGGTCGATATCGTCGATACCGTCGCGGATAAGCTTCATTCTGTGTGAAACGACAGGGCCGTTAATACCGACCTTCGTTCCGGGATAGAAAAGGATTCCGTCGCCGTGGATATCGTTACCGAAGGAATCCACGTTGTTCCACGGGTCATCGAGACGCAACCAGTAGTTCGTTCCCCAGTAAAGGAAGCCGTCGACTTCATATCTGTACTGGAGCCAGAATAGGATTCTGCTGCTGAGACCCTTGTCATTAGCAAACACGTTAACGTAAGGCGGCTGAGGATAGTTACAGACGTACCACCAGATTCTGTCTCCTCTATTCTTGAACTCCATCATTCTGTCGTACACAGGCGCGTATTTTTTCTTCTGCTCCTCGCTGTATACCTCTTCGAAAAGCTGAGCCTTGGGACACCAGATGTCGTGAAGCTTCGACATATACTCGATCTGGTCGGTAGTTTCATCAACGTCGATATCAACGTAGAAGGGAATGACCTGATGAACACCCGGCATAATGTTATGATAACGATCGGAGTGCTCTTTGAGCTTGAGCAAATGCTCAAGCGTCGTCGGCTCGTCAAGCGGATAAACGTATGCCTTGTAAAGCCAATCGGGGTTTGACGCAAGCTTTTCGCCCGTCTTCTTCAAAATCTCTTCGCTCTTTGTCGAAGCGTAATACCCCATATCAAGATCGCAGGTAAATGACGTTACGCGCGGATCGGACATATAGGCATCCGCACGAGGATCGAGCACGTCGTAAGGAAGGGAGTACGCACTGATGCGGTGATCGAGAAGCGTATCATAGTACTTTTTATACATTTCCTTCTTTTCTTCTTCGTTGCTCAGATCGTGGAATTTTGCAAGCGGTTCCCCAAGAAGTCCCATGGCAGTCGCACAGGAGGGCGTTTCGGGCATTGAGAAATTCCACACGCGGATATTGACGGTATATTTACCGATGATCTCTCCGTCACATTCCGCCTCTGCCGATACGCTGTAATCGCCCGCCTTCATATCCGATGAAGCTCGGAATTCGATCATAACGGTCGTCGGCGTTTCGGTCGAAAGCTCGACTTCTCCGTCAGTAGGAACAAGCGGGTCGGGCCAGAGCTCGCCGCGAATCGGAACATAGTGCTCAACGTAAAGCTGATGGGTTATTCCGTCAACAGAGTTAAGCTTAAGAATTACCGTCTTTTTCTCATCGGAAACGAAAGATATCTGGCAGACCTCCGCCTCGTTTTTCGCCATAAACATATCGTGAGTTAAATTAAGCGTTTCAGGCGCTTTCGCGCTTCCGACTATTTTATCAAAGCCGTGAGTTATCCACGTTTTTATCATAAAACAGCTCTCCTTGTTATTTTTTTATAATTATAACACCAGTTTCCGAATTATGCAAGAGTTAAGCAAAAAAACACGGCTTTTCAGCCGTGTTTTTTTGCTTAATGTTCGATGATTTGCTCTCTCAAAACCGTCCCGTCGGGAAAATCATATTCAGTCATTTTCTCAGATTTGACCTGATCCGTGTCGCCTACGTAAGTAAAATACGAGACCAGAATTTCGTCGATTTCCTCATTCTCGTCCAAGCTGTAACCGCACATAATCTTGACTCGTCCAAGCTCATCCAATTCTTTGATACAAACGGTCTCTCCGTTCGTAAATTTTACCGTGATCTTTACGCAGTTGCCGTAAACGTAATATTCTCTCCATTCGGTTCCGCGGAGCTCGTATATCTCTGTATGCTCGGCGTTCTCGTTTTCATTATCGGAGGAATCGTTACCACCGTTATCGGTGTTATTATCCGACATATCGAGAACCGCCCCGTCGGGGACGTTATACTGCACCCAGCTTTGAGAGGTCGGCTCAATAGCGTCACCCGTATAGACGTAATGATACACCTCGAGTATAGTCATAACCCCGTCGTCACCTGCGTAATAACCATAGGAAATAACGTATCTGCCGAGTGAATCCCTTTCACGAACAGTTATTGTCGTGCCGTCCGTAAAGGTAACGGTCTCCTTCCACAGCACACCGGATGCATAGTGTGCAGTCCAGGTCATACCCTGGTTCTCGTAGGACATCTCATAATCCTCGGGAAGCTCATCGCCGGTATCGCCTCCGACGAGCTCGCCGTCCACGTATTCCTCGATCACGTTGCCTTCTTCGTCGTAGGTCGCGTAATAGGTCTCGACGCCGTTTTCGTCATATTTTCTGCAATCCTTGAAGCCGTTGTACTCGCTTTGGGCTCCGGGATAATAGGTTCTCACGGTTTTTGTTCCGTCGGGATCGTATATCGTACATTCGGTAACGTTCCACCAACGGGGATCGGAATCGGGATTCTCTTCATCCTTTTCGCGGAGGGTTTTCATGACAAGACGATCGTTTTCATATCTGTCTATCAAAACCGTCGTTTCGCCGTAATTATAGGTAAGGTAATACTCGGGGGCGTCGACGTGCAGGCGGTATTGCGTTTCCTTGATAATTCTGTCGTATTCATCATATTCAATAATACTTGAAAGCTTGCCCTCATGATGCCAATTCGTCACAACGGATTTGGTTCCGTCCTCACGGAATTCGCAGCGGTAGATCGGAGATTCGCCGACGATGACGCTTCCGTCGTCCTCGTTTATATCGACGTCAAATTCCTCCTCCATCTTCACCGTCTTACCGTCGGGATAATAGGTCGTTACTTCAAGTCTGGGGTTCATAAAATGACCGGCAGAATAAAGAGAGTAATCGAACACCTTTGCGATCTTTCCGTCCGATGTGTATTCGTACTCAACGGTATTCTTGATTCCCTTGGAATCGACCGTCGTTAAGCCGAGCAAAAGACAGGTCTTTTTCTTGCCGTCAAGCTTAACGGTCGCAGTAATGCTTCCGCTCATCTCGCTGACAGGAGTTTCCTTACCGTTCAGAAGCGCAATTACCCGATCGTACTCTTCCTTTGTGACCTGTTCCTTCTTGTATGCTTCCTCATATTGAGCTTTCATCTTCTTAAGATACGCGCTTGCCGCAGTTCCCGAGAAAGAGGTTGACTGGTACGCCGTTGCCTCTGCGTCGGAAAGTGTGAGCACACCGTCGGAAACGACGGCGCTCGAAAGCTCATAGCGCAGGGTCATAACGCCGTAAAGGGTTCCTGTAAGTCCGTTTTGTGCCATCATTTCGGGAGGCATCTCCGATTTTTCGGATATTGCAAGCCATCCCTTGCCGTCGAAAAGTACAACGGTGATTTCGCGTTCACCGTTTTGTCCCTCATAAACTGTAGCGCCATCGGGAACTTGAAGCCCGCCAACCGTTTTTGGAGTCTCTTCGCCGCTATCGCAGGAAGCAAGCGTGAACACCGTGATAATTGCAATGATAAATATAAGCAGTCTCTTCATTTTTCTCTCCAAACCAAAAACATATAGTTACATTCCTGATTATACCATTATAAACACTGCCTTGTCAACAAGAAGTGAAAATATGATATATGCCCTTCGGGCATATTATGGCAAAAAATGATGCGTTACAAAAATGTTACGGAT
>JAZQGU010000010.1:0-51478 GCA_045540175.1 Eubacteriales bacterium | reverse complement strand
CGACGAACAGCCGTTACACATAAGCTCGTCGCTGCGTGCTACGCAGGGATTTCCCTTAAGCGTGCTCTTCGAAAGCAGACCGATTACCTTTGCCGCGCAGGCAGATGCCTGCGAAACGGTCTCGGGAATATCCTTCGGTCCCTGGCAAGCGCCCGAGAGGAAGATTCCTGCCGTGGGGCTTTCAACGGGACGGAGCTTCGGATGTGCTTCCGTAAAGAAATCGTTCGTATCCATACTTGCGGTAAGCATAGTCGCCAAGGGACGTGCGCTCTTATCGGGCTCGATAGCCGCGGCGAGAACGACGAGGTCGCAGGAAAGATTCAGCTGAGTGCCGTTAAGCAGATCCGACGCGCGGACTGTAAGCGTACCGTCAGGCTCGGGAAGCACCTTTCCGACCATTCCCTTTACGTAGTTGACACCGTATTCCTCCACCGCACGGCGGTAGAACTCGTCGAAGTTCTTACCCGGGGTACGGACGTCGATATAGAATACGTAAACCTCTGTGTCGGGGTATTTTTCTCTTATCAGCATTGCGTGCTTCGCCGTATACATACAGCAGATCTTCGAGCAGTAGCCCTTTCCCTTGCCGTCGTCGCAACGCGAGCCGACGCACTGTATAAATGCGATCCTATGAGGGTGCTTTTTATCGGACGGGCGGAGAAGCGTTCCGCCGTTCGGGCCTGCCGCGTTCATAAGACGCTCAAGCTCAAGCGAGGTTATAACGTCGGCGCTCTGACTGTACGCAAACTCGTCGTACTTATCGAGCTTGATCGGGTTGAAGCCCGTCGCAACTACGATAGCGCCGTATTTTTCGTTTACATAAGTATCCTGCTGCTTATAGTCGATAGCGCCGACCGTGCAGACCTTCGAGCAAACTCCGCACTTGCCGCTTTTCAGCATCGTGCAGTAATCCGCGTCGATAGTTGCGATCTTCGGCACTGCCTGCGCGAACGGAATATAGATCGCACGACGGTTGTCAAGACCGAGGTTAAACTCGTTAGGAACCTTTTTCTGAGGACACTTTTCGGTACAAAGACCGCATCCCGTACACTTGTTTTCGTCAACGTAGCGCGCTTTGCGCTTTATCGTTACGTCAAAGTTTCCGACGAAGCCCTTTACCTCGCTGACCTCGGAATAGGAATATATTTTTATCTTATCGTGCTGGGCACAGTCGACCATTTTCGGCGTTAAGATACAAGCGGCACAGTCGAGGGTCGGGAAGGTCTTATCGAGCTGGGTCATCTTTCCGCCGATCGTCGGATTCTTTTCGACGATATCGACCTCAAAGCCCGCCTCTGCGATATCGAGGGCGGTCTGTATTCCGGCAATTCCGCCGCCGATGACGAGCGCGCGCTTAACTACGGGGCTTTCGCCTGCGGTAAGGGGCGCGTTAAGATGCACCTTTGCAATTGCCGCGCGTCCGAGGATTATCGCCTTTTCGGTCGCCTCCTCGATATTTTTATGTATCCACGATACCTGCTCTCTTATGTTTGCGATCTCGAGCATGTACGGGTTAAGACCTGCCGCCGCGACCGTTTTTCTGAACGTCGCCTCGTGCATACGGGGCGAACAGGAGCAGACAACTACGCCCGTGAGCGCATTTTCCTTTATCGCATTTTTGATAAGCTCCTGTCCTGCCTCGGAGCACATATACTGATACTCCTCCGAGACTACGACGCCGGGCTCGTGCCTAAGCGCCTCGGCTACGGCTTTAACATCGACTGTTGCGGCGATGTTCGTGCCGCAGTGACAGACGAAAACTCCAATTCTCTGCATTTTCTTATTCCTTTCGGACTGATTGTTATGGGGTTAGTGCTAATTATCAAATGCTTTTGCGGGAGGTGCGCGCGGGGTTCCCCGAAACGAGCGAACGCGAGTTTTGGGGGTTCCGAGCAAGCCCCTCACCTACCAACAACGCATCTGATTATTGGGGCGCTGTCGTACCTTCTCCTGAGGGAGAAGGGGGACCGCGGTAGGTTTCGCGTAGCGAAAACTACTGAGCGGTGGATGAGGAGTAAATCCCAACATAGACACCTCATCCGTCGGCTTCGCCGACACCTTCTCCCGCTGGAGAAGGCATATTTGCGTCCAATCTATCTTCGTAGATAAAAGATAGAGTTTATTTACTATACTTACGGAATGCCGTCACGATCGCCTGCTGAGGAAGCTCGGGATCAAGAAGCGACGGAATATCATCGGCTTTGATATGATTGCTTCCCTGCGGACGGACAGAGAGGAGGCGAATTGCCTCAATAAGCTTTGCAGGCTCAACTCCGCGGGGACATCTTTCGATGCACGCGTAGCAGGTCAGACATTTGTAGACCGATTCCGACTTCATAAGCGGCTCGATATTTCCCTTTTTGACCATAGAGACGAACTGATGGGGATGGTACTCCATCTCGTTATAAGACGGACACGCACCCGAGCATTTTCCGCAAGCCATACACTTGCGGACGTCGACACCGCTCATTATAAGTACTTGTTCTTTGAGATCCATTTTCACGCCTCCTTGATGCCAAGCGCGATGGCAAGCAGCTCGGTAAAGTATTTTACTTCGCTCTCTCCCTTTGCGCTTTCGAGGTTATATAAGCAAAGCGGGCACGCAGTGATAATTATATCCGCGCCGAATCCGTCTGCCGACGCGACGATCTTTTCGCTCTTCTTTACCGTTGCCGTCTTATCTTCAAGAGTAACGTATCCGCCGCAGCATTCGTTTCTGTACGGATACATTACCGGCTCGCCGCCGATTGCGCGGATAAAGTCCTCAAGGATCTTCGGATTTTCGGGATCGTCCATATCCATAACGCCCGAAGGACGGAGGAGCAGGCATCCGTAATACGCCGCGATCTTCTTGCCCGTAAAGGGATTTACTACTTTTTCGCGGAGATTGTCGAATCCGATCTCGTCGCGGAGAAATTCAAGAAAATGTATAACTTTCGTTTTGCCCTCAAACGGCTTTTCGGGCTTTACGTAATTATTAACCTTGAATGCAAAATTTTTATCGTTTACAAGGTCGTTTCTTACTCTTTTAAGCACGTTATGGCAAGCGGAGCAAAGAGTGATAATATTCTCTTCTCTGCTCTCCGCTTCAAGGAGTGCGCGCACCGAGGAAAGCTTGGTTGCAATTTCGTCGCTCGACGCCGTATACGCGCCGCCGCAGCATTGCCAATTATCGAGCTCTCGTAAATTCGCACCGAGTGCCTCAGCACACAGACGCGCAGTTCTGTCAAGCTCCTTTGCTTTGGTTTTAAGAGTACAGCCGGGATAATAACTGTATGTCATAAGATTTTTCCTTTTTTATATTCGTAAGCTGCATTATTTAACGTGTAGTGGATTTCATTTGCCTTCCCCTCAGGGGAAGGTGCTGAACGAAGTGAAGCGGATGAGGTGTAGGATGCGTAAGCATCCGTTGCCCAAACAAAACATATTACTCGGTTCACGCCGTCTGCGACGGCTACACCTCATCCGTCACGGCTGCGCCGTGCCACCTTCCCCTGAGGGGAAGGCTTTATTAAACCATTTCTTCGGGATGGAAGACCTCGTCGAAGCGTTCGGGAGTGAGGAATCCAAGCTCAACGCACGCTTCCTTAAGCGAAATATTATCCTTATACGCCTTTTTCGCGGTCTTTGCGGCGTTTTCGTAACCGATATAGGGGTTGAGCGCCGTTACGAGCATGAGAGAATTATGAAGATTATGCGCCATCTTTTCTCTGTTTGCCTTGATACCGACCGCGCAGTTGTTGTTGAAGGAAAGGATACTGTCGGCAAGAAGTCTTACCGACTGAAGGAAGTTATAGATACAAACAGGCATAAATACATTCAGCTCAAAGTTGCCCTGAGAAGCCGCCATGCCGACTGCCACGTCGTTACCCATTACCTGCACAGCCACCATTGTGACTGCTTCGCACTGAGTGGGATTGACCTTACCGGGCATAATAGACGAACCCGGTTCGTTCTCGGGAATGAATATCTCGCCGAGACCGTCACGCGGACCCGATGCAAGCCAACGAACGTCGTTCGCTATCTTCATCATATCACAAGCGAGCGCCTTGAGCGCGCCGTGCGCAAATACAAGCTCATCCTTTGAGGTGAGCGCGTGGAATTTGTTTTGTGCCGTTACAAACGGCTTTCCCGTAATATCAGCTACTGCCTTTGCCACAGCCTCGGAGAAGCCCTTGGGAGCATTAAGCCCCGTTCCGACAGCCGTACCGCCGAGCGCAAGCTCGTAAAGGGGTTTAAGCGACATAACTATCATTTCCCTATCACGGATAAGGCTGCTTCTCCAGCCGCTTATCTCCTGCGAGAACTTGATGGGAGTTGCGTCCTGAAGATGAGTTCTTCCACACTTTACCGCGTCCTCATTTTCCTTTTCGAGACGCTCAAATGTTGCGATCAAGGTATCAAGCGAGGGCAGAAGCTTATTCTCGATCTCAAGAACTGCCGAGATGTGCATCGCGGTCGGGAAGGTATCGTTCGACGACTGCGACATATTAATATCGTCGTTAGGGTGAAGAAGCTTCTTGCCCGCGATCTCATTTCCGCGGTTAGCAATTACCTCGTTCGCGTTCATATTCGACTGCGTTCCGCTTCCCGTCTGCCAAACTACGAGAGGAAAATGCTCGTTGAGCTCGCCTGAGATGACCTCGTCGCACGCCTTTTTTATTGCGTCGAGCTTTTCGGGCGTCATTTTCTCGGGCTTGAGAGAAGCGTTTGCGATAGCGGCAGCCTTTTTAAGTATTCCGAATGCGTGAGTAATCTCGCGGGGCATAACTTCATTTCCCACTCCGATACGGAAATTCTCGGAGCTTCTCTGCGTCTGCGCGCCCCAGTATTTATCGGCGGGTACCTTGACCTCGCCCATCGAATCGTGTTCTATACGGTATTCCATTTTTTCACCTCTTATATTCTAAGCTGATCTATTACTTCTCTTAACTTGCCTGCGCTGTAATGAAGCTTTGCCACCTCATCATCGGTGAGAGGAGCGATAAGCTTTCCGTTTACACCGCCGCGTCCGACTACCGAAAGAATAGAAAGACACACATCATTTATTCCGTATTCTCCGTTCATCATAGTCGAAACAGAAAGTGCTGTATCTATTCCTCTGAAAACGCAGGAGCAGATGTGGTTAACGGTAAGAGCGATAGCGTAATAGGTTGCGCCCTTTGCCGTTATGATCGTCGAGCCGGATTTCCTTACGTATTCCTCAATCTCGGCATGATTGAAGCCCGAGCCGTCGACCTGAAGCCCCTTTGAACGGGCGTAAACGTCGATCGGAGTTCCCGAGATCGTCGCAAGCGACCACGGCACAAAGGAAGAATCACCGTGTTCACCGAAGACGTTCGCGTGCACGTTTTGCATGCTTATCGAAAACGTCTCAGCAAGACGTGAACGGAGGCGCGCAGTATCGAGAAGAGCGCCTGTACCGATTATCTGCTTTTCGGGAAGACCCGAGCAACGGCAGAAAACGTATGTCAGGATGTCAACGGGATTGCTGACGATTATGTATACCGCATCAGGGGCAACCGTGGTAATTTTGGGAATAATGCTCTTGATAATATCGACGTTAGTCTGCGCAAGATCAAGACGCGACTGTCCCGGACGGCGCGCGATACCGGAGGTAATAATGACGATGTCCGAGCCCACAGCATCGGAATAGTCTCCCGAATAAATATTTATCGGGGGCGTAAACGGTGCGCCCTGTCTGATATCCATAGCCTCACCGAACGCCTTTTGCTCGTTGATGTCGATGAGCACGACCTCAGACGCGTTTCCGCTTACCGCCAAGGTATATGCTATTGTCGCACCGACAGATCCGGCGCCGATTATCGTAACTTTTCTTCCCATTGAATCAGTTCCCTTCAATATTACAATATTACAATTTTAGTATATCACAATATTCATATAAATTCAAGGTCAAATCAGGAATACCGATATTTTTTTATCGAATTGTTTTATATGCATTTTTCGGTAATTTTTGCATAAATTGGCTTATCAAAGAAAAAAGCGTCGGTTTCGTCGCGGAAATTTTGACAGTTTGGACAAAAAAGAGAATATTTTTTACTTTTTTACCATACCAAAACAGAATTTCGCCATATAAAAAAACAGATACCCGAAATGTTAGGTATCTGCTTTTTTCACAAAAATACAATCGATTAATTATATAATCTACCAAAAGCGACCTTATTTTTAAGCTCATAAAGCTTGTCAATAAAGCGTCTGTCAAGATCGGAAAGCTTGGTACCCTCTCGGGTTATCATAACGTCCTTATACTTGTGCGCGGGAGCGTCACATTCCTTCTGAACGAGTCCGTAACGCGCAAGAATACTCTCCGGCATGGGAGATACCCACATAAACGATGACGTCATCGTCGAAAGCATAAGGAAGGGGCTTGTTCCCTTGTAGAGATTCACGACCTTTTTACCCGAGAGGTTAAGAGAAAGGTTCTCACTTTGCGCAACGTTTATATACGGAACGTTACAGTCGCCGTGGGTTATCTCAACGTAAGGAGCAAAGTCGGAAAGCGCCAGCTTATTTCTTCCCGCCAGCGGATGCTTGTCGGACATAAGCGCAAGGCTCTCAAACTCCCAGATCGTCTCGCATTTCAGCCCCTTATCGCGGCAAAAATCCGCAAAATAAGGCTCATACTGTGTCTGATAGCGGATAACGCCGAGATTGAAAATCCCGTCCGAAACCATATTTACGCCGTCGATCGATGTCGTCTCACCGAGGTTTACGTCGATCGGCTTGCCATCGTCAAGCGAAGCGACAAATTCTCTTGCCGCAACCGACGCATAGCTTCCGCGCGGCACACAGACGTTAAAGCTCTGCATATCGGGATCCTTATCGCGGCAAATAGCCTGCATCTGCTCAATCTGAGAAAGGATATTTTTCGCATATCTGAGGAACTCCTGTCCCTTGTCTGTCGGAACGACACCGCGCGAAGTACGCTTGAATATCTCTATTCCGAGCGAATCTTCAAGCTCCTTTATCGACTTTGAAAGATTAGGCTGTCCCATAAAGAGGTTTTCAGCCGCCTGAGTTATCGAGCCCGTTTTTTCAACCTCAAGAGCATATTTAAAATGCTGAGTATTCATATCAGTTTTTACCGTCCTTTACGAACATCATAGCGTTCCAGTCGTTTTCCTCTACGGTCTTTATATAGGTAAGTCCGCCCTTTATCATCGCGTCCTTTACTCTTTCTTCCTGAGAATCAATGATTCCCGAAACGGCAATAAGTCCGCCGTCCTTCATATATCCTGCCACATCGGGCGCGAGGCGCACGAGAATATCTGCTACGATATTGGCAGATACGAAATCATACTTCTCATCGGTATCAACACCGCGAAGCAGGTCGGCGATTCCGCAAGTGACGTTATCACAGCCGTTAAAAATGCAGTTTTCCTCTGCGACCTTGATCGCAACGGGATCTATGTCGTAAGCAAACACCTTTCCTGCACCGAGCTTGGATGCGGCAATGGCAAGTATACCGCTTCCCGTGCCTATATCAAGCACGCGGTCTCCCGTCTTGATATACTCTTCCATAAGAGTCGAGCAAAGTCGGGTCGTTTCGTGAGTTCCCGTACCGAAAGCCATTCCGGGATCCATCATAAGAACGATATCGTTTTCATCGCCCTCATACTCCTCCCAGCTCGGAACGACGATAAGCTTTTTGCCGATCCGAACAGGCTTATAATACTGCTTCCAGGAATCCGCCCAATCCTCTTCCTTCATTCCCGAAAGAGTCAGCTCGTATTCCACTCCGTTAAGATGCTCCTTGATGAAGGAAACACACTCCGCGGGGTTTCTTTCATCG
Organism: Eubacteriales bacterium; assembly: GCA_045540175.1. Lineage (GTDB taxonomy): Bacteria > Bacillota > Clostridia > Oscillospirales > CAG-272 > Colimorpha_A. Next base: position 43,665 of record JAZQGU010000010.1, on the reverse strand, counting down.
GGAATATAGACGCTTACCGCACCGACTGTTCTGTCAGCATTTATAAGCGACTCGTCGATCAGCTCGCCGTAGCAATGGTCAAGAGTATCGACCTCATTTGCATCCTCGATCATAAGTCCGTTATCGACCATGCTCATTACCGCACAAACGGTATCAAGGTCCTTGATCCCACACGAAACTCTAATTTGTGTCCAATTATTCATAACAATTTTCCTATTTTTTTAACGCAGACCGCCGCAGGCGGAAAAACGTCTGCGGCAATGTCTTATTTTTTGGATTTCTTGAAGAAGGACTGCTTCTTCTGATAGTTTTTCTGTCCGCTCTCTGCGGCAAAAGCACGGAGCGCGTCCTTTTGCTTTTCGCTGAGATTTTTCGGAACCTCGACCGTCGTCTCGAATACAAGGTCGCCCTTTCTGCCGTTACGCGGAGAAACAAAGCCCTCTCCCTTAACGGTAAAACGGGTTCCGGTCTGAGTTCCCTCCGGTATGTTAAACTTGACACTTCCCGTCATTGTCGGAACGTCAATCTCTGCGCCAAGCGCTGCCTCGACGAACGTAATCGGAATCTCGCAGAAAAGCGTGGTGCCGTCGCGCTCGAAGATCTGATGGGGACGTACGTTCACGGTAACGTAAAGGTCGCCCGCGCTTCCGCCGTTACGGCCGTCGTTGCCCTGACCCGTAACACGGAGAGTTTCACCGTTGTCGATTCCCGCAGGGATAGTGACGGTCAGCTTCTTCTGTATCTTAACGTAGCCCTTGCCGTTACAGTTCTTACAGGGGTTCTTAACGATCTTACCCGTTCCTCGGCAGGTATCACAGGTAGTCGTGCTCTGGAAAACGCCGAAGGGAGTTCTCTGAGTCGTGTTCACCTGACCTCTGCCGCCGCAGGTCGGACAAGTCTCGGGGCTTGTACCCTTGGCTGCGCCGTTTCCGCCGCAATCGGAGCACTTCTCAACGCGTCCGTACGAAATATCCTTTTTACAACCGAAATAAGCCTCGTCAAAGGTAATCGTAAGGCGGTACTGAAGATCGTCTCCGCGCATCGGGCCGTTTCTTCTGCCTGTCCCGTTGCCACCGCCAAAGCCGCCGCCGAACATCGAGCTGAATATATCACCGAAATCGAAGCCGCCGAAGCCCGCTCCGCCAAATCCGCTTCCGCCCATCGAAGGGTCGAACGCGGAATGACCGAACTGGTCGTACTTGCTCTTTTTATCGGGATCTGAAAGAACTGCGTACGCTTCGTTTACTTCCTTGAAGTTCTCCTCTGCAACCTTATCACCCGGATTCATATCGGGGTGATACTTCTTAGCGAGCTTGCGATACGCTTTCTTTATTTCATCGTCACTTGCGCTCTTGTTTAAGCCAAGCACCTCGTAATAGTCTCTTTTATCTGCCATTATAAACCTCGTTTACAGCCGAGAGGAAATATCCCCCTCGGCTGTCGGTTATTGTTTATCAGTTGCCTGTTTTATCTTCGTAATCAGCGTTGTAGTAGCCCTGGCCGTTATCGCCCTGCTGTGCTCCGCCCTGTGCGTTGGGATCAAAGCCTCCCTGAGCGTTGGGGTCTCCGCCCTGCGCCTTGTAGAGCTTCTCGGAGAGGCGGTAGAATGCCTGCTCAAGAGCCTCTGTATCTGCCTTGATGGCATCGGTATCTGTTCCCTTTGCGGTCTCCTTAAGCTTTTCAAGAGCAGTCTTTACCTCTTCCTTATCGGATTCGGGAAGCTTATCGCCGATCTCATTAAGAGTCTTTTCGCTCTGGAATATCAGCGAATCTGCCTTGTTCTTGATCTCAACGGCTTCCTTAAGCTTTCTGTCCTCATCGGCAAACTTCTCTGCCTCGCGCACTGCGCGGTCGATATCTTCCTTGCTCATGTTGGAAGAAGAGGTGATAGTAATATGCTGTTCCTTACCGGTACCCTTATCCTGAGCGGATACGTTAACGATACCGTTAGCGTCGATATCGAAGGTAACTTCGATCTGCGGAACGCCTCTGGGAGCGGAGGGGATACCGTCGAGGTGGAAGCGGCCGAGTGTGGTATTACCTGCAGCCATTTCTCTTTCACCCTGAAGAATGTGGATCTCAACAGAGGTCTGACCGTCAGCCGCAGTCGAGAATACCTGGCTCTTCTTTACGGGAATAGTAGTGTTTCTGTCGATTATCTTGGTGCAAACTCCGCCGAGGGTCTCGATACCGAGAGAAAGGGGAGTAACGTCGAGAAGGAGAAGGTCCTTAACGTCGCCGCCGAGGACGCCCGCCTGAATAGCCGCGCCGACTGCTACGCACTCGTCGGGGTTGATGCCCTTGAAGGGATCCTTGCCGATAAACTTCTTAACTGCTTCCTGAACCGCGGGAATTCTGGTCGATCCGCCTACCAGAAGCACCTTGTCGATCTGCGATACGCTGGTACCTGCGTCGGAAAGCGCCTTCTTGGTCGGAACCATACATCTTTCAACGAGGTCAGCCGTGATGCGGTCGAACTCAGCTCTTGTCAGAGTTGCGTCGAAGTGGAGAGGTCCCTCTGCGGTTGCGGTTATAAAGGGGAGGTTGATATTAGAGCTTGCCATACCGGAAAGCTCGATCTTAGCCTTCTCAGCCGCATCCTTAAGACGCTGAAGAACCGTCTTGTCGTTACGGAGATCTACGCCGTTTTCGGAGCGGAACTTATCTGCCATCCAGTCAATAACTCTCTGGTCGAAGTCGTCACCGCCGAGGTGAGTATCACCGTTTGTTGCAAGAACCTCAAATACGCCGTCGGAGATCTCAAGGATCGAAACGTCAAAGGTACCGCCGCCAAGGTCGAATACCATGATTCTCTGATCCTCTTCCTTATCCATACCGTAAGCAAGAGCAGCCGCCGTCGGCTCGTTGATGATTCTCATAACCTCAAGGCCCGCTATCTTACCTGCATCCTTGGTTGCCTGTCTCTGTGCATCGGAGAAGTATGCGGGAACGGTGATTACCGCCTTGTTAACCTTCATTCCGAGGTATGCCTCAGCGTCCGCCTTGAGCTTCTGAAGGATCATTGCGGATACCTCCTGAGGAGTATAGGACTTGCCGTCGATAGATACCTTATAATCAGTACCCATGTGGCGCTTAATGGAAGCAACGGTCTTGTCAGGATTAGTGATGGACTGGCGCTTAGCGACCTGTCCGACTACTCTTTCACCCGTCTTAGTTACTGCCACAACGGAAGGAGTCGTTCTTGCTCCTTCGGGGTTCGGGATAACGATGGGCTCGCCGCCCTCGTAAACTGCTACACAAGAATTTGTTGTACCAAGGTCAATACCTATGATCTTTTCCATAATAATTTCCTCCTGAAAATATACTTATTAATTCGCTACTTTTACCATAGCGTATCTTATGATTTTTTCGCCCTTTTTATATCCCTTTTGGAGAACTTCGGCGATAATTCCTTCTCCCAGGGTCTCGTCCTCGCAGTGGAGAACGCCGTTATGAATATTCGGATCAAATTCCTCGCCTGCGGCACCGAATTCCTCGACGCCGAGCTTATTTAAGATCTCGCCGAACTTGTTAAGCGTCATCGTAACGCCCTGCGAAAGCTGGCTGTCGTCGGCAAATCTTATTGCCATTTCAAGGCTGTCCTTAACGGGCAGGATAGCGTTAAGCACATCGGAAACGGCATCGTTATAAACGCCTTCCCTTTCCTTCTGTGCGCGCTTGCGGAAGTTGTCGTACTCTGCAAGCATTCTCGTGTATCGGTCGTTAAGCTCGCTCAGGGACTCATTCAGCTTTTCGTTTTCCTCGGTCAGCTTTTTGACATCTTTTTTGCTTTCTTTTTTCGGCTTTTCCTCGGTTTTTTCAGCCGAGACCGTTTCTTCGTTGATTTCGTTTTGCTTTTCTTCCACGGTAATTTGTCCTTTCGCTAATTCTCATCATCGCCGAACGTCTCGGGAAGTGACAGAGAGCTGTTCAGCATAAGTGAAATGTTTTGCGCTATATATTCGACGGTCGAAATGACCTTTGAATAATCCATTCTTCTTGGGCCTATGATGCCTATTGCACCGACGACCTTCCCACCCGACTTAATCTTCTGGAAAACTATCGTCGAGTTTTTCATTTCCTCAAGGCTGTTTTCCGAGCCGATAAGAACTTTCGGACCGTCATCGTCGAGATCGCTGTCAGATACGAGCTTAAGAATATCCCGCTTCTCTTCAAGCATACCGAGGAGCTCCTTGAATTCTCTTGCATCGCTGAACTCGGGATACTCGAGCAGATGGTTTACACCCGCGAGCTTAAGATCTCCGCCCTCAGGCTCGCCGAGGGTCTCACAAACAGTCTTTATGACAGTCGAGACGATTCCATCACCCTCGCCGAAGCTTCTTTCGATCTCCATAACGAGCGAAACTGTAATCTCGTCGACCCGTTTGTTTGCGATCTTTAAGTTAAGCTCGTTTTCGAGCCGCGATAGCGTTTCTTCGTTTATATCCTCGTCCGAAGAGATCTGACGGGTCTTGATATTTCCGGTTCCGTCGATCATAACGAGCATAAACAGGTGCCTATCGAGAAGCACGGTCTTGAACTTTGTTATAACCGCCGTGCTCTGCTTTGGCTTTATCGCAATCGAGGTATAATTAGTAAGTCCCGCGGCAAGCCGAGTTGCGCTTTCAAGCAGTCTGTCGATCTCCGCCAGACGGCTCTTTGCAAGAGCATTCATTCTCGCAAGCTCGTTTTGAGACATACGGTACTTCTGCATAAGGGAATTTACGTAAAAGCGGTAGCCGCTTTCCGACGGAACTCTGCCCGCCGAGGTATACGGCTGCTCGAGATAGCCAAGCGATTCAAGCTCCGCCATTTCGTTTCGAATGGTAGCAGACGAAAGGGCGATCTGCTTATTCTGAGTAAGATATTTGGACCCAACAGGCTCGCCTTCCTTGACGTGAGCCTCAATTATGGCCTTAAGGATCATTTTTTTGCGTTCATTAAGAGGTGATCCGCCGCCTTGCACCCTTCGTTCACTTCCTTTCCTGATATTGGCATTTTAGCACTCAAATAGTCTGAGTGCTAACCACGGTTATAATATACCATTATTTTTTCCCCGTGTCAAGAACGAATTTAAGATATTCTGTGAATATTTTGTAAATCAGCGACCTCAACGCTCAAAAACGTAAAGATCGCTTCCCGAAGGAAGCGATCTTTACGTTAATTATTCTTGTTCATTCCCTTTATTCCGCAGAGGACTACGCTTGTTACGTCATTTTCCGCCGCCTTATAGCTGATGCTTTCGACGGTCTTTTCGGGGTAAGGATTCTCTACAATATAGCTCATGGTAAGAAGATCCGAGCCGTCATCGGTCTTGCCCTTAAAGACGGGATCGCAGTACCACGTTCCGACGTATCCGAAATGACGGTAATACGCTTCGGGATAGGGCTGAGCATAGCTCGTATCGTACTTCATTACGTTCTTTGCGTACTCGACTTTGGTCCGCCACTCGCTTCCGTCGGAATAGCTCAGCGTATATTCTCCCGCAAGCACGGCATCGCCCTTAAGCACGCGCATTTCCTTTTCGAGCGCGATATGCTCGATAGCGAACCTTTCGTATTTCCCGCCTATCGTTACGCACATACCGTCCGCGATCTTCGCAAACGGGCAAGCACAAAGGAGCTGGATCGGAATACCATCAACGGTGCTTCCCTCCGGAAGCTCAAACGCCGTTTCCTTATATCCTGCGGCGCTGTATTTTCCTCTCAGCAGGTCGCGTTCCCTCGGCTGAATATATTTCGATATAACGTAGCTGAATGCCTTGCGGTGAGAATCATCGTAATTCTCGGGATTCCAAAGCATCTGAGCGGTATACATAAGATCCCAGAGCTTACCGCAGGTACCGAGCATGTCCTCATTGATAGCGCGCCAGGTCGACACCTCGCCGCCAAGGAAATTCACCGCCCTCGCGCGCTTATTATAGCGCGGATAATGTGACGAATAAAGGTTACCCGCCATTACCTTGTAGCCCTCTTCGTAAAGATTCTCCTCGATATCCTCGTCAAGGTTGAAATACCATATAAAATCGAGCATTATTATGTCGCGCGGAAGAAGCCTTCTTGCGGGCGGAGTCTGATAGTCTGTACAGGGCTGAAGCATATCGGACCACATCATCGTGCCGTAGCCGAGCTTCTTCAGGTGATCGTATATACGCTGAACATCCCTTGCAAAGAGTATATCGTGCGACGTATTCTTACACTTATCGCAAAGTCCGATATTATAGACCTCGTCATGGCCGATATGGACGTATCTTTGCGGCTTTGCAACCTCAATTATCTCGTCCATGACGTCAAAGAGCAACTTGTAGCTGTCCTCGTTCGACGGGCAGTAGCAATGGAAATATTCCTCAGACGGACGGTTGTCCTCGTTTCGCGTATCCTCGACCGTCACGTTGTGCTTTACTGCCTCGGCGATCTCGGGATGCGGAAACGTCAGCCATTGAACGTGGCCAAGCGACTGAACCTCCGGGATTATCTCAAAGCCGAGCTCTCTCGCGTAATCCATCAGGTCCGAAACGTCCTTCTTTGAGATCGTTTCGCCCTCGCTTCCGAGCTCGTGGTGCGGGAAATTCGGGTCGATCTGAAGCTGTTTTCTCCACGCCTCCGTTATTTCGGGATGGCGCTCATATTCCATTGATCCGAAGATCTGCACGAACAGGGTATTATATCCGAGCGGCAGAAGCATATCACGGAAAAGCCGCTTGGTAAAGCCGATATTTGAAACCTTCGGAAGTCCCATATGAAAGCCGCGAAATTCGAGTGAAGGATGATTGTCTATCTGACAGAGCCTGAACTCGCCGTTATATCCGAGAGATATGAGGGTATAAACGGCGTAAAGAAGCGAAATCCTCTTCGATGCTGTCAGAGTTATTCCGTCATTCGTGACGGAAACGGTATATCTTTCGCCTTCATACGATTCATCGGTCACGACGGTAACGTGAACTCCGTTATCGCTTTTTACGTCACCGAAGCGCTCTGAAATAAGCTCGTCAAGAAATGATGCCGCAAAAAGAGCGTCACTTCCCTCTCCCGATATCCTTGATATTCTGACACTTCCGTTCTCGAAGCTTGCCTTTTTGGGCATCGGCCAAAGGATCGGTGTATCGTTATCAAACACCGACACCTCGGGCTTATTAAACCAAACGTCATATATTCCGCTTTCGATCCTGACAGTAAGCTTATCGGTGATAACGCCTGCGTTTACCGTTATCGTTCCGCCCTTCATATTTCCGTCACCGGCATTGAACGCGCCAACGGTCTTGCCATTCGAAATCAGCTTGACCGAGCAGACCTTCGACTCCTCATGAAACGGGACCGTCACCGATCCGACATAATATTCTTTATCAAGCACGATCTGAATCTCAAAGCCCGTTTTACATATTCCCTGCCATCTGAACAGTATCGCGCCTTCTCGCGTGATCTCAGGCTCAAGCGGAATCTTCCCGCCGAATTTCGTATACGAAAGCTTTACGTTCTTGCAGTTCCCGATATACATAATGGTTATCCTCCGAAAGAAAACGTCTTTTCTTCATATTATCATATCGTACGCGAGAATTCAACAAAAAAAGAAAAAGGAACTCCGAAGAGTTCCTTTTTAACTTAATTATTTAAGCGCAACTGCCTTCTTTGCGTTCTCCGCGATGTTCTGCGCGGTAAGACCGTACATTTCAAGAAGGGGAGGAACCTTACCGGAACGGCCGAAGGTGTCGTTTACACCTACGCGTACGACCGGTACGGGAGCTGCTTCACATACAGCCTCGCAAACTGCCGAGCCAAGACCGCCGATGATATTGTGCTCCTCTGCGGTAACGATAGCGCCGGTTTCCTTAGCTGCCTTGACTACAAGCTCGGTATCAAGGGGCTTGATGGTGTGGATATTGATAACTCTTGCATCAATTCCGTCTGCCTTAAGAAGTTCTTTAGCTTCAAGAGCCATAGCAACGGTGATACCTGTTGCTATAATGGTAACGTCCTTACCGTCAGCAAGAGTAACACCCTTGCCGATCTCGAACTTATAGTCCTCGCCGTTGATTACCGGAACAGCGTAGCGTCCGAAGCGGAGATAGCAGGGTCCGTCAAACTCGATAGCCGCCTGAACTGCCGCACGAGCTTCAACGTCATCGCAAGGGTTTATGATAGTCATGCCGGGAATGGTACGCATAGTGCCGATATCCTCGAGGCACTGGTGAGTCGCGCCGTCTTCACCTACGGTGATACCTGCGTGAGTTGCACCGATCTTTACGTTAAGATGGGGATAACCGACAGCGTTTCTGATCTGCTCAAAAGCTCTGCCTGCCGCAAACATTGCGAAGGTGCTGACGAACGGAACCATACCCGTTGTAGCAAGTCCTGCCGCAACTGCGACCATATTGCCCTCAGCGATACCGCAGTCGAAAAATCTTTCGGGGAACGCCTTTTTGAACTTGATGGTTTTTGTTGCCTCAGCAAGGTCTGCGTCGAGGACAACGAGATTATCGTATTTTGCTCCGAATTCTACGAGCGCATTGCCGTAGGATTCTCTTGTTGCTATCTTATCTGCCATTTTCGTTTCCTCCTCAAATAGTTGCGATGTAGGCTTTAATCTCGTTTACAGCCTGCTCGTACTGCTCTGCGTTAGGAGCGGAGCCGTGCCACTTGACGTTGTTTTCCATAAAGGAAACGCCCTTACCCTTGATGCAGTTGCAAATGATTGCGGTGGGCTTACCCTCACAAGCGTGAGCAGCCTTGACAGCCGCGTCGATCTGCTCAAGATCGTGACCGTCGATTACGATAACGTTCCAGTTGAACGCCTCAAACTTCTTATCGATAGGAGTGGGGTCAACGACTTCGGTAACGGGTCCGTCGATCTGGAGGCCGTTGAAGTCAACGAAAATGCAGAGGTTATCGAGCTTCTTGTGAGCAGCGAACATAGCCGCTTCCCAAACCTGTCCCTCTTCGCACTCACCGTCGCCGAGAATAGCGTAGGTATAGTAGTTCTTATTTCTGATCTTAGCGGAAAGTGCCATTCCGCAAGCAGCGGAAATACCGAGGCCAAGCGAGCCGGATGTCATATCAACACCGGGAGTATGCTTCATATCGGGGTGACCCTGGAGATAGCTATCCGCCTGGCGGAGAGTCTTGAGGTCTTCTCTCGGAATAAAGCCCTTGAGAGCGAGCGCCGCGTAAAGACCGGGCGCGGTATGACCCTTTGAAAGAACGAGGCGGTCACGGTCGTCCCACTTGGGGTTATTTACGTCAACGTTCATTGCCTCGAAATAGAGGTAAGAAAGAATGTCGGAAATCGAGAGCGATCCACCCGGATGTCCGGAGCTTGCACTAAAAACACCTTCAAGTGCACCGAGCTTTATCTCTGCACTTTTGAGCTTCAGTTCTTTGATTTTGTTCTGATCCATTGAAATGCCTCCGTTAGAGTATTTTTTACATATATGGTTATTGTAACTCTTTTGCATGGATTTGTCAAGGAGATTTAGTGCTTATTAGAATAATATTGAACGCTAATATACCTTCTCCAGGGGGAGAAGGGGGACCGCAGACGCTGCGTCTGCGGTGGATGAGGTGTTACATAAGTTATGTATCTTTTTACTAACTTTTCTTGCTCGTGTAATGAAAAGAGTAGTTTTGCTTCGCAAACCTACCAAAAGAACCACGCCAAGGGGACAAACGTATGAAAATTTGCCTTCGCAAATTTTCATACGTTTTCCCCTTTGGAATCCCCTTTCGCTCGCCGCGTCATTCAGAGCGGAGGACAAAGTCCGAAGTCGAAACCGCAGGGCGCCGAAGCGGAAGCGCGGCAAAATCTCGGGTGAAGCTTCGCCACGTCAAATCGTTTCTCCCACGTCATTGTGGTGACAGGCGTCCTCGACTGTCCGCGCCTCTCTCTTTGGGATAGATGTCTGCAAATCAGACGGACAAGGCACAAAATGCAAGCCGAAGATAAACAGCGAAAAAACTCGAAATATCACGAACGATTTTACTTGACAAATTATTCGTAATATGGTATTATAATTTTCGATATTATAGTTTATGATTTTTATTATCACGAGGCAAAATATGAAAAGAACAAAACTGTGCGACCGTCCGCTTCCGACCTACACAAGACCCGAAGAGTTTCTTCACTCCCTCTCGCACGCGGTAGGCGCGGTATTCGGCGTGATCGTCCTCATACTGTGTGTTATCAAGGCATCATCTCAGGACGCGTGGGCTGTTGTCGGCGCTGCGATATACGGCGCGTCTATGATTATTCTCTATACCGCGTCCTGCGTATATCACGCAGTAAGACCGGGAATTGCCAAGCAGGTCATGAGAATAATCGACCATTCTACGATAAATCTCCTTATTGCAGGCACCTACACACCGATACTTCTTTCCGCGATCCGCCCCGTTTCGTCTATGTGGGCTTGGATAATATTCGCCGTCGTCTGGGGATTTGGAATTATCGCCGCCGTTCTCACCTCAATAGACCTGAAGAATTACAGCAAATTCGCAATGGCTTGCTACATCGGAATGGGCTGGTCGATATTTCTAGCCGGAGATACTGTTCTTAAAGCGTTACCGATCGAGGCATTCATCTATCTGCTTTTCGGCGGCGTTGCCTACACCGTCGGCGCAGTAATCTACGGCATCGGTAAAAAGCACCGCTACTTCCACTTCATCTTCCATCTTTTCGCCCTGCTCGGAAGCGTGCTTCAATTCATTTGCGTGTATTTTTACGTTATATAAAAAAGGAACGGAGAAATCCGTTCCTTTTTATCATCGTTTTTCGATTATTGCATTACTCTTTCGGGTTCACGTTCCGAAGACATATTGAATGCCGCATAAAGGATCAGTGCCGTATAGAAAAGAATCGGGGCAAGCACGTTCAAATATTCAACGGCACTATAATTATATCCGATCCTGTTAGTGTATTCCACCATTCCTGCCGCATAGAGCAAAGTTTCAAGACAACAAAGTGCCGAGGTTACCGTTAGTAAGATCTTGCCTGCACGTCCGCCCTTGATCAGGAAGAAAATCGAAATAATCAGTAGCGGATGCGCTATGCCCGCGATAAAATAAGACCATTCACGCACACTTAATAACGAGATTTTACCTTCAATAAGTGCATTCAAGGTCTGATAACAGAAGTTGTAAGAGCCGGTAACCCACGATACACCCAAGCCAAAAGAAGTTGAACCAAAGCCAATTCCCAACATCGCAAATACAACATACGGCGTTGGCGAATGAACCTTGTACATCGAAAGTAAATATATGCCGAGCAACAGAATCGGCAAAATTCCCAATATCTTGTAACAGTGAAACTTAAACGCAAAGTTGTTGGTAAACGCAAACAGAAGGGTCAAATTAAGCGCGACATACGATAAAATCAGTATTGCTATCGGTATTCTCGCCCTTATGCCGGGGTTCTTTTTGATTCCGTTCATTGTTGTTCCTCCGTTTTTTTGATTTAGGGCATTGATCTTATATACCCTGTAAATATTTTACCATATACACTAATAGTTGTCAACAAAAAACAAACGCAGAGGAATCATCCTCTGCGTTAATTTTTTGTGTACCCCGCCGAGCCGTGTAGACAGCCATTGAGAAACCCGCCTATGCAGGTTGGTGCCCTCTCGTGTCGCTTGTGCTCCCAACGTCCCGTTGACCGCGTGACATAAGCAGGCGGGCGGGGAGGTCTGCATCCCTGAGCACGAAGGTCGGGCTCCATTCATCTCTTGTAGGTTTTAACAGCCAATCTATCACGCACTAAGCAGGAGAAAAATTATTCCTCGTCGTAGTCGATCTCACCGAAAAGCTCGTCGTTGAAGAAATCGGCAACGCGGTCGAACTCGTCGTCATCATCGATCGTAACGAGTATCTCCTCGCCGCTTTCCTCATCGATCGCTACCTTAAGAATAACGTATTCCTCGTTCTCATTATCCTCGATCGGAACGAGAGCAAGGTATGTTTCACCGTCGATCTCCTGGCTTCCGAGAAGCTCAAACTGCTTTTCGTTGCCGTCCTCGTCGGTAAGGGTAAACACTTCTTCGTTAAAAAGTTCGTCTGCCATAATATTAGCTCCTTTCATTTGAAAAGACTTTTATATCCGTTATTATTCTATACAATTTCCGCCGTTTTGTCAATAGCGTAAAGCATCAAGTTTTCGACATATGCATTACAAGCCCGTGCGGAAGCACCTTCGCAAGGAATCTGTACAGCTTAAAGAAGGCGCGTGGCGTGTAAATTCCCCTGCCCTTCGATGCGTAATAAAGTGATTTTTCCGCCGCCATTGCAGGATTTACGCGAGGAAGCGTATCAAATGTATGCGAGCTTCCCTTTTCGATTCCCGCAGCAGGGAGAAATTCGGTGTCCATGGGTCCGGGGCAAAGCGCGAGGACATTAATTCCCTTCTTTTTCAGTTCAAAACGGAGTGCTTTTGAGAAGGCGAGAACGTACGACTTCGTTGAGCAGTAGACCGCCATTCTTGCCGTCGGTGCAAACGATGCTATAGAACATACGTTGACTATGAAGCTTCCCTTTTTCATATATGGAAGCGAGACCGACGTAACTGCCGTGAGCGCACGGTTGTTGAGATCTACCATTCTCGTCTGGGTATTCATATCCATCGTATCGAAATCACCGAGCGTACCGAAGCCCGCGTTGTTTACGAGGATCCCTATCTCGGGCTTTTCACTTTCAAGCATTTCGGCAAGTGTTTCATAGCTTTCGTGCTTGGTAAGGTCAAGCGATATCGGGAAGATTTTTTTGTTCGGGAATCTGGTTTTCAGCGCCTCAAGACGGTCGGTGCGGCGCGCTACGACCCATATTTCATCAACCTCGTCGTACTTTTCGGAGATAACACGGACAAATTCTTCACCGAGTCCCGACGATGCGCCCGTCACAACTGCTATTTTCATATCAAATATCCTTTCAGTCAAGCTTCAATTCACGCATATCGCGTCCGATGAACATTATCGGCAAAAATTCACCGAAAAGGCGCGAGGTTATGCGTTCATCATAGCGTTTACGGAGATCGTCGCGGGTAAGATTCGTATTTATTATAACCGCTTTTCCCTTGTTGAGACGCGAATTTATGATATTGTAAAGACAGGAAACGGTAAAGGTATTTCCCATTTCGGTTCCGAGGTCGTCGATTATCAGCAGATCACAGTCAAAATATCTGTCTGTGCGCTTTTCTTCATTTTCGTCACGGTTATATCCGCGCCCGAAGCGCTCGTATTCAAAGTCGGAAAAGAGGTTCTGTGCCGTTTCGCATACAACGTCGTAGCCGCGGCGAACGACGCTTCCGGTAATTGCCGCAGAAAGATGTGTCTTACCAAGACCGGTACCGCCGATAAAGAGAAGATTCTGAGTCTTTTCTCCAAAGTTCTCCGCATAGTGTCGGCAGAATGTGACTATCATTTCGGCGTTTTCGACCGCGCTCTTATCCTTTTGATAAGTCGGAACGTAGTTATCAAATGTTTTTGTATTAATAAGAGAGCCTATGCCCGAGCTTTCGTAGCCCGCCATAACGAGCTTCGACTTCATACACTTGCACATATTGATTCCAACGAATCCGCTGTCCGAGCATTCGGTACACTCATATTTTACGTCGGAATAATCCCTCGGTATGCCGTATTTTTCAAGAAGATCGGCGCGCGCCTTAAGCAAAGCGGAATTTTCCTCCTTAATAGCGGAAATTTCGCTTTCAAGCTTCTCTCCCTTGTACCGAACCGTCGCCTCGAAAATACGAAGACCTGTCTGAGAGAGCGCATCGTCAACTTCCTTGATTTCGGGAAATCTCATTCCGAGCTCTCTTTTGCGGATAAGCGCCGCTTCCTGAGCGCGGAGAGCCTTGCCCTCGTATTCGTGCTTGATCTTTTTGTAATTTTCTCTGTTGAAGCCCATCACTTATCCCCCTCTCCCGAAATTATAGCATTCATCATAGCCTCGCTTCTCTTGCGTGCCTTTTCGAAAAACTCCTCGGTGTCAAAGCTTGCACCGTTATTTTCGGGTTTTTCGACGAATTTTGCTTTGTTCTTATTTGCCGCCTTGAAATCCGCGTTTGCCTTTTCCGCTTGCTCTACGGTACGAATACCGCTGTCGTGCCAGTCGGAAAGGATCTTCGACATATATTCAAGACCCGCCTTGCCTGTATTGTTAACGGCAATTTCAAAAGCCGCCTCAATAAGCTCGAAGGGCATTTCCCATTCGATAAACCACTTATCGAAGAACTTTTCTTCTTTTTTGGTAAATGCGCGCTCACCGATACCGAAAAGACGCGCCACCTTATATTTATTACTGTTTCTTCTCTCGTTTTCCTTTATGTAGCCCTGAAGCGCGTCAAGGGTACGTATTCCCTGATTATAGAGGGAATATGCGCTCTTTTCAACGTAGCTGACCGTCAGCTTTTTGCCGACTGCATCAAGCTTTTCAAAGTGATAATAGAAAAGGAGAAGCACAGTTTCGCTGTCAAACCCAAGCGAAGTTTTCAGCGACACGATTTTAGATACGTCGGTCGTTGTAAATACCTTTCCGCATATAGCCTCGCATTCCTCGATAAGCTGCTTAAGGGAATCGTCATTCTCGATCGCGCCCGCGATCTCCTTGCCGGAAAGATTCTTATTAGCTACCGACGGCATAAGCTTGCGCTCATTTTCAAGGAGTCCCTTTTCACGAAGAGAGGAAACGGTTTCCTTCAGCTCCTCAATGGAGCATCCGAGCTGTTCGCAAAGCATAGTGTCATCAGCGTCGCAAAGAGCTCTGTCATAGGAGAGAAGCATCAAAAAGCGCACTTCGAGAAGCGTATCGCAGATAAGAAACGCGCTTGCGGGCAGACATACTGCTCCGTCCTTATAAAGAACGTTGTATTTCATCATTTCTCTCCTTTCTCATTTTGCCTTATCTCGTACATCAGCGCCGAGATTATGTCACCGACAGGCAGATTCACCGTCGGAATATCAAGATCAAAATCGCTTTGAGTCATATTCCAGACGCCCTTTACACACGAGAGGCGAAGCGCCGACTGCATTTTTTCCTTATCGTCGGAGTATAAGATAAGGGCAAGATCGCAGTCAAGCTTTTCGATCTTTGAATAGAAGTCTTTCTCGCAGAGAATGTATCCCATATCCGATATTCCCCTGCCCTCAAGCCACATAGCAAGGTGGGGCACGCTTGACGGTTCGGCACCGATAATGACGGCCGTCATTCCGTCACCAACGCCGAGCTCTCGGCTGATTTCGGTATAAAGCGTTTTTACGTTGTATCCGTAGCCTTGAAGACCCGCACCGGAATATCTGTTGAGATCGGCGCGGACCTGAGAGGGGGTTATGTCGAGCTTTTTCGCCAGATCCGACGAGCTGATTTTAACTTCTCCGTTCATCAGACACTCGCGGAGCGCTCTGAAATAGCGAGGCAAGCGCTTCGCACCCGCAGAGATATATGCAGTTTTCATTTTTATATCTCCTTTCGGGGGAATAACCTGAGCGAGAATGAAAATGCGCTGTCATCCTGAGCGAAGCGTCGCCAGACCCATTCGATTTCGCTTCGCTCCACTCAGGGTGACGGCGACGCGAAGTCGAACCCGCAGGGCGATGCAACTTGTTGCATCGG
Organism: Eubacteriales bacterium; assembly: GCA_045540175.1. Lineage (GTDB taxonomy): Bacteria > Bacillota > Clostridia > Oscillospirales > CAG-272 > Colimorpha_A. Next base: position 28,081 of record JAZQGU010000010.1, on the reverse strand, counting down.
GATCTCAGCTTCGCAGTTCGGATCTCGCAGTTAGCTTTAAATCTTCTTAAGCGTTTCGTTCACGTACGCGGTAAATTCCTCACAGGTAGCACCTGTATCGCGTCCCGTTACGACGAGCTTCTTTTCTTCAAACATACAAATGTCAAGAGCACGTGCAAGACGGTCGCTCTCCTCCTGATAGCCGATATGCGAAAGAAGCATAACGGTTGCACGGAGCATCGAGCAGGGATCTGCATACTTTCCTCTGCCCTCGGTTATCATTCTGGGAGCGGAGCCGTGGATCGCTTCGAACATTGCGTATTTCTTACCGATATTGGCAGAACCGGCAGTACCGACACCGCCCTGGAATTCCGCCGCCTCGTCGGTAATGATATCGCCGTAGAGGTTGGGGAGAATGAATACCTGGAACGCAGTACGGCGCTTCTCGTCGACGAGCTTCGCCGTCATAATGTCGATAAACCAGTTGTCTGTCTCGATCTCGGGATATTCCTTGCCGACCTCTTCGCAAAGGCGGAGGAACTTACCGTCGGTCGTCTTGATGATATTTGCCTTAGTTACTATCGAAACGCGTTTTTTGCCGTTCTTTCTCGCGTACTCGTAAGCGAGGCGTGCGATTCTGTTACAGCCCTCCGTGGTAGTAACGCAGAAATCGAGCGCGAGATCGTCGGTCACGTTCACACCCTGCGATCCTACCGCATAGCTTCCCTCGGTATTCTCGCGGAAGAAGGTCCAGTCGATGCCCTTATCGGGAACCTTAACTGGACGGACGTTTGCGAAAAGGTCGAGTTTCTTTCTCATAGCGACGTTTGCGCTCTCGATGTTCGGCCACGGATCGCCCGCACGCGGGGTCGTTGTCGGTCCCTTGAGAATAACGTCACACTTATAAAGCTCCTCCATTACCTCATCGGGGATCGCCTGCATATGCTTTACGCGGTTTTCGATGGTGAGCCCGTCAATTACCTTGAATTCGATCCTTCCGCTCTTTACGTCGTCTGCAAGAAGGTATTCAAGAACCTTCTTAGATGCGTCGGTGATGATCGGTCCGATGCCGTCGCCGCCGCATACGCCGATAACGATCTTGTCCATCTTGGAATAATCTACAGCGTCGCCTGCCGCATTTATCTTCTCGACTCTCTCGAGCTGTGAACGAAGCAATGCTTCGTATTTTTCAACTGCACTTTTGATCTGATTTTCGTAGTTTGCCATTGTGTTTTCTCCTAAATTATTCGCCCGTCGCGTATGCATTCAGCGAACTGTCGGCGGTATTTCCGTTTATAAATTCATAATACGCCTGCGCGCCGATCATAGCGGCGTTGTCACCGCATAGCGAGCGCGGCGGGACGTAAAACTTCATTCCGTTTTTGAGCGCAAATTCTTCCATAAACGAGCGCAGATGCGAGTTTGCAGACACTCCGCCCGCAAGAACGAGCGAGGTATGCGGATAGCGCTCGATCGCCATTTTGAGCTTCTTTTCAACGCTCCCCAGCACCGTTTCGGTAAAGGAAGCGGCAATATCTTCTTTCGGATAAGGAACTCCCTTTTGCTCCATATTGTGAAGAATATTGATTATATGAGTTTTAAGGCCACTGAACGAAAAGTCGAGGCTTCCGTCGTTCAGCGCCGCAGACGGCAGCTTGAACGCCTTTTTGTCGCCGAGCGACGCAAGACGGTCCATTTCCGCGCCGCCGGGATAAGGTATTCCCATAACACGCGCGACCTTGTCAAAGGATTCGCCCATCGCGTCGTCCTTAGTTCTGCCTACGGTCTCGAAATGAGTATAGTCCGTAACCTCAATGAGCGAGGTGTGTCCGCCCGAAACGACAAGCGCAAGAAATGGCGGCTTAAGATCGGGGTGAACGAGGTAATTCGCCGCAATATGCCCCCTTATGTGATGCACGGGAACGAGCGGTATATTTCTTGACAGCGCAAGCGATTTTGCAAAATTCACGCCGACGAGAAGCGCACCGATGAGCCCGGGACGGTTAGTCACGCCGATAGCGTCGATATCGTCAAGAGTAACACCTGCGCTTTCAAGCGCCTCGTAGGTGATTTTTGATATCACTTCGCTGTGAGCACGGCTTGCAATCTCGGGAACGACACCTCCGTAAAGAGCGTGCGTTTCTATTTGAGAAGCGACGATATTGGAAAGGATCTTCCGTTCTTCTCCCATCTCGACGACTGCCGCCGAGGTCTCGTCACAGGAGCTTTCAATTGATAAAATCTTCATAGCTTTTTAGTCATCAGCACCGCATTTTCCTGCGGCTTCGTGTAGTAATTTTTTCTTATTCCGTCGGTAATGAAGCCGAAGCCTTCGTAAAGATGACGCGCAGGTGCGTTGCTTTCTCTCACCTCGAGATGAAGATAGATAACACCGCGTTTTTCCGCCTCTTCGCACAGTGCGTTAAGCAGCATCTTTCCGAGTCCCTGTCCGCGCTTGTCTGAGCGAACCGCAATATTTGCAACGTCGCCCTCATCAAGTACTGTAACAAGCCCGCCGTAGCCAATAAGCTCATCATTTTCAAAAAGCCCGACAAAGTAAAATCTGCCGTTACCGAGGCACTCATAAAAGCTTTCCTCGCTCCAAGGGCAGGAAAAGCATTCCTTTTCGAGAACGGCAAGCAGAGACGCATCGCCGCGTCCAAGCGTTCTCATATCAAACTCACTCACCGCTGTTCCCCTTAAGAGAGGCAACGTATCCGTCGAGGATACCGTTTGCCTTTATGTAGGAAAACGAAAGATGATCGTAAAAATAGCTTCCGCTATCGGTCACAACGTACTCATAGCAGAAATACATATGGCTGTACTTCTCCGACAGAAAGCTCAAGGTATAAACCTCATTTATACCCTCGGGCTTATCGAGCTTTTCCCCGTTCATAAGGATCGAAACGATATTCTTAAGCTCCGTTTCATCCGTTATATCCTCACGCGAAAGTACGATTGTCGCATCAACGTAAAGATAAAGCTCGGTCGGTTCAAACTCCGAGATATTCGGCAAATGCACCTTTTCATCATAATACAGCTCGAAAAGATTATACGACAAATGTCTGACCAGCCATTTATTACCCTTGACACCGGGAATCGTATAAACCTTATCTCCGCCCATGGTTCCGTAAAGATTTTCGGGGAAGAACTCGGTTCTTATCTCATAAGCGGAAATGTCCGCCGCACAGTACACCTTACCGTTACTTGGGTCGATATACTTTCCATCCTCGAATATGAAGGTGCGCAGATCCCTTATGCTCGGAAATATCGCAATCAGCGCAAAAAACGCCAGAAGTCCGCAGGCAACCGTGATGAATACGTTTCTTTGACGTCTTTTCGCATCGGCGCGCGCCTTACGAAGAGAAGCCTTTTTTTCAGTATTTTTAGTTTTTTTCTTACTCAAAACAATCCGCCTTAATATCCGAACTGACCGCTGAGGCTGTCGTCGTCCTCGATCCAGTCGGAAACTTTGATAATACGGTAGTTATCAAGCGTATCACGAATGACAACAGTCTCAATACCCGCATTTATAACCTGTCGTTTGCACATGGCACAGCTGCTCGTTCCTTCCGCAAGCTCACCGCTTTTCGCGTCGATGCAAGCCATATAGAGAGTCGAGCCGATCATCTCCTCACGGGAAGCTGAAATGATAGCGTTCGCCTCGGCGTGAATGGAGCGGCACATCTCGTACCTTTCGCCCCTCGGAATATTGAGCTTGTCACGCATACAGAAATTAATATCGGAGCAGTTTTTTCTGCCTCTGGGGGAACCGTTATATCCGGTCGAAACGATACAGTCGTTTTTAACTATGATCGCTCCGTAGTGCTTTCTCAAGCAGGTACTTCTCTTTGCAACAGTTTGCGCGATGTCAAGGTAGTAGTTTATTTTGGAAACTCTCTCCATAATATCCTCCGAGCAAAAATTTTCGTATCTTATATTATATCATAAAGCAATAGTATTTTACAATACTTTTTTGCAAAAACAGGCTTTTTCCGTCAGATTCCCGCGCGCGCCTTGATAGCAGAGAGAAAAACGGCGTCACACTGAAGACGGATCAGGACGAGATCGTCCTCATTTTCGAATATCAAAAGACAGCTTTCCTTCGGAAACATATCGGCGCAAAAGGACATTTTCTTACCGATCTTGCCGTATTTTTTCTCAATACTTCTCATTTTCTCATAAGGAATAGCTTCGCTGAGCCCCGAAAGCGGAACCGTATATAAAGAGGTTTTTCTTTTCCCCGCGACCTGAATAACAGTCAAACGGTTGTGCTCGATAAGCTCGTCATCGGGGTCAAGAATATATTCGTAATACGACGCAAGATATCTCTGCCATATCTGTATCATAGTAACGACGAAAATGACCGCAAAAAGCTCAAATATCCCGCGCACAAAGAGATTTATCGTCGAGAGAACCGCCGCGATCGCAAAAAGCACCCCAAAGCCCACAGTAAAATATACCGCATATTTGTTTTTTCTTACACTTACGTATTTCATATTAACTCCCGTAATCAGCAACGTTCAAAACAATCTGTCCGTTTACCGTCTCAATATATCCGAAAGACGGATTCAGATACCCCGCCGCTCCGATGCTTCCGGGGTTGAAGATATAAAACGGCTTTTCACCGTCAATATGCCTGATATCTCTTGTGTGCGTGTGACCGTAAAGAACAAGGTCGACGCCTTTTTCCCTTGCGTAGTATTCAAGAACAGTAGTGCCGTGCTTCACGTTCCTTGTGTGTCCGTGAAGCATAAGCACGCGGAAGCCGTCAAGGTCAAGTATAGTCTCCTCGGGCGTGCCGTCGAAAAAGTCACAGTTTCCCTTCACCGCGATCATTCTCGCCTTGCCGTTGTAGCCTTTGCGAACCTTGTCAAAATCGGATATCCCGTCGCCGAGGAAGATCACCGCGTCGTACTTACTCCGCGAAATGACATCCGCCATTCTCTCATATTTACCGTGGCTGTCTGAAAAAACAAGTATCTTCATAATCCCTCCAAGTAACGCTAACCCGATTATAGCATAGAATGAAAGTGATTACCACAGTTTTTTGTAAATAAAGGAAGGTACGATATGGAAATCAGCCAAGATATGATAAACAAAATAGCCGCGCTGAATGACGCGGAGCTGAAAAAGGCGATCGGACAGATAGCGGAGGCGCTTGGCGCCTCACCGTCACAAAAGCGTATGGCGGTCAATAACTCGGGCTTCATCAAGCGGAAGATCAATACGATGTCGAAAAACGAAATGCAGACCTTTCTCTCAAAGGTCTCCCCCGAAAAAGCCGAAGAGCTGAAAAAAACGCTCGGGCTTTGAGAAAGGAGCCGATATGGACGATATTTCCGAAATGCTGAAAAGCGTAATGTCGGATCCCGAGACAATGTCGAAGCTGATGAGCGTAGCGCAAGGGCTGACCAATAACGAAAAACAGGAGTCCGCTCCCGAGCCCCCTCCCGAAAAAGCGCCCGAAATCAAGCCGAGCCTGCTGACAAAAGGTAACGAAGAACGCATAGCTTTGATCAGCGCAATTCGACCGTATCTGTCGCCCGAACGGCGGAAAAGTGCCGACAGTATGATAAAAATGCTGAAAATGATGAAGCTGACCGACCTGAGCAAAATGCTCGGAAACCTCTGAAAGCGAGGAATAAAATGTACACACGAAGCTATTCAAGCAGAAGCAATAGCGCTCCGCTCCCACCCGATTACGGTGGCACCGCCCTGACAGTCAAGCCGCCGGTCGACGAAGCACCGACAAGATCGGCTCTCACCCGTCCGAACGTAAGAGGCTTGGCGTCGGGCAGGGATATAACGCCGAGATACCCTCAATATACCGAGGAGAATTACAGGGAGCCGGGCGACGGGATCATAGATAATACCGAGGCTCCGTTCGGTATCCTCGGCCAAAACGGTGAAGGAGAAGAAGCCGTAAACGAGCCGATAAGCGATGCAGTCCCCACCGCCTCACGCGATAACAAACCCCTCATAGATTTAAGCAAACTCGGAAGCGACGACCTGCTCCTCCTCGGTCTCGCGTTCCTCATATTCACAGATAAAGACCGCGACGGAGACATCCCCGTCGACGCTCTGCTCATACTTGCGACTCTGTTTTTGTCGGGGCTGTGATCGCACGAAAAATCACACCATGCATTGTAGGGGGCGACGTCCTCGGCGCCCCGTAGGGCGGGGGCTTGCTCCCGCCGTATAAAAAACGCGATACTCGCTTGAGTATCGCGTTTTGATTTAGATAAGTCCGCTAAAAACAATTATCATAAATAACACCCACAGGACTATTGCTCCGTTGATTCCGAGTCCGATGGACGAGCAAACGATTCCCGCGGTCGCGACTCCGTTTGTCCTTCCTACGCTCTTCGCACTTCTTGAAGAGGATATACCAAGGCTGAGTCCGATGATCGATATGATAAGTCCTACAAGCGAAAGCTCATTCAACAGTATCGAGCAGATACCGAGAATGAGCGAGGCAATACCGTAGCCCTTTCCGGGAACGGGGTACGTGTAGGGATACGGCGGATACTGATAGGGATTATAGTATTGATAGCCGCTCTGATTTGCCTGATAATTCTGATAATTCGCTTGCTGGTGCTGATAATACTGATAGGTCTGCTGATTTTGACTGCCTTCAGCGTTTGCGCCGGGCGACGCTTTCTGAGACTGCTGAGCCTGCTCGGTATAAGCAAAATCTATCGGCCTACCGCAGTAGGGACAAAAGTTGTTATGCTTTTTCGGGATCTCGCCGCCGCATTTGCTGCAAAACATAGTTACCTCCAATATTTTGATGTTAGCTTTACGTTTTTATTTTATCACATTATTCTGACGGCGTCAAGCGCCGACAGAACGCGCAAAGGACAGAGAACGCAAAGCTTCTCTGTCCTTTATAAATTATCTTATTCCGTAGTTTTCAATAATATAATCCATGTCCTTATCGCCGCGTCCCGAAAGGTTGATGAGCACCGATCCACGCTTCATCTGCTTTGCGAGCTTCATTCCGTAAGCAACCGCATGTGCGCTTTCAATAGCGGGAATGATTCCCTCCATACGCGAAAGCTCGAAGAATGCGTCTATCGTTTCCTCGTCGTTGATAACGTCGTACTTAACGCGCCCGATATCGCGGAGGAACGCGTGCTCAGGACCCGACGACGGATAGTCAAGACCGCTCGCAACCGAATATACAGGCGCGGGATCTCCGTTTTCGTCCTTCAGCATAATGCTGTTGAAGCCGTGCATAATGCCCTCGGTGCCGTACTTAAGCGATGCAGCATGATCGCCGAGCTTTTCGCCGCGTCCGAGCGGCTCGATTCCGTAGATATCAACGGGATCATTTAAGAATCCCGAGAAGAATCCCGCGGCATTAGAACCGCCGCCGACACAGGCAACGATCGCATCGGGAAGATGTCCCGTCATATTAACGAACTGCTCCCTTGCCTCCTCGCCGACAACGCTCTGGAAATCACGCACCATCATCGGGAAAGGATGCGGGCCGAGGACTGAGCCGATACAGTAGATCGCGTCCTTGTATTCCTTTGCGTAAGCGTCAAAGGCAGCGTCAACCGCTTCCTTCAGCGTCTGAAGTCCGTGAGTGACCTCAACCACGTTCGCACCGAGGATCTTCATACGTGCAACGTTGGGCGCCTGCTTCTTAATATCGACGGAACCCATATAAATATCGCACTCTAGTCCGAAATAAGCCGCCGCAGTCGCAAGCGCAACGCCGTGCTGACCTGCTCCCGTCTCGGCAATTACCTTCTTTTTGCCCATGTATTTGGCAAGAAGCGCCTCACCCATGCAGTGGATAAGCTTGTGAGCGCCTGTGTGATTCAAGTCCTCACGCTTAACGTAAAGCTGAACGTTTCCGAGCTTACCCGAAAGGCGCTCAAGATGTGATACGGGCGTAGGTCTGCCCTGGAACTCCTGACGGATACGGCGAAGCTCTGCAATAAAGCGTCTCGACTGAGCAATAGTCATATAAGCCTCTGTGATCTCATCCATTGCCTTCTGAAGCTCAGGCTGAATGAATGAACCGCCGTACTTTCCGAAATATCCGTTTTTATCGGGATAAGTCTTAAAATAAGTATTAAAATCCACGTTTTCGTATTTCATAATAAATTCTCCTTAAAAGTTAGTAAAGTTAAAGCTTTAAGAAAAATCCCGCCATCGTCTTGCCAATATAAACATACTTTCTCCCTCTCAGTCGGAAAACAAAAATCGCCCCGACAGAAAAATATTCCGTCAAGGACGAACATAAGCAAAAGCATATATCCGCGGTGCCACCGTGACTTGGCGTAAGCGCCCACTCATCATACCTAAAAGTATGCGCGTATTTAACGGTTACGCAGATCCGTCGGTCATTAGCCGCCCTCCGAAGTCCATTCACCGTTTCTGCCGTTACCGCGCTCACACCGTCCGCGGCTCGCTGAAAGAACAAATTACGGTTACTATTCTTCATCAAAGGTTTCTTTTCTGTCATTATATCACCGCAGAAAAGCTTTGTCAATATTTTTTATCAAATTAAATTATTGAAGCATTCGGAACGCATAATTGTCTCATTACGGGGAAAAATATCACAAAATATTGACGGAGAAAGAAATGAATTATTCAAAAACCGTATCAGAACTGAAAAAATCTCTGAATCTCGACCAAAGCTTCGATCTGCAATGCCGCGAGCTGAAGATCGGAACGGCAAGCTGTTCGTTTTTTTCGATAGCCGGACTGATTCACACCGAGATGGCGGAAAAGCTTCTGAATTATCTGCTTGCCGCGCCCCGTCCCGAATGTATATACAATATTCCCTGCCATGACGTCACAACGTCGACAGATATTGCCGAAATGACCGACGCCGTCCTTAACGGACGGGCGGTCATAATAGCGGAAACAGTTACGGAGGCAGTGATCGCCGACATAAAGAATCACCCGATCCGTTCCCTGCAGGAGCCCGAAAACGACCGTGTTTTAAGAGGTCCGCGCGACGGGTTCAGCGAATCGCTCATCCGCAACACCTCGCTTATCAGAAAGCGCCTGCGCGACCCGAATCTGATAATGGAGCGTTTTACTGTCGGGAATGTCTCAAAAAGCGATCTCGCGCTCTGCTACGTCAAAAACTGTGCCGACGAAAAATTCGTAAACAGCCTTCGGGAAAAGCTGAAAAACCTCAACGTAAAAGCGCTGAATATGACCCAGGAAAGCCTCGCAGAGGCACTCATACACCGCGGCTGGTACAATCCGTTTCCTAAGGTTCGATACACGGAACGCCCCGATGCCGCCGCCGCAATGCTTGAAGAAGGAAGCGTAATAATCGTTTGCGACAACACCCCGCAGGCAATGATCCTCCCGACTTCCATATTTGATTACCTTCAGGAAACCGACGATTTCTATCTTCCGCCCCTTGTCGGAACCTATCTCCGTCTTACCCGAATGGCGATATTTCTTCTTTCGCTTATTCTCACTCCCGTCTGGTATTACTGCGTAAAAAACGTAGCCTCGCTCCCCGAATGGCTTCATTTTCTCGATATTGACAAAAAAGCGGCAGTTCCGCTTCTCATGCAGCTTTTGCTTGCGGAATTTATGATAGACGGACTCAAGCTCGCATCACTCAACACCCCGAATATGCTGAACAATTCCCTCTCCGTCGTCGGCGGACTGATTCTTGGCGATTACGCAGTCGAAGCGGGATGGTTCTCACCGCAGACGATTCTCTATATGGCAATAGTAGCCATTGCATCCTTTACCCAGCAAAGCTACGAGCTCGGCTACGCATTCAAATTCATAAGAATGATCCTGCTGCTTGCCGTCGAGCTGTTCGGAGGATGGGGACTTACCGTCGGGCTTATATTGACCGCCATAGCTATCGCGTCGAACAAAACGGTATCGGGAAGCCGATCCTATCTTTACCCCCTCATTCCATTCAATGCCGACGCGCTGAAGCGAAGCTTTTTCCGAACCCGTCTCAGGCACGCAAAAAGCGGGCAAAAATGCGGCGCATCGCAAAGCACAGCCTGCTCGTCTTGTAAAAAAAGAAAATGATGCTTCTGGATGTCGCAGTCTCGTTCATAGTCGCCGTTCTCTGCGGACTCGGGTCGGGAGGAGGTCTCCTCGTCCTATATCTCACGGCGGTCAGCGGAATGACGCAGATAAAGGCACAGGGAGTAAATCTCCTCTTTTTCATTTCGGCATCGGTCGGCGCATTCACCGTCAACAGAAAAAACAAGCTGATCGACTTCAAAACGGTTGCCGTAATCGCCGCAAGCGGGATCCCGATGTCGATTCTCGGCGCTTTTCTCGCCTCCCTTGTCAAAGGCGCACTTCTTGGAAAAATGTACGGAGCCCTGCTGGTATTATCCGGAATCTACTATTTCCTTGAAAAGAAGGAATAAAAAACATCCGAGCTGAACCAAATGCTCGGATGTTTTAACTATATCAAATTCAAATCACTGCCAAGGCTTAGCGGAAGGCAGATAATTTCTCGGGTTAACGGGCTTGCCGTTTATACGAACCTCGAAATGGACGTGAGGGCCGGTAACTCGTCCGGTAACACCGATCTCACCGATCTTCTGTCCCTTGTAAACCTTGTCGCCAACCTTGACTGCAAAGCTATCCATGTGTGCGTATCTCGTCTCAACACCGTTCTCATGCGAGATCTTAACGATAAGGCCGTAGGTTCCGCTGTATGCGGCAAAGGTAACGACACCGCCGTCAGCAGCATAAATATCGGTTCCCTTGGGAGCGGCGATATCTATCGCCTTGTGATAAGTTCCTGCGGCATCGAGTCCCTCGCGGTTAACACCGAAGCCCGAAGTAACGACAAATCTGTCAAGAACGGGCCACATAAACGATCCCGTCGGAACGGTTGCGGGATATTCCTTCGTACCGACGTACTTGATACAGGTGATCGGTTCGGAAATAACGTTAGAAGAAACGAGAGTCTTTGAAACCTCAACTCCGTCGATATAAGCGATCTCGTAAACGTTCTCGGCGATTCCGTTCTCGCCCTCGGTCTCGATCTTGCTCTGTCCGACGTAAAGCTCGTCGGTGTCGACCGTTATTGTCTCAAAAGGAATTATCTCGGAATACGTTTCAACAACGCAGGTCTTATACTCAATAGAAGAATTAAGCTCGCCGATATTGAAGGAGAACTCAAACTTAGGAAGCTCTACCTCCGCCTCGTTCTTAAGCATACCGAAAGCGAAATTCTTATCGGCATAAAGAAGTGAAAGGCTTCCGCCCGCGACGACCTTGTTTAAAGTGCTTTCACCGTCAATGCCATCGTGATCGTCGGTATTGAGCACGGCACGGCAAAGGACCTCGGGAGCGCTGACTCTGTCAGCACGGCAGATCGTGGAAACTATCGAAAAATCAGTCGTAAGCTCAACGAAATCAGCAGAGTCGTTATTCTCAAGAACGCTGTCGATAATATGCTCTCTGAAGTGCTCGACGACCTGATCAGCCTCGGCGTATGTAGCACAGAATCCTATCTCAATACCCTTCATCGAGATGCAGTAGGCGCGGACAAAATCGTCGATACACTCTTTATAAAGAAGCTCGGCACACTCATCTGCACTCACCTTCTTCGCAGTTGAAAGGCTGAATGAGCAGGTTATCTTTTTACCCGTTCTGTCGGCAACTCCGTTATCCTCGTGAAGCTTTTCGAGAAGCACGATAGCCTTATCGAACTCTCTTCTGTTGCTTACCTTACAAACAGCCTCACCGTCGAAGTATACGACAGCGGAAGAGCCCGCGGAAACGACTGCAGCCGTAGTTGCCATAAGAATAGCAAAAGAAGAAACCGCCGCCACTAACTTTACAGTACGGTTTTTAATCGCCCTTCCAATAGCGAAACGGATCTTATTCAGCTTTTTGAGAACGCCTCTAAAGCCCATTTTCGGTGGCTCTCCTTTCGGTAGATTCATTTTCGCAAACTTGACCGCATACTATCTTATCACATTTAACGCAAGAAATCAAGAGTTTTTTGTGATTTTTCACGATATGTTAGTATTTCACAACCGATTTTAGGTTTTTTTGGCTTATTTGTTGAAAGATTCGCTTCATTTTTACGCTTGTTCTGAATTATTTGCGTCGCATTTTCCCCTTTCTACCATTCTATGACAAAACGCCGAATCCTGCCATTTTAAAAAAATAAAAGCCGATCGGGCTGACCCAATCGGCAAAATTCACTTGTTTTCGTAATTCAAGAATTCCTTGTATACGGCATTTTTGGGAAGGCCTCTGTCCTTCGCCGCCGCCTTTACGGCAGACATCTTGTCGAGTCCCATTTTTTCAACGTAATAAATAACGTGCTCTGGCATAGTCATATCTGCCCAAAAAGCGTCTCCGCTGTCCTTTCTGCCGTCAACGACGATGACGAATTCCCCTCTCGGCTCGGTCTTTTCAAAATACGCCAAAGCATCACCGAGTGTAAAACGAAGGACCTCCTCGTTACGTTTCGTAAGCTCACGGCAAAAAGCAGCCTTTCGGTCACGCCCGAAGGCGTCAGCCATCATTGCTACCGTTTCGGTCAATCGGTGGGGCGCTTCGTAGAAGATAATACTCCGTTTCTCTCCCGCAAGGGTGTTAAGGCGCTCCTTTTTTGCGTTATCCTTGCCCTCAAGGAATCCCTCGAAGACGAAGCGGCGCGTCGAAAGCCCCGAAAGCGCAAGCGCATTGACCGCCGCGCAGGCACCGGGGACCGCAACTACGTTTATTCCGTTTTCGGCGCAGAGACGGACGAGATCCTCGCCGGGATCGCTTATCGCAGGCGTTCCCGCATCGGTCACCAGCGCACAGCTTTCGCCGTTTTTAAGGCGCTGAAGTATCATTTCACCCGCAGAGCGCTTAGTATGCTCCTCGTAAGTAACACAGGGCTTCTTTATCTCGTAGGCGGAAAGAAGCTTCGCTGTCACTCTCGTATCCTCCGCGGCGATAAAATCACATTCCGTCAAGGTCTTGACGGCGCGGAAAGTCATATCGTCGAGATTTCCTATCGGTGTCGCCACAAGATAAAGCGTCGACGGTAAAATTTTATTTTTCTCGGTATCGGACATATCTTTATCCTTTCATCCAATTTCCGTTATCGTAAACGTATTTGCAATCTTCGCTTTCGTTACCGTTTCCGTCGGTCAGAATAAGCGGACGCATAACGTTAACGCCGCTTTTTCCTCCCTTTTTGGCAGAAACGAGGACAAGGCAAGGCGAGTGGGAAACGCTTTGGTGAACGAAGCAAATATTTTTCGGCTCAAGCTTGCTTTCACGTAGCGCAGAGATAAGATCGGTCAGCCGATCGGGACGGTAAACGACGTATGCGTCGCCGCCGTATTTGAGCATTCCTGACGCCGCGCGGCAAAGGTCGCCTATATCTCCGTTAAGCTCGTGACGCGCGGCATATTTGCCGTCGTCCTCGTTGCGTTTTCCGTCGCCGACCTTCATATAAGGCGGATTCATAAATACCGTATCACATTCGGTCTTAAAATCTCTTGCGTCGGTGCATACCGCCTCGATAACGTCGTCAAGAGCGTTAAGAACAGCGTTCCGCTCGGTCAAAGACGCGTAATATTCCTGAACCTCAAGAGCAAATATCTTCTTGAACTTACCCCTTTGCGCAAGCAGAAGCGAAATTATACCGCTTCCAGACCCTATCTCAGCGGCAGTACCGTTCTTTTTGCCGTTAATAAATGCGGAAAGAAGATAGGCATCTGTGCCGTAGGTAAGTCCTTTTTTGTTCTGAATGAGCTTGATGCCGTCGTTTACCTCGGTCAAGCTTTCGTTTTCATAAAGCTCCGTCATTGAAAAAGATCAAAGCCTTTCCGAAGGCAGGAAGCGAGCGTCTTACAGTCTCTTCAGAGACACAGTAAGAAATGCGCAGGTATCCGGGACAGCCAAATCCGTCACCGGGGACGAGAAGAAGTCCGAGCTCCTTTGCCTTCTCGCTGAATTTGTTAGCGTCACCGCCGGGTGCTTTAACAAAGAGATAAAACGCGCCGTCGGGAACGACACAGCTGTAACCCATAACGGTAAGCGCGGCATAAAGATTGTCGCGGTTTTTTCTGTAAACGGTAAGATCGCTCACCTCACCCGTGCAGGAAGCAACCACCTTCTGCATAAAGGTCGGAGCGCAAACGTAACCGAGCGATCTTCCCGCTCCGCATATAGCATAGTAAAGCTCGTCAATATCGCTGACCCCGTCGGGTAGCGCTATATAACCGATTCTCTCACCCGGAAGCGAAAGCGACTTCGAGTAGGAGTAGCAAATGACTGTATCGGGATATATATCGGGAATGTACGGAACCCTCTTGCCGTATGTAAGCTCGCGGTACGGCTCGTCGGAAATTATATATATCGGATGACCGTATTTCTTTGATCTTTCGGCCAGAAGCGAAGCAAGCTCGTTAAGCGACCTTTCGCTGTAAATAACGCCCGAGGGGTTGTTCGGAGAATTGATAATAATACCCTGTGTTCTCTCATTTATCAGCTTCCCGATCTCGGGTATATTCAGTTCAAAATTTCCGGTATCCGCCTCGGCAACGAAAAGCTTACCGCCGTTATTTTCGGTAAAAACTCTGTATTCGGGGAAGAAAGGCGCCTGAACGATAAATTCGTTATTTTCGCCGCTGACGAGGGCACGTACGGTAATACAAAGAGAAGCCGCCGCTCCGCAGGTTATATATATCTTGTCGGGCGAGATCTTCGCACCGTAGCGTGAGAACAGATCCTCCGCTATCGCCTTTCGCGCGGAAATATCACCCTGCGCCGACGAATATCCGTGAAGAGCACACGGCTCACTCTCGGCAAGGATCCTCTCCATTTCATTCAGAACCGTCTTCGGAGGAGGAGTCGAGGGATTACCGAGGCTGAAGTCAAAGACGCTATCCTCGCCTATTTCCTTTTTCAGCTTCTTTCCGTATTCAAAAAGCTCTCTTATCGACGACGGTGCCGAGCCGAGACGATACATATCGGAATTTATCATAAAAACCACCTAAATCACTTGATAAACACATAATAACACTTTTTTCTCAATTCGTCAATAAAAATTGCTTTAGTCTATTGAAATTCCTTGATTTATGTTATATAATATGATATTATAGCAAAATTTTTCTAAATCAACCCGATGGGGAGAAAATAATGAGCGATCTAACCAAAGCAAGACAGGAAATCAATGAAATAGATAAGGAAATGGCAAAGCTTTTCGAACGCCGCATGAAGGCGGCAGAGCAGATCGCCGCGCATAAAAAAAGCGTCGGCATGCCTATTTTCGACGAAAAGCGCGAGCGCGAGGTCATAGCCCGCAACTGCGAATACGTTTTTGATCCCGTCATAAGAGAATACTACACTAATTACATATCCGAAACAATGAAGATCTCCCGCGCATATCAGAACCGTCTTTTGAACGGAATGAAGATCGCGTATTCCGGAACGATCGGTGCATTTGCCCACATCGCGGCAGGTAAGATTTTCGGTGTCGGCGAAAGAGTCGCATACGGCAACTTCACCGAAGCGTATAATTCAGTCGTCTCGGGTGAATGCGACTGTGCAGTCCTCCCGATGGAAAACAGCTACGCGGGCGACGTCGGACAGGTAATAGATATGCTCTTTTCCGGTCCGCTTTACGTTAGCGGAGTATACGACCTCCCCGTTGTCCACGACCTTGTCTCAATTCCGGGCGCCGTTAAGGGCGATATCAAAAAGGTAATAAGCCACCCTCAGGCACTAAGCCAGTGCGCAAACTATATAAGGGACAACGGCTTTGAGCAGGTTCAGTACGAAAACACCGCAATGGCGGCAAAGGCAGTAAGCGAAATGGCGGACAAGACCGTCGGTGCTATCTGCTCCGAAGAATGTGCCGAGATATTCGGTCTTACCGTCCTTGAAAGGCACATAAACGAAAGCCGTTCAAACACGACGCGCTTCGGCGTATTCACCCGCGCGCCAATAAACCACGGCATAAAGGAAACACCCGAAAACCGTTTCATTCTTATGTTTACTGTCCGCAACGAGGCAGGCTCGCTGTCCGAGGCAATAAACATAATCGGCCGCCACGGCTATAATATGACGACGCTCCGTTCCCGTCCGATGAAGGAGCTTCTTTGGAGCTACTACTTCTACGTCGAATGTGAAGGAACACTTACCGAAAAGGAAGCCAAGGTGCTGACGGACGAGCTGTCCTGCTGCTGCGACCGTCTGAAGATCGCAGGCGCATATCAAACGAAAACCCTTTAAGGAAATTATATGAACACGATAAAAGTTAACCTCGGTGAAAACAGCTATAACGTATACGTCGGCAAAGGACTTATAAACGAGGCAGAAAACCTCTTTAACCTTGACCGAAAGGTTCTGATCGTAACCGACGACGGAGTCCCCTCCGAATACGCGAAGGCGGTCGCCGATCAGTGTAAGGAAGCGTACGTGGTAACCGTTCCTCAGGGCGAGGGAAGCAAAAGCGTCGAGACGTTTTCCATGCTGCTCTCAGAAATGCTGAATAACGGCTTCAATCGAAATGACTGTGCAGTCGCCGTCGGCGGAGGAGTTGTCGGAGACCTTACCGGCTTCGCTTCGTCCGCGTATATGAGAGGGATCGACTTTTACAATATACCGACGACGGTCCTCTCGCAGGTCGATTCGTCTGTCGGCGGAAAAACGGGAATAAACTTCTGCGGAGTAAAAAACACAGTCGGCGCGTTCAAGCAGCCGAAGGGCGTAATCGCAGATATAAACACCCTCGCATCGCTCCCCGACCGTCAGATTTCAAACGGACTTTGCGAAGCACTCAAAATGGCGGCGACCTTCGACTCAGAGCTCTTCGAAGTATTCGAAAACGAGATCCCGACAGAGCAGCTTGAAAAGATAATCGCAAAAAGCATTGAAATAAAGGTAAAGGTCGTCGAGGAGGACGAAAAGGAATCGGGACTGCGCCGCGTGCTGAATTTCGGACACACGGTAGGTCACGGAATCGAATCCCTCGGACTCGGGTATTACCACGGCGAATGCGTCGCGCTCGGAATGATACCTATGTGCACAGAGGACGTAAGAAAACGCCTCGTCCCGATACTAAAAAAGCTGAATCTTCCGACAGAATCGGATTTCGATATCGACAAAGCGTTCGAAGCAGTCTCGCACGATAAAAAATCGACCGCTTCGGGAATAAACGCAGTATTCTGCGAAAAGATCGGCACGTATACGGTAAAAAAAGTAACTCTAAATGAGCTGAAAGAGCTTACAGAAAACGCTTGGGAGTAATTGTAGGGGCGACCACCGGTCGCCCGAAAAATGCCTTGCTACAAAGCGGGCGACCAATGGTCGCCCCTACACCGGCAAAACCTAACCATCTCCGATAAAAAGGACCAAAACCATGAAAAACACATTCGGAAACAATCTTCATATAACCCTCGGCGGCGAAAGCCACGGCGACTCGCTCTTCGCGGTTCTCGACGGACTTCGTCCCGGAACGGTGATAGACGAAAGCTATATTGCATCGCGCCTCACGCTCCGTCGTCCGTCGGGCAATATATCGACGCCCCGTAAGGAAGCGGACGAATTCAAAATAATAAGCGGCGTATACGAGGGCAAGGCAACGGGAACTCCCCTCTGCATACTGATTCCGAATACCGCGAAGAAAAGCGCCGATTACGATGAAACGCGCTATCTTCCCCGCCCCTCACACGCAGACTATTCCGCATTCTTAAAGTACGGCGGCTATCAGGACCACCGCGGAGGCGGGCATTTTTCGGGCAGAGTTACAGCCGCGCTCGTCGCGGCAGGTGCGATCGCACAGCTCGCGCTTGAAAGCGAAGGAATAAAGATTGGTACACACATAAAAAATATCGGTCCGGTTACCGACCGAGGTTTTGAAAACCTCGAAAACGATATAGCATACCTTTCCGATAAGACCTTTCCCGTGCTCTCGGAAGAGTCGGGCGAAGAAATGAAAGCCGAGATTGAAAAAGTGAGAGCCGACCTAGACAGCATCGGCGGAACGCTCGAAACCGCCGTAATCGGTATAAAAGGCGGATATGGCGAGCCGTGGTTCGATACCTGCGAGGGTATGCTATCTCACGCGCTCTTCTCGATTCCCGGCGTAAAGGCAGTAGGCTTCGGCATCGGTGAAGAATTCAGCACCATTCGCGGAAGCGAGGCAAACGACGCTTTCGTATACGAAAACGGCAAGGTCGTAACCAAAACGAACAATAACGGCGGAATAAACGGCGGGATAACAAACGGTATGCCGATAACCTTTACGGTAACCGTAAAGCCCACGCCGTCGATAGCAAAAGAGCAGTCGACAGTAGACCTGAAAAACAGCGAAAACAAAGCTCTCTCAATTCACGGCAGACACGACCCCTGCATCGTACACCGCGCAGCGTCGGTCGTAAACGCCGTCACCGCACTCACACTTCTTGACTTGATCTACACGCGCGACGGAAACGCGCCGAAAGGAAATATATGAAATACGGACTTATAGGCGAAAAACTCACACATAGCTTTTCCCCCGAGATCCACGAAAAAATTGGCGATTATCCCTATGAGCTCGTCGAGCTCGGCAAGGACGAGGTTGGAACTTTTATGACCGAAAAGGACTTTTCAGCCATAAACGTAACGATTCCATATAAAAAGGAAGTCATTCCATACCTCGACGAAATCAGCGAGGAAGCAAAAAAGATAGGCGCAGTCAATACCGTAGTAAACCGCAACGGAAAGCTTTACGGCTATAATACCGATTACATAGGAATGTCGCGCCTCATTATGCGCGTTACATACGGCAAAAACCTTCACGGAAAGGTGCTCGTTCTCGGCACGGGCGGAACGGCAGTCACGGCAAAGGTCGTCGCGCACGACCTCGGTGCCGACGAGATAATTACCGTCAGCCGTACTAAAACCGAAGAGACTGTTACCTACGACGAAGCAGTCGAGCTTCACAACGACGCATCGTTTATCATCAACTGTACGCCCGTCGGAATGTACCCGAACGATTTCGAAAGCCCGATAGACCTGACACCCTTCACTCAGCTTTCGGGCGTCATCGACGCAATATATAATCCCCTCCGCACACCTCTTATCCGTCAGGCGAAGAAGCTATGTGTACCCGCCGAGGGCGGTCTGTATATGCTTGTTTCGCAGGCGGTTGCCGCTTACGGATATTTCTTCGATACCGAAGCGCCGACGGAGCTTTGCGACCGCATTTATAACGAGGTGCTTCTCGAAAAGGAGAATATCGTCCTCGTCGGAATGCCCTCCTGCGGAAAATCAAGCATAGGCAAGGCTCTCTCCGTGACTCTGCGCCGTCACTTCTATGACAGCGACGAGCCGATAGCGGAGGAAGCGAAAATGTCTATCCCCGAGATCTTTTTGCGCTACGGAGAGGCACATTTCCGTTACCTTGAAACAAAATCAATAAAGAAGCTGTCAAGCGGAATATGGAACTCCGTCATCGCAACGGGAGGCGGAGCAGTACTGCGCGAGGAAAACGTCGATATGCTGAAGGCAAACGGACGCCTCATATTCCTTGACCGCGACCTTAATAACCTCATTCCGACCTCGGACAGACCTCTGTCAAACGATATCGAGGCACTCACGATGCGCTATGAGGAGCGCCACCCGATATACCTGTCGGTCTGTGACGACGTCGTGGACGGAAACGGCAGCGTAGCCGAAGTAGCATCGAGTATAATAAAGCTCCTGAAAGACAAACAATGAAAATACAGATAGAAAAAACAACCTACTCGGGTGAGATTACGGCACCTCCCTCAAAAAGCGCCGCACACAGACGGCTCATCTGCGCAGCCCTCGCAAACGGAAAGAGCGTCATTCGCGGAATCTCCGAATCGGAGGATATGAAGGCGACCATCGACTGTATAAAGGCGCTCGGCGCAGCGGTCGAAAAGAACGGCGACACAGTTACCGTCATCGGATGCGACCCTAAAAGCCGCGAAAAAGCGATCCTTAACTGCCGCGAAAGCGGAAGCACCCTTCGCTTCTTCGTTCCGATATGTCTGCTGTCCGATAAGGAAGCGACTCTAAAAGGAAGCGAACGGCTGATGTCGCGCCCCCTCGAGCCATATGAAGAAATATGCGTCTCTCAGGGAATGGACTATATTTTAACGGAAAACGACCTGACCGTCAAAGGGCCGATAACAAGCGGACATTTCCGCCTGCGCGGTGACGTGTCAAGCCAATTTATCAGCGGACTCATGTTCGCGCTTCCCCTCTGCGACGGCTTCAGCGTAATTGAGCTGATACCGCCCGTTATGTCGGCATCGTATATCGCAATGACTGTCGAGGCGCTGAAGGAATTCGGCGTACGCGTCGAGGTCACCGAGGACGATAAAATAATAATCCCGGGCGGTCAAAAATATCAACCAACAGAAGCAACTGTTGAGGGCGACTGGTCAAACGCCGCGTTTTTCCTCGCGCTTAACACCCTCGGCTCGGATATCGAAATAAACGGTCTGCGCCGTCATTCGCTTCAGGGTGACGAGGTGATAATAAAGCTTCTCGGAAAGCTATCGCGCACCTGCCCGTTGGTAGACGTCTCGGATTGTCCCGATCTTGCCCCTATCCTTATGGCAACGGCATCGGCTCTTAACGGCGTGCATCTCATAAATACAGACCGCCTGAAGATCAAAGAATCAGATCGCGGCGAAGCAATGGCAACCGAGCTTCGTAAGCTCGGCGTCACCGTCACCGTCGGCGATAACGAAATAACAGTCAACGCCCCCGATTCACTCACCGCCCCGAAAGAACCCCTCTGCGGACATAACGACCATCGAATCGTTATGGCGTCCGCCGTTATTCTCTCTCTTGTCGGCGGCGAGATCGACGGCTGCGAGGCAGTAAGTAAGTCCTTCCCCGATTTCTTTGAGATTCTCAACTCGTTAAAATAACTATCAAAAACGCATTAAATCTCCGCAATGCCTTGTAGGGGCGACCATTGGTCGCCCGCAAAATGCGCCGCGGCAGACGGGCGACCAATATCGGGGTTCCCCGAAGCGAGTAAAATGAGCTTTGGGGGTTCCCAATGGTCGCCCCTACAATAAAACTTCAAAAAGCTTCCTTAACCCGAAAGGGGTATCCAAAGGGGAAGACGTGTGAAAATTTGCGAAGACAAATTTTCATCGGTTGTCCCCTTGGTGCCGTTCTTTGGTGTAGGTTTGCGAAGCAAAACTACTCATTTCATTGGGCAAGCAAGAAAGATGAGAAAAAAGAAAAAACTTATGATACGGCGGGAGCAAGCCCCCGCCCTACGAATTACATTCCGCAAACCCACAAATCATAGGTAAAAAATGAAACTCACAAAAAACACAAACATTCTAATAATCGGTCTCGGACTTATGGGCGGCTGCTACGCAATAGGTCTGAAGAAAAAAGGCTATAAAGTATCCGCAATAACACGCTCACAGTCCTCTATCGACTATGCCCTTGAAAACGGCATCATAGACCAAGGAACAACAAAGATCGACCCCGAGCTTATCGGAAACGCCGACCTTGTCGTCTTCGGTCTCTACCCCGCTGTTTTCATCGACTGGATAAAGGAAAACCAGCACCTTTTCAAACCCGGTGCACTCATAACCGACGTAACGGGTGTTAAAACCTCAATAGTCTACGAAATACAGAGCATCCTCCGCCCCGATATAGAATTCGTCCCCGCGCACCCGATGGCAGGACGCGAGGTCTACGGCGTGCAAAATTCGAGAGGTGTTAACGTCTCGGAGGCAAACTTCATCGTCACCCCGACGGATAAGAATACCGAAGAAAACATAGAAACGGTTAAAAAACTCGGTGAGGAGATCGGATTTGCCCGTATTTCAACGCTTTCTCCCGAAGAGCACGACGAAATGATCGCGTTCCTCTCTCAGCTTGCGCATTGTCTTGCAGTTGTCCTTATGACCTGTAACGACCTGAATAACCTTGAAGACTATACGGGTAACTCGTTCCGCGACCTCACCCGTATCGCGCATATAAACGAAAATATGTGGAGCGAGCTGTTTATGATGAATAAAGAAGCCCTGCTCAACCAGATGAACCTCTTTTCAAAGCAGTTCGACAAGCTGAAGAAACAGCTTGAGGATGGCGACACCGACGGTATGAAGGAAATGATGAGACAATCCACCGTCCGCCGCGATGAATTTGATAAAAAGTAACCCCCGCAAAAGAAAGGAAACCCAGCACCATGAACATGGAATTCTACCGCAAATTACCGATACCGAAGGACATCAAGGAGCAGTACCCACTTACCTCCGACCTCGCCGCGCTCAAAGCGAAGGAGGACGAGGAGATAAGAAAGGTATTCACGGGCGAGTCTAATAAATTTATGCTCGTCATCGGACCCTGCTCTGCCGACAACGAAGATTCGGTAATCGATTATATATCGCGCCTCCGCAACGTACAGGATAAAGTATCCGATAAGATCGTCATCGTACCGAGAATCTACACGAATAAGCCGAGAACGACTGGCGAAGGATATAAGGGAATGCTCCATCAGCCGAACCCGAACGAGCGCCCCGATATGCTGAAGGGCATAATCGCCATCCGAGCGCTTCATATGAGAGCGCTTAAGGAAACGGGCTTCTCATGTGCTGACGAAATGCTTTACCCCGAAAACCACCGCTACCTCTCCGATGTCCTTTCCTACGTCGCAGTCGGAGCGCGCTCGGTCGAGGACCAGCAGCACCGCCTATGTGCAAGCGGACTTGACATTCCCTGCGGAATGAAGAACCCGACGAGCGGAGACATCTCCATAATGCTTAACTCCATAGTTGCCGCACAGCATTCGCACACCTTTATCTACCGCGGCTGGGAGGTAAAATCTCTCGGCAACCCCTTTGCGCACGCAATTCTTCGCGGCTACGTTGACGATCGCGGCGTTTCCCACCCGAACTACCATTACGAAGACCTCATTTCCCTTTACAATGCATATAAAGAAAAGGGACTGTCCAATATGGCGGTCCTCGTCGATACAAACCACGCCAACTCCGGCAAGAAGTACCTTGAGCAGATCAGAATCGCAAAAGAGGTTCTTCACTCCTGCCGTCACAATAACGACATCCGCTCAATGGTCAAGGGTCTCATGATCGAAAGCTACATCGAGGACGGCTGTCAGAAGATCGGCGAAAACGTCTACGGTAAATCGATAACCGACCCCTGCCTCGCGTGGGACAAGACCGAAAAGCTTATTTACAACATCGCCGATTCGCTGTAAGAAAGGATAGAAAAATGGCTGACGAAATGAAAAAAGGCGGGATCTCGGTCGAGACCGAGCACATCTTCCCGATAATAAAAAAATGGCTGTATTCCGATAAGGACATATTTCTGCGCGAACTCGTAAGTAACGCCTGCGACGCGGTAACGAAGCTCAAGCGTCTTAATTCCCTCGGACACATTTCTCTCGATAACGAAAATTTCCGCATAACGGTCAAGGTCAATAAGGACGAAAAAACCGTAACTGTATCCGATAACGGTATCGGTATGACCGAGGAGGAGCTTGACAAGTACCTCTGCAATATCGCCCTCTCCGGCGCGCTCGATTTCATAAAGAAATACGAGGGCGAGGGAGAAAATAACGGCATAATCGGTCACTTCGGACTCGGCTTCTACTCGGCATTTATGGTCGCATCCAGCGTCACCGTAAATACCAAATCATATACCGATGCCCCCGCTGTCCTTTGGGAATGCGGAGAAAACGGCGAATACACCGTGTCGGCTTCCGATAAGACCGAGCGCGGAACCGATATCGTTCTTCACATTGCCGAAAACGAAGAGGAATACCTCTCCGAAAGTAAGCTGAAAAACATTCTCGACCGCTACTGCGCGTTTATGCCCGTCGAGATCTATTTCGAGGGCGAAAAGGATGAGGAGGAAAAGGAACCGGTAAACGACACCCTTCCCCTCTGGATGAAAAACCCGTCCGACTGCACGGAGGAAGAATATAACGAGTTTTACCACAAGGTCTTCGGCGATTTCCGCGATCCTCTTTTCCATATTCACATTAACGCCGACTACCCCCTCAACTTCAAGGGCATACTTTTCTTCCCAAAGATCGGAAGTGAGTACGAAAGCCTTGAAGGACAGGTCAAGCTCTACTATAATCAGGTCTTCGTCGCTGATAATATTAAGGAAGTAATCCCCGAATTTCTCCTTATGCTCCGCGGCGTTATCGACTGCCCCGAGCTTCCTCTGAACGTATCGAGAAGCTATCTGCAAAACAGCACATACGTAAATAAGGTCTCGAAGCACATCGTCAAAAAGGTTGCGGACAAGCTCAATTCCCTTTTCAATACCGAAAGAGAAAAATACGAGGGCCTCTGGAACGATATAAAGATATTCGTCGAATACGGCTCGCTAAAGGACGAGAAATTCTATGGCAGAGTAAAGGACAGCGTGATCTATCCGCTCACAAACGGAAAGGTCGTAACTCTTGACGAGTACCTTGAAAACGCAAAGGAAAAGCACGAAAACACTATCTATTACTGCACCGATAAGGTGTCTCAGGCACAGTATATCTCGATGCTTGAAAACGAAAACATCGAGATAGCATATCTTGATAAAGGGCTCGACAATCAGTTCATCTCTATGGTCGAGCAGGACAAAAAGGTCAAGTTCTACCGCGTTGACTCCTCACTTGCAGACGCACTAAAGGGCGACGGTGAAACGAGCGAAAATGAAAAGCTGACTGAGCTTTTCAAAAAGGTAACGGGCGAAAAAACGAAGCTCCGCTTCGAGTCGCTCAAGGGAAATACCCCCGCTATCCTCACCGTATCTGAGGAAAGCAGGCGATTCGGAGAAATGATGAAGCTCTACGGAATGGGAGATAATATCCCCGCCCCCGAGGATGAGCTTATCCTAAATACAAGCTCTAAAACCCTCTCACTTCTTGAAAAGAAATACGAGACCGACCCCGAGGGTGCAATAAAGACCGCTAAGCAGATCTATATGCTTTCCGCGCTCTCACAAAGAGGTCTCAGCGCCGACGAGCTGAACGAATTCCTGTCGCTCTCCTACGAAAGCATAAACGAAGGAATCAAGTAACGTGTCAGGATCAAAGATAAATACCGCATATAAGGGTATAGGCGAAACGATATCCGCGCGCACCGTGCTCAGCGAAAAAATGCTTTCGCACATATCCGAGCTTGCTGAGGTGCTTTGCGACGAGGCGGATGATGACGAGATATTCTTCCGAGATGAAGCATTTATCAGCCGCTTTCGCACGCTGACGGAAGCGCCGCTCCCGAAGGTCGCACCATTCAACGAAGCTGAGGTCACATCCTCCGAGATTCTGATGGGAACGGCAGAAAAAGCCTTCCTCTGCCTGCGCCTGTGCGAAATTCTCGGAATCAAGAGCATAGACGGCGCAGAGACCTTCTTCGACGATTCTCAAAAAGCGGAGGATGAAACTGTATCGTGCGTAAAAAACCACGCAACCGACGAAGCGTATCTTTCCTTCGCGTCGGTTCTGACCGACCCGAGGGTCAGCTATGCAGACGACTTTAATGAAGTCGCGCAAAGCGTGTACTACGGAAAGACCGCATACTGCATACTTCCGATAGCAAATTCCCGAGACGGCAGGCTCACGGGTATAAGAAGCCTGACCCTCAAATACGGATTGAAAACGGCACTCTGCCATAAAGTCAAAAATTCAGATGACTCATATACAGTCTTCGCGCTCTTAAGAAAAGACGTTCAAATACCGAAAAACGCTCCCGAGGTTTATTTCGAATTTGCCCTTAAAACCGAAAACGGCCCGAGTGAAATTCTCAACGCCGCAGAAGCATGCGGAATGAAAACAGCAAGCGTATCGTTCGCTCCCGAGGACAACGGAGTGAGCAACATCATACTGAAGGTATCGGAAAACGGCTTCTGCGGTTTTCTCTCATACCTGTCTCTTATACACCCCGAATATATCCCAACGGGAATATTCGAGGAAATTTAATTCCCGTCGGAGGATCCGACAAAAGGAGATAACACCAATGTCAATCGAAGCTATGAAAAACGAACTAAACAAATGGCTTACAAGCGATAAGGTCAGCCCCGACCTTAGAGCAGAACTCATCGAAAACGCCGTCGCAGATAACGAAGAGGAACTGAAGCTCCGCTTCTCCGCGCCGCTTTCTTTCGGTACTGCGGGACTGCGCGGAACAATGGCGGCAGGAATAGGCAAAATGAACGTCCATACCGTCGCTCAGGCAACA
The DNA here is from genome assembly GCA_045540175.1 of Eubacteriales bacterium. Lineage (GTDB taxonomy): Bacteria > Bacillota > Clostridia > Oscillospirales > CAG-272 > Colimorpha_A. Next base: position 1,925 of record JAZQGU010000010.1, on the reverse strand, counting down.
AAGGGTCTATCCGACTATATCAAGTCGCAAGGCGGTGGCTCAGTCGCAATCTCATATGATACGAGAATCAATTCTGAGCTTTTCGCCCGCATATCGGCAGAGGTTCTCGCACATAACGGTATCCCGTCATATATATTCGACGGACCGCGCCCGACCCCCGAGCTTTCATTTGCGCTCCGCGAACTGAAATGTATATCCGGCATAAACGTAACCGCTTCCCATAACCCCAAGGAATATAACGGCTACAAGGTATACTGGTCAGACGGCGCACAGATCGGATCTACAGAGGCAACGGCGATCTCTGAAAACATCTCGAAATGTGATATTTTTGATATTGATCGTATGCCCTTCGACGAGGGCGTGAAAAACGGACTTATCACCGTCATCGGCAGCGACGTCGACGAAAAGTATATTGAAAACGTCCTCGCCGAGCGCGTAAACGAAAGCGCAATAAGATCGCAAAGCGATATGACGGTAGTTTATACACCTCTCCACGGAACAGGCTACAAACTCGTCCCCGAGGTACTGCGCCGCGCAGGACTTAACAACATAATCATAGTCCCCGAGCAGGCAAAGCCTGACGGAAATTTCCCGACCGTTCACTTCCCTAACCCCGAATTTCCCGAAGCATATGAGCTCGGCAAAAAGCTCGCTATGGAAAACGGCTGCGACCTCATAATCGCAACAGACCCCGACGCCGACAGAATGGGTATAACAATCCGTGACGGCGACGGATATCTCGGACTCACAGGAAACCAGGTCGGTTGCCTCCTACTCGACTATATAATCACCGCATACCGAGAAAACGGAGGAGTTCCGTCAGACGCATACGCAGTAAAGAGCATAGTCAGCACAGAGCTTGCAAGCCTTATTTGTAAGGCAAACGGAGTGAAGATGCACGATGTCCTCACCGGCTTCAAGTATATCGGCAAGGTCATTAAGAACCACGAGAAAAAGGGCTTCGGAACTTATCTTCTCGGCTTCGAGGAAAGCTACGGCTTCCTTAAAGGCACCTACACGCGCGACAAGGACGCAGTCGTTGCTTCTCTTCTCGTGACCGAAATGGCGGCTTATTACAGAAGTAAGGGAATGACGCTCAAAAACGCGCTTGATTCTCTCTATTCCCGTTACGAAAACTATAACGAGTCGGGAACGTCGTTCTACTTCAAGGGCTCCGACGGTAAAGAGAAAATGGCGGATATGATGTCACAGCTCCGCAATAATCCTCCAAAGAGCATCGCAGGAGAGGCAGTAACCTCGGTGAGAGACTACCTCAACGGAACAATAACGGACCTCGGAAGCGGTAAGCAGGAGGAAACGGGGCTTCCCGCATCAAACGTCCTCTACTACACAACGGAAAATTGTGTTTTCGTCATCCGTCCCTCAGGCACCGAGCCGAAAATCAAGCTCTACTTTATGGCAAAGGGCTCGTCGTTTGAAGAAGTAGAAAACCGACTTGCATTATGTAAAAAGGACGCAGAAAGCCTCATAAATTCATAATAACAAAAGCACCCGAAAGGGTGCCTTCCATAAAGCAGGTTGACCTGCCGAAAAAGCAAAAGGAGTACGAGCATTTTGTTCGTACTCCTTTTCTATACCATCGGGCGGTAATGAGGCTCCCTTTGCACAAGGGAGCCTTTCTTTGTGTTCATCTATGACTTGTCAATTTTCCTTACAAGCACTGCATTTGCGGACACAAATGCGATGCCCCGCGCAAGGCGGGGCGTATTAGTTATTTGTCTGTTGATACATGGATAAACTGAGATACCTCATACTTCTTTTTATTGAGTATATACATCGCAGCCAGCAACATATGCGCAACAATACCACAATGTCCGCTAATCATATATCCTTTGTATTCCGGTGGATTATCCTCACTAAATTCAATAATGCGATTCTCAATAAACAATAATAGCAGTTCATTC
>JAZQGU010000009.1:0-2746 GCA_045540175.1 Eubacteriales bacterium | reverse complement strand
GGCTCGTCGAGAATGAGAATATCGGTGTCGGAGTAAAAGGCTCTTGCGATCGAGAGCTTTTGCCACTGACCTATCGAGAGCTCGACTCCGTCGGGCTCGAAATACTTCATAAGGGGAGTATCGTAGCCGTTCGGAAGTGCTTCGATGAATTTATCGGAATTACTGTGGTAGGCGGCGGAGCGGAAGTCTTTTTCGTTCGGATCCTTCGTTATCTGACCGAACATTATGTTTTCCTTTACTGTCACGGCGTACTTGCCGAAGTCCTGGAAGATTATTCCGAACGCGGCGTAGACATCCTCGGGCTTATATTCCCTTATATCGTACCCGTCGAGGAGAATAACTCCCTCTGTCGGGTCGTATAGACGGGTAAGCAGCTTTATGAGCGTGGTTTTTCCCGCGCCGTTAAGACCGACGAGAACGACGGTCTCGCCCTCTTCAATAACGAGGTTTACATCCTTGATAACATATTTTTCGCTGCCGGGATAACGGAACGAAACGCCCTTAAGCTCAAAGCGGTGCGCGATATGGCGCTCAAGGGTTCGGGGCTGATCGAGGATAGATACGATCCTTTTCTTTTCTTCCATGAAGATTATCATATTGTCGATGAAAAGAGTTCCCTCGTAGATCGAGGCGATAGTAGATATAAGCGTGGTTATTCCCGCGCCGATGCTGGTGAGGGCGCTTGTGTAAAGGGAATAGTCGCCGACGCCGTAGCGTCCTTCGATTACGCCGTTTGCTATCATTATAAAAAGAATGCAGTTGACGGCTGTCGAGACTAAGGATATTCCTATCTGCCAGAAGCCCTCTGTCAAGAAGAGGCGCTTAAGTCCTTTGAAGTATTTTGCAAATACCTCCTTGTAGCGCGAAACGAAGGTGTCGGAGAGGCCGAACATCTTTATTTCTTTAACCATATCCTTATTCGTGACGAGGGAGGAATAGTAATTCATCTGCCGTCTGTCCTTAGAACGGTGGCGCATATAAAGAAAGTTTTTGCGTCTGAAGATAAAGCTGATTATTGCAGACGGAATGCTCACCGCCGCAACGAGGAACGGCGCGCCGGGGCTGACTGCCCAGAGTATGGCGATAAAGGATATCATACTGATGAGCGTGCTTATGACCGTGAAGTTTGCGCGGAGAATATGTATGGGACGGTGTCCTGCCTCACGGGTCGCGTTTTCGAGCTTCTCGTAAAAATCGGGTCTGTCGTAGCCCGAAAGGTCGATATCCTTCGCCTTTGTCATGATCTTTACGTTAACGTGATTGACTACGAGCTCTCCCGCTATGTTGTTGAGGATAGAGCTGATCTGTGCCATCAGTCTCGTAAGGAAAATGTATGCGAATTGGAAAATAAGAAGAGTTGCGATGCTTTTCAGCACAAGCTCGCTTCCTTCAACTCCCGCAAGCGAGAGCTTATTTATGATCTCCTTCGAAATGACTGCGCCGACGACCGGCATTGCACCGTCGAAGATCGCCATGAACATCATAACGAATAGTATCCAGGGTCTAGTCTGCCAAACCAGCTTAAATATATAGAAGAGTCGTGAAAAGAATTTGCTTATAGTTCTTTTCAGCCACGATGGAATTTCGCGCAGGTTTTTCGGCTTCGGCTCCCGGTTTTTATCTGAAACCGAGCTCGGGGGAGGTCCCATCATAGGTCCCATTTTCTCACCGCCTTAATAAAAATTGTTAGAATGCTAACATTATATCACGGCTTTTTAAAAAAATCAAGAAAATTCACTTAAAATTCATATTGCATTTTCAATTATTTTGTGATATAATGTCATCATAAATATATATATGAGAGGTATTCATCATGTTTTGTCCTAATTGCGGTACTCAGATAAATGACGACGCTACCATCTGCGGAAACTGCGGCGCTCCCGTAAATGCTCAGGCACCTCAGCAGCCCCAGGCTCCTCAGGCTCCTCAGGATCCTCAGGCACCTCAGCAGCCTGCTCCCGGTTTTGTTCCTCAGGCGCCCGTTCTTACAATGAAGTGGTTTAAGTTCCTTATCTACTTCCTTCTTTTTGCCAGCGCTATTATTAATGCGGTCGGTGGTATCACTGCTCTTACCGGTGCACAGTACACGGCTGAAAACGGCGAAAACGTTTCCAAGCTTGTATATGCGATCTATCCCAATCTCAAGACAATTGACGTTGTTTACGGTGTTCTTTGCATAGCTCTCGGTGCATACCAGATCTTTGTCAGATTCCAGCTCTCCTCCTACAAGGCTAAGGCTCCCGTATTCCTTATGGCTATGTATATTGCTACTGCTGTAGTTACTGCAATATACAGCTTTGGCGTAATCGGAGTCGTTCCGAACGAAATAGTTGGTCACAGCGAGCTGATCGGTGAGGCAGTCGGCGCGATCGTCGTCGGTATTGTAATGCTCTTCCTTAACAAGATATACTTCGATAAGCGCAAGGACCTCTTTGTAAAATAATAACAAACACATAAAAGATCCGCTCACAAGGGCGGATCTTTTTCTGTCTTGCCTTCCCCTAAGGGGAATGGTGCAAGAGGCAGAGCCTCGGATGAGGTGTAGGACGCGAAGCGTCCATGTTACCTTCTCCAGCGGGAGAAGGGGGACCACGAAGTGGTGGATGAGGTGTCCCAATGGGATGTAACATCGTATTTGCGCGGGCGAACACAGTTCGCCCCTACCGAGGGAATTTCAAAAGTTTCCGTAGGGGCGACTATTGGTCGCCCGTTCGGGTGTGATGAAACATCATTTTTATCCGGCGGG
>JAZQGU010000008.1:0-3694 GCA_045540175.1 Eubacteriales bacterium | reverse complement strand
CCATCGGTCGCCCGTTCGGTTGTGGTGCAACATCGTATTTATGCGGGCGAGCAATGCTCGCCCCTACAAACAACGTGCCGAAGTATCGGGACGTTATCTTGCCTTCCCCAGCGGGGGAAGGGGGACCACCGAAGGTGGTGTATGAGGTGTAGGTTGCGAAGCAACCGTGTGTAAAACCAATGTAACACCGTTTTGGCGCGGACAGTCGAGGACGCCTGTCCCTACAAATAACGTGTCGAAGAATCGCCACGTCGTTAGCCTTCCCTTTGGGGAAGGGGGACCGCAGACGCTGCGTCTGCGGTGGATGAGGTAGGACGCGAAGCGTCCGTGTGTCAAAAAAATGTAATATTACACCCCGGACACCTCATCCGCCTCGCTTACGCGCGAACCCCAAAAGCTCATTTCATTCGCATTTGGGAACCCCGCCGCTCGGCACCTTCTCCCACTGGAGAAGGCAAGAATATGTGGCGAAGCGTTTTATTTTCCGTGATAATTTATACCTTGATAACTGTCTCTTCTTCTGAATTCCTTATCGATCTCATTCAGAACGCAGAATTTTTTAAGCGACCAAAGCGGCTCGACGAGATTTTCCCTTTTTCCGTCGCCCGTCAAGCGTCCGATTACGGTCTCGGGATGAAAATATTCGAGCTGAGTGACGGTAATATCGACGTATTCCTCGAGGCTGAGGATATGAAACGGCTCACTTAGGTATTCATCCGTCATTTTCGTGCCGTTTTCGAGGTAAAGCATATGTAATTTTACCGAGTGAGGGCGGAGTGACGCGACTGTTTTCGCGCTTTCAAGCATCATTTCGCGGCTTTCACCCGGTAGACCGTTTATGAGGTGGACACAGCGGTTGATCCCGTTCAGCTTTTCGTATCCGATGAGAAACTCCTCAAAGGAATGTCCGCGGTTTATCCTCCTTGCCGTCTCCTCGTGAACTGTCTGAAGCCCGAGCTCGACGGTTAGAAAGGTCTTTTCATTTATTTCATTCAGCAGATCAACGACCTCGTCACTCAGACAATCGACCCTTGTTGCGATCGACAGCCCGACCGTGTTCGGCAACTCAAGCGCCTCATAATAAAGCCTTTTCAGCTTATCTATCGGCGCATAAGTGCCCGAAAATACCTGAAAATAGGGTATAAACTGCTCTTTTATTCCGTCTCTGCCCCATTTTTTTATCAGCGGCTCGCGCCCAAGCTCGAACTGCTCCCTTATCGGCTTTCCGCGGTAAGGAAGCGCCTCCTTCGTGCAGTAGGTGCAACCGCCCCTGCCCCTTGTGCCGTCTATATTAGGACAGGAAAATCCCCCGTCAAGGGGGATTTTTATAGTCTTTGATCCGAATTTTTCCTTCAAAAAAGCGTCGTACGTATAGTAACGCTTATTTCCTGCATATATCATTTTTTGCTTTCTTTTCTCTGATTATTTGCGGCAGATAAACTATCGCAAGGTATATGAAAATTATCGGGAAAACGAGAAACATATACCAGTAGCTATGCGGAATTATCTTCCAAAACGTGCTTAACAGCGGAAAGCCCTCATGCTGAATTGAGTACATATAATTGATGTGCAAGGGGTTTCCGTAGGTATCGGTTATTTTGTTTACCGTCGTGTACTCGATAAGCCCGAGATTTATAAGATGCACTGCCGTGTAGATAGCCGCTGTTATAATCAGGGTACGCGGTATCGTTTTGTAATCTATCTTTAAGATTCCGAGCTTGAACGCAATTATCGGAATTCCGAATTCAAGCACGTGCGGGAAATAGAAAAAGAAAAATCTTGAGCTGTAAAGGTCGCTTGCAGTCTCCGCGTAGAAATTCAGCATTACCGCCGCAAGTGCGCCGAGGCACCACAAAACAAGCATATTTCCGATAGTTTTGTTTTTTGTAAATATTGCTATCGGAAGCAGAATTGCATTTATTGAGCAGAGGTGAAGAGGCAGATATTCTAAAGGAGTACCCCATTTAAGCAGATTATAAATTATTGCAGCTATTCCGCTGAACGAAATAATACCGAGAACTATTCTTTGCGTTTTCTCACTTCTTTTTCTTATCAAAAAGTAAAGAGCGAATATGATTCCTGCCGCGATAGGCCAGCTGATCATATGCGCGATGCCAAATATGCCCCAAATCTCCATGTAGTTTCCTTTTAATTACTGGGGCTGATTTGTTTCGACTTCGGGAGCTTCGGGGCTTTCGGGGGTATCCACACGGACGATCACGCCGTTTTCAAATACTCCCTCGTAGATTCTTCCCTCTGCCCAGGTGTATTTTCCCCAACCGTGCATAAGGTTGTTATAGAATTCACCCTCATAGGTATCGCCGTTTGCCCAGGTGTATTTTCCGTCGCCCGAACGTACGTCGTTATAAAATTCGCCCTCGTAGGTATCCCCGTTTGAGAATGTGAGCTTGCCGATGCCGTTTTTGGCGTCTATCTTATAATCGCCCTCGTATTTCGTTCCGTCAGCCTGTACGAAAACGCCTTTTCCGTCCTTTGCGTCCTCAATGAAGTCTCCCTCATAGTAGGATCCGTCGGCGGCGAAGGTATATTTACCCTTTCCGTGCTTCTTGCCGTCCTTGAACTCGCCCTCATAGGTATCGCCGTTATCGAAAACGTACTCGCCGTAGCCTGAGATCTTGTCGTTTTTGAACTCACCCTCATAGGTATCGCCGTTTGAGTATGTTATCTTTCCGTGACCGCTTTTCTGGAGCTTGTAAAGGACGCCCTCATAGACGCTTCCGTCGGAATATTTGACCGTTGACGTTTTGCCGTTTATCTTTGCCGTTCTTCCGTCCGGGAAGTAAAGCGTTCCCGATTCGGGAGCTCCGCTTCCGTCGACCTTACCGAAGAACTTGATGGTTCCGTTATCGGTGTCCGCCTTCATATAGCGGTAGCCCATAATGTAGACCACAAGCATCGTCAGAAGAACAAGCCCGACAGCGACGGCGAGCGCATACAGTATTACCTCGCCCGGCTTCCGGTATTTCTTTTTCATACCTCGTAAGTTATTCATACTTATCCTCAGAATATGCCGTTTATAGATCCGAATATCTTCGGGAGCGCGTTAAGAAGCGCTGAGCCTGCCAATATCAGAACTACCCCCGAGAAAATGATCGTCAAAAATGATAGGCGGGATTGAGTGTAGACCGCCTCTGCTCTGTACTGCTGATCCTCCGGAATGAAGAATCTGCCGTCCTCTGTGCGCATTATGATATGCGAAAGTGTCGAAGAGGGTCTGAGCGCGTAACGAATCGAGCCTTTTTTGCCGAAGCCGATCTCGTCGAGCGTTACCGCGTTATCCTCCGAGTCGGCAGGGTGAGCTAGCAGCTTGTCTACCAGCCTTCCGATAGTTTTCTTGTTTATATACGCGATCACGACCGCGATAAATACGCCGAGAATTATCGGCCAGATTATTGAAGCGTTTGCGGCGCTTCCGCCTGTGAAGAATTTTTCAAGATCCATGATGTCGACTCCTTTCGTGAAATGGTTTTGAGTTGAATCTAATTTGTGCGGGCGAACACAGTTCGCCCCTACGAGAGAGTTTAAAAGTTAGTTGTAGGGGCGACCATCGGTCGCCCGTTCGGTTGTGGTGCAACATCGTATTTATGCGGGCGAGCAATGCTCGCCCCTACGGTGCGCCGAGGTAGGGGTTCCCCGAAACGAGCGAATGCGAGTTTTGGGGGTTCGCGTGGCC
>JAZQGU010000007.1:0-5855 GCA_045540175.1 Eubacteriales bacterium | reverse complement strand
CAACGATGGCGTGGACAGTGCAAACGGTGTCAGCGACTTCTCCGGCATCAAGAATTATTTCAACGATTTCTATGCCCGTGATACCAGTCGCAAGGTCAGAGCTGTGCAACGTGCCAAGGGCGAACGCGGAGAACGGGTCGGAACCACCATTCCATACGGCTATATGAAAGACCCCGACAACCCGAAGCTGTATATCCCCGATCCCGAAACCGCACCAATCGTGAAACGAATCTTTGAGATGTACGCAAGCGGAATCGGTATCGTGAAGATCTGCGACAGACTGTCCACCGAGAAGATCACATGTCCGAGCGTCTATGCCTTTAGGAAAAGCGGAAACAAATCGGGTAATCCCGATTTGAGCCGACCGTATCATTGGGCGCAGAACACCGTCCGCAAGATGTTGTCCAATCAAGAATATGCAGGCGATACCGTAAACTTCAAGACCTATTCCAAGTCCAACAAGCTGAAGAAAAGGTTGAAGAACAATCCCGAAAATATTCTCATATTCAAGGACACTCACGAAGCGATCATTGACCGCAAAACTTTTGAGATGGTACAACGGCACTTCGCCGGACGGAAACGCCCCGACAAGCAAGGCGAGATGGACAAGTATGCAGGATTCCTATTCTGCGGTGAATGCGGTAAGCGGTTATATCTACACCGAGGGAAAACCGTCAAGCCGGAAAACAACAACTTCCAATGCGGAGGATTCCAAAGCAGAACCACCGAATGCACTGCACACTATATCCGTGAAAGCGTTCTCGATACCATCGTACTGCACAACCTCAGAACCGTGACCGCCTTTGCAAGAGATAACCCCGACGAGTTCTATGCGATGGCAACACAGAACGGTGAGGAGGAAGCAGAAAAGTTCTACCGAAATGCCAGGATACAAAAGGAGCAGCTCGAAAAGCGAATCCAAGACCTGGACAATATCATTCGGGGTTTGTACGAGGATAGAGTATCGGGAAGAATCACACCCGAACGCTACGACTTGATGGCAAACGGATACGAACAGGAGCAGGCGGAAAAGAAACGGGAACTGCAAGAATTGGCAGAGCGAATCAGCGAAGTGGATATGCGAGATCAATGCATACAAGAATTTATCCGCAACGCTAAGCAGTATATTGAGATGCCGAAGCTGACACCCGAACTGCTGCGAGTGTTCATCCGCAGAATAGAGGTGTACGAGAAGTTCGAGAAATATTCCCGAACAGCAGGCAACCAGATCCGCATACACTACGCCTTCCGACTGCCCGAGCAGGAAGGCATCCCTGCCATCGAAGTCCTCACACAACCTACTGCAAAAACCGCATAAAAAATAATAACCGGAAGGTTTTTACACCTTCCGGTTACATACCACCCACTAATTCTCCGTTAAGAACATCACGGAAACCGTCGGGGGTGTTTAACTTCATAGAATTACTTATTAACGATATATCCTTCAGCCGCAAGGAGCTCTGCGATAAGAACCGCGCCGCCGCCTGCACCGCGGAGGGTGTTGTGAGAAAGTCCGACAAACTTATAGTCGAAGAGGGTATCTTCACGAAGACGTCCGACTGTTACTCCCATGCCGCCGTAAATATCGCGGTCGAGCGCCGCCTGAGGACGGTTGTCTTCCTCAAAGTAGGTGATGAACTGCTCGGGAGCAGAGGGGAGTCCGAGGATCTGAGGCTTGCCCTTGTATTCCTTCCAACGCGCAAGGATCTCGTCCTTGCTCGGCTTCTTCTCAAAATCTACGAAAACAGCCGCGGTGTGTCCGTTCGATACGGGAACTCTAATGCACTGAGTCGTGATAAGGGGAGCGTCAGCCTTTACGATAACGCCGTTTTCAACCTTACCCCAGATGCGAAGAGGCTCCTGCTCGCTCTTTTCCTCCTCGCCGCCTATGTAAGGAATTACGTTGTCGATCATCTCGGGCCATTCCTTGAAGGTCTTACCTGCGCCGGAGATTGCCTGATAGGTGGTTGCTACAACACGGGTCGGACCGAAATCGAGAAGCGGAGAGAGCATCGGAACGTAGCTCTGAATGGAGCAGTTAGGCTTAACTGCGATAAAGCCGCTCTTTGTGCCGAGGCGCTTTCTCTGATACTCAATTACTTCAAGATGAGAATCGTTTATTTCCGGAATAACCATCGGAACGTCGGGCGTCCAACGATGCGCGGAGTTGTTCGAGATAACAGGGGTCTCGGTCTTAGCATAAGCTTCCTCGAGCGCCTTGATCTCGTCCTTTTTCATATCGACTGCGCAGAACACCATATCGACGTTTTCCGCGAACTTTTCAACCTCGGAAGCGTCGTAAACAGTCATATTTTTAACCGATTCGGGCATATCGAGATCGAGCTTCCAGCGTCCGCCGACAGCTTCCTCGTAAGTCTTTCCCGCAGAGCGCCCGCTTGCCGCAAGACCTGCAATTTCAAAATAGGGGTGGTTGTTGAGAAGCGTGATAAAACGCTGTCCGACCATACCCGTCGCGCCGATAATTCCTGCCTTAAGTTTCTTTGCCATTGTATATATTTCCTTTCAGAAGAAGATTCAATATAAGTTTATGAAACGAGTATGCCATCGGAGTCAAAATAATAATAACCGTCTCCGATATATACCTCGCCCGTGACAGCCGCGCCGTCCGAGCCGAAATAATACGTATCGCCGTCGACAGTCACGAAGCCGAAAGCCATAGATTCCTTATCGTGAGTGCCGTCGGGACGGAAATAATACTTCTTGCCGTCGATCTCAACGAGTCCCTTTTTGAGGTTCCCGTTCTCGCTGAAGCAATACTTGTATCCGTCGATCTCAACGATGCCGAATACCTTATAGCCGTGATCGCCGAAGTACCAGAGCTTACCGTCGATAATACGCGTTTCATTGTAATAAAGTATGCCGTCCTCGGTAAACTGATACATCTCGCCGTCGATCTCGCGCTCACCCGTCACCATAACGCCGTTTTCATCGGCATAATAACGGACGCCGTCGATCCTGCACCAGCCCTTGACAAGCGTGTGAGAGCCGTAGTCGGAGAAAATGTAAGTTTTGTCACCGAGAGTAACGATTCCCGACGCACGTCTGAACGGTATTTCAAGATAATACTTTTCGCCGTCTTCCTCGTACCAACCCGGGATAAGCGACGAGCGGAAAACGAATACAAGGATAACGGCAAGCAAAAGTGAAGATACCAAAACAATACATTTTACCGCAGTTTTCGATAATGACTTCATAAGCCGTTCTCCTTCCAAACATTTTCACAGACTAATTATATATCAAAATTCCGCCGTTGTAAATAGTTTTTTTAACTAAGTAAAATGTTTTTGTTCTGCGTTATTTTGGCAAAATCAAAAACGGCAAGCGTTTGCTTGCCGTTTGTTGTGCGATATTGCGGATAAAATGTCAACTGCCTTTTCTGTTTTTATGCTGTTTCATAATCTAAGATCTTGGTTTTCTTGCCCTTTTCATCTATCTTGTAAATCCAAATCCAGCTAAACGAATCGGAATATTGTTCTTGTGTAAATCCCAAGTCACAATCTTCATCGAACTCTTCAAAAGACTCATTATTTTCAACCTTAAGCTCTAATGAAACAATATTCTCGCACTTTAATCTAAAGTGCGGCTCATATTCCATCGTCTCTTCAGTTTCTTCACTTGTCATGCCGTCATATCCGTAAATTCTGCTATCAAAAAGCAAATGCTCTTTTCCACAATCGGCACACTTTATCTTTATGACCACGATTCCCGAAAAAAACGGCCGTTCAGGAACGATGATTTCTTCACGCGCCCCATTCAATCCTTTTTTAGGTTCAAGCAACCTCCAATGGTGCCTTTTCCCGTTTTCATCCCAAGTTGTTGCCGTTGGTCGGTTCCTGCTGTAAATTTCCGTCAATGCATCGTAGTACGGCTTCTCGAGTGCTTTTTCTTCTTTGTTTAGATAACTTTCATAAACAAAAAACTTATCGCTGTTACAAGTGCATTTTATAGAAAAATGAACCTTGGTGTTCTTTCGCCCTTTTAATACAGCTAAATCTTCAAGATAATGTGGAATTGGTACACCCATTACAACACCGCCTTTCTTTGTCTTATTATAGCATAAGTTCGCTTGTATGTCAAATGATGCATCGCCTGCGGCGATATGATGTTTTTCGCTTCGCTCAAAATGATGTTGCTCCCGTTGGTCGCAATGATGCGATGTTTGCCCAATGTGCCGTCAGGCACGCATCATTAGGCGTAGCCGTCATCATTTGCGGAGCCAACATCATTTGCCGAAGGCAAACATCATTCAAAAAACGCCCCTTTGTCGGTAGACAAAAGTGCGTTTTTTGCTGTGATACCCTTTCAAAATCAATCCATACCGCAAGTTTTTTCGAAATCGATCCGTGTTTCAAGGTCAGCGGATAGACTTATCCCTTGGCGATGAGGGGAGCAAAAAGTTGTCCGAGGTCTGTCGGGCTTTCGTGCCATGCTTGTAACGAATCTTATGTATCAATAACACCGACTTGATAATCATCTTCATAAATAATTTTACCAACATAATTCGTGTAAACGATATCGTAAGGGATATCATATTTATCAAGTAAATCTATCAAGGGTTGTATTTTTTCCAACATCACATCTGAATTTTCGGTTTTGAAATATGTAATAGCTCCTTGTGGATTATCATTGTTGTCACCATAAAATGGTGGTTGCGGTAAATTATCAAGAAACCATTGATGTGTTTCATCATAAAGCTTAACATCTTCGGAACTATAAATATTGTCACGTATTCTACGCCAATTCAAAATAAATATTCCCACGGGCTTTTTTGTTTTCCACGCGATTTCGCGCCCTTGTATTCTTACATATTTGGGAAGTTTCATTGCTTATCTCCTTTCGCCGTGTTGATCGAGGCGATTAACATCCTGCGGATAGTTCCACACTGATTATATAAGTCTTTAGCAATCTCACGGTCAAGCAATTCGGATTTCACGAATAATTCAAGCCAATATTCCGTTTCGTAGCACTCTTTCAGGGCAATCTGAAATTTGGCAACAAAGTCAGCTTTGCTATGAGCATAATTTGCTTCATGAATGTTTGCGCCAATAGAGGTAGATGAACGCTCCAACTGATTTACGAGGGAATAGTGACCTTTTACATTGTCGCACAGCTTAATTACCTTAACAGCAAAGTCTGTTGATAGTTCCCGAAGTTTTGATTCTGCCATATATGCACCGCCTTTTCGCCGTTATTATATCATAAATCCGATATTTTTTCAAGTGAAATATTCGGCGTGCGCCGAATGTGAAATAGTTTTTTGCGTATTTGAAGTGATACTCTGAATTTTTGATCTTTAGTGAAATATTTTGCCTCACGGCAAAATGTGAAATAATTTCCTGGCGGAAATTGTGAAATATTGCTCCTTCGTCGCAATGTGAAATAAAATTCGCCTCCTCACGCGCGAAGCGCATTTCACATGCGAAGCATATTTCACGCTCCGAAGGAGTATTTCACTCGCCGCAGGCGAATTTCACTGAAAAAAGCCATCCGCTTACGCGAATGGCTTTTTTCTTGGCAGGGGCAGAAGGACTCAGAACCCGCAGTTCGCGCATAATGCGGCGGTGTGCCAAAACGAGCGGTAGCGCGAACTATGTCCAAATTGCAAGCAATTTGGAGGGGTTTTTCGCTTTTGGCTCACTACGAAAAATAACGGATAGCCGAATGGCTATCCGTTATTTTTGGCAGGGGCAGAAGGACTCGAACCCACGACCCATGGTTTTGGAGACCAGTACTCTACCAACTGAGCTATACCCCTACGAACATCACCTATTATACTAAATTATCCTCGCGTTGTCAATAGATTTTTCGCAAAATATTCTTTTTGAGGCATATAA
>JAZQGU010000006.1:0-30272 GCA_045540175.1 Eubacteriales bacterium | reverse complement strand
TATATTATATCATAAAGTAGAGTTAATTTCCATAGGTTTTGGAAAAAAATCAATATATTTTGCGGGAAGGTTGGGGAAGGCTAACGACGCCCCGATGCTTCGATACGTTATTTGTAGGGTGCGACGTCCTCGGCGCACCGCGTCAAAACGATGTTACATCCCTTTGGGACACCTCATCCACCGCTATCGCGGTCCCCCTTCCCCCGCTGGGGAAGGCTAACGACGCGGCGAAACTTTGATACGTTGTTGTAGGGGCGACCATTGGTCGCCCGCGTAAAACGATGTTCCATCACAACCAAACGGGCGAACTGTGTTCGCCCGCATAAATACAATGTTACATCACAAAAAAACAAGCGGCTGTTTAGCCGCTTGTTTTATGTTTTGCTAATTATTAGCGCTTCTTGGAAACGTAAGCGATTCCGAAGAGAGCAACTACTGCCATTGCAACGTATGCAACAACGCTGTCGCCGGTCTCGGGGTTAGTGGTAGGAGGAGTAACGTCCTCGCCACCGGTAGGAGGAGTAACATCCTCGCCGCCGTTGTATTCATCGGAAACCTTAGAAACTACGCATTCCTGAATGGTAACGCAGTCAGGGTTGTTATCGTTGTGGTTAGTAGTGTTGAAGTAGATCTCTGTGGTCTGGGTGAAAGCGAACATAAGCATATCGCCTGCCTTGAGCTCAACTTCGCCCTCGAGAACACCGGAAGGCTCTGCTTCGGTGGGAACGAAGGAAGTGAGAACGGTACCGTTCTTTCTTACGGTTACTTCGAACTCAACGGGATCGCCGGAGTTAATGGTCTTGAAGAGAACGCCGGTAACGATTGCGCCGAAGGAATAGGTTCCGTTAGAGGGAGCGGTGAATACGATTGCGCTGTCATACTTTACGCCGCCTGCATTTGCATGGCAGACAACGTCAAGACCGGTAGCGTCATCTCTGGATTCGAAAATCATGGGAGACCAACGTCCGCCAAAGTCTACGTACCAAGTGGTAGCAGTGTAACGGGAGAGATTGGGGTTCTTCTGAGCCTTGCGCTCGTTGTGGTCAGCGCCAACATAGCCGAAAGGAACTGCGTCCTTGTGGGTATTCTGATCCCAGCCGTCATCTGCGATGCTGTCGTACTCAACGATGTTTGCATCGTCGTTTACATGAACTGTAGCAGTGTCGAGGTCGTCAAATCCGAGAAGGCTCCAAGGACCCTGAACCGGAATTTCCCAACCCTTGTACTTCTCAAGATCAGCACCGGAAGACCAGTCGGTAGGAAGTGCCCACACATCGGTCTCTTCTGCGCCAACGTTCATTACTGCGAATGCAGAAACGAGCAAAGCACAAACTACGAGATAAGAAAGTATGCGTTTCATAAATATATTCCTCCTATGAATATAAAAATTAAGTTCAAATTTTGTGTATACTTGACAACACGAAAACTCTATGGATATTCTACCATTTCGTATTTGTTTTGTCAATATTTTTTTAAAAAGTTTTTGGTGTTATTGTATGTTTTTTCGACAAATAGATTCGGTGCTTTTTCGAATATGCACAATAATACGGCGGAAAATTGTGCAATGTAACGAACAATAGCACGAGCAAGGCAAGACGACGTTCCCGGCACCTCACAGGGATGGACCTGTTCGGAATTTTCAAATGATTTGGCAGACTCCTCGCTCTCTGAATTCGCTTCGGGAACCCCACGCGCTCCGGCCGTTAAAAAGCCATGTTATACCACAACAAAACGGCAGGCGGTGCCTGCCGTTTTGAATTATACTATTAAACCGTGATCGGCTTGCCCTCTGCGATCTCGCGTGCATTGCGGACGAAGTCCTCAGGCTTGCGATCTCCCATACCGAGCTCATAGAGCCATACTCCCTCGTAGCCTACTTCTTCGAGCGCTTTATAAAGATCATGCCATCTGACAAGTCCAACACCGGGGAACCAGTGCTTTTCGTTCGTGAAATCACAGTCGGAAATGTGGGTCGTTGCGATCTTATTTCCAACCTTATATGCGAAGTCTACCGGATCCTCGTAGAGAAGGTGGTTGGTATCGAAGCAGGAACGAAGATCGGGGTGTGCGGAAAGAAGCTCGAGAATATCAGAGGAATCTCTGCCAAGACAGGTTCTCGGCAAGTCCTCCACACATATTATTGCACCTCTTGTCTTTGCGAATTCGGCAAGTCTGGCAAGTCCTTGCTTCGAGCAAGCCATTCTTGCAGGGCGCTCTTCTTCCGTCATCGGCTCTGCAGACGGGTGGATGGTAAACTTTTTGATACCGATAGCCGTTGCCTTTTCGATAAGCTCACAGGTGTATTCAACGGTATGATCGACCTTGTTTACGTCCGAAATATCGATCGTGCTGAAGGGAGAGAAGGGAATATGGAACGACCAAAGCTCGATTCCCGTTTCGTCAGCAAACGCCTTCAATTCCTCATAGTTGATATTATCGTAACCACATGTCGGATACGATATTTCAACTACATCAATTCCCGCCTTTTTAAAGGCAGCGAAGGTCTCCTTGTCGATTGCCGACGTTGACATTCCGATTCTAAACATATTTTTTCTCCTTTTTTGAATTATTTATTATCACCCTCCGATAAGGGTGTCAAAGACGAGCATAAAGCAGAAGCCCAGGATCAGAGCGTAGGTCGCACCGCGTTCGCTTCCGTGTGAATGCGTTTCAGGGATCATTTCGTCGCTTATGACGTAGAGCATCGTACCGCCCGCAAATGCGAGGGCAAATGGCAGAATTGCTTCCGAAATCGTTATTGCAAGGTAACCGAGAAGAGTTCCTACGACCTCTATAACACCTGTCATTATCGCTATAAACAGCGTTTTGCCCGGCTTCATTCCGGCGGCGAGCATCGGTCCGATTATCACCATACCCTCGGGGATATTCTGAAGCGCGATTGCCGCAGCGATCGACAGAGCGTGAGAAACATCTCCCGAGCCAAAGCCGACTCCCGCAGCGATTCCCTCGGGTAGATTATGTATTGCTATTGCGATAACGAAAAGTAAAACTTTATGAAATCTCGCCTGTGCGTCGGGGTGAAGCTCCTCGTAGCCGGATCCGCCGAGCTTATGAAGGTGAGGCGTAAGTTTATCGATCAAATTTATGCACAGCGCACCGCAGAATAGTCCTGCGACAGTCACAAGCAGACCGTATTTTCCGCCCTTTTCGAGCGACGGGAGAATCAGTCCGATAACTGCCGCCGACAGCATTACTCCCGCCGCGAACGACAGGACTATATCGCTGAATTTGTGCGTTGCTTTCTTGAATATGAATCCCAGTAGTGCGCCGATAACCGACGCTCCGCCGACTCCAAGGGCGGTTAGCAGTACCATTGTCATTTTTTGCTCCGTGATACCATTTCGTTAAGTCGATTATATCACATGCCCACGCCGTTGTAAAGCGGATTGCGAAATTTTTTCGTCATTTTTTACAACACTTCCGCCCGACGAAAAGCGCAAGTTTTTTCATTTTTTCATGTTAATTCCTATTGCATTACTAAAGAAAAAGAATTATAATATTCATATACTTTCTTTTCGGAGGAATTTATGGAGAAAATCGTACGTCCGAGCTCTATGGAGCGTATAACCAATTTTGAGCTTGCAAACAAGTTCATCGAAGAGCAGGTTGCTCTTATTCGCGCACAGGTGGGAGACAAAAAGGTTCTTCTTGCGCTTTCGGGAGGCGTTGACAGCTCTGTCGTTGCTGCGCTTCTTATAAAGGCGATCGGCAAACAGCTCGTTTGCGTTCACGTCAATCACGGCCTTATGAGAAAAGGCGAAAGTGAACAGGTCATTGAGGTCTTCGGCGAAGCGCTTGATGCGAATCTTATCTACGTTGACGCGACCGACCGATTCCTTGATCTGCTTAAGGACGTTAGCGAGCCCGAAAAGAAGAGAAAGATAATAGGAAACGAATTTATTAAGGTATTCGACGAGGAATCGGCGAAGCTCGACGGAATTTCATTCCTCGCACAGGGCACCATTTACCCCGATATTCTCGAATCCGACGGCGTTAAGGCACATCACAACGTAGGAGGACTTCCCGAGGAGATGGAAATGTCGCTCGTTGAGCCCCTTGCGCTCCTCTATAAGGACGAGGTAAGAGTCGTAGGCGAAGCGCTCGGTCTTCCTCACGCGATGGTCTACCGCCAGCCCTTCCCCGGACCCGGTCTCGGCGTCCGCTGCCTCGGTGCCATTACCCGCGACCGTCTCCACGCTCTCCGCGAGGCAGACGCAATTCTCCGCGAGGAGTTTGACAACTGCGGTCTTGCTGAAAAAGTATGGCAGTACTTCATCGCAGTTCCCGATTTCAAGAGCGTCGGCGTTCGTGACAGCAAGCGTTACGAGGGCTGGCCCGCAATCATCCGCGCCGTAAATACCACCGACGCTATGACCGCAACGATCGAGGAAATTCCTTACGCCGTTCTTCATAAGATCACTAACCGTATTACCGCCGAGGTCGAGGGCATTAATAGAGTGCTTCTTGATCTTACGCCGAAGCCTGTTGGAACGATCGAGTGGGAATAAATCCCGCACCTTATTGAGAGATTTAAGAACCCGAAAACCCTTGCAAATCGAGGGTTTTTGGGCTTCTTGTTTCTCGGAACAATCTTGACTTTGCGGAACATTTGCGGTATTTTAGAGGTATGATTTGCGGAACAGTTTTAACCAAAGGGGGATTTGCCAATGAAATACACCGCCGTGAGTGTTCGTCAGTTAGACCGCAAGGGAAAACCTTGGCAAGAGCCAAATATAAAGATGTTTATGGTGAATGGAAAGAAGTTACTTCAAGTTTGAAGAAGAACAAGAGGACACAGAGGAAGAACAAGAATAATTCCTTATATCACTAAAGGCACTTGAAATTTGATAAAAGAATTGATATTATAGTGTTGTGGATAGCAGAAAGCCATATTTCCAAATAACATAAGAACAAAGGAGAATAACTATGGGTCTGTTTGGCAAAAAAGAAAAGAATGAAGTTGCCTTTGATGCAACTGATGTGATTTATGTTGGCACAATCGACTATGATGCAAATCGTAAGTTGATTAGAGTAAAGAATGGTTTCAAAAAGGATATTGTTGCAACCTCTGATGTAGAGAACATTATCATTACTTGCGGTAATAAGACTGTATCTAAGAAGAACCTTGGTGGTGCAATCGCAGGAGCCGCTGTCTTTGGTGTTGCAGGTGTTCTGTTGGCTGGCTCCCACGAAGTTGAATACATTAGCAACTTAACAATTACTATTATCACAAAGGATAAGAGAATTTACCTGCCTCTTGTAATTGGTAAGACCAAAAAGGGTAATTGGATGGAAACTGCAGAGAGAATTGTTGCAGAGCTTGAAGCAGTTATTGATTAAAACAATTAAAGAATAATTAGAAGGGCAGCAATATTGTCAAAACCGCCTTGATTTCCGACATAAAAAGTATCTACACCGCTTTTGATAAGGTCCTCAATAGCTTTTTCCGGCGTTTCCGCGTTCAGCTCACGGGCATCCTTATGCCCGAAAAAAGTACAAACCATATTTTGTTCCTCTCTATATTACGATATATCGCAATTATATCACAATTTTGCATAATTTGCGATATATCCCACACGATTTATCGTAAATTTGGGTAAAATATTTTACGATAAATCGTGAAAGAGGGGAAAACAAGCCGTGCGCGTCAAGGAAGCTGTTGCAAATCGAATACTTCAGTTGTGCAAGGAACGTAACATTGCCGTTAATGAGCTTGCAAATATTTCCGGCGTTTCTCCTTCGACCGTATACAGCATTTTGAATGAAAAAAGTCAAAACCCGGGCGCGGTCACGATAAAGAAGCTGTGTGACGGCTTGGGAATCACGTTGGGTGAATTTTTCAGTACCCCGGAATTTGACTCTTTGGAACAGGAAATAGAATAATTAACACGGCTCGGAGCATAAGCCCCGAGCCGTGTTTTTGTTTTATTTTTGTGCGTCTTAAACGCAGAAGGTCTTGACCATATTACGGTATACCGCGTCTGCGATCTGGAGATAGCCCTCCGTTGTGGGATGAACGCCGTTCGTCCCGAATCTTTCGGTCACCTTGCTTCTCGTATTCACGGGCTTTTCGGTATACGGCATATTGTACTCGCTGTCAAACTGTCCCGAAATATTGATGAATTCAAGGAAATCGCGGTACGCTTCTTCATTTGCCCACGCCTCGTAGGCGCGGTTGAGCGCGAACACGAATTTAGTAAGTCCGTAATCGTCGCTGTACGGAAGCTCAGCGCCGTTGTTTGCTCCGTTGCCTCCCGTTATTGAGGGGACCTGCACGCCCATTATCTTGATCTTTGCATTCGGATACTGCTTGTGCAGGGCGTCAACGAAGGTCTTGCCCTGTGAAACGATGCTCGGTCCTAAAGTCCACGGCTTAAGGGGATCGCCCCATAGACCGTTCCAAGTCAAGAGAATGTAAACTGCGTCGATCTTCGGCACGTTCAGTCTCTTGCAGTAATCGACGAAATCAAGTCCGCCCGTTTCATCGCTCCAGAACGGGTTAGATATTTCGTAATCGGAATCCTTTACACGGATCTCTTCCTTATTCACGGCGTTTTTCGCATGCCTGATAACGCTTCCGGCGCTCGGCTTCGGATTCTCGTGCGTTACCCTATTGAACTTCAGGCGATCCGGCTCGATCGTTTCGAGCTGCCACAGGTTGCCGTCGGCATCCGACCAAATTGAATGCTGATCGTCCGCAGTTTTATTATGGTCACAATCGATCCAGACAGCCGCGAATTGCTCTCTTCCTCTGATGATATAGGTTCCCCAAGTCCATCCGCCGTAGCCCTCGTAGCCCGTATCACCGAGCTTTTTAGTACCTATGAAATTGAAGCCCGTAAGACCGAGACCGCAGGGCGTGCCGTCGGTTGCCGTAAGTCGGCGGTGAGCTTCGCTCGGCCAGATGCCGCCCGCTGTAAGGGAATCTCCCATGCAGAGGATATTGACCTCTTTTTCGGGGGACTTCTTCGGCTCGTGCACGCAAAGCATGGTTTCTCCCGAGCCGAGAACCGTTTTATCGTTATCATACACCGTGACGGTAAGCTTATGAGCGCCCTCCTCTTCGGGTGTGAACTCAAAATATCTCGGATAATTGTGTCCCTTTTCGCATACTGCCATAATATCGTATACGTAGGGATTTACCGCCTCAATGATTCCTCTGAAGAAAAGCTGGAAGGTATCTCCGACCACAAGGTCAAATTTTTCCGGCAATACCACTTTCACATTTTGCATATTTCGTCGTCCTTCCTTCTTACGATCACTTTATGTTATAAGTTTAACGCATGCGTTCAAAAAAGTAAATATCTTTGGAGATTTTTGTTTGGATTTTTACGCATCCGCGAATACCTGTGCGCCGATAGCCGCCGCGCCGCATCTTCTCACTACGGAATGTTGATGAATATCAGCGCCAGAATGCCGAGGCCTACGCCCGCATACTGCGCGGGACGCAGTTTTTCCTTGAAAAGGAACACCGACATAGCCGTCGCAAGAACCAACTCTCCCGCACTTTTTACGGGATAATAGACGGAATTCGGGATCGTTGCAAGGCAAATAAGACCGAAATAATTGGCAAGGCCGTTGCTTGCACCGCAGGCTGCCGAGAGCAGTACGCCGTTCTTAACGGTCTTCATTATATCCCGTCCCTCGCGGATCACCGCCGCGCAAACAAGCAGCAGGGTCGATAAGATCATTGAAAATATCGTAAACGAATGGTCGTACGCGCCATCAAAGCGAAGCTGCTGCATACGGGTGATCACTCCGCAGAAGCCGTTTGATAGCAGCATAAGGGAAATGTAAACGACCCATTTTGCGGAAAAGGCTTTTTCCCCATCGGGCTTACTTTTCCTATAATAGGTCACCACCAAGGATAAAAAGAGAAAAACTACGCCCGTTGTCCGAATAAGGCTGAGCCTTTCGCCGCAAATCAAGCTGTATATAATGGGAATAATACAGGAATATGATAAAACGAGCTGCGTCAGCGCCAAGCTTCCGCAGGACAGTGCAAAAACGTAGGTCGCCGCCGCGCAGGCATAACACACCGAATAAAGCGCACAGTACGGTAAGAACGAGGCAGAAAAAGTAATTTCTTTGGCAAAAACAAGGAAGAAGATCAAGGCGAAAAGGGTTATCATCGAGCTTACCGTAAATTCACGGTTTTTGCATTTTACGTTCAGATACTTTTTGAAAACGCCTTGAACCGAGCTTGCGGCTACCGTAATAATAACGCTAAGGATCGGCATACCGTCACCTCCAAACAAAATGATTCGTGTAGATTCTAACAGCTTTTCCGATCAACCGCAATACAAAATCATCACGACATATTGCTTTTTCTTCCCTTGCGAGGTATTATTGTTATATATGATTCGGAGGTGTCCAATGAATATACGTTACAATACCGAACAGCTTAATAAGATCGTCGGGGATATCTTCGGACTTTTCCACCTTGGGGTCCTCATCACGGACCGCGACGGCAAGGAGCTTGTAAAGCGCGCCGATCCCGAGGATTTCTGCTCAGTACTGCAGAGAATGAACGAGCAGGCACGCTGTGCCTGCCACCAAAGTGATATTGATCTGATCTCTCGGTGCCGTCAAACCGGGAAGGCGTGCACGCGTATATGTCACATGAATTTATGCGACGTTGCCATTCCGATCATGAAGGACGGTATTCTTGCCGCATACGTTTTGCTCGGAAGAATGCGCGGAGCCAACTGTAATAATACAACTTTAAAGGAAGATCCTATCCTGCGATCGTTATACGAAAAGCAGCCTTATTTTACCGAGCACGAGTTGGAAAGCCTGAAGTCGCTTTTGTCCGTCTTCCTTTTCAGCGATGCGATCCTCATTGAAAAGCCGAATCTGCTTACGCAAATTACCGCCTACATAAAGGAAAATCTGTCAGAAGCCCCCTCGCTCGGCGGAATATGCAAGCGCTTTTTCATTTCAAAAAACACCCTTTACAGACTTTTTCACGAGGAATACGGTTGCACGTTCGGGGAGTTTATTTCCCGCTGCCGCATATCGGAAGCGAGGAGAAGACTTGCCGAGACCGACGAAACAGTAATTGCGATCGGAGCAAGCCTTGGGTTTTCAAGCTGCGCATATTTTTGCCGTTTTTTCAAAGCCGAAGCAGGCTTGACCCCGTCCGAATACCGTCTGCATTGCCGAAGCGGACGAATTATAAATTCGGATTTACAAGCCCACTGATAGAACAAGCTGTATGTTCTCCGCTATTCATTTACCTCACGGGTCCCGCTTTGTCTTAATTTCATTTTCTGCCAATTCGTATAGCCGTATATATCGTGTACGAGGAAGACCGCGAAGCAGACTACGACCGAGACGTATTTTACGTCCTCAATGCTTGCCAGTATCCACAGGACGATGAGTATTATATCGTTTGCCGCGTATGCGAGCGCGTAGGTCGGGCATCTTCTGAAGGTAAGATAAACGGCGAGAAAGCTTGTCGTGACCGACAGGGTGCTCGGTATCAGGTTTGCGGTATTGAAATGCTTCAGAATGAAGTAGAATACCGCCGTGACCGCCGCCGTCAGCAGCCACATAAAGACGGTCTCTCCCTTTCCGATGCTGTTTACCTTGACCTCCGATCTATTGCCGTTATACGGGTTCCTCAGCCACGAGATCAAAGCAAAAATTGCCATCGGGAGCGTCATTCCGAGATAGGTCGCCATCTCCCCGTAATAGGAAAACGAATACGATATTGCGCCGTAAAGCAGGCTGAAAACGATTATCAGAACCTGACCGATCGGGTTTCCCTTGGCGCAGAATATCAGTGAAGTTACGCCGATAAGCGATGCGATCAGCGTCATATAATTTGTTCTGTCATAGATCAGAAACGATGCGATAATGAGAACGACCGACGAGCACCACAGTGCTATCTCCCCCTTTGTAAAGTATTTTTTCATTCTATCCTCCAAAAAAGCACCCGCATGCATATCTTCTAAGACCTAACGATATGCAAACGAATGCTTCTGACATTCTACTACTCGGTAGCAGTTTTACTTTATTTTTCCGTATTATAACACGAAAAAATACAAATGGCAAGCCGTTTTTACAAAAAAGTCATTGCGTTTGAACAGCATTATTGATATAATGGATCTATCGGTCACCCAATCCTACTGTAAAAGGAGCTTAAAATGTTTTTAACTGTCTTATGGTTTATCGTCGGTCTCATTCTGCTCATCAAGGGCGGAGACTGGTTCGTTGACGGCGCTACGGGAATTGCAAAGAGATTCCGCATTCCCGATCTGCTTATCGGCGCGACCGTCGTTTCCATCGGAACGACGCTTCCCGAGGTTATGGTCTCTGCGACCTCTGCCTTCGGCGGTCACGGCGAGATCGCTTACGGAAACGCCATCGGCTCAATAATCTGTAATACCGCGCTAGTTGCCGCGATTACGATCGCCATTCGCCCGTCGAAGATTGAGAGAAAATCGTTTGTTTTGCCCGTTTGTGTCTTCTTCACTGCAGCGGTATTTTATTCTGCCGTCGCGTATTTCTTCGGGGAATTTGCAAGATGGGTCGGATTTGTTCTCCTCGCAATATTTGCTGTTTATTTCGGAATTTCGGTGAGAACCGCGCTTAAGAATGCAAAATACGACGAAACCACACTCGATGAGCCTCACGAGAAAAAGGGGCTTGTTATGGACATCGTTCTGCTCGTAGTCGGCGCGGCTGTCATTGCCTTTGGCGCAGATCTTCTCGTCGATAACGGAATCATCATCGCAAAGGCGCTCGGCGTTCCCGAATCGGTCATCGGACTCACGTTCATCGCTATCGGAACCTCACTTCCTGAGCTCGTCACCGCGATCACCTCGCTCGTTAAGGGCCACGGCGCCCTCTCGCTCGGAAACGTCATCGGAGCGAACATATTTAACCTCGTGCTCGTTAGCGGCGTTTCGGTCGTTGTTTCGCCCTTCTCGGTACCGAGCGGCAAGGAGGTCTTAGGTATCAATTCCTCGCTCGTTATCGATATCCCGGTCATGCTCGCCGTTATGGCAATTCTAACCGTCCCCGCGCTGATCTCAAAGAAATTGACGCGCGTTCAGGGCATTTCGCTTATGGTGATATATGCGGCTTTCTGTGCGGCGCAGTTTATGATTTGATAGTCTAATTTGGGCTTCAGCATGGATGTATTATGTATTTGGATAATATAACGGATCATATCCTAAAAGGGTCAATTTATTGCGACGATAAAACCTCGGCCAGAAAAAGTAGCTTTGTACCTTTCGTGACCGTCTTAGGAGGATGTCTTATCGGAGGAAGATTGCAAGGGATTTGGTCATATCTGCTTCAGATGTTTTATTTGTTGTAGGAGCAGTTGGAGGAACGATTATGGTCTGCTCGATCATTAGCACTCGGCATCAAATGGCTAATTAATCACTTTAAAGTGTGTTGCGTTTTAAATATTATACAGGGGGCGAAGCGATGAAAAGAAATCTTATGCTGGTGTGCTCAATAGCTATGATAGTGTTTGGGGTAAGCGGGCTGTTATACAATAGGCTAAAGGATACTCCAGATCAAAAGCAAGTTTTTAAAGGTTTACAACTACACCCGGATATGTGCGAGTTATTATTTGATTGTACTCCTACGGATTTTTTTGAAAAGGAATTTTCATTCTATGAAGAGACCGGTGATTTTAGAGAGGATTCGTATGTTGATTCGAGAGGCTGGCTGATGCTGATTTTTTCAGAAGAACAAGGCAAAAAATGGGCACAGACAGATTGGCTTAAAACTTTTCCTGAAATAGCAGATTATCCCGAAATTGAGATTAGCGAAAATCTTAATAAAATCACAATATATACAACAGACGGCAAAGCATCTGAAGACGCGTATTATGCCGTCGATAAAGTTTTGGCAAAACTGGATATGCTGAAATACTTCTCAGATGTTCCGGAAAAAAACAATTACACAACAATTTATGAAATAGATAGTAAAACCGGGGAGGTTTTGTCGCAAGAAAAATATTATCACGGTCCTAAACCCGAATAACGATAATTTTCACACTTCAGCCGCGCCTTTGATATAACCCCTTTAAAGTAGTCTTGAAATCTTTTTGTTTTTTCAAGTGTCTACTCTAAGGGGATTATATCACTTCGGGTGCGGCTGTTTTCATGTCTTGACATAACGGCTAAAAAAGAGTACAATCATAAATATGTAGCCAGTTTCTTCTGACAAAGACTACGAATGGTACTACAGACAAGTACGTTTACGGAAACGGTCTTATAGGCGAGGAAGTAAATAGCTCTTACAAAACTTATCACTTTGATTTCCGAGGAAGCACTATTGCGATCACTAACGAAAGCGGAACGATAACAGACACCTTCGAATATGATACCTACGGAAAGCTCACGAGCAGAACAGGCACAAGTGAAGTAATCTTCGGATACAACGGACGCGACGGTGTTGTAACCGATGATAACGGTCTCATTTATATGAGAGCGCGTTATTACTCGCCTGATATGCGCCGCTTCGTCAACGCCGACATTGTCGCGGGCGAAATATCTAACGCAATTACACTCAACCGCTATGCTTACGCAAACGGCAATCCGGTTTCTAATACCGAGAGCATGGCGCCGTCGAATTGGCAGAATCGTTCAGCTACTGTTCGTGTGTATGAAGCAGAAGTTTTAATAACAGACATACCCAATCGAGCAGAAGCATTGAAGCAAGAAATAATAATGACAAGAATATTTTCTGAAGCCGGAAATAATATGTATAAGCAAGTACTGCCGCCGTGGAAGCTGTATTCACCTATCTATTATAATTAGTACTTTATCGGAGAAATTATGGGTAAAGCTGACAATTTACAAAACACGAAGCGATTAAGAATATTCACTATTGTTTTCCGACATTACGACCATTGGCTTCCCGAACACGAAAGACATGAGCAATATTCGGAAAAATGGCGCGAACAAATGAGAAAATACAGTCTTGTAGTTTCGGGTGAAACATCATTTATTACACAGTATTTGGAAATTGCATTGCGTCCATATAAAATTTTTCCGTGTTCGAGATTAAATGTATTTTGGATTCCGAGCGGTCTTGAGCGCAATGAAGAATATTTGAAATTTATAGATGGTATTGATATTTTCGATAGAATAGCAGACATAAGAACTGAATTTGATCCACGTTATTTCGCTTTTACTGATGAGCAAAAAACGAAATATATTATTGACAAAGTTGAGGAATCTCTCGAGAGGTTTTGTGAGTATTTTTCTGTAGATTATGCACCAATAAAGGAAGAGTGTGCAAAAATTCGAACAAAACTGAATCAGGACGGTATTCTTGGACCATATAGAATTGGTGGTTATAATATTGTCAAACGTGACGGGATAAGTGCGCGCCTGATATGTTATCACGCAATTCGTTCGTATCAGTATTATGTGGCGCTGTCCTCGCCCGTTATTGGTAAGCTGGAAGTGCCTTTCTTTGAAACGCCGCCGGGCCCGATGTATAATATTGCTTTTGGTAAATTTGATTGGAAGGATGACCAAACTTTGTGTCTTGAAGATGTTTGCAAAGGACAACCTATTAATTCAGGTAAAATTGTACCCGGTAGTAGTTTGGATTATATTAAAGATGAGTGTTTCAAGATCACACCAGACAGACTTCTAGATGTTTCTGAATACAGAGCAGTTCACAACTTAGGAAAAAAGAAATAATATAATCTGCTTGTTTATCAGTGTCATTCAGCCGCGCCTTCGGGCGCGGCTGTTTTTCTGCAAAACGAAACCACCGACATGTATCGGTGGTTTTTTGTTTATATGATCTTAAACGTCATACCGCATCTCTCTGCGATTTTCGTTTCTTCAAAATACCTGTTTTCGAGCGGGATCCATTCGTTAAAGAATCTCTTTGCCATTTCGGGCGAATTTCGGTGCTTTATCCTCTCTTTTTGCAGCTCGGGAGAGATATCGAGATAGACCGAGAGATCATAATACGCTGCAAGCTCGGGGTGCATTGAATATGCGCCCTCAACTATTACGAGGTCTTTTGGGGTGACCTGTATTTCATCCGCAAAAGACATTGTCGAACAGTCGAATTTTTTATATTTCACGATCTCGCCTTTCGACAGCGGAATGAGTACTTCTTCCGAAAAACGTTCATAATCGACGTTTCCGCCGATTTCGGCAAAGCGCTCGGGCGTTCGTTTCTCCATGGGCAAAAAGAAGTCGTCCATGTGAAAGACCGTACAGTCGTATATTTCGGAAAGTATCTTTCCGAGCGTCGTTTTTCCGCTTGCGCTTCCGCCCTCTATTGCGACGGTCGCTTTTCCTTTAGAAATTAACTTATCAATTTCCGCAAGCAGTGGCAAGAACGGAACGTACCCGCTTGCGATCACTCGGTACGACGGGCGGTAATTCTCCCTGAATATCTCCGAATGACGGACGGGCGGATAACCGTTTTTCTCCCACTCCGAGACCGCGCGGTCGAAGTCGGTTTGCAAAAAGGGCAAAACACCTTCACGGACGAGCTCCGACGCTGTTATGAGCTTATCTTTGAGGTCGGACGCGCCGTTTTCTTCCTTTTTTGCAGAAGAAACGAACAGCTTTCCGAGGGTCTTTGCTGCAAGCCCTTTATCCATATACGAAAGCGGAACTCTCGCGTAGTTTCCGTCGAGCGGCTCTATTTCTCTTTCTATACCGCGCATCACTTCGTGTTCGTCCGAAATATATGCGGTTGCCTTATCGAGCGACGAGGCAAGATGCTCGCATCCGAAGGCACTTTGAAAAAGAAATTTGAATATGTCCTGTATTTGCAGCATCGGGTATGTTTTAAAATGTTTTATAAGAAGTTCACGCGTCATTTTTCGTTCCTTGATTTCAGATTATCACAGAGCATCACAAGTATCGGGATCAAAACTATCTGAACGATAATTCCCGGGAATGCGTTGACGAACGCGCCCGAAAGAAACGCTCCGAAGGTAAACTCTCCGCCGTTTATTCCCAAAAGAATGAACGCCACAGCGCCCCAGACGACACGTCCGACGAGCATCGCAATCAAAAGAGATACGTAAATATACGGCTTTTTGCGCGGAAGCAGCTTGTGCATAAGCCCCGCGGCGGTGCCGTACGCGGAAAGCTCAAACGCCATACAGACGGCAGTCGGAAAAATCGGCGGCATTCCTAGCGTGAGCGAACGGATAAGCGGGGCCGTAAAGCCGACCGCCATTCCCCAGAGAGGTCCGCAGACAAATCCGCAAAGCAGAACGGGAATATGTAACGGACAAAGCATTGCGCCGAGCTTCGGTATCTGCCCCGTCAAAAAGGGCATAACGTAGGAAAGTGAAAGAAACAACGCCGCAAATATCATTTTCAAGATGTTGTTACGTTTTTTCATTGGAAGCTCTCCTTTCAGATAAAAACATTATACCATATATTCTCTTATTCGACAACCCGTTTTTTCAGATGCTCAACTTGTTTTTTCATCTTTGAGCGCATATTTCCGAAAAGCTATTGCCAGCGTGAAGAAAGTATGGTAAAATGTAAAAAGTGCCGAACAATCGGCTATCACGGCGGAAATATCTGCCTTTTAAAAGGATGTAGATATGAAAAATTTTAGATGCACAACCGCAGCTCTGTTGCTCATATTTTCTATAATCTTTACGGCTTTGCCGTTCGGCGGACAGGTTGACGCTGCGGCTCTCGTTTACTCAAAGGAATCAAACTCCGGCATGCGTGACGTCGTTTGCGTAACGCTTGAGGGAACGGGCGCAGGCAAATATTATACGGGTAATTATACCTACGATAAGCTCGACGATCTGTCGGAAGATGCGCTGTTCGACGCGCTTCAGGACCTTATGACAGAGACTCATACGAAAATAACGAGCTACGACGATTGCCGCGACTATGCCTTCTATACCGACTGTCAGAACAACGACACCGAATACGGAACTACCCTTTACACAAGCTTCCAGATGACCTGGGACGGTCATTGGAAGGGCGGAAACTGGAAATGTAACCGCGAGCACGTCTGGCCGAAATCTCTCGGAGGAAACAGCACAAAGGGCGGCGGCTCCGATCTTCATCACATCCGTCCTGCCGAAGCAAACGTAAATACTTCCCGAAACAACAAGCTTTACGGCAACGGCGGAAGCGGGTCGGTAAAGGGAACGCACAGCGGCGTTATCGGCGGTACTTACACGAACGTCTACTTCGAGCCGAACGACAACGTCAAGGGCGACGTTGCGCGTATCTGTCTTTACATGTACGTAAGATGGAACTCCGATTGGGGCTGTGACCGCCTTGAAAAGGTGTTTGAGAGCGTTGAGGTGCTTCTTGAGTGGTGTGAGCTCGATCCCGTTGACACCTGGGAAATGGGACGCAACGAGGTGATCGGTGCTATTCAGGGCAACAGAAACGTATTTATCGACTATCCCGAGCTTGCGTGGCTTATGCTCGGCTATGATATTCCCGAGGGAATGACGACTCCGTCGGGCAATGCGTCTGCGGGTGATCCCGAATGTAAGCACACCTCGACCGAGGTCAAAAACGCCTCCGAACCGACCTGTGGAAAGGACGGCTACAGCGGTGACATTCACTGCAAGGACTGCGGATTCAAAATTTCGTCGGGAACCGCTATAAAGGCAACCGGCAACCATAAGTTCGGCAGCTGGACGGTTTCTGACGGACAGGAAACACGAACCTGTTCCGTTTGCAAAAAGGTTGAGACAAAGGCGTGTTCCCACAAAAACACCGTTATAAAGAACGCGTCCCCCGCCTCCTGCGGTGCGGCGGGATATTCCGGCGACACGTACTGTAACGACTGCAATAAGACGGTCAAGACCGGTTCTGCCCTTCCCGCGACAGGAAAACACGAATTCGGCGCTTGGGAGACAAGCGGAAACAAGCAGGTAAGATCCTGCCTAAACTGCTCAAAGCAGGAGGAAAGAGACGTCCCCGAGTGTAAGCACGCCTCCACCGTGCTGAAGGATGCTCTCGCACCGACCTGCGGTGCGGAAGGATACTCGGGAGATATCTGCTGTTCCGATTGCGGTTCTGTCGTGACCGAGGGTACCGTGATCCCTCCTACCGGCAACCATAATAATACGGTTGTCAAAAACGCGTCCGATCCGACCTGCGGTGCCGACGGTTATTCCGGCGATACATACTGCAGCGACTGCGGACAAAAGATTTCCGACGGCGCGGTTATTTCCGCAACGGGCGAACACAAAAACACCGTAATTAAAAATGAAAAAGCCCCGACCTGCAGCAAGGAGGGCTATTCGGGCGATACGTACTGTAACGACTGCAAAACCGTTACCGCGCAGGGGCACACAATTCCCGCAACGGGCGAGCATTTTATCGTTGAGGGCGAGATCATAAACAAGCCCACCAAGAAAAAAGACGGCCTGCGCATGGATAAGTGCGCGAACTGCGATTACGTTGAGGGCGTTGTGCTTCCTGCAACGGGTTCAAACGACAATACCGTTATTATCGTAATAATCGTTGCGTCCGTTATTCTTATCGGTATCGCTGCCGCGGTGACCGTTATCGTGATAAGGAAGAAAAAGAAAAAATGAAGGCTTGCGAAGCAAACTAAGCGCACCGAAAGGCGCGCTTAGTTGAAAAAGCACTTGCGTCTGCAAGTGCTTTTTCCTTTGAGTAATCTGAAATTTTGACACAATTTATTTGCGGGTGCATTTCCGTAATCAGCCTTGCACCCGGATTACTTTGGTAGTATCTTATTTGTTGATTACGTCGGTATCCCTGATTCGATTAAGGTACTGTCCGAATTGTTGATGCGTATTACTCGTTGTCCCAACTATCTGTCGTAAGACGATTTTTATATTTGGTAATACGCCCGTTTTTGTCTATGTTCAGAATAATTCCGTCATATTCGTTAGTTTTACCGAAGCCGAGTCTGTTAACCATAGCCGCATTTGCGAATAGTACATCGGATTCTCTATCCGCTTGTGAAGGTCGTTGAAGCGACCGCCGCTTGAATAAATGCTGCCTCTGTTCCCATCAGTTCGTTCCATTTGACGGCGAACGCAAGAATAACGCCGCTTTTGATCAGGAGAAAAAAGGTTTGGCTTATCGTAAGGGCGGAAGCTTTTTATGCTTCTTTATTTCTTTTTCCGAAATTTTTTTCTAAGATAATCCTTGAAGCTCTCACAGTAAATGAACGGGTAGACTACAGCACAAACGAGAAGCGCCCACGGCACATCGACGATCGAATGTTGCTTCAAGAACACAGTCGAAAGCGTAATGAGTACCGTCATAACGGTGAAGGCGATCTTCCAACCGGTCTTGCCAAAGAGTTTGCTGTGCCAAGCGGCAACCGACACCGCGACCGCACCCGTGACGTGAAGCGACGGGCAAACGTTCGTATTCGTGTCGAAATTATAGAAATCGCCCATAAAGCGGGTCAGAAAATTACTTCTGCCGAGCTCATCGAGGTTGGGA
Organism: Eubacteriales bacterium; assembly: GCA_045540175.1. Classification (GTDB taxonomy): domain Bacteria; phylum Bacillota; class Clostridia; order Oscillospirales; family CAG-272; genus Colimorpha_A. The sequence continues at coordinate 11,826 of JAZQGU010000006.1, read as the reverse complement.
CGAAGCTCCTGCACCGTCGGGAAGATGAGGTATATGATCATTGTAACGGTATACGTAGCAATGATGAAGTACATATACTTCTTATACGCCTCGGTATCGAAGAGGATCGTATAAACGTACATTCCGACTATGTAAGCAAACCATATCATATAAGGGATGACAAAAAGCTCGCAGAACGGAATCACGTCGTCAAGAGGCGAATATACAACGAAATGCTTGCAGTTTTCGACGGTTCTATACACTTCAAGTGAAGAAAAACAGATGCCGAAGATCGGCCAGAACAGTAGAAGTAACAAATATCTGTATTCTCCGCAGAACAGTGTTTTTAGCGAAAGCCGACGGAAATCGACAAGCTTCAGCTTGCTTTCATTATTGATTTTTTTATTCATAAAAGCATTATTTCCTTAAGCAATGAGTATTTTCGTGAAGAATATCAACGATCTCGCAAGCCGATCGGTGTGTAAATTCAGCCTGCATCTTTTCTCTCATATCGCAAAGCAAAGCGTCGGAACCTATAACGGTGTTTATTACCTCCGAAATGCCCTCGGGCGTTTCCGCAAAAAACGCAAAGCCCCTGTTTACGAAATAATCGCGGTTGTGGCTTTCAAGACCGGGGATAGCATCGATAAACACGATGGGCAAATGCTTGACTCCCGCCTCTGTGGATGATAGACCCCCCGCTTTAGTTACAACAAGCTCGGAAGCGTCCATATAGGCGGAAATTTCCTTTGTAAACCCGACGGGACGGAGATTTTTTCTCTCTTTAGCCAGCTTGTTGAGATTTGAAAGCAGTTTTTTGTTTTTTCCGCATACCGCGACGAGGACACAGTCCTCGGGCAGTCCCGCAGCAACTGCCTCGACAGTCTTTTCAATCGGTCCGCAGCCCATACTGCCGCTCATCAGAAGAATTATTCTCTTATCAAGCGGAAGCCCGAGCTTGCTCTTAGCCTCATTTTTGTCGATTTTTGAATAAAACTCCTCGCGTACGGGAATTCCGACGGGAAGTATAAGCTCATTATCCGTTCCGAGCGAAACGAATTCCTCCCTCAATCCCTCGGACGGTATAAAACAGCCCTCTATATCGGAAAAGCTTGCGCCGGGAGAACAGGTATAGTCAGTCGCCACAAGGAAGGTCGGATGTTCCTTACCGTAGGTCTTACGGTACTCGGTGACCATAAGTGACGCAAAGATATGCGCGCAAACCACCACGTCGTATCCGCCCTCCGAAATTGCCGCGTGCAGCTTTTCGGACGGTTTTTTCGCAAGCGGAGAAAAGCCCGCCGACAGCTTCTTTCCCTTTTCGCGCTTTTCGTTTTCCTTTTCGGTGACGATCTCGAAAAAGCGGTATCCGACACCGAAAAGCTCGGGAATATTCTTATATAAAAACTCCTGGCCCTCGACGATAAGCTTATTAGTCGCTTTCGGCCAAAAAGACATTGCGTCCCAAATGTCAACGGTATCGCCGCGTTTTTCCGCTTCCTCGCGGATCGCACGAGCTGTTGAATTATGTCCTTCTCCCGTATTGCAGGACAGGATCAGAATTTTCATTTACGAAGCCGCTCCTCTCGACGAGTCAGTCGTTCTTCCGCCAAAATATACTGCGGACGGTTGTAGCGCTGTATAAGTATGAATGGCAGATTTCCTGCAAAGCAGAGAATATAAAGGATCACTCCCTCTCTGCCGGGGCAGATGAAGAGCACCGCAAGCGACAGAACGATAAGCGCTATATGCACCATTTCCGCCACGCAGGTCTCCTTGATCAGCGCCCTTATATCCTTCGAGGTCGTGCCTGAAACGACCTTCTTAGGCATGAGGAAGCGCAGGTATCTGCTCATATCGGGAACCTTACTCTTCCATTTTCTGATTGCTATTTTATCGTAGACTTTTCCGTTCTTTTCCCATTTATACGGCTTGAACGGGCGCTTGCTTTCGTCGAGCTTATCGCGTTTGATAAAAATGGCAAATACGTTCGACAGAGCGCCGATGACCGCGACGTAAACAACGCCCAGCCAGAATTTTTTGCTCACTTACCTTCCACCTCACTGATTCCCTCGTCTATATCTCTTATATGATCGGACGGGAGAAAAAAGCACCTTGCATAGCTTACAAGCGAAATAATCATAAATACCGAGCATACAGCTACTATCGAATAGACGCCTACGGACGGTATATTCTTGAACATAACGAGAGATGCCATGCTGATAAAAAGCACGGTCGTACATATCTTGCCTGCGAAAAGCGCGCCGTCGAGCATTTTACCGCTGTGGAGCAGTCTGCATGCCATAACGAACATAAATCCCTCTTTGATAAGGAAAATTATAAGCAGGGGCAGTATCTCGATATTGCGGATCGTGAGACAGATAATAACGACTCCCTGAGTCAGCTTGTCCGCGAACGGATCAAGCATTATTCCGATTCGGGAGCGCATATTGAATCTTCTTGCAATAAAACCGTCGATCATATCGGTGACGGCAGACACAGCGAAGACCACGGCGGCGATAACGTAATCCTTAGCCGCCTGAGCCTTCATGTAAATTATTGCGTAAACGGGTATCAGCAGGATACGGAACATACTCAAAATGTTCGGTATCGTCCAAATTTCTTTTTTAGTATAGTTCATTTTATCTTACTCCAAATAGCAGAAGATGTAGGCAAATAATTAACTGAGGTCGGTAATTTATACCGTTTCCTCGTTTTCGTTTCTTTTTGCTTCCGCTTCCTCTTCAGCCTGTGCCTTCTTTTCTGCCTTGATCCTGAGGCGCAGTCTGACGTCGTTTTTGATAAGCGTATAGATTATTGATGCAAGGGGAATAAACACGATCATTCCGACGACGCCGTAAAGCGCACCGCCGACAATGAGTGCCGCAAAGGTCCACATCGCGGGAAGTCCGATGCTTCCGCCGACGACACGGGGATATATGAAATTATTTTCGAACTGCTGAATTGCCAAGAACATACCGACGAATATCAAAGCCATCATCGGACTGTCGATCATTATCAGAAGAAATCCGATAATACATCCGATAAACGCACCGACGTACGGGATAAAAGCAGTTACTCCGATAACGACGCTTATAACGGGCGCATAGGGGAAGCCGATCAACGACATTGAAATAAAGAATATCGTTCCGAGAATAATAGCCTCAAGGCACTGTCCCGAAAAGAACTTCGAAAAGGTTCTGATAACGAGATCAAGAACGTACTTGACTCTCGGTGCGTGCTTTTCGGAGCAATAAGCGTTAATAACATTCTCCGCCTGGCGTGCAAGGCGCTTTTTGTTTGCAAGAATGTATATAGAGAAAATTATCATCGTAATGGTGTTCGCAAAGAAGCTGATAATACCGTCGACCGACGTCTTGATAGCGTCAACAACGTCGCCTGCGTTGGAGGTAAGAGCCGAGAAGAGCATCTTGAAGTCAATGTTATCAAGAAGGGCTCTTATGTCTGCAGTGTCGATGTTATGATCCTCAAGCATCTTTATAACTTTCGGATACGCTGTCTCTATCGCCTTTGCGATCTCGTTAACCGAATCGACGAGTGTAGGAATGAGTATTCCGATAACGAAGGCGAGAGCAGCTATCGCAAGCAAATATGCAAGGATAAGGCTCATCATCGTTATAAACTTTTCGGGAAGCTTCTTTTTGCTCTTCGATTTTGCGTTTATGAAATTGAAAAGCTTTTCAAAAAGCGACATCGGCGTTCCGACGATAAGCGCAAGCACGATTCCGAGAAGAAGCGGAGATACGATCGAAATTGCGGTGCTTATGATACCACCGAATCTTTCGAAATTCATGACGAAAGCGTATATAAGTATTACAGCAGTCGCAAAAAGCAGACCGTTTTTGAATTTTTTCTTACTATATTTTTCCATAGATGCCTCCTCAAAGAGCGCCGCAGGGCTCGGGGTCGCAAAGCGTAAGCTTTTCAATAAGCTCGGTAAGGGTCTTGAGCTCACCCTCGGGGAGTATCGACATTACCCTTTTTAAAAATTCGTTATGAGCAGCCTTGATCGCTTTAACTGCGTCGGTGGCGGCGTCGGTCAGCTTAAGATGAATGACTCGTTTATCCTTTTCATCACAGCTTCGCCCGATAAATCCGCGAAGCGTCAAACGCTCCACGGCAGTAGAAACGTTTGCCTTTTTAATACACCTTATACGGGAGATCTGTGCTGCGGTATCGAACCCGCAATCGGAGGACAGCACATCGAGAATTTCAAGCTCTGACTGAGACAGCCCGTAATTTTGCAAGACCTCTTTGCAGGATTCGCCGTATAACTTTTTCAGGTGCGCCGAAAGCGGTACTATTGATGTTACGTCCGACACTTTTTACCTCCGCAAACAACAAATTAAGTTATAAATATAATCATACCATAATTATACTCCCGCGCATGCCATAATACAAGGCAATAGGCTAAAATTCACATTTTGTTCATACTGAAAAAGCCGCTCTTTTCGTTTCTCGACTGTAATTTACAAAAAACTGTTTACAAATCTCCAAAATCTGTTATAATGATAAGAGAAACAGTATTTAGATTTGTTATAGCATTCGGAGGATAACTTGATAATTCAGCTTGACGAGGCAAAGCGCACCTTAAATAACGTGCGCCCCGCCATTGAAGAACTAAAAAACGCGCTCCGCATTGAGGAGCTTAGCAGACAAATTCAGGAGCTTGAGGCAAAGACACTCGTACCCGACTTCTGGTCGCGCGACGATTCGGGAAAAATTCTTCAGCAGATAAAGGACAAAAAGACGACCATCGAGCGTTACGAGACCCTTTGCTCGCGCCTTGAGGATACCCTCGTTCTCATAGATATGGGAATCGAGGAAAACGACGAAAGCGTCGTTGACGAGGTCGAAAGCGAGGTCGAAGAGATCCTTGAGACAGAAGAAAAAATGCGTCTTGAGACCCTTCTCACGGGCGAATACGACCATAATAACGCGATCCTTTCCTTCCACCCGGGTGCGGGCGGAACCGAGGCTCAGGACTGGGCTCAGATGCTCTACCGTATGTATACCCGCTGGGGAGAAAGCCACGGATATACCGTGAAGCTTATGGATTGGCTCGACGGCGACGCCGCCGGAATCAAAAGCGCGGTAATATCTATCGAAGGAACTAACGCATACGGATTCCTCAAGAGCGAAAACGGTGTCCACCGTCTCGTCCGCGTTTCCCCCTTCGACGCGTCGGGCAGACGTCAGACCTCATTCGCATCCGTCGAGGTAATGCCGGAGTTCGACGATATGAACGACGATATTGAAGTCAGAGAAGAAGACATTGAAGTGACCGCGCACCGTTCGTCGGGCGCAGGCGGTCAGCACATCAATAAGACCGACTCGGCAATCAGAATCCTTCATAAGCCGACGGGAATCGTAGTCGGCTGTCAGACGCAGAGAAGCCAGCTTCAGAATAAGGAATACGCAATGCGTATGCTGAAGAGTAAGCTCATGGAGATCAAGCAGAGAGAAAATCTCCAGAAGATCGACGACATAAAAGGCGTCAAGACCGATATCGAATGGGGCTCGCAGATACGTTCTTACGTATTTATGCCCTACACCCTCGCAAAGGACACCCGCACGGGCTTCGAGATCACCGACATCAATTCCGTAATGGACGGAAATATCGACGGTTTTATCAACGCATATCTTAAAATGACAAGCTCGAAAGAGAATTAATCAAGAGTAAAAGGAGAAAAGCCAATGCTTAAACAGACAAGATTTTACCTCGGACTCACCCTCATAGTACAGTCCATATCCTGCTTCTTCCTTGTGATCGCGTATCTCTTCAAGGATAAGAAAAACACCGCAAGCCCCTTTATGTTCCTCGGAATCATCTCCGCAGTAGCAGGCGGCTTCCTCGTTGCCGAAAAAGTAAAGGAAAGATACGAAAACGAGCTTATCCTCGACGCAATGAACGATATTTGCGAGGAGGACACATTCCGCGCCGATATCCCCGTCGACGATACCGCAAACGAAGCTGAGTTCAACTGACAGTATATTTTTACGCATAGAGCGATGCTCCAATGCAAGAGGTGCTATAATGTTATCAAATAAGGCAAATGTGACCGACGCCTTGCTCGTCGGAATGGCAAATCAGATCACGCGTTGCGTTGAAGTATATGATATTTCAAACGGAACCATGGACGAAGCTTCCCTTATCTGGAGCGAAAAAACCGACTGCACCACGATAAGCGGCTTCAAATTCCGTAACCACCCGAAATACGGAGACGTCGTCCTTATCACGGGCGGAGTTGACGCTCAGATGATATCGTACGAAACAAAAGAGGTGCTTTGGCAGGTCAAAAATGCTCCCCTGAACGCTCACAGCATCGAGCTGATGCCTAACGGCATTATCGCAGTCAGCGGTACTGTCGGACACAGTATCCATTTTTACAATCTGAACAGCGATGACCCCGAAAAGATCAGAGCCGAGGTTCCTCATCGCGACGCACACGGAGTCCTTTGGGACCCGAAATACGGCGTGATTTGGGGCGCGGGAACGGATCAGCTTTTCGCCTACAGAGTAACGGTGGGCGAAGACGGATCGGTAAGTGTCGAAAAGGACGAGGAACTCAGCGTAATAACCCCCGAGGGCGGTCTGCACGATCTTCAGCCGTACTACGGAAATAACGACCTGCTTCTCATCACGGGCAGAAACGCACACATATATAACAAGTCGGATAAATCCTTCACCTATACCTTTGAGGGAGTCGAAAACGCAGTATCAAGGAGCGTAAAGGGCATCGGAATCTATCCGAACGGAGATATAGTCTATATCTATCCCGACGGTCTGCACGAGCTTTGGAACTCTACGATCCTGAACTACGTCCGTGCAGGCGAAAACAGAGCTTCCGTTCAGATCAATTCAAATATGGGACGCTTCTATAAGTGCCGTGTGAAAATTACCGATTACCAGTAATACAAAAGCACCCTCGCGGGTGCTTTTTAATTTTTGAGGAAGGAAAGATAACGCGGCAAATCTTCTGCTCGTCACCGTAGGGGCGAACTGTGTTCGCCCGTGTTAATACAACGTAATGCTATTCGTTACTTACTGCCGATTCGGCGTAACGGACGCATTCCATTGCGTCCTTGGCGTATTTATCCGCGCCGATCTTATCGGCGTATTCTCGCGTGAGAACTGCGCCTCCGACGACGATCTTGCACCACGGTGCTTCCTTACGGAGGAGCTTTATCGTTTCCTCCATTGCGGGGACGGTCGTTGTCATAAGTGCGCTGAGGCCGACGAGAGGGGCTTTTGACGTTACGGCGGCATCGGCTATAACCTCGGGCGGAACGTCCTTGCCGAGGTCGATGACCTCGAAGCCGTAGTTTTCAAGCAGAAGCTTGACGATGTTTTTTCCGATATCGTGTATGTCGCCCTTTACGGTTGCGATCACGAAAATGCCCTTGGGAGCGGCTTTTTCTCCCTTGGTCATTGAAGCCTTGATGACCTCAAACGAGCTTTTTGCCGCTTCTGCGCTCATGAGGAGCTGGGGCAGATAGACTGTTTTTTCTTCGAATCCCTTGCCGACGGTATTGAGGGCAGGGATTATCTCGTTATTTACGACGTCAAGGGCGGGAGAGGTGAGCAGAAGCGAACCTGTTAGCTCGGAGGCTTTTTCCTTGAAGCCCTTGACTATTGCGCGGCGAAGCTCGGAGGAATATTCCTCGGCGGGCTTCCCCGCGGTTGTTCCTGAGGGGGCGGCAGACACAAAGGAATCTGCGATGCTTACGTATTCGGCACAGTTTTCGTCCATGCCCTTAAGAACCTTATACGCGTAATACGTCTTCATCATATCGGCAGAATAAGGGTTCATAATCGCGGCGGAGAGACCGTTTTCGAGCGCAAGCGCGAAGAACGTGCTGTTTACGGCGTCGCGGTTCGGGAGTCCGAACGAGACGTTTGACACTCCGAGGGAGGTATGGCATCCGAGACGGTTTTTTATCTCGTTCAGCGACGAAAGGGTTGCGATCGCCGCCCTATTATCGGCGCTGACGGTCATTGCGAGGGTATCGAATATGATATCCTTTTTATCAATTCCGTACTCGGCGGCGGTTTTGAGGATCTTTTCTGCGATTTTGACTCTGCCCTCGGCGGTATCGGGAATGCCGTTTTCGTCGAGAGTCAGCGCGACGGCGAGTCCGCCGTATTTTTTTATGAGCGGGAAAACCGCCTCCATACTCTCGCGCTTGCCGTTGACGGAATTTATCATCGCCTTTCCGTTATAGCGTCTGAGCGCTTCTTCCATTGCGCGGACGTTTGAGGTATCTATCTGGAGCGGCAGGTCGGTTATTGTCTGGAGCTCGCAGACTGTTTTTTTGAGCATTGATATTTCATCTATATCGGGCAGACCTACGTTTACGTCGAGGATATCGACGCCTTTTTCCTCTTGATTTGCGCCCTCTGAGAGAATGTAGGCGAGGTCGTTTTCGATCAGCGCTTGCTTGATGCGCTTTTTACCCGTCGGGTTGATGCGTTCGCCGATAAGGATCGGCTTATTGCCGAACTCGACGGCGTGAGTGTAGGACGAAACGACGGTAATATTTTTCGGCTCGATCTTTTTCGGTGAGAGCTTTGCGGTTTTATTTACGAGAGATCTGATATATTCGGGCGTCGTTCCGCAACAGCCTCCGACGGCTCTTACGCCATCTTTTGCGAGGTCGGATATTTCCGAAGCGAATTCCTCAGCCGTAACGTCGAACACGGTTTTTCCGTCTACGGCTCTCGGGAGCCCTGCGTTCGGCTTAAGGATGACGGGGATCGACGCTTTTGAAAGGAGCTCTTTGACGACGGGGCGGAGCTGACGGGGACCGAGCGAGCAATTTGCACCGAGCGCATCAGCACCCATTCCCTCGATAAGCGCTACCATAGCCGACGGTGTTGCTCCCGTCATCAGTTTTCCGTCCTCGCCGTAGGCGTTTGAGACGATCACGGGAAGAGAACTGTTCTCCTTGACGGCGAGAAGTGCCGCTTTGGTTTCGTAGCTGTCGTTTACTGTTTCTATCATTATGAGGTCGACGCCGTATTTGACACCGAGTCTTACGGTTTTGGCAAATACCTCGACCGCGTCCTCAAAATCGAGGTCTCCGAGGGGCTTGAGAAGCCGTCCCGTCGGGCCGATATCGAGGGCAATGAATTTCTCGCCCTTTGAGCTTGACTGCTCCCTTGCGGTCTTTGCATTTTCAACTGCCGATCTTATTATTTCTTCAAGCTCAGTCTCGCCGAATTTGAGACAGTTTGCCCCGAAGGTATTTGTGCAGACGACGTTGCTTCCCGCATCAAAGTACGCCTTGTGTATGGCGGTGACGGTATCCTTTGCGGTGATATTCCATCTTTCGGGATGCTCGCCGGGGCGCATGCCCTTTTCCTGCAGAAGCGTGCCCATGCCGCCGTCAAGATAAACTATATTATTTTGTAAGTACTCCCTGAAATTCATGGGACACCTCTATTCTGTTATTGTTTTCAGTCCGAATATTGCCGTTACCGATTTCGACGGCGACATAAGAAGGCTTCCGTTAAGTGTAAGACCGATCTTCTTTTCGGGATCGAGGACTGAGAATATATCCTTTTGCGAGTCGAGGGCAAGATCCCCGTAGCCCGGGCTGAAGCGTGGAGAAAGAGAAACGCCGTATTCGTTTTTTATATCCGAGCAGAATTCATCGCAAAGAGCCTCGATCCTCTCGGCACCGAAGGCTTGAAGCATCAACGCTTTTGAGGGGGATATGCTTCCGTATTTTGCTATCAGGCGGTCGATTCCGACTCCTACCGTTGCGGCGAAAACCACGGCTTTTTCACAGCCGATAAGGTTATCGGCGAGCTTTTGAGAACTCAGCTTCAAAACGCCGAGGTCGCATATTTCGCCTTTGAGCTTCACGGGAAGGACAGCGAAACACACCTTATAGACGAGCTTGTCCGAGGCTTCCTTTATACATTCATCGACGAGAACCGAGATCTTTTCATCGGCATCGAAGCAGCCTGCGTAACGCAAAAGCTCCTTTTTTATTATCGGAGGCTCGGAATACGTCTTGCTTAAAATTACCGTGCTCATTTTCCCAATATGTCGCTTAGATTTGCCATGATCTTTGCCGCGACGTCGGGCTTGTTCATCGAGTAGACGTGAACGTTCGTTATTCCGTTTGCATAAAGGTCGATTATCTGATCGGTCGCGTATGCGATACCCGCCTGCTTCATTGCGAGCGGATCGCCTCCGAATTTATCAACGAGGCTCTTGAAGCGCTGGGGCATAAAGGAGCCTGAGAGCTTGATCGCACGCTCGATCTGGTTTGCGTTCGTTATCGGCATTATGCCGGGGATTATCGGAACCGTGATCCCCGCTTCTCTGATCTTATAAAGGAAATTATAAAGGAGATTGTTGTCGAAGAACATCTGAGTCGTCAGAAAATCACAGCCCGCGTCTACCTTTTCCTTGAGGAATCTGATATCTTCCTTCTGATTTTCACTTTCGGGATGTATCTCGGGATAGCAGGCACCGCCGATGCAGAGATCCTTGCCCGATTCCTTAAGCTCGCGCACGAGCTCGATCGCGTGGCGGTAATCCCAGCTTGTTCTGTCGGCGTTCTGAAGCTCGGCGGGAATATCTCCGCGCAGTGCCATTACGTTTTGTATGCCTGCTGCGGTCATATCGGCAATTCTGCTTCTTACCGTTTCCTTCGAGGATGAAACGCAGGTCAGATGTGCAAGCGACGGCACGCCGTAGCGCTCCTTTATCTGCTTGGCGATTTCGAGAGTATATTTACTTGTTCCTCCTCCTGCGCCGTACGTTACGCTCATAAAGGATGGGCGGAGCTTTGCTATCTCCTCGGTTGCGGTCTTTACGCTCTCGAAAGCCGTGTCGGTTTTCGGCGGAAATACCTCAAAGGACAGAGAGAGTGATTCGCTTTTCAGCAGGTCGATTATCTTCATATGAGACTTCCTTAAATTATTATTTATATTTCATTATACACCAGAGTAGGCAGGTAAATCAAGGTATTTATAAAACAAAATAAAAAATCCCGCAGAAAGGGTGCCTTCCATAAAGCAGGTTTACCTGCCGAAACACAAAAGGAGTACGAGCGTTTTGTTCGTACTCCTTTTGCATACTATCGGGTGGTGATGAGCCTTTCTATATGTTCATCTGTGACTTGTCAATTTTCCTGACAAGCACTGCTTTTGTGGACACAAAAGCGAAGTCCCGCGTAGGGGGAAAAGCACTTATAGCAGTTTACTAAACTTGATTTTTGAATTTTGCTCATAAATGCGATATCCGGAATTGGAATAACAATTTATGGCTGCAATATTTTCTTTATCGGTTTGGATATTAATCGTATTAAATCCGAGCCCCTTAACATATTGCTCCGCATAATTCAGCGCAAAAGATCCAATTCCTTGGCGTTGGAAATCTTTTGCAACAAATAACATAGATACCCAGGCTATATCCGTATTCAGCAATCCATTAATTTTCATGTAAGCGATAGGCATCGCACCTTTGCAAACTAAAAAATGCTTTTCATCCGGATCTTCGACAGAAAGAATTTCCTTCCATTCGCTTAGAGATATATTTCCAGAATTCAAAATATCTTTGTTTTGAGCAAACAGAATTCTCACAAAATATGCCTCGTTTTTTGTTGCCGGGATAATAGTTAAAGAGTTTGGGATGTCTAATTCATACATGATTTCACCGTCATTTATGAAATCATTAAACGATTCAAATGGCTTTTCTAAAAAACATAATGACATTTGAAGGTTGCGACTTGGAATGTTGTCGGGCTTGACATAACACCGAAGTGTTGTTGCTCCCATTTCAGATAAGTGATTTGTCGCCGCGTGAA
>JAZQGU010000005.1:0-7061 GCA_045540175.1 Eubacteriales bacterium | reverse complement strand
TCCGGGATATTGCCGTTTGATAGCAAGACCCTCGATATGATACGTTCAAACATCGTAAGAGAATTTGAAATAGCGTAAAAAACAGAGCCGTTCGGCTCTGTTTTTTTGCTTTCACCTATTGATATGCGCAAAAAAATTTGTTATAATATATAATTAGATAAATATAAGTATCTATAAAAGGAGATCACCATGAAAATTCAGGAGCTTATAACCAAAATTTCCGAAGGATACCTCGATACCGCATTCACCTCTCTCTACGGCGAAGAAAACGTAAATGCAGAAAGAGCACGCTATACAGAGGCGGTAAATGAATTTGCCGCGCTTTACGGCGAGGATAAAGACGTAAGCCTTTTCTCTGTTCCGGGCAGAAGCGAAATTTCGGGTAACCATACAGACCATAACCGTGGATGCGTAATTGCAGCCGCTATCGACCTTGATATAATCGCTGTTGCTTCGGCAAACGGTACCGATACCGTAACGGTAAAGAGCAAGGGCTTCCCTGCAGACAGCGTAAGCTGTCACCCCGAAAAGCCCGACGAGAGCCTTTTCAATTCCTCTTCCTCCCTTATATCCGGCGTTTGTGCAGGCTTCATCAATCGCGGATATAATGTGTGCGGCTTTGACGCATATACTACCTCCAACGTACTTAAGGGATCGGGAATCTCTTCGTCTGCGGCGTTTGAGGTTATGATCGGAAATATCCTCAACTACTTCGTAAACGACGGAAAGATCACGAATCCCGTAATCGCGGAGATCTCTCAGTACGCGGAAAACGTGTACTTTGGTAAGCCGTCGGGACTTATGGATCAGACTGCTTGTGCTGTCGGCGGATTCTCCTACATAGACTTTGCCGATCCCAAGGCGGCAAAGATCGAAAAGCTCGGCTTCGACCTCAGCGCAGAGGGCTACAGCCTTTGCATTACAAATACGGGCGGAAATCACGCCGACCTTACGGGCGACTATGCGGCAGTTCCTGCCGAAATGAAGGCTGTCGCCAAGGAGTTCGGTCAGGAGGTTCTCCGCGGTCTTGATAAGGACACTCTCCTATCCCGTGCGGGAGAGCTTCGTGAAAAGGTTGGAGACAGAGCACTTCTCCGTGCTTTCCACTTCATAGGCGAAAACGACCGTGTAAAGGTTCTTGCAGAGTGCCTCCGCTGCGGAGATCTTAACGGCTTCTTTAACGGCATTAAGGATTCGGGACGCTCCTCCTTTATGTGGCTCCAGAACGTATATACGACCAAAAACGTAGAGGAGCAGGGACTATCCCTCGCCCTTGCGGTAACGGAATACGCTCTTTCGAATACCGCCCGTCCTTCCGCTTGGAGAATCCACGGCGGCGGCTTTGCGGGAACTATTCAGGCGTTCGTTCCGAACGAGGACGTGCCCTCTTATAAGAAGGAGATCGAAAGAGTATTCGGAGAGAATTCCTGCACAGTTCTTAAGGTAAGAAAAGACGGAGCTATCAAGGTTCTTTAAGTGTTTATAAGAACGACCAAAAATGTCGCCCGAGATTCCAACGCTACGCGTTGCCCTGCGGGTTCGACTTCGCGTCGCCGTCACCCTGAGTGTAGCGCAGCGAAATCGAATGGGTCTGGCGACGCTTCGCTCAAAATGACACGGGCGTAGTTCTTGCGTAATAAATTTTAACGAGGGTAGATATGCATATAGAATCCCTACAAATAACCTCATTTGCCGGGATAAGCGGATATGAGCTGAAGCTCACCGACGGTATAAATATTATACGCGGAGAAAACGAAGCGGGAAAGAGCACGGTGGCGGAATTTATTCGTTATGTTCTCTACGGCTTCAACGGGAAAAGCGATCGCGAGCACTATCTCGGATTTTCGTCGAACGTAGCTTCGGGAAGCATCGTGATCTGCGACGGCGGTAAGAGATACAGAATAGAGAGAAGAACGGTTGGAACGAAGGATTCCGCCTCGGTATATGATCTTGAAAGCGGAAGCCTTGCCTACGAGGGCAAGGTTCCGGGCGAGGTGTTTTTCGGTATGCCCGCGGGATTGTTTTCAAGCACCGCATTCGTCGGACAAGCGGGCGGAAGCCGTATAAACGGAAAGGACACCTCCGAGCTTCTTGATAACCTTCTCTTTGCGGCAGACGAGGGCGTCAACGTAAAAAAAGCGCTTAAGCGCCTCGATGATGAGAGAGTCGCGCTTCTTTACAAGAACAAAAAGGGCGGTAAGATATACGAGCTTGAAAATAAGCTTTCGGAGCTTGATACACGTGCCGAAAAGGCGAGAAACGACAGCATAGAGCTCCTTTCAATCGAAAATAAGCTTAAGGAAAACGAAGGCAAGCTTGCTTACGATAGAGTTATACGCGATAAATTCGCGTCAAACCTTGACGACTATGCACTCGAAAAAAGCAGAGAAAGCAAGGCGCGCTTGAAGCAGCTTGAAGATAATTACCAAAGCGCGACCGACGCTCTTGATGCTCATAAAAAAGCCTATACGCGAAACGGATTTTTCCCCGATCAGAATTATCTTCAGTCTCTGCGCGACTGCGCGAGCGAGGTCGGAAACTGTGACCGCAATATAGAGCTAGTGGAAAAGCGCCTCGATAATCTGAATAAAGAAATGGAAAAGGACCGCCTCGAAAAAGAAGAAGCGATCCGAAAGAATAACGAGAAAAAGGCGAGGGTTGCAGCAAAACGCGGAGTCGCGGTTACGGCCGCGGTCGTTTGCCTTGTTCTCTCGATCGTGTGTACCGTGCTTTGCGCGGTAATGTTCATCGGCGGAAATCAGGGGGCGGGAATAGGCGCCGGTATTGGTGCGCTTGCACTCTTTTCGGGAATGACGGGCGGATTTTCGCTCGTAAAGAAGCAATCTGCCGAGATCAGAGAGCTTGAAACCATCGCGCTCGTTCACGATGACGGCTACGAAACCAAGCTTGATATCATCCGCGAACAGCTGACAGAGCATAGGGAAACGCGTGCGCGTTATTCAAGAGCGCTGACAGACCTTTGTGCCAGATGGGACGTGAAGTATTCAAGAGCGGTGATTACGGAAATGGTCGAGGTGATAAATACCGCAAACAAGCTTCAGAATGAAGCCGAGCTTGCGCGTATAGCCTACGTCCAGAGCAAGAGCGAAGCGGAAGAGCGCCGTGACAGAGAGCCGATCGACGACGGACGTGAGCTCCACGTCCCCGAGAATTTCGACTACCGCGATGCCGACAGACGATTCAAGCTGGCAGAGGAGTCGATAAGACTTAAGGAAGAAATAAAGCATAAGTACGAGGTCCGCCTCGCACAGCTTTCGGCAACTTCTGAGCATCCTTACGAAATAACCGAAATGATAAAGGCGGCGAATGAGGAAAAGTCGGCACTTACCGACCGCTTCAATGCCTATTCGCTTGCATATTCAATGATTGAGACCGCGTCGGACAATATGCGCCGATCGGTTTCGCCGAGACTGTCGCGCGGAGCATCGGAAAAGATGTCGGCTTTGACTGACGGAAAGTACGACGAGATCGGCGTCGACGGAGAATTTCTTCTCACCTTCCGCCTCGAAAGCGGAGAGGGAAGAGTGACGAAGGACGAATCATTTATGAGCGCCGGCACCTCGGATATTACTTATGTCAGCCTGCGTCTGTCGCTCTCTGAGCTCATCTCGGGCGGAAAACCCGTTCCGACGGTGTTCGACGAAAGCTTTTCGCGTCTCGACGATAAGAGACTTACGAATATGCTGAAGTTGCTGTATAACGAAAACGGTCAGATTCTGATACTTACGTCCAACGGCAGAGAAGAGGATATACTGAATAAAGAGAATATTCCTCATAATTATGTAAATTTAAAATGAAAATTCAAACAAATGTTTGACTTTTTAAACAAGATGTGGTATAATGTGTTCGTAAGAGTTTCGCGGTCATCCTGAGCGGAGTCGAACCCGTAGGGCGATGCCACTTGTGGTATCGGGATCTCGCGGAATGAACAACTAGAAAAAAGGGGGGACACAATATGGAATATTCCCCCCATACCTGTGCCTGCTTCACGGGACACAGAGCAATGAAGGAGGACGAGCTGAAGAGCGCGTCCGAGCTCGTTTCAAAAAAAATAATAGGGCTTCATGAAAAAGGCATCGTCAACTATTATGCAGGCGGAGCCCTTGGCTTCGATCTTGCGGCGGCGGTGACGGTTTTGAACATGAAGCGTATTTATCCCGATATAACCCTCAATCTCGCGCTTCCTTGCCCGGAATATATGAGCAAATGGAAAAGATCCGAGATAGAGCTGTTCTCTCGGGTAAGATCTCGCGCGGATAGCGAGATCTACGTGAGCGAAGGCTATCATAGAGGCTGCATGCAGATGCGAAATAAATATATGGTCGACAGAAGCGCCGTTTGCATCGCATATATAAAAAAACGTGAGGGCGGAACCTATAATACCGTTACGTACGCGTTGAAAAAAGGTCTTGAAATAATAAATCTGACCGAATATCCAATAACTGATCAAATTAGATTTGATATCTGATCGGAGAGAAAATGAAAAAAATATTAGTATTACTCCTCGCGCTGGCAGTAGCGCTTCCGTTCGCTTCCTGCAGTAAACCGAAGCCGCTCAAGATCAGTGAGGAGAAGGCGCACGAGGTTCTTTGCGACCTCGTCCCGCGCTCATACGAGTTCAACGTCATATTCTTCGGAGAAGGGCTTCCGCACGAGAACGGAGTATATGAGGACACAAGCTACGTTGAGGTCGACCTGACTAAAACCAAATATACGTCGATCCCCGCAATAAAAAACGAGGTCGAGCGGGTCTATTCAAAAAGATACCTTAAGTCGATCTATATAAATATGTTTGTCGGCTCGAAAACGACAAGCAGCGACGGACTTCTCGATAACGACGTCAGCCCGCGATATAAGGTTATCGACGGTAAGCTGATGATCGACGCAAGCTACGACGAAGTCAATATTATGGGAAAGCTGACCGTCGTTTCGACGAAGGTAGTGAAGAAAACGCCGGAATACGTAAGCGTTGACGCCGTTTGCCTCGACGAAAGCGGGAACGAAATAGAAAAGCGCTTCTTTTTAACCTATGAAAACGGAGTCTGGCTGCTCGACGGTCCGACTTATTGATAAGGAGAATAATAATTATGGCTAAAGCTACATCCAAGAAGCCGGTAGAAATGCCCGGCACCGATGCTGAAAAGAAAAAGGCACTTGACGTCGCCATAACTCAGATCACAAAACAATACGGTCAGGGCGCGATCATGCGTCTCGGCGAAAATAATGCCATGAGCGTAAGCGCAATTCCGACAGGCTCGCTCACCCTTGACCTCGCGCTCGGTATAGGCGGAGTTCCGAAGGGAAGAATAGTTGAGATATACGGACCCGAGTCATCGGGTAAAACCACTATTGCGCTCCATATCGCGGCAGAAGCACAGAAGCAGGGCGGAGTTGCGGCGTTCGTTGACGCTGAGCACGCGCTCGATCCCGTTTATGCTAAGGCGCTCGGAGTCGATATAGATAACCTTCTCGTTTCCCAGCCGGACAGCGGTGAGCAGGCGCTCGAAATTACCGAGGCGCTCGTTCGTTCGGGCGCGGTCGACGTGCTTGTAGTCGACTCGGTTGCGGCGCTCGTTCCTCAGGTCGAGATCGACGGCGACATGGGTGACTCTAACGTCGGCGTTCACGCGCGTCTTATGTCGCAGGCAATGCGTAAGCTTTCGGGAGCTATTTCAAAGTCGAACGTCGTTGTTATCTTTATAAATCAGCTTCGCCAGAAGATTGGCGTTATGTACGGAAACCCCGAAACGACGACGGGCGGAACCGCGCTTAAGTTCTACGCGTCGGTTCGTATCGACATCCGCCGCTCCGAGGTTCTTAAGAATGGATCGGAGCCCTACGGAAGCCGTACTAAGTGTAAGATAGTTAAGAACAAGGTCGCTCCCCCCTTCAAGACCGCAGAGTTCGATATAATCTACGGCAAGGGAATCAACCGCTCGGGCGAGATCATGGATATCGGTACCGAGCTCGGAATCATCGAAAAGGGCGGCTCGTGGTTCTCCTATAACGGAACCCGTCTCGGACAGGGACGCGATAATGCGCTGTCTTTCCTTGAAAGCAACCCTGAGATGTTTGCCGAGGTTGAGGAGAAGATCAAAAAGGCGCTGACGAGCGACGGATCGTCAAACGAGATCAGCCTTGACGAGGACGATTTCGATCTCGATCTTGACGACGATGTATAAAAAACGCAGAGCACTTGCACCGTCCGACCCCGAAAAGGCGTATGGCGCGGCGCTTCGCACGGCGATGAACATCGTCGGTTATAAGGATAATACGCTATATCAACTAAGAACGAAGCTGACCGAGCGCGGTTATTCCGAAACGACGGTAAATGACGTTTGCGAGTTTATGACCGCAAAGGGGTATATAAACGATACCCGCGTTATTTTCCGATACGCGCGTTCCCTTGCGCTGAACAAGCTGTACGGCAAACGCAGAATAATGCGTGAGCTGTCGCTTCGACACTTTACCGACGAGGCGTACGATGCATTCACGTTCGACAGCGACGAGCTTGAGGACGTTGACTTCGTCGAGGTATGCCTAAAGCTCTTAAAGAAAAAGGGCGGTTCTCGTGACGATAAGACGTTTGCCTGCCTTATGCGCTACGGGCATTCACCGTCCGATATTAAGAAAGCATACAAAAGACTTGAAAATGAGGATGAATAAAATGACAAAACACGAATATAAAACAAACGGTACCTGCTCGCGCAAGATAATCTTCGAGCTTGATGACGAGGGCAAGGTACATAACGTAGTCTTCGAGGGCGGTTGCCACGGAAATCTCCAGGGCATCGGGAAGCTCGTCGAGGGTATGGACGCTGCCGAGGTAATCAAGCGCGTCGAGGGCATCAAGTGCGGCTTCAAGCAGACCTCTTGTCCCGATCAGCTTTCAAAGGCGCTTTCGGAAGCGGTTAAATGATAATCATAATGCGGGGAGAAACTTTTTGAAAAAAGTTTCTCCCCGCACCCCTTTTCAAAAACTTTTGAACTATGGGGATTTGATGTCCTATAAGCGGAGCGTGAAACATTAATTGGTAGGG
>JAZQGU010000004.1:0-18200 GCA_045540175.1 Eubacteriales bacterium | reverse complement strand
CAGAACGGCAAGCTCGTAGTAGAATACACCATCTACGACGAAGCAAATGCAGAGCAGAATGCAGTAGCATTTGAAAATACTTATACCGCAACCGCAGGTTCTCTCAACCTCAGCGGTATTAAGACTCTCGTAGGAAGACTCCTTAAGGCAGATGAATTCAGCTTCACCCTCTATTCTTCCGACGCAAATAAGACAGTCGGCACAGCTATAGAGACCGTAAAGAACGCCGCAGACGGCAAGTTCGCATTTGCAGAAATCACCTTCGACGAAGCAGGAACATATTACTACATCGTCAAGGAAGATGCAGGCGCGGTTAGCGGCGTAACCTACGACAACGGCGTATACTTCATCAAGGTCGTAGTAACCGACGATCAGAACGGCAAGCTCGCAGTTGCATATACGATTTACGGTGAAAATGATGCAGAGCAGAGCGCTATCGCATTTAAGAACACCTACTCGGCAACTGCAACAGCGCTTAGCCTGAACGGTATCAAGACCCTTATCGGTAGAACCCTTAACGCAAATGAGTTCGGATTCACACTCTATACCTCAAGTGAAAACAAGAGCGAGGGCAGCGTGATCCAGACAGTTAAGAACGGCGCAGACGGAAAGTTCGCATTCGACGAAATGACGTTTGATACCGTCGGAACCTACTACTACCTCGTTAAGGAAGATATCGGAGATCTTGCAAACGTAACCTATGACGAGACCGTATATCTCATCAAAGTCGTTGTAACCGACGATCAAAACGGCAAGCTCGTAGTAGAATATAAGATCTACGACGAGAACGACGCTGAGCAGGAAAAGATCGCATTCGAGAATATCTACCACGTAACGGTCAACCCCGATACCGGAGATAACGTCGTAATGTGGCTCGCACCCGTTGCAGTCTCGGGAGCAATAATCACTCTCGCTCTTGCTAAGAAGAGAAGAAGAGACGACGAAGACTAATTAAATAAAAAAACGACCCTTGCGCCACCTTCTTAACGGTGCCGCAAGGGCTGTTTTTATATGCCGTCACTTCCTGTATGACGATGGTGTCCTGTTTTTGTATTTTTTGAATATCCGGGAAAAATAATTCGCATCGGAAAAACCGCATTGCATGGCAACCTCAATCACAGTCATATCGGTGCTCGAAAGCAGATCAACCGCCTTGTCGAGCCGCTTTATAAGAACGTATTCCTTAGCCGAATGCCCCGTTGCCGTCTTAAATAAATTGCAAAAATAACCCTCGCTCAGATGGCAAATCTTTGAAAGCTGCTTAGTGCTCACATTTTCAAAGCAATTTTGTTCTATATAACGAATTGCATCGTTCATGCGTTCCGAGGTCTTAAGATGCTTTTTGTATCTTCCCTCGGAGTAGGTCGCATCGGCGTGATTGCTTATTAAATGCGAAATGAGCAGATAGGCATACCCCTTGACGGCAAGCCCGTTTGTGTGGTTTTTATCCTTGCATTTTTCGTAAATGCCGAGAACGGTATCATTTACAAAATCGTCCCTTATCAAATGCTTGAAGGTATAATACTGTTCCTCGAA
Organism: Eubacteriales bacterium; assembly: GCA_045540175.1. Classification (GTDB taxonomy): domain Bacteria; phylum Bacillota; class Clostridia; order Oscillospirales; family CAG-272; genus Colimorpha_A. The sequence continues at coordinate 16,664 of JAZQGU010000004.1, read as the reverse complement.
GAAAAACGGCGGAAGATACAGACATAAAAAGTCACATTTTCCGTAAATGCCCTCGTGAAGCTCGTTTCCGTTGATAATAATGCAGTCGCCCTCGTTCGCCGTGATTATTCTGTCACCGCAGCGAACGGTAAGCTCTCCTCTTCTCAGATACAGTATCTCGGTCTCCTCGTGCCAGTGAAGATCGAAATCATCAGGCAGGGAATGGTATTCATTCAGATGTATCGGAAAGGCATCCTTTGGGACGTTTTCGTACAGAATAAGATCGTTCAAATCAAACCTCCGAAAAAATCTTAAATTTGTGCTATAATATATCAAAAAAATAATAGACGGATTTGCTTAATACATTATATAATATAATTAGTGATTTGGCAATGATAAATTGAGTATCAGAGCGATTTTTTATCAAAAATACTAAAAAAGGTAAAAAGGAGAGCAAATGAAGAACTTTGCTATCATAGGCTTCGGCGGCCTCGGAAAGACACATTTTCTCAATCTTATCAAGATAGAAGAAAAGAGAAAGGACATACGGCTGGCCGCAATCTGCAACGCTGACATTGAATCCATCACTAAAAGCATAAAAATAAATCTTGGAAACGTAAGCCTTGACGATATAGATTTTTCGCGGTATAATCTATATACGGATTATAAGGAAATGATCGAAAAGGAAGACCTCGATTTCGTATTCATCGCGCTTCCCACATATCTTCATTGCGAAGCGGCAGTATATTGCCTTGACCACGGCGTAAACGTCTATACCGAAAAGCCGATGGCGATAACGCTTACACAGTGCGAGATGATGATCGAAGCGTCAAAAAGAAGTGGCAAGAAGCTTATGGTAGGTCATTGCCTGCGCTTCACGGGCGAATACGAGCTTCTTAAGGAGCTGACAGAAAACGGAAAATACGGTAAGCCGATAAAGGCAGAGTTTTACCGCCGCTCCGCGCTTCCGACGTGGTCGTTCGATAATTGGCTTCTCAAGGACGATAAAAGCGGAAGCTGTATCGTTGATATGCACGTTCACGATGTCGACCAGATGGTCTGGCTCTTCGGCGCGCCCGACACTTGTATGACGATGTCGACGCACCAAATGGCTGATTACGAAAGCACGTATTCGCTTTATAAGTGCGGCGAGACGGCAGTTATGATCCTGACCGACTGGGGAATCCATTCATCATTCCCGTTCTCATATGGATATAATGTGACCTTTGAAGATGCTTATGTCGTTTCGCACGACGGCAAGGTCACCGTCTATACAAACGAATCCTCGTTCGAACCCGAGATAAATTCGGACGACTGCTACTATAAAGAGGTAAACGAATTCATCGAAGCGGTGGTCGACGGCAAGCCCTTCAAAACTGCTGACGTTGAGTCGGTATATGAAACGATGAAGATCGTATTTAACGAAAAAGAAATTTCAAAGAAGAAATAAACATAAAGGAGCATATTATGAACATTTTAGCAATCGGATGCCATCCCGACGACATAGAAATAAACTGCGTCGGAACCCTCATCAAGTGTGTAAAGCGCGGTGACAACGTAACCGTTTGCCACGTTTGTAACGGCAACATGGGTCACGAGGTTATAATGCCCGACGAGCTTCGCAAGATCAGAATCGAGGAAGCAAGACGAGCAGGCGCTATGGCAGGCATCAAGGTCGTTACTTGCGATATCGGAGACCTTGACGTTTATAATCAGTCGAAGGAGCAGAGAGATCTCGTTATCGACGTTATCCGCGAAGCAGATCCCGATCTCATCATTACCCACGCACCTAACGACTATATGCTCGATCACGTAGCGGTAAGCAAGCTCGTGTTCGACGCGTCCTTTGCCGCAAGTGTTCCTCACTATAAGACGAAGGTCGATAAGACCGCAAGAGTCGTTCCGCTTTACTATATGGATAACCTCACGGGCGTCGACTTCATTCCGACCGAGTATGTAGACGTAACAGAGGAGATCGACCTCAAGCTCGAAATGCTTGAGTGCCACGAGAGTCAGCTTAAGTGGATGAGAGACCACGACAACATCGACTTTGCCGATATGGTAAAGACCTGCGCTAAGTACAGAGGCTATCAGTGCAACGCCGCATACGCGGAAGCTTTCACGCAGTGCCTTGCGTACCCGAAGATGCAGACGAGAAGACTGCTTCCTTAAGATGAAAAAGGTTGCGTGTGTCGGCATTTTGGTTGCCGACGTAATTGTCGAGCCGGTAAATAAATATCCGGATAAGGGTCTGCTTGAAAGAGTAAACTCGATAACCGTCCATAGCGGCGGAAACGCAATGACCGCGGCTGTGAACCTGCGCAAGCTCGGAACCGAGTCGACGCTCGTCGGCAAGGTGGGAAACGATATGTTCGGCGATTTCCTCATCAAGCGCTTGAATGAAGAGGGCGTCAAGACCGACGGAATCTTCATTGATAACGAGGTTCAGACGTCAGCGTCGGTTCTTATGCTCGACGGAATAACAGGCGAGCGCACTATCCTGCACTGCACGGGATCAAACGCCGCGCTGACTGTTGACGATATTGATTTTGACGTTATTGCCGAAAACGATATAGTTTTCGTAACGGGAACCTTCCTTATGGACCGATTCGACGGCGCCGAGACTGCCGAGTTCCTTCGCAAATGCAAAGAAATGGGTAAAACGACAGCCCTTGACGTCTGCTGGGACGCAAAGGGAAGCTGGTCGAAGCTACTCGACCCCGCTATGCCGTATATAGACTATTTTCTGCCGAGCATAGACGAAGCGAAAATGCTTTCGGGTAGGGAAGAGGTAAGCGAAATGGCTGACGTATTTTTCGATAAGGGCGTAAAGCACGTCGTTATCAAATGCGGAAGCCGGGGTTGCTATGCAAGGTTTGAGAGAGAAGCCGAGGGAACGATGATCCCCGCGTTCAGAATCGAAAATCCCGTTGACACAACGGGCGCAGGCGATAGCTTCTGCTCGGGATTCCTTGCGGCTTTATCGCGTGGCGAGGTTTTTCTTGACTGCGCCGAAATGGGTAACGCGACGGGCGCGTTCTGCGTAACGCAAAAGGGCGCGACCTCGGGTACGCCCACCTACGAAGAAGCAAAAAAATTCATAGAAGAGAGAAAATAAAATGTTAGTTACGTTAAAGGATATTCTATCTGACGCCGAAGAAAGAAAGTACGGCGTAGGTCTGTTCAATATGCTCAACCTCGAAATGGCAAGAGGAATCATTGAGGCGGCAGAGGAGACTCGTTCTCCCCTTATTCTCGGTGTAGCGGAGGTACATCTGCCCTCGATACCGTTCGAGTACGCTCAGCACGTTATGATGAAGATAGCGAAGGAATCGACGGTTCCCGTATGTCTTCATTTCGACCACGGTACCGATTACGGTAAGATCCTCGAGGCGATAAGAGGCGGATTCACCTCGGTAATGTACGACGGCTCGGCTCTTCCTTACGAGGAAAATATCGCTAATACGAAGGAAATAAGCAAGGTCGCACACGCGCTCGGTGTTTCCGTTGAAGCTGAGCTTGGACACGTCGGCGGCGCAGAAGGCGGTGCTGACGACGGTCATGAGGAGATGTATACTAAGGTCGAGCAGGTAAACGACTTTATCGACAGAGCCGATATAGACGCGCTCGCAGTTGCTATCGGTACTGCACACGGCGTATATAAGACGAAGCCGAAGCTCGATATTGGCAGACTTGCCGAGATCTATGCAGTATCGAAGAAGCCCCTCGTTCTTCACGGCGGAAGCGGCCTCTCCGACGACGATTTCAGAAACACGATCGCAAACGGCATAAGAAAGATCAACATCTGCACCGAAATGTGCATAGCGGAATACAAGGCATATGCAGAGGCATATGCAAACAAGGAAAGCTACGAAAAGTCTCTGATCCTCGCAAAGGACGCGGTCAAGGATGTAGTTGTCGGCAAAATGAAGTTATTTAATAGCGCAGGAAAAGCGTAAGGAGGATACAATAATGGATTTCAACAGTACAGTTAAAGGCTCAATGCTCGAAGGCTTCTACCCCGCAGGATGGGATATGGCAAAGATCGACGCTTGCTGTGATCCCGCGAACAAGGTTGAGGAAAGACAGTCCTTCTGGAACGACGGATTCACCCCCGTTCGTTGCGAGAACATAGGCGAGTTCGATACCTATATGGGACACGAGATCGCACTCGAGATCAAGGCAGCCCGCGACAGAAACGAAAAGATCGCGTTCATTCTTCCCGTAGGACCTATGGGAATGTATAAGTGGGCAGTTTACTTCCTTAAGGAATGGAAGATAAAGTGCGACCACGTTTATACTTTCAATATGGACGAGTGGAGCGACGGCGAGGGTAATACTCTCCCCGCAACCGATCCCGCAGCGTTCCAGAACGCAATGCGCGAAGCATTCTTCAATCCCCTTGGAGAGCTCACCGTTCCCGAGAATCAGAGAAACTTTGCTACAAAGGATAATCTCCCGACCTACCCCGAAAAGATTGCAGCGCTTAAAGCAGAGGGCGCAAAACTCGTTCTCGTTTACGGTATCGGCAGAATGTGCCATATCGCATTCTGGGAGCCTCATTTCGCAGCTGAATTTGAGTCGGTCGACGAGTGGAAGAAGCAGTGCTACCGTCTCGGCGCAAAGCTTCACCCCCTCACGATAGAGCAGAACGCAATCACGAGCTTCAAGTCCCGCACGACTCTCGTTCCTTGCAGAGCAAACACCATCGGCCCTGGTCTCTTCCTTCAGGCAGATTACGCTATCGGCGGTGCCGACGGCGCGTTCAATCGCGGAATGCAGTGGCAGGGCATGAGCTTCTGGACGACTCTCCGTCACGGCCCGAATATGTGGATCACCTCCACCTTCATTCCGACCCTCCCCGGAAAGCTCTTCTACCTCAAGGACCTCGAAGGACCCCTTGTTGCAGAATGTAACTAAATGATAAAAAGCCGACTGAAATCAGTCGGCTTTTTTGATGGGTATAAAGCACTTTTGCGGGCGAACGCAGTTCGCCCCTACAAGAGGATATTGAACGTAAATTTGTAGGGACCGGCAACCTCGGGGACCCCCAAAACTCGCGTTCGCTCGTTTCGGGGAACCCCTCACCTCGACTGTCCGCACGGGAACAACTTAACATCGTATTTATTCGGCGGGAGCGCGTGGGGTTCCCCGAAGCGAATGCAATGAGCTTTGGGGGTTCCGAGCAAGCCCCCGCCCTACTAAAGGTATAGTGAACGTTGTCTACCTTCTCCAGCGGGAGAAGGGGGACCGCGATAGCGGTGGATGAGGTGTTCGGGTGTAAAGCAACATCGTTTTTTGACGTGAGGAGCAAGCCCCTCCCCCCTACGAAAGAGACGCGGAACTTTGCCTGCTTACCAAATAATAATGCGCTTAGACGGTGCGATATACATCTTATCTGTCTTCTTTACGCCGAAGGTCTCGTACCATTCGGAGAAGTTTCTCGGCTGCATATTAGCGCGGAGGATAGCAGGCGCGTGAACGTCGAGATTGAGAAGAAGCTGCTGATATTCGGGCTTAGCCTTCATACACCAGACGCGTGCCCAGTTCTTGAAGTATTCCTCGTAGGAAACGCCCTCGGTCTTCGCCATAATAGCAAGCGTAACAGCCATACCGCCGTTGTCCGCCATATTTTCACTAACGATGAACTTGCCGTTGACGATACCCCACGGAAGCTCGATCTTATCGAACTGCTTGACCATCGCCTTGATCTTCGAGTTGAACTTCTTGTTGTCTTCCTTAGTCCACCAGTTGTTGATATTTCCGTTCTCGTCGCACTTTGCGCCGTTGCTATCGAAGGCGTGAGAGATCTCGTGACCGATTACCGCGCCGATACCGCCGAGATTTTCGCTTCTCGTCTGCTTAAGCGAATAGAAGGGCGGCTGAAGAATTGCGGCAGGGAAGGTGATGTCGTTGACGAAGGGATCATAGCAGGCGTTGACCATGTGACCGGGCATTGCCCATTTTTCGCGGTTTACGGGCTTGTCAAGCTTGGAAAGCTGATGCTCAAGCTCGATTCTGCCAAGAGACTTTGATATATCGAAGAGAGAAGCATTTTCGTCAAACACAAGCTGATCGTAGAAGGGATCGACCTTGTCGGGATAACCCATCTTGACGCCGATCTTCGAAAGCTTAAGGATCGCCTTCTCCTTGGTCGCATCCTCAAGGAAGTCATTATTCTGAATACGCTCCTTATAGGTGTCGATTATCTGATAAACGATCTCGGTAATATCTTTTTTAGCTTCCTGACCGAAGTACTTATCGCCGTAGTAAACGCCTACCGGCTCGGAGTACCAGCCGGACGCAAGCTCGTAGGAGAACTTGTCAATGGGAGTAACGGCAGGAATTCCCGCGATAGCGCGGTAGTAGGAGCTGCCGATCTCACGAAGCTCCTCGGAAAGAAGCGAGCAGGAATTGATAAGACCTGTAACAAACGCCCAGTGCTTGTAAAGGAGGAAGTTTTCCTCGTTGAAAATCGTGTTAAACGCCTTGAAGTATCTCGGCTCGGTCACGATAACGTTTTCGGGAACGCGTCCGAAAAGCTCGGTAAGCAGATTCTTGAACTTTATCGGCTTAAGAAGCGTACAAACGCGCGAGGTTTTCGTGGGGTTGTACATCTTAACGTACTCAGACCATTCCTCGCTCGTCTTTACAGTCTGACCGAGAAGCGCGTCAAACGCCAGCGTGTCGGAAAGATACTGCGCCTGATCCTCGGGCGAAAGGTCGGTCTTCGAGAGAATGACCTGTGCCATACCGCTCCATATTCCAAGAATTGCGGTCTTCTGAGCCTCCATTTCGGGCTTGTAGTAGGAAGCATCGGGAAGAATTACGCTCGGTCCCTGAAGGTAAACTGCATGATGAGCGGTGTCCTTCATATCGGTGTCAATACCTACGCTGAAAGGAAGCGGAAGCTTGCGAAGCACCAGCTCCTTAAGATTATTGTTCATCGCGTCGACAGAATTAAGCTCGTCGAGAATAGACAAATACTTGATTGCGGGCGCGATTCCGTCAGCCTCTTTCTTCTCGGCATTCATAGCGGCCTTGAAAAGCGCGCAGGAGCGCTTGAGATAATCATTCGGATAAGAACCGCTTTCGCACATCGCCTTGTACTCATCGATCATAAGCTTCTGAATATCAAGGGCAAGAGTAGCAAAACCGCCGACGCTGGGCATATCGTCGGGAATAACGAGTTCATCTAATTTTTCTTGATTAACGAACGTAAAAAGATCGTCCTGAATTCTAACTTGTTCCATTTTTTCCTCCGAACAGTCAAATTTTGTTAAATTTATTGTAGCACAACGACGCCTATAATGCAAGAAAAAGCTATCAAAAGGTAGTAAAAAAACGTTATAAGGTCAAAAAAAGCGCATCGTCAGAGCTTGGAAGAACTTTGATTGTCAAATTGATGATAGTAATCATATCATTGTAGTACATACTTTTCGCGGGAGGAACGAGACCCGTTTCCGCACATCTTGTCATTATGCAGATAGGATAATTTGAATCCAAAAGCACTCTTGATATAAAAAAGCATCCGAAAGGATGCTTTTTTGCTATTTATTTTTAATAAAACTTAAACATTTCTCAAAAAAATCAAAAACATCGGGCAGATATAATGAATCCGTAAAATATGAAAGGGTAAGGTAGATAATAATGGTAAACGAAGTAAAGACACAGCAAGAGATCGAAGAAGAGATGATGGAGCTGAACGAGCAGTTCTCGGCATTCCTTCATACCAAGGGAATCAAGGCGAAGTTCAAGCTTGCGTTCAACAATATGAGCGAATCGGCAAAGAAGCAGCACGCTTCTGACGTAGCAGAGTTCGAGGCAGTAAAGGCGAAGAGCGCAGAGGACAACAAGGAATTTGCAGAGTTCCTTCGCACAAAGGGCATAAAGGCAAAATATAAGCTCGTTATTGAGAACATCAAGAAGGGCGCAAAGGAGGCACCTGCCAAGACCGCCGCACAGATCGCTAAGGTTCAGACAGAGACACAGGCGGCAGTTGTACGCGCAAATGCTCTCGGCAAGCCCTGTGCGGCAGTCGGCGGAGTTAAAGCAGTAACTCTTGAAGATGAGTTCAACGCGTTCCTTAAGAGCAAGGGCCTTGACGGAAAATATACCGTATCCGTAACCGAAAACTAAGAAACAAATAAGCGAAACGGCATTTTGCCGTCTCGCTTTTCGGCATTTTGAGAGGGTGGATGAATGAAACGAAAATACACCTATTTTGACGGTACTGAGCACAGACCAATCTACTGCAACGATTCATTCGCGCGGTAGTAAGAATATTTGCACCGATGCTATAACAGGAGGAAAAACAATGAATGCAATAGAGATAAGGGGGCTATCTAAAAGCTTCCGATCAATGTACGCAGTCGATCATCTGAATATGACCGTTCCCGTCGGAGCCATTTACGGCTTTATTGGCGAAAACGGCTCGGGTAAATCGACGACTATGAAGCTGCTCTGCGGACATCTCGTGCCGAACGAGGGAAAGATCAAGCTTTTCGGCAGAGAACATACCGATCCCGGTGTGAGAGTAAGGGTAGGAGCGCTTATTGAGAACGCGGGATGCTTTCCCGGGTCTAGTGTGTATCAGAATCTTATGATGCAGTGCATAAACCTCGGTATCGAAAATCCCGACGAGGAGATTGATAGAGTTCTCCGGATCGTCCGTATGGAGGAGCATGCATCGCTGAAATTCAAAAAATGCTCTCTCGGTATGAAGCAGAGGATCGGTATTGCGATGGCGCTTCTCGGCGATCCCGCGCTTCTGATTCTCGACGAGCCTATCAACGGTCTCGATACCGACGGCATGAGAATAATGCGCGAGATACTGACCGAAATTACCGAAAAATACGGCTGTACCGTTCTCATTTCCTCGCATATCCTCGGCGAGCTTGAAAAGATAGCAACTCACTACGGAGTCATCCGTCAGGGTAAGATGATAATGGAGATCTCAGCCAAGGAAATGGACAGCCGCGCGACCGTGTTCGCGTCGCTGAAAACGCCGAATATGACGGGAGCTTTGGCGCTTCTCAGAAAGAAATATAACGACGTTCGCATCGACGGCGAGTATATCAGAGTTTACGATGTCGACAACACAGCCGAGATCGCGGGCTGCCTTATGGAAAACGGCTATGCGGTAAGCGAGCTTCGCAAAAACAAGATAGGCCTTGAAGAATATTACGTCGAGCTGATGTCGGGCAAGGAGGAAAAGTGAAATGACGAATGAGATTAGTTTCAAAAAGCCGAGCTTTATGGAAAGAATAAAGGGAATGCTCGGCGTCGATTTTTACCGTCTTTTCCACACGCCGATGTTTTATATTTTCCTCGCAATCTCCGCGATAATCCCCGCGATGGTATCGGCAATGACTATGATGCCGGATCAGAACGGTGAAGTAATGGAGCCGCTTTATTCTAACGTATGGCAGATAATGGCGGCGTCAGAGCCGCTCTACGTTATTAAGAGCATTGCCGATTACGCCAATATGAATATGGTCTTCATTTTCGGCGGAATAATGGTCTCGATCTTTATCGGTCACGACTATAAGAGCGGCTACGTTAAGCAGCTCTTCACCACCCACGCAAAGAAGCAGGACTATATGATCTCGAAAACCCTTACCTGTGCTTTTGCTATGGCTTGTATGTGTGTAACGTATCTTATCGGCGGAATCGCGGGTGGTGCTTTTGCGGGCTACGATTGGAGCGTTAATATCGGCTCTCTTGTGATCGCAATTCTCGGGAAAATGGTTATGTCGCTCGGCTGGGCAAGCCTTTACACATTCCTTAACGTGATTTTCCGCAGATACTTCGGCATATCGATCGCGTCGAGCTTTTTCTTCGGAACGGGTATTCTAATTATCGGCGCCGCGGCGGTCGTTGAAAATCTGGCGCTTCCGACGTCGTTTTTAAACCTTTTCCTCTACGGCTCGTCGGTCAATGCCTGCCTTGTAAGCAACGTCGGAACACTTATTACCTGCATCGCGGTATCTGTTCTCTGGGCTCTGCTCTACAATCTGCTCGGAACGGCAGTTCTTTCGAAGAGTGACGTATATTAAGGGGTGAAGATGATGAATGCGGTTGAAATAAGAAATCTATCGAAGAATTTCAGAGAAAAACAAGCCGTCAGCGGTCTTGATATGACCGTCCCGATGGGTGCGATATACGGATTTATCGGTGAAAACGGATCGGGAAAATCGACGACCGAAAAGATGATCTGCGGTCTTTTACCGAAGAGCGGAGGCTCGATAAAGCTTTACGGAAAGGATCATACCGATCCTTCGGTAAGAGCGCGTGTCGGAGTTCTCATCGAATCTCCCGGTTGTTTTCCCTCGCTTACGGTGTTTGACAATATGATGCTTCAGGCGGAGAACCTCGGCATCGAAAACGCCGAAAAAGAGGTAATTAAGGTTCTCAAAACCGTTCGTATGGAGGGCGCGGCGGGCAATAAGTATAAAAACTGCTCACTCGGTATGAAGCAGAGAGTCGGAATTGCGATGGCTTTGCTCGGAGATCCCACGCTTCTCGTTCTCGACGAGCCGCTTAACGGCCTCGATGCCGACGGAATGAGAATAATGCGAAAGGTCTTTACCGACATCGTGAAAGACGGCAAGCGCAGTATTGTGGTATCGTCTCACCTGCTCGGCGAGCTTCAGAAGGTCGCAACTCATTACGGTATCATACGCCACGGAAAGATGATACGCGAGATGACCGCCGAGGAGCTTGATAATGACTGCCGCACCTATATCGCACTGAAAGCCGACGATATGGGCAAAGCAAAATACATTCTCGGAAGTAAGCTTTCCCGTGTAAATGAGGACGAGGCGGGATATATCCGCGTTTACGATCCCGTGACGCCTGAGGAGGTCGCAGCTTACCTTTACAAAAACGGCGTTACCGTTACCGAAATCATGACCGATAAGATCGGTCTAACCGAATACTATATTGATCTTATGAAGGGAGGCAAATGAGATGAATGACGCTCTTATATTTCCGAAGCACAGCTTCGGTCAGCGCGTGAAAACGATGCTGAAGGTCGATATGAGAAGAATGCTCAAATCGAAGACCTTTTATATTATCATTGCCGTCGCGCTTGTCGTACCGATCGTTATGACCGTAATGCTTACTATGATGGACGGACAGGAGCAGACCAACCCGCAGACGGGAGAGGTCACTATCATGGAAGGTCCCGAAAGCGTCTGGGAATCTATCGGAACGCTTCCGAGTGATGAAAAAGCACCAGCGCCCGAAGAAGATGGCGAAGGTGAAGGCGGTGCAATGGGTGGTATGGGAGATATGGACGTTATGGCGATGTGTAACATCAATATGGCGTTTATGGGAGTATGTGTATTCGTCTGCCTCTTTATCTCCGACGATTTCAGAAGCGGTTACGCGAAAAATCTTTTTACCGTCCGCGCAGAGAAGGGCGACTACGTCGTTTCGAAAACCGTATGCGGCTTCATCTGCGGTTCCCTTATGTTGATATTCTACTTCATCGGCGCGATGCTGGGCGGTGCGATATCGGGTCTTTCCTTTGACCTCGGAACGCTCACGATGGGAAATATTGTAATGTGTATGCTCGCAAAGATCTTCCTTATGCTCGTCTTCGTTTCGATATTCACGATAATAGCAGTTGCGGCGAAGAGCAAGGCGTGGCTTTCGATATGGGGTTCGCTCGGCGGCGGAATGCTTCTTTTCATGATGGTCGGAATGATAACGCCCCTCGGATCAACTCTGATGAACGTGATCCTTTGCCTTGCTGGAGGATTGATGTTCGCTTTCGGCCTTGGCGCAGGCTCAAAGGCGATACTTGATAAAACGAGTCTCGTATAATTAAAACAGAAAGGTAACGCGGTGCGTTGCCTTTTCTGCGGGACGTCGTTAGCCTCGCCCTTTGGGAGAGGTGTCAACCGAAGGTTGACGGAGAGGGTGTTCCCCAGGGATGTAACACCGTTTTTGCGCGGCGGGAGTAAACCCACGCCCTACCAACAATATGGAGAAGGTTCGTCACGTTGTTAGCCTTCCCCTTGGGGAAGGGGGACCGCAGACGCTGCGTCTGCGGTGGATGAGGTGTAGGTTGCGGAGCAACCGTGCATCAAAGCAAAGTAACATTGTTTTTTGTGCGGTGCGCCGAGGACGTCGCACCCTACAAACAACGTGCCGAACCCCAAAAATCCAAACAAAATCCCCCAAAAATTCAAAAACGCAAACAAAACATTAACATTTCCGTGTTATAATATGATAAAATAACCCTAAAAACCGACGGAGGCGTTATAATGTTTAAGATTTTGGTCGTAGAGGACGATAGAGAACTGAACAAAACCGTATGCTCATTCCTTTTAAACAGCGGATACGAGGCAACCGGATGCCTTGATGCAAACGAGGCGTACGACGCGCTGTATGAAAATATGTTTGATCTTATCGTGTCCGACATTATGATGCCGGGGATCGACGGCTTTGAATTTGCCCGAAACGTAAGGGAGCTTAATCAGGAGATCCCGATCCTGTTTATGACCGCGCGCGACGATATCGCGTCAAAGCAGAGGGGATTCCGCATCGGAGTTGACGATTATATGGTCAAGCCGATCGACCTTGACGAGCTATTCCTGCGGATCGGGGCGCTCCTTCGCCGTGCGAAGATCGCTTCAAGCCGAAAGCTCGAGATCGGCTCCTTCGTTATGGATGCCGACGAGCACACAGCATATCTCGGAGACGAGGAGATCTCGCTCACAAACCGCGAATTCAGCATTCTTTATAAGCTCCTTTCCTATCCGAAAAAGACCTTTACCCGCACACAGCTTATGGACGAATTTTGGGATGCTGACACCGAAACAGCCCCGCGTGCAGTCGATGTTTATATGACAAAGCTCCGCTCAAAGCTGTCTGATTGTGAGGACTTTGAGATAAAGACCGTTCACGGTCTCGGCTACAAGGCGGTGATAAAATGAAAAAACCGACGGTAAAGGGAGTCCTTCGGACGGTCAACAATTTCATTATATTCTTTTTAACGATCGGCTTTGCGGTATCGTGTTGTATGATGCTGTTTCTCCATACCATGGCGGATTCGATGAAGCTGACCTACACGGCGGATAATATTGCCTCGGCGGCGAAGATCACGTTTATAAACGTGCTGATCCTCACCCTCATCTTTGCAACGATCGATTATATCAGAAGAAAGGCAAACGTCGACCGTCCCGTCAAGATAATCACCGACACAACGGAGAAAATAATGCAGGGCGATTTTACCGCCCGCGTACCGAATATGCACGGCGCGGGAATGGACGGCTTCAACCGCATCGGCACAGCGGTAAATTCCATGGCATCCGAGCTTTCGAGCGTTGAGACGCTTCGCACCGATTTTATAGCGAACGTGTCACACGAAATGAAAACTCCACTTGCCGTTATGCAGAATTACGGAACGCTTTTGCAGTCTCCGAATTTGAGTGACGAAAAGCGCATTGAGTACGCAAAGGGGATAACCGATGCTTCGCGCCGTATGGCTGATATGATGACGAATATTCTCAAGCTCAACCGCCTCGAAAATCAGCAGATATATCCCGAAATTACCGAGTACGACCTCGGTGAACAGCTTTGCGAATGCCTGCTCAGATACGAAAACGTATGGGAAAAATCGGATATCGAAATCGAAACTGACATTGCGGATAACGTAACGGTAAAAGCCGACGCAGAGCTTCTCAGCCACGTCTGGAGCAATCTGTTTTCAAACGCGTTCAAGTTTACTCCGCCCGGCGGAAGCGTCAAGGTCACGCTGACGGCAACGGAGCATCACGCAGTAGTAAAGGTGACCGACACTGGCTGCGGAATGACAGCTGAAGTCGGAGCGCACATATTCGAAAAATTTTACCAGGGCGATACCTCACATTCGGTGCAGGGTAACGGCCTCGGGCTTGCGCTTGTAAAAAGAGTCGTTGACATAATGAAGGGCGAGATCAGCGTAGAAAGCGTACTCGGGAAGGGAAGCACCTTTACGGTACGAATGAGGAGGGCGTAATGAAATGGAAAAAGCTTGGGCTGAAATTGCTGTTTCCACATATCGCGCTGATGATAGTGCTCGTCCCCGTGTCGGTGTCGGCACTCGTCTGTTCGATGATCTTTTTGGGAACGACGTCGGCAGTATCTATAATTTCCTACGTTCTTTCCGCCTATACGCTGACGGTATGGTGCTTCAAAATACCGTATCTCATCCGTTTTTTCAAGAAATTCAAAAATGAAAACAAGTATATACAGATCTGGCAAAACGACGCGAATCTGAGAGTAAATCTCTCTCTATACGGAACGCTGATATTCAATACCGCCTACGCCGCGCTGCAGCTCGGAATGGGCATTTGGCACAAATCGTTTTGGTTTGTTTCGCTTGCTTGCTACTACGTATTTCTTGCCGCGATGCGCTTCTTCCTTTTACGGCACACGAGAAAGAACAAGCCCGGTGAATATCTTGAAATCGAGCTTCGCAAGACCTGTGCTTGCGGAATAGTTCTCCTTGTGATGAATCTTGTCCTTGCTCTCATGATCTTCTTTATGGTCTATTGGAACAGGACGTTTATTCACCACGAGATCACGACGATATCGCTTGCGGCATATACGTTCACCTCGTTCACGCTCGCCATCGTGAACATTGTGAAATACCGCAAGTACGAAAGCCCCGTTTATACGGCGTCGAAGGCGATATCGCTTGCGGCGGCGTGCGTTTCGATGCTGACTCTGGAATCGACAATGCTTACGACCTTCGGGAAGGAATCCCTAAGCTTGACCGAGCGCAGACTGTTTCTTGGTCTGAGCGGCGGCGCAATTTCGGCATTCATTATCGCAATGGCGATATATATGATAGTTCAGGCAAGAAAATCGTTAAATCGGCTAAATGCCGTCAAGGAGCAATAAATGGAAAACAAGGATCAGTTCAGTTATACCTACTCCGCGAAGGAGCAGGAAGAAATTAAGGCGATAAGAAAAAAATACGAGATGCCGAAAAAGGCCGAGGATAAAATGGCACAGATCCGCCGTCTCGATGCGTCTGTCACCGAAAGGGCGACGATGGTTTCGCTTATTATCGGTATAATCGGGGCGCTCGTGATGGGTACGGGAATGAGTCTCGTAATGGAAAAACAGTTCAGCGATTTTATCGGGCTGGGAGCAACCACCGCGATGATTGTCGGAATATCGGCGGGTATTGTCGGAATTATTCTCGTTGCACTCGCGTATCCGATATATAACGGCATTGTCAAAAAACAGCGCGAAAAGATTGCGCCCGAAATAATCCGTCTCACCGATGAATTGATGAAATAAATATATTGTAATATCGTATTGTCGTTACGGATTTTTCGGGAGGGCCCCCGCGAAAACAGAATGAAAATCGTTTTGCCTTTCTCTTTAAAATCCTTTGCGTGTCATATTGCACAATTTGCCACCGCATTATTGTGCATTTTCGAAGAATTACCGGATGCAGTTGTCGAAAAAGCAGACAAAAATGCTAAAAATTTTTGAAAATAATATTGACAAATTGCGATGACTAAGATACAATATTCTTAGAATTTTCGTGTTGTCAAGTATACACAAAATTTGAACTTAATTTTTATATTCATAGGAGGAATATATTTATGAAACGCATACTTTCTTATCTCGTAGTTTGCGCTTTACTCGTTTCTGCATTCGCAGTAATGAACGTTGGCGCAGAAGAGACCGATGTGTGGGCACTTCCTACCGACTGGTCTTCCGAGTCTGGTCTCGAGCAGTACAAGGGCTGGGATACCGCAGTTCATGGTCCCTGGAGACTTCTCGGCTTTACTGATCTCGACACCGCAACCGTTAACGTAAACGACGATGCAAACATCGTTGAGTACGACAGCCTCGCAACCTATGTTCAAGCCGAGAACAAGGATAGTGTTCCTTTCCCCTACGTAGGTGCTAACCACAATGAGCAGAAGGCTCAGAATAACCCCAACGTATCCAACTACACTAGTACCAGATGGTACGTAGACTTCGGCGGACGTTGGTCTCCCATGATCTTCGAGTGCAGAGATGACGCTACCGGTCTTGACGCTTGCTGCCATGCAGGTTCTGACGGCGCGATCGTATTCACCGCTCCCTCTAACGGAACCTATTCCTTCGGCGCAATCGTTACCGGCGTTCTCTTCAAGACCTCCATCACCGGAGATCCCCTTGAGTTCGAAGTAACCGTAAGAAAGAACGGTACCGTTCTCACTTCCTTCGTTCCTACCGCTGAAGAGCCCTCCGGAGTTCTTGAGGGCGAGATTGAACTCGCAAAAGGCGATATGCTTATGTTCGCTTTCGCTCAGACCACCGAGATTCTCTTCAACGTTAACACTACCCACAACGATAACAACCCTGACTGCGTTACCATTCAGGAATGCGTAGTTTCTAAGGTTTCCGATGACTACAACGGCGGCGACCAGGGCGGTGAGGATGTTACTCCTCCTACCGGTGGCGACCAGGGCGGCGAGGACGTTACTCCTCCTACCACTAACCCCGAGACCGGCGACAGCGTTGTTGCATACGTTGCAATGGCAGTAGTTGCTCTCTTCGGAATCGCTTACGTTTCCAAGAAGCGCTAATAATTAGCAAAACATAAAGCAAGCGGCTAAACAGCCGCTTGTTTTTTTGTTTTGTGATGTAACATTGTATTTATGCGGGCGACCAATGGTCGCCCC
>JAZQGU010000003.1:0-1726 GCA_045540175.1 Eubacteriales bacterium | reverse complement strand
CACAGCTTATGCGTGACTTCGGCTCGGTTCAGTCGCCCCAGAACGCCTTTATTCTCAATCTCGGACTTGAAAGCCTGCACGTGAGAATGAAGCGTCATTGCGAGAATGCCGAGAAAATCGCAAAATATCTTGAAAATCACGGGAAGATCGCGTGGGTAAACTATCCCTCGCTTGAATCCTCGCCTTATTATAACCTTGCTAAAAAGTACCTGCCGAACGGCTCCTGCGGAGTCGTAAGCTTCGGTGTAAAGGGTGGACGCGAGGCGGCTCAGAGCTTCATGGGTAAATTGAAGATCGCCGCTATTGAGACGCACGTCGCTGACGCGCGCTCCTGCTGCCTGCACCCCGCATCAACGACACACCGTCAGATGTCAGACGAGGAGCTTGCAGCCGCAGGCGTACCCTCCGACCTCGTTCGTCTCTCCGTCGGCCTTGAAGACGCCGACGACCTTATCGCCGATATCGAGCAGGCGCTGAACTGATATTTAAGGGCAAGATAGAACGCCCTCTTGCCTTCCCCTTGGGGAAGGTGTCTAAGAGGTAAACCTCGGACGGATGAGGTGTCCATATAGGGAACTTACTCCTCATCCACCACGGGCATTCTGCCCGCGGTCCCCCTTCTCCCGCAGGAGAAGGTATATCGTTGCCCCGATTCTCTTAATAGTTAAATATTACCCCAAAAGGAAACCGAAAATGCCGATTAAGATACCGAACAATCTCCCTGCCGCCGAGGTGCTTCAACGCGAAAACATTTTTGTAATGGAAGAAACCCGTGCCGAGGGACAGGACATTCGTCCGCTTCAGATATTGATACTGAACCTGATGCCGAAGAAGATTGAGACCGAAACACAGCTTTCGCGTCTGCTTGGAAACACTCCGCTTCAGGTCGAAATGGAGCTAATAAAAACAAGCACCTACGAGTCGAAAAACGTAGCGAAGGAGCATATGCTCAAGTTCTACAAGACGTTCTCCGACGTAAAGCACCGCAACTTCGACGGAATGATAATAACGGGCGCTCCCGTTGAACAAATGCCGTTCGAGGAGGTCGAATATTGGAATGAGCTTTGCGAGATAATGGAGTGGAGCAAGACCCACGTTCACAGCACCTTCCATATCTGCTGGGGCGCGCAGGCGGGTCTATACTACCATTTCGGAATTCAGAAGCGCGCTCTTCCGAGCAAGCTTTCGGGCGTCTATCCGCACCGCGCCGATTATAAGAATTCGATGCTTCTGCGCGGATTTGACGACGTTTTTCCCGTTCCGCAGAGCCGTCATACGACGGTCGACCGCGCCGACGTTGAAAAGGTCGAGGGGCTTAAGATCCTCGCATCGTCGGAGGAATGCGGAGTTTACGCTATGGCGACGAAAAACGGCAAGCAGATATTTATAACCGGTCACAGCGAGTACGACGCATATACGCTGTCGGACGAATATTTCCGAGACCTCGACGCAGGAAAGAATCCGCATATCCCGGTAAATTACTTTCCGAACGACGACGTCTCAAAGCCCCCCGTTGTTACCTGGCGCTCTCACGCAAACCTGCTCTATTCGAATTGGCTTAACTATTTCGTCTACCAGACGACCCCGTTCGACCTTTCAAAGCTTGATAAATAAAAAACAGACGACGGAAACGTCGTCTGTTTTCTCACGTTGTGATGTAGTTTTGCGGCGGGCGACCAATGGTCGCCCCTACAATTAACTTTTAAACTCTCTCGTAGGGGCGACC
>JAZQGU010000002.1:0-70510 GCA_045540175.1 Eubacteriales bacterium | reverse complement strand
CGGGCGACCAATGGTCGCCCCTACGAGGACGTTTGAAATTCTCTTGTAGGGGCGACCATTGGTCGCCCGTTCTGTGCAATAGATAAAACCAATACCAAAGGTTGACCGAATAACTCTTCACATTCATTTTTCCATTCGCCTTTTTCTGCTCAGAAGAATATTTATCCCCGCGCCGATAAGCAATATCTCCATACAGAAATAGAGCCACAGCATAACAACGATTATCGACGCAAGGCTTCCGTAAACGTAAGAATACCGCCCGAAATGCTCGACGTAATACTCAAAAACCGCCGAAAAAAGAAACCATGCCGCCGCGCTCAGAAACGCACCCGGCGCCTCCCTTATTCCCCTATCCCTTCCACCTCCGAAAACACGGTAGGTCAGCATAAATACCGCGCTCAGAAGCAGAAAAAGAGACGCGCTGTTGAGCACCTTCAACGCCCCGATATGTCTCCAATGAGGAACGGTTTCAAGGATCATATCGCCAAACACCCACACGATAAGCGCAAGTATAACGGAGCAGATGTAAAGAAGCGTTATTCCGACGCTTTTGATAATATACAGAATATAGCTTTTGTCCTTTTTCCCGCCGTAGACATTTCTTATTCCCGCACCGATTCCCCGTATACCGCTTGAAGCCGACCAAAGAAGCGTGACGGCACTGACCGACAAAAGCGGAACGTTCGATTTTTCGTTTATCTCCAAAAGAACACGCATCACATACGGTTCAAGCCCCTCAGGGAATATTTCGACAATATACGAATGCATTTCTTTCCCGTTCGGCATAAAATAACCTAAAAAGGAAAGGACGAATATCAGCATCGGGACTGCCGATATGATTATAAAAAAAGCGGCCCCAGAAGCATACACCCGAATACGGTGCTCCTCAAGCCACTTGTTTATCCGTTTTATTATCATAACAGACACGCGGATAAGCTCTTCTGCCTTTGACATATATACTCCGTTTCGGTTTTATGAAAGAAGTATATGCAAAATATCAGATCAGTATTCTTACCGCGCCGTGCAGACACTCTGCGTCAACAGAAGCGTGGTTGCCCGCAAACTCTCCGTCGGTACACCATGCAGGGGCTTCCTCGCATTCGATATGTACCTTCGTGGTATGAAGAAGAGTTACTCTGTCTCCGTCTGTCTTCTTCGCAAGCAGAAGCTTGGCGATTTCCGCAAGGTCGGCAGGGCTCTTTATGCCCTTTATGAGAAGAACCTCAAATAGTCCGTCGGAAAGGCTTACGTCGTCCTTTGAAAGCTTAAGGACACCGCCTGCGGAGGTCGAGTTTGTAACTCCGACAAGCGCGTAATCACCCTCGATCTCGCCGTCGTCGTAAACGACCTTCGTGTGGTACGATTTGCCTATTGTCGGGAGCTCCTTCGCTCCCTCGAGAACGTAAGCAAAATGTCCGAAAAGATTCTTGACCTTCTGAGGTGCGGAATAGGACGCACGAACGAACAGTCCGAACGATGCAATATACGAGAAATTAAGCTCGTTATTGAACATACCGACGTCAAGGTCCATGACCTCACGGTTTTCGATATCGCAGGTTGCGTCGATTGCGTTTGACGAAAGGCCGAGGGTAGAAGCGAAATCGTTTGTGCTTCCGCAAGGATAGTAAAGAAGAAGCGGCTTTTGTTCAATTTTAAGGAGTCCGCTTATTACCTCGTTAAGAGTTCCGTCGCCGCCGCAGCAAACGACAAGATCGCGTGTCTTACCGAATTTTTCGGCTACCCGTGCCGCATCGCCATGGGCTTTTGTAATATATACCTTCGTCTCGTACTCCTGGCTTTTCAGCATCACGAGCATATTCGGAAGGTCTTCCTTTATCTTCATTTTTCCCGCAACGGGATTGACAATTATTATCGCTTTCTTTGACATTTTAATTCCCTCGCATAGAAATATCATTGCCATTATTCTACACCATATCGACCTTTTTTTCAATAGTATTTTCAATTTTTCAAAAAACTATGGACAATTTCGCTTTAATATAGTAGAATATAAGAAGATTTTATTAAATTGGAGCGTACTATGAGCGTTTATATTCCGGAGGGCTACAAATCAATACTGAATCCGCGTCAGACGCAGATGGCAATAAAAAAGGTGAAGGACTTTTTCGAGCGCGACCTCGCAATTCAGCTCGACCTTATCAGAGTTTCGGCACCTCTTTTCGTTACGTCAAGCTCGGGTCTTAACGACGATCTTAACGGTGTTGAGCGTGCCGTTAAATTTGATATAAAGGGCGTCGAGAGCGATGCTGAAATAGTCCATTCGCTTGCAAAATGGAAGCGTAATGCACTTAAAGAATACGGGTTCGGACGCGACGAGGGACTTTATACCGATATGAACGCCATCCGACGCGACGAGGATACCGATAACATCCATTCGGTATTCGTCGACCAGTGGGACTGGGAGAGAATAATTTCGAAGGAAGAAAGAACCGTCGAAACTCTTAAATCGACCGTCAAAAAGATATACGCGGCGCTCCGCCACACAGAAAAGCACGTAGCGGACGACTATGCGTTTGCAAAACGCCTGCTTCCCGAAAAGATCACCTTCGTGACCTCGCAGGAGCTTGAAGATAAGTATCCCGACCTCACCGCAAAGGAACGCGAGTATAAAGCGGCAAAGGAACACGGTGCAATATTCCTTATGCAGATAGGCGGTGCGCTGAAGTCAGGCAAGCCCCACGACGGACGCGCTCCCGACTACGACGACTGGTCGCTTAACGGTGATATCATCGTCTATTACGAGCTTCTCGACATCGCTCTTGAGCTTTCCTCTATGGGTATTCGTGTTGACGAGGAAGCGCTGATGCGCCAGCTTAAGATAAAGGGCTGTGAAAAAAGAGCCGAGCTTCCCTTCCATCGCGCACTTCTGAACGGCGAGCTTCCCTACACGATAGGCGGCGGTATCGGTCAGTCGAGAATGTGTATGTTCTTCTTACATAAGGCACACATAGGCGAGGTTCAGTCCTCGGTTTGGGACGATGAAACGATCCGCGTTTGTAACGAAGCCGGAATCACTCTACTTTGATATGAAAAAGAAAGCAATACTTTTCGACCTCGACGATACCCTCCTCGATTTCCACCGCTCGGAGGATGTCGCACTGCGAAAAACGCTGTCCGAAAACGGCGTTACGCCGACAGACGAGATGATAAAGCACTACTCAAAAGTCAACCTATCACAGTGGAAGCTGCTCGAGAAGGGCGAGCTTACGCGTGAGCAGGTTCTTTACCGCCGTTTTGAGATATTCTTTTCCGATCTCGGTCTAACCTGCGATCCGATCAAGGTGCAAAGCGGTTACGAAAACACCTTGTCGCAAAGCTGGTTCTACCTCGACGGCGCAGAAGAACTGCTTGAAGAAATGTCGGAAAAATACCGTCTTTTCGTCGTTTCGAACGGTACCGCAAAGGTGCAGGACGGACGGATAGCGTTAAGCGGAATCGGCAAATATTTCGAGCAGATATTTATCTCTCAAAGAGTCGGCTACGATAAGCCGAACCCGAAGTTTTTTGATAAATGCTTCGAGCTTATCGGTGACCTCGACCGAAGCGACTGCTTCATAGTCGGAGATAGTCTGACGTCAGATATTCAGGGCGGCAAAAACGCCGGCATCACGACCGTTTGGTATAACCTGCGTAACTACCCGCGCGACCCTGAGATAATTCCCGATTACGAAATACCGTCGCTTGATATGCTGCCGATAGTCGCGGAAATGATATTTGAAGAATAATATAGCAAAAGCTCCACCCGTTCGGGTGGAGCTTTTGAGTATCCGCGAACACACGCCAAATATTGACTTTTCAACTGCTCTATGGTATAATAAATTATACGGTAATAACGCCGCATAAAGTAATATTCAATTTTCAGTGATAAAGGAGGACTTTTGTATGCGAAAATCAGTAATTAAAAAGCTTTTTTTGACTCTCGGCATTATAATCTTCCTTTTATCGTCTGTCGGCTGTAACAGCTCGGAAACGGGCAAAACACCGCCGAGCGATCCGCCGAAAGCCCTATCTGCCAAACCATATATGCAGCCGATTGCCATGTCGGCAGTATATTCTCTTGAAATAACCGTCGACGGAGACACGATATACGTTAACAACAAGGCTTACAAGTACATTTCGTATGAAGAGAATCTCGAACTGACCTACGAAAACTTTGCACCGATCGATGAAAATGAAGATAAAACCGAAGCAAACGCAACTCTCGAAAAGCTGAAGACACAAAAAGGCTGTCATATTATTGAACACAAGGACCATAGTACATCCAGGATCGCAATCTATCAAATCGACGGCATCTATTATTTCGTCAGTTATACCGACGGTAATGCCGTAAGAATTCACAAGGAGATCGTTTCCGGCGAATACTCGGAAAACATACTCAAGGCGGGAATCGGCGAGTTTTCGGAAGAAAAACGGATAAAAGCAATCAAAACATACCAAAACGATTACAAGAGCATCGTTTTTCAAAGCGAAGCCGATGCCGCTGACGTAACCTTTGGAACACCGTTTGAGATCTCGTCATGCTCCGTCTCGCGTTTATCCGTCGTTGATGATAATGATATCAACGTTGAGCTTCATGGATCTATATATTTGAGTGTCAAAACCTCTTTCAACAAAAACGAAGCGACTATATCCACAAATTGGTGGTTATCTTCTACCGATTGGACACGCGATCATAGTGTATGGTCATATCTCGTGCGTATAAAGGACGTCGAGGGCGTTGAGCACTATTATTATTTCCGAGTAGATTATTCTAACTTTTCACAAGCAGATAAATGATCTTTGCATATAAAAAACAGCAACGCCCTCGGGCGTTGCTGTTTTTTATATTTTAAGCTTTTTCAGTCTCTTTTTTATCCGTTTTACGTCCTTTATCATTCGGGCGGCATCGCGGAAAGGCTTTACCTTTGACGTGCTTTCGCGGTGGTTTATGACCCTCACGGGAATCTCAGCGACCTTCATCTTCAGCTTGTCCGCAAGAAGCAGAGCCTCAAGGTCGAACGCAAAGCCGTTTACCGCGCAATGCTCGAAAACGGTTCTCGCCGCCTCGGCGCAATAGCATTTGAGTCCGCACTGAGAATCGGAATATCGGAAGCCCGCTATAAATGACACAAGCTTGATGTACATTTTTGACATCAGCTTACGCAAAAACGTGTAGCCGTCGTATCCGTCGCTTGATATGTTACGCGAGCCTATAACGATATGCTCGCCTCCCGACATTATCCTGTTATAGATATTAACAATAGCATCACAGCCGTACGCAAGGTCGCAGTCGGTGCAGACGATGACATCGCCGTAACACTTCTTTATTCCCTCTCGTACAGCCGAGCCCTTACCGCGGTTATCACGGTAACCGACCACTCTCACGTTCGGTATTCCGAGCGCCCGCAGGGCATCTCCGCAGCCGTCGGTACTTCCATCGTCAGAAAATACGACCTCGTAGCCCTCACCGAAGTTCGTATTCAGATACTCCGTAAGAGTTCTCGCCGTGCTTTCCGCAACGCTTATTTCATTGTACATCGGGATCAGCACCGAAAGCTTCATAAATGTTTTCCTTAAGATTTTTGATAGTTATATTGGTCAACCATCACAGCGTGCACCGCGAGACGGCCGTCTGCGAAACGGTTATTACAGGTAGAAAGCGTCAGTATTCGATCGCTCGGAGCGAATAACACGTTGTCCTTATTGTAGATCGATTTTTCCTCCGATTTTTCCGCGAACTCGACAAAGCTCTCGCCCGATTTGAAATACGTCGTGATATACGGGTAGTATTTGTCGGTCTCGTATATCGAGTATATCTGATAGGTATACATTCCGTCAAGAGTATAAACGGTGATCTTACCGTTGTTCATAAAGAACGACTCCTTAAGGAAATTATCAAGCTGGTGGAACATCGAGGAATTGGACATGTGGTGTCCGTAAACCACGAGATTCTTATTATCCGTCAGCTTTTTTTCGCAGTGATAATCGGCAAATATCGCACCCGCGCCGAGGTATGCACCGGTATAGGAATGGTCAAGATAATAATCGTTGTTATCCGTCTGCATTATCGGGTAATTTATGTTTGTTCCCGATATCGTTATCCAGCCGTAAAGGTCGGGGTATCTGTTTTTCAGATTCACGAGCTTTGCTCTGACCCTTGCATATTCCTTATTGACGGTCGCAGCATTCGCATAGTCCGAAAGGTCGTCCTTCGACAGCGTAATACCCGTATCGTGGTCGGGCGTTGCCATCATATTCGGACCTTGGAACATCATCTCGACGCCCGCGGTCTTCATGACGAAATCTCCGATACTGTCGTATATTTCGTCCTGCTTGGAATAATCTATTATCGACTCAACGATATTCACCGAGCAAATGATAAGCGTTACGGCGCAGACCCCCAAGAGAAGACGGCGCATATTATCAAGCACTACGTCAATAACGCGGCGCTTTTTCTTTTTATTTGCGCGAATTTCATCGGCGCTCAAGCTGTCGAGCGAATGAAGAAACTCGTTATTCCTCTCTTTGTTTTCGGGCATATCTTCACCTTTCCCCGTTCGGGGCAGAAAATTATTTTACTTCGATCATAGAAGCGTCCCACATATCGGGAGCTTCGTAGCCGAGAAGATTGGCAACGGTTGCGGCAACGTTCGAAAGGCCGTAGCTTCCCTCTGCCTTTACCTCATATTCGCCGTTATGGATGTTATCGTAGAAAATGCAGGGAACGGGATTGAGAGTATGGCTCGTCTTTGCCTTTTTGCTCGGAAGCTTGGTCTTCTTGTCGAGCTCAAACATCTCGTCAGCGTTGCCGTGGTCGGCAGTAATAAGAGCGACACCGCCAACCTCGTCAAGAACCTTTAAGATTCTTCCAAGCTGGAGATCAAGTGCCTCCATACTGCACTTGGTAGCAGCAAACGAACCGGTATGACCGACCATATCGCCGTTCGGGAAGTTGCAGCGGAGATACTTATACTCACCGCTCTTTATAGCCTCGATAAGAGTATCGGTAATTTCGGCGCACTTCATCCAGGGTCTCTGCTCAAAGGGAACGATATCGGACGGGATCTCAACGTATGTTTCAAGCTCCTCGTCGAACTTTCCGCTCTTGTTTCCGTTCCAGAAATAGGTAACGTGACCGTACTTCTGAGTTTCCGAAATAGCGTAGCACTTTACGCCCGCATCGGTAAGATATTCGCCGAGGGTATTTGTGATCTCGGGGGGATTTACGAGGTAATTTGACGGAATGTGAAGGTCTCCGTCGTATTCGAGCATACCTGCGTATACTACCTTGGGATAACGAACGCGGTCGAACTTATCAAAATCAGCATCATCAAACGCCTTCGAAATTTCTATCGAACGGTCACCGCGGAAATTGAAGAATACTACGCTGTCGCCATCGTTAACGGTACCGACCGGCTTGCCGTCCTTTGCGATAACGAAGGGAGGAAGATCCTGGTCGATAACGCCTGTTTCGGCTCTGTAAGTATTGATAGCTTCTTCAGCAGAAGCGAATGCTCTTCCCTCTCCGAGAACGTGAGTCTTCCAGCCGGCTTCGACCATTGCCCAGTTTGCCTCGTAACGGTCCATAGTTATCTTCATTCTTCCGCCGCCCGATGCGATAGCGATATCAAAAGCTTCGTCCTTAAGATCGGCAATGAAAGCCTCAAAGGGAAGAACGTAGTCAAGGGCAGACGTCTCACCTACGTCGCGTCCGTCAAGCAGAATGTGAACGCGTACAGTCGGGATTCCCTCTTCCTTTGCGTGAACGATAAGAGCCTTGAGGTGGTCGATATGTGAATGTACGTTTCCGTCGGAGAAGAGTCCGAGGAAATGGAGAGTAGAGTTATTTTCCTTTACGTTAGAGACTACCTTCTTCCAGGTATCGGAAGCGAAAAGCTTTCCGCTCTCGATCGACTGTGAAACGAGCTTTGCACCCTGTGCAAATACCTGTCCCGAGCCGAGAGCGTTATGTCCGACCTCGGAGTTACCCATATCGTCGTCGGAAGGAAGTCCGACGGCGGTTCCGTGTGCCTTTAGCGAAAGAGTGGGATACTTCGCCATGAGCATATCAAGATTGGGTGTGTATGCGGCGGCAACTGCGTTTCCGCCGTTATCGGGAGCGATTCCGACGCCGTCCATTACGATAGTAAGAACAGGTCCCTTTACTCCGTCAAATCCGTTTAATTTGTTAAGTACTTTGTTCATAATACGTCCGTTTCTCCGACAGTTTTTTTGCGCTGTCCATAAGTCGGATCGGACAGCACAGATACAGATGGTACTATTATACACCATAATTGTGAATAAAGAAATGACTTTTTTAAGATTTTTCAAAAAATTTTATACCGTTCAAACGAAAAAGCCCCGCATAAGCGGAGCCCTTCCGATTTTTCAAATTACTTGCCGTTCTTAAGATCGTTTTCGTACTTCTCGATCATCTTCTTGACCATCTGTCCGCCAACAGATCCGGCCTGCTTTGCGGTGATGTCGCCGTTGTAGGAATTGTTGAGGTTAACACCAACCTCGTTTGCAGCCTCCATCTTGAACTTATCAAGGGCTGCGCGTGCTTCGGGCACTACGTTCTTGTTGCTTTTAGTAGCCATTTTAATTTTTTCTCCTTACCTTAAAAGGTATTTGTTTTCAAGCCGTTTTCCGGCTCTGGTCTTATTATGGTTCGATTTCCTTTTTATATGAATGGTAATTTTTGCATATTGCCGTACGGATATGCCATTCAAAAAGTTAACACCCGTGTAACAAAACATAACCGCGGTTATGATACAATATTATTGAACAAAGTCATCGTCACAACCAAATAATTATCGTCCATCATTTGATTGAAACCTGATAAACGAAAGGAGCTTACCATGAAAACAACGAAGTTATTCTCTATTCTGATCGCTCTTCTCATTTTGTTAACCGCCTGCGGAACTTCAAAAAAGGATCCGAAAGCTCAAAATAATGATGCGGTTATCAACAACGTCGTTTCCCTTGCAAGCAACGGAGACCACAGCTCGGCATATTCGCTTATGCTTACTGTTGCGGACGAATTCACAGACGATGATCTGATAGAAAAAGCCAAAGAGCTTATTGAAGCAAAGAGCTTCGACGCCGCATACGTGATCCTCTCGGCAACAGATAATTCAGAAGCAAAATCCATGCTCGCCAAGTTCGTCGTTCGTCCCATCAAAGAAATACAGCATTCTACCGTTTTGTCTCACTATTACAATGAACGCGGACAGATTATCAGAACCACGACAGCGTCAACGTCTGATCCCGACAAATACTTCGACAGCGAACTTTACGCGTACGACGAAGACGGGATATTAGTTGGAAAACTCCTCGCAGATGCCGATGGAGGATATACTATATATTATTACAACGACGGACTCGTATCTAAGAAAATGCATTACAATGGCAACACACGTGTAGAAACATCATACAAATACAACAGCTCGAAAAATATTACCGAAATAACCACGAAATATCCCGACAGCCCAAGAGAAAAGGTTCTTATAAAAGAATACCTATACAATGAAAAGGGCGAATACGCCAAGATCATTGAGTCCACATATATGAAGCCCGGCGAATATGATGACGAGTACGAAAACTATACCAAGGACGTCAGAACCGTAATTTATGAATATGATCCAAACGGAAATCTCATAAAAGAAACCGAAGCTTACAGAGAGTACATTACAGATTCCGAGTGGAACGTAAAGAAAGAAACCTTTGCTTTCGACACCCTGTACACATACAAATATGACGAAAATAACAACCTCGTGGAAGAACACATCCCAGACCGTGGCACAACCTACTCATACGAGTATGACAGCAAAGGGAGAATGGTATACTCAAAGGAAGTCAACACTAACGGAACCTACGAAATTAAATACAGCTACAACGATGACGGCTTACTCTTGACCGATCACAGAATGAGAGACGGCAAGGACGTTCAAACCTTCGAATATTTCTACGATTGCTACGGTAATCTTCTGAAAAAAACCGACACATTATTCAGTAACAATACGACAGAAACAGTTTCTCAGACAACCTACTCGTATTCCTACTGCGAATAATAGCGGCAAACATCCAACTCATAGCACATAAAGCGATAACTCCCGAAAAGTTTTTTTCGGGAGTTATCGTTTTTCCAAAGCAAAATGCCAAAGGCGCTTACACATTTAACACTTACCTCTGCATATCGGCAATGCAAAAACTGATTATCAATTATTTGCCTTAAGTATTAATCTTTTGCAGAACGATTGACTTTGAATAAGCAAAGTGTTATAATGGATTTACAGCAATTAATCATATTGTGATTCATATCAAAAAAATGTCAAAAAGGACGGAAACTAACATGAAAAGAATGAAATATTGCGTCGGCGGCGAATGGAAAGATTCAAAGACCGACAAATGGATGGAAGTTACCGACTCGTCAACGGGTGAGGTAATTGCAGAAGTTCCCTGCTGTACCGCTGAGGAGGTAGACGAAGCTATCGCGGCGGCTCACGCGGCGTTCCCCGCTTGGTCGTCTATGTCGATCAGCAAGCGCACACAGATGATGTTCAAGTGGCGCAACGTGCTCGTAGAGCATCTTGACGAGCTTACACTACTTTGCTCAAAGGAGCTCGGTAAGAACCTCACTGAAGCAAGAGGCGACGTGCTTAAGGCGATCGAGCCTACCGAGTTTGCTTGCTCCGTTCCTTTCGCATCTCAGGGCAACGCATCCCTTCAGGTAACAACAGGCTTCGATACCGCTTCCTACCGCGTTCCGCTCGGAGTTGTTGCGGGTATCGTTCCCTTTAACTTCCCCGCTATGATCCCGTGGGGCTGGATGGTTCCGCTTGCTATCGCAACCGGTAACACCGTCGTCCTCAAGGCGGCGTCGATGACTCCCCTTACCTCTATGCGTATTCTCGAGCTCTTCTATGAGGAAGCAGGCTTCCCGAAGGGCGTCGTTAACCTCGTTACCTGCTCAAGACAGGAATCCGAAATGTTCCTCACCGACCCCCGTATCCAGGCAGTCACCTTCGTTGGAACGACAAACGTCGGTAAGCATATCTATTCCGTTGCTGCGGCTCACGGTAAGCGCGTTCAGGCACAGTGCGAGGCAAAGAACCACGCGCTCGTTCTCGAGGACTGCGACCTTGAAAGCTCCGTTAACGCTATAATCAACTCGACCTACGGCTGTGCAGGAATGCGTTGTATGGCACTTCCCGCAATCGTTGTTCAGGAGTCCATTGCCGACCGCTTCGTTGCTCTTCTCAAGAAGAAAGCAGAAGCGCTCAAGGTCGGCTGCTCCTACGATCCCGAAACCCAGCTCGGCCCCGTAGTTTCCGCAAAGCATAAGGAATCTGTCTGCAACTGGATCCAGAAGGGTATCGACGAGGGTGCAACTCTCGTTCTCGACGGACGCGATATCGTAGTTCCCGGATATGAAAACGGCTACTTCGTAGGTCCCACCATTCTCGACAATGTCAAGCCCGGAATGTCCGTCGGCGACTGCGAGATCTTCGGACCTGTTACCGTTATCAAGCGCGTTAAGGACTTCGAAGAGGGCCTTGCTATTATGAACGCAAACCGTTTTGCTAACGGATCTGTAATCTTCACCTCGTCGGGCTACTACGCTCGTGAGTTCGAGATGCGTACCGACGGCGGTATGGTCGGTATAAACGTAGGTATCCCCGTTCCCTCCGCATACTTCCCGTTCTCGGGTAACAAGGACTCCTTCTACGGTGACCAGCACGTTCTCGGTCTCGACGGAATCCGCTTCTATACCCGCGCAAAGACCGTCACCAAGCACTGGTACGACGAGGAATCGAGAAAGAAAGCTATGGATACCTGGGAAGGTACCGTCGAAAGAATTTAATCACGTAATTATCGGGTTGCCGTGCGTTGCACGGCAACCCTGAAAACCTTATACAAGGAGAATAAAAATGCTTAAGTTTGAACAAGACAGACCGCTTGACGTGATTCTTTTCGGACGCATAGCGATCGACATAAACCCCGCCGATTTCGGCAAATCCTTTATAGAAAACGTAAACTTCAATAAGTACGTAGGCGGCTCGTCGGCAAATACCGGTGTAGGCCTTTCGAAAATGGGCTGTAAGGTCGGCTTCCTCAGCTGCGTGTCAAACGACAGCCTCGGCGACTTTGTGCTCCACTACCTTAAGAGCCAGGGTATCGACGTTTCTCACGTCGCAAGAGCAAAGCACGGCGAAATGCTCGGACTTGCCTTCTCGGAAATTCTTCCGAACGGCAAGACGAATCTTATGATGTACCGCGACGAAAACGTAGCAGACCTTCAGATAACCTGCGACGACGTCGACGAGGATTACATAGCATCGGCAAAGGCGATCATTATATCAGGTACAGCTCTTTCCGCATCTCCCTCACGCGAGGCGGCGCTAAAGGCAATAATGCTCGCAAAAAAGCATAACACGAAGGTCATCTTCGATATCGACTACCGCGCGCAGGTTTGGAAGAGCAAAAACGAAATTTCGCTCTACTACACTCTCGCGGCAAAGGATTCCGAAATGATAATGGGCTCCCGCGAGGAGTTCGACCTAACCGACGCGATAATCTCAGAAGGCGATACCGACGAGGTAACCGCTGAGCGTTGGTTCAACGAGGGCGCAAAGCTTCTCATCATCAAGCACGGCGCTGAGG
The DNA here is from genome assembly GCA_045540175.1 of Eubacteriales bacterium. Taxonomy (GTDB): domain Bacteria; phylum Bacillota; class Clostridia; order Oscillospirales; family CAG-272; genus Colimorpha_A. The sequence continues at coordinate 57,847 of JAZQGU010000002.1, read as the reverse complement.
GCTCTTGCGTTTATTGTAACGACGGAAAGAAGTACAAGGTACTTCCCTTCAAGATAAACTTCCTTAAGGCAACCGGCGGCGGAGACGCTTACGCAAGCGCATTCGTTTCTGCGCTTATAAAGGGCATTTCGATTCCCGAATGTGCAGAAAGAGGAACTGCAAGCGCATCGCTCGCTGTCGCGGCAACTAACTGCTCCGAAGCGCTCCCGACGGAAGCAAAGCTTCTCGAATTTATTGACCAAAAGCACGCCGAGGGCGAGCAGGTCATCTTTGAAATGTGAGGCAGATATGCTTATTACACTTAAAGAAATTCTCAAAACGCAGCGCACCGTCGCCGCATTTAACGTGTTCGGCTACGAGGACGCAATATCGGTCGTCCGCACAGCAGAAGAAATGGGATGCCCTGTCATCCTTATGACGAATAAGGACTGCGTTGACTTCATTCCTCAGGAGATCATCGGTCCGATGCTCGTAACGATGGCAAAGAACGCGTCGGTTCCCGTCTGCGTTCACCTCGACCACAGCCGTTCAAAAGCGGACATCGAAAGAGCTATCGCATCGGGCTACACCTCTGTAATGTACGACGGCTCACAGCTTCCGATTGAGGAAAACCTCGCCAACACAAAGGAGATCGTAAAGCTTGCGCACGCGGCAGGCGTATCCGTTGAAGCCGAGATCGGCTCCGTAGGATATTCCGACCCTAACGTAGTCGCAAAGGCAGAGTACACCGATCCCGATCAGGCGGTATGGTTCGCACGCGAGACAGGCGTTGACGCGCTCGCAGTCGCAATCGGAACCGTTCACAGAATGAAGATTCAGGAAGCAAAGATCGACTTTGATCTCCTTAAGCGCATTAAGGAAAAGGTCGATACGCCCCTCGTAATCCACGGCTCGTCGGGCGTCAAGGACGAAGACCTTGCGAAAATGTGCGAAATGGGTGTAAGCAAGATCAATCTCGGAACGTCGCTCCGTATGGCATTCGGTAACACTCTCCGTAAAACCGTAAACGAGATGACAGAGGAGTTTGACCGCCTAAAATTCTTCCCTGCATCAATGAAAGCAGTATCGGAAAAAGCAAAAGAGAAAATGACTATCGTTAAATAACATTTAACGTGTTGACCACGTTCTCAAGTACCATAACACTTTAAAAGCTTCACGCAAAAGCAAAAGGGGAATCCAAAGGGGAAAACGTGTGCAGAATTTTGCACCGGCAAAATTCAAACGGTTGTCCCCTTGGCGTGCTTCTTTTGTAACTTTTCTTACACGGGTAAGAAAAGTTAGTAAAAAAGACACTTTATCCATTTAAGGAGACTTGAAGATGAAAAAACTATCGTATAAACTTTTGGAAGAACAGAATTATCAAGGCTATCTTCTCAAGGACGCGCCCGTAAAGGTGCTTCAGTTCGGCGAGGGAAACTTCTTGCGCGCATTCGTAGATTATTTCTTCGACATCGCAAACGAAAAGGTCGGCTATAACGGTAAGGTCGCAGTCGTAACCCCGATCGCCGTAGGCAGAGCAAAGGAAATCAACGAGCAGGACGGTCTCTATACCGTTCTTCTCCGCGGTCTCGAGAATGGCGAAAAGGTCGTAAACAAGCGCATAGTGAGCTCAATTTCTAAGGTCATAAACCCCTATGAGGAGTACGACGCACTTATGGAGTATGCGGTAAACCCCGAGATCCGCTTCGTAGTCAGCAACACGACCGAGGCTGGAATCGCGTACGATCCGTCGAGCAAGTTCGAGGATAAGCCCTCGTCTTCCTTCCCCGCAAAGGTAACGCAGGTGCTTTTCGAGCGCTATAATAAGCTCGGAAACGAAAACGCACCCGGACTCGTTTTCCTCTCATGCGAGCTTATCGACCATAACGGCGACGAGCTGAAGCGTTGCGTTAACTGTTATATCGACCAGTGGAATCTCGGTGACGGCTTCAAGAGCTGGGTAAATGAGAAAAACATATTCTGCTCGACGATGGTCGACAGAATCGTAACGGGTTATCCTCGCGCAGAGGCAGATGCGATCAACGCAGAAAACGGATATATCGACGATAACCTCGACACGGGCGAGATTTTCGCAGTTTGGTACATAGAAGGACCTCAGTTCCTTGAAAACGAGCTTCCCTTCAAGGCAGCAGGACTTCCCGTAATCGTAACTCCCGACTGCCGTCCCTTCAAGCAGGAAAAGGTGCGTATACTCAACGGCGTTCAGACGACGATAACCCTCGCATCCTACCTCGCAGGCAACGACATTATGCGCTTCGCGCTCAAGGATAAGGCAATAGCAGACTTCGCGTCGAACGTAGTATATAAGGAGATCATCCCGACTCTTCCCTATTCCGAGGAGTTCCCCTTCACGAACGACGATCTGCTCGAATACGCTCGCGTAATTTTCGACCGTCTCAATAACCCCTTCATTGACCATCAGCTTATGGCGATCTCGCTCAATACCACTTCAAAATGGAGAGCAAGAGTTCTCCCGTCGCTTCTCGGCTACGTTGAGAAGTTCGGACAGGTTCCAACCGGTCTTACTCTCGGATTCTGCGCGTATATGTGCTTCTTCCACGGCTACGATCTCCGCGATAACGGACTTGCTAATGACCGTAACGGCGTAGAGTATATGATAAACGACGACAGAGCCGTTCTCGAGTTCTACTACGAGCACCGTAACGACTCGCTCCACGAGCTCGCAGAGGCAGTAATGAAGCGCGAGGACTGGTGGGGACTCGACCTCACGACCGTTCCTACGTTCCTCGACGAGGCAAAGCGCATCCTTACCAAGATCGAAAAGGAAGGCATGCAGGCAGCGATCGAAGAAGCGGCAGCGAAATAATATAATAATGATAAAAGGCAACGCATCAGCGTTGCCTTTTCTTTATATCTTCTCTTTCCAGTTTTCTTCCTTAAAACCTACAAGCACAAAATCATCTCCAACAAGTATCGGGCGCTTTACGAGCATTCCGTCAGTCGACAGAAGCGAAAGCATTTCGCCCTCGGTCATATTCGGAAGCTTATTTTTGAGGTCAAGCGACTTATAAAGAAGTCCGCTTGTATTGAAAAACTTTTTAAGCGGCAACCCGCTTCTACCGTGCCACTCGGTCAGCTCGTCAAGCGTCGGCTTATCAAGCTTAATGTCGCGCAGATCGTATTCAATACCATTATCATCAAGCCACTTCTTCGCTCTCTGACAGGTCGTGCATTTTGGATAACAGATAAATTTAAGCATAGTTTAAGCTCCTTATAATCACTTTATAGTATTATAACACACCTAAAATAAATAATCAACAGCAAGCGGAATGATGTTACTTGTTCTGCTCGCAAACATCATTGAAAAAAGCCAAGTCGAATGACTTGGCTTTTTTGGTGGGGGCAATTGGGATCGAACCAACGACCTTATGCATGTCAAGCATACACTCTGACCAGCTGAGCTATACCCCCAAAGCTTGACCATTATAACATACTACAGTATAAAAAGTCAATAGGATATTCAAAATTTAAGAAAAAATAAATTTTTCACCAATTCTTGAAAAACTATTGACAAAACCGCTCTAACGTGTTAGACTATAATTGCTCTAATGCATTAGAATAGGAGGGATATTATGAACACGCCAAAAGTATTTGAAAGCGAGTACCGCTTCTGTCTTATATTATGGGATCACGAGCCGATAAAGAGCACCGAACTTGTGAAGCTCTGCCGTGAACAACTGGGATGGAAGCCCACAACGACCTATACGGTAATTAAGCGGTTGTCCGAACGCGGAGTTTTAAAAAATGAACACACCGTAGTCTCCTCATTAGTTTCAAAGGAAGAGATCCAAATATCGGAGGTCAGCGATATGATCGAAAAGACCTTCGAAGGTTCGCTTCCGGCATTCATTGCCGCATTCAGCAAAAGCAAGAAACTGAGTGAAAAGGAGATAGATGAGCTTCAGAAAATGATTTCGGATATGAAAAAAGGAGGTTCATAATGTCAACGATATTCACAAATATATTTAATATGAGTATTGCCGCAAGCTGGGCGATATTGGTAGTGCTCGTCTTCAGACTGATCTTCAAAAGATCCCCCAAATTTATATCATGTATTCTTTGGGGCATCGTCGGAATCCGATTGATCATTCCCTTTTTCCCGAGCAGCAAAATCAGTATTATACCAAGCGCCGTTACCGTTATTCCGTCAAATCAAGCGCAAACTCCCCATTTTCAATCAGGAGTCGGAGCTCTCGATTCAGTTGTAAACGAATATATTGGGAATCATTACCAATCGCCTAACGGTGTTAGCGACGCACAAGTCACTCCAACAGATATTATTTCATATATATGGATCGGCGTCGCATTTCTGTTCATTCTGTATGCCATTATCAGCTACGTAAGATTAAAACGCCGTCTTTCAAGTGCAATACTGATAAAAGATAACGTTTTTGAAAGCGAAAGAGTATCATCACCGTTCGTTCTCGGAATAATTTCGCCTAAGATATATCTACCGATAAATATAGACGAACACAAGCTTAACTCTGTACTTCTTCACGAGCGCGCGCATATAAGTCGCCGCGATAATATTGTCAAGCCCATTGCCTTCGTTCTTCTTTCACTTCATTGGTTTAACCCGCTGGTTTGGTTAGCATATATTCTTCTGTGCAAGGACATCGAAATGGCGTGCGACGAAAAGGTAATAAAGTATATGACGTCGTCGGAGCGCGCCGATTACTCCGAAGCACTTCTGTCTTTAGGCAACGTAAGAAAAACTCTCTCGGTGAGTCCTATTGCCTTCGGTGAGGTAAATGTAAAAGGCAGAATAAAATCGGTTTTGAGCTATAAAAAACCCACGTTATATATCGTTATAGCGGCTATTGTTGCCCTCTTAACTCTTTCGGTATGCTTACTTACAAACCCATTTTCAAGATCGCGTTCCGGAAACAATGCCCAAACAGGAACAAATCCTCCCGCAACGGGATCTGTTGAGGATAATGCCCCGTATTTCGGAGTGAATACTGACTATGGCTACTATAGACCACCTGTAAAGATAGAATTTCCGAGCATCGGTGAGAACTCCGAGCATAAATATTACGCACCTCCGTATTTTGAAACGTATAAAAATCCCGAAGACGGTCTTTATTACCACCGTGCATTCAAAGAATGCGACCACTGCGGAGAAAAGCTCGAAGCACTGGCCGAATATCCATGCAGGTATAACGATTCACACTGTGAAGGCGGTTGCCTTAGTGAGCAAAGAATATACAGTAAAAGTTGATAAATCTCATTCAAAGAAGGAAGATGCCAAAAGCATCTTCCTTCTTTGCTAAAGAAATCGCACATATACTTTCATATAAAAAGCAAGCCGTTTTAACCAACAAGGCAGATATATATGAATAGAACGAAAATATTTCCTTAAATGCTTGTAATTTCGTCATATTTTTTTTAAAAAGCTATTGCAAAGTACACTAAAATGGTATACAATATAGACGCAAAGGAAAAACGCTCCTTTCGCATATAGAAACACCCCCCTTTTGAAAGGATAAAATAAATATATGTCACGTTTTGTTTACGCGGATAACGCCGCGACCACAAGCGTTTCGCCCGAGGTACTCAGCGCCATGCTTCCCTATTTCGGAAGCGAATACGGAAACCCGTCGAGCTTGTACGGGCTCGGCAGAAAAAGTGCCGAGGCGATAGCCGAAGCACGCACAAAGATAGCGTCGCTTCTCGGTGCGAAGCCGAATGAAATATTCTTCACGTCCTGCGGCTCCGAGTCCGATAACTGGGCGATCAAGGGCGCCGCACACGCAAATATGTCGAAGGGCAAACACATAATTTCGACAGTCTACGAGCACCACGCAGTGCTTCACACGCTCGACGCGCTCAAAAAGGACGGCTTTGAGGTTACTCTTCTCGAGGTCGACAGCGAGGGACTTATAACCCCCGAGCAGCTTGAAAAGGCGATCCGTCCCGATACGATCCTCGTCGCTATGATGTATGCGAACAACGAGATCGGAACGATCCTCCCGATAAAGGAGCTTGCAGAGGTCGCACACGCACATAAGGTTCCCTTCTTCACCGACGCAGTTCAGGCGGTCGGAAACATTCCGATCGACGTAAATGACCTCGGTGTCGATATGCTCTCCCTCTCGGGACACAAGATCCACGCTCCCAAAGGCATAGGCGCGCTTTACGTAAAAACAGGAACACGCCTTCACAACCTCATCGACGGCGGAGGTCAGGAAAGACGCCGCCGCGGCGGTACGGAAAACGTCGCTTATATCGTAGGACTCGCGAAAGCTCTTGAAATAGCAATCGAGCAGCTCCCCGATATGGAGCGAATCAAGAAAATGCGCGATAGGCTTGCCGCCGAGATCACGAAGATCCCCGCGACGAGAATAAACGGTTCTATGGAGCACCGCCTCCCCGGAAACCTCAACGTAGCGTTCGAGTTTATCGAGGGCGAAAGCTTGATACTGCTCCTCGATATGGCAGGAATCGCGGCATCGACCGGATCCGCCTGCTCGACTGCATCGCTTGAGCCGTCACACGTTCTTCTCTCTATCGGTCTCCCTCACGAAAAGGCACACGGATCGCTCCGTCTCACGCTTTCACACGAGAACACCGACGAGGACGTCGATTACATTCTCGAAAAGCTCCCGCCCATCGTTGCGCGCCTGCGCGAGATGAGCCCTCTCTACAACAACTGAAAAGGATAGAATGATATGAATTACAGTGCAAAAGTTATGGACCATTTCGCAAATCCGCGAAACGTCGGTGAAATAGAAAATCCCTCTGCTGTCGGCGAGGTCGGAAACGCGACCTGCGGCGATATAATGAGAATTTACCTCAAAATTGAGGACAACATCATAGTTGACGTAAAGTTCAAGACCTTCGGTTGCGGCGCCGCTATCGCAACCTCGTCGATGGCAACCGAGCTTATCAAGGGCAAGAGCGTCGACGAAGCGCTCACGCTCACAAATAAGGCAGTCGTTGAAGCGCTCGACGGACTTCCGCCCGTTAAGCTTCACTGCTCCGTTCTTGCAGAAGAGGCAGTAAAGACCGCAATAAACGACTACTATAAGCGCAACGGCATCGACAAGGTCGTCGAGATAAACGGCCACGAATGCGACGGCGACTGCTCCGCTTGCGGCAAGCAACACTAAAACATAAAGTAACCGATCCGCCCGATAATCTCGGGTGGATCTTTCTATTTATTCACATTTTTTAAAGAGAATGCAAGACAACGCCCTGATGCTTCGCCACGTTATTCGTGGCAAGATTGCGCTGCTCACATACGGGCGACCAATGGTCGCCCATACAAGATATTTTGAATGTTTCGCCGCGTTTTCGTATAGTAGGTTGCATATCCTCATATTTTTCTTTCCTCTATCATAAAATTGCAAAAAAGCATAAAGGAGCGAAAAAATGAAAAAACTAATATCGGTAATAATTTGTGCCGTAATTTTGCTCACAATTCTTCCCTTAAAATTCCAAGGCGCAGAGCTTTACGGCGAAGCGAAAAGCGTAATACTTATGGAAGCATCGACGGGCGAAATTCTCTACGAGCATAACGCGGACCAGCGCCTGCCGCCCGCATCCGTCACTAAAATAATGACGATCCTGCTTACCGTCGAGGAGCTTGACAAAGGCACGCTTTCCCTCTCAGACACCATCCAGGTAAGCGAACGAGCGTCGAAAATGGGCGGCTCGCAGGTGTACCTCAAGGCAGGCGAAATAATGAGCGTCGAGGATCTATTAAAAAGCGTGATCGTCGCAAGTGCAAACGACGCGTCGACCGCCCTTGCAGAGCATATTTCGGGAAGCGTTGAGGAATTCGTCCGCAAAATGAACGAACGTGCTTCTCAGCTCGGAATGACAAATACAGTTTTTGAAAACCCGACGGGGCTTGACGACAGCGTTAAGGATCACCTGACGACAGCTCGTGATATTGCGCTAATGTCGGCAGAGCTGCTTAAGCATCCGATCATATTCAATTACACGACAATATGGATGGACACCATCAGAAACGGCGCATTCGGTCTTACGAACACAAACCGTCTCATTCGTTTCTACAAGGGCGCAACGGGACTCAAGACCGGTTCGACCTCAAAGGCGGGCTTTTGCATCAGCGCAACCGCAGAGCGTGACGGGATGCATCTTATCGCCGTCGTAATGGGCTCGCCTAACCGCGACAGCCGAAATGAAACGGCAAAAGCGCTTTTGGATTACGGTTTTTCAGCCTATCGCTTCTATAAATATGAGCAAGGCGAGATCGGAAATATCGACGTAAACTACGGCGTAAAAAGCACGCTTCCGCTTATCGGCGAAAGCTTTGGAAAGGTGCTTCCGAAGGACATTTTCGCCTCGGGCGTAACGGCGGAAACTGTGCTTCCGAAATCGGTAAAGGCGCCGATCAAGGCGGGCGATAAGATCGGTGAGATCGTCTTCAAAGCAAACGGAGTGGTTATCGGCAAGGTTCCGATAAGAGCTGCGGAAACCGTTGAGAAGATCACCTTTTCGCAGGTACTTAAAAGATTGATAAACTCATTCTTCTCGGCGTTTTAATTACAAATTTTTCAAAGCATTTTTTCGCGCAGTCCGTCAATACTAACGACGGGACATTATTCCCTTAATAAAAAGTAAGAGGCGAAAAAATGAAAAGAATAATAACTATACTCGCGCTTTGCTCGGTAGTTCTCAGCATGGCTTCCTGCACGCGCGGCGGAAACATCGACCGCGGCGACGACGGAAAAATCGGTCACCACGGCGACCGCCACGAAAGCACCACCGATGTAAACGAAACCGATAGGGCTGACCGCAGATACGAAAATGATCTCGGCGACGATATCTACAATATTCCTCACGACGTTCGCCGTGGGATCGACCGTGCCGGTGACGATATCCGCGACGGCATCGACGGCGCAGGCGACGACATCCGTAACGGATGGGAGAGAGCCCACGATAGCATCGAACGCGGTCTTAATCGCAGCGGCAGCACCTACAACAACCGCAACGTAATAAAATAATTGGCAAAAGAAAATCCCACAAAGGGATTTTCTTTTGCATTCAGCGTATTTTCCACTTGCAATTTGTTATTTCGATATCTCTTTCAACGTAAAAAAGCATTTATGATAAACAAAATGAACTGTTATCATAAATGCTTTTTTGTATTTTCGATATTATCAGTTTGATACTAAATTCCGTTTTCAAAAAAACTCGTTTACTTTACTGTTTGTCATTTGTTACATTTCTTTCGTCTCAACGGACTCGACCATCTCACTCTTCTTTTCGTTCTTGATTTCCCAATGAATAAGGAGCGAGAGAATTGCACGAAGAGCTATAACGATAGCAAGAGTTCCAAGTTCCCGAAGATCTCTTACTATAACGGTATTCACTATCTCAGCGCCCATTTTGAATTCAAGCGCGAGAGCAAGTGTATTTCCAAGATTAATGACAATATTATTTTTTTCCTTTTTCTTCAGCTTAGTAAAAATCTGAATAACTGCTCTAAAGGAACCGATTATTATAATAAGTATACCTATCAGCTCAAGTGTCAAAACGATGAATTCTGCAAACAAATGAAGCGCAAACTCATAATTTCGCATTAAATCTAACAAAAACTTCATAGTATTAGCGACCGATTATCTGAAATAATCGTATCGAACTCCTTAAAAACATAATCGTATCGGTTTTCGCCCTTATGAACGTCATATCAGCCCACGGAAAAAGAACGTACATGCGTCCTCTTTCCGCAGAGCTGTATTAGCGTTATTAACAGACACCCTCTCGAAAGGTTTCCGAAATCTTAGAGACCCTTCTTGGCTCTGTTTACCTTCTCGATATCGGAGAAGTTGTGAGTCGGAACGTGACCGCTGAGCGGGATAAGCTTCTCGTGGATGCAGTCGATGATAGCATCCTCGAACGGGAAGAAGGACTTCTCAAGCTCGAAGGCAGGAGTGATCCAGTTTCTCGAGCCGAGAGCAACAGGCGGAGCATCGAGGTAGTCGAAGCAGAACTCCGTGATGTTAGCAGCCATATCCTTCATCATGGAAGCACGCTCGCAAGCGTCGCCTACGATGATGATCTTACCGGTCTTCTTAACAGACTCAATAACCTTGTCGTAGTTGAAAGGAACGAGAGAACGCGCGTCGATAATTTCAGCGGAAATACCGTACTTCTCTTCAAGAGTCTTAGCGGCATTCATAGCGCGGTAGAGGGTAGCGCCGATGGTAAGAATGGTAACGTCCTTACCTGCACGCTTCACGTCGGGCTCACCGAATTCAATAGCGAACTTGCCTTCCGGTACGCCTTCCTTAACGAATTCTTCACCGAAGCCGTAAACTCTCTGAGACTCGAAGAATACAACGGGGTCAGTACCGTCGAGAGCGCTGGTCATAAGACCCTTTGCGTCGGTAGGAGTTACGGGGAATACGACCTTAAGTCCGGGGATGTGAGAGGTAAGAGCAGTCCAGTCCTGGCTGTGCTGTGCGCCGTACTTAGAACCGACGGAAACACGGAGAACGATAGGCATCTTGAGGATACCTGCGCTCATTGCCTGCCACTTAGCCATCTGGTTGAATATTTCGTCTCCTGCACAACCGATAAAGTCAGCATACATAAGCTCAACGATCGCACGACCGCCGCACATTGCGTAGCCTACTGCCGAACCGACGATAGCGGACTCGGAAATGGGAGAGTTGAAGAAGCGGTGATAAGGAACTGCCTCGGTCATCTTCTTGTAAACGCCGAACGCACCGCCCCAGTCACGGTTGTCTTCACCGTAAGCTATGAGGGGAGGATCGTCGTAGAACTTGTCGATGATCGGCTCAAAGAGTCCGTCGCAGACGTTGTACATCTTCATCTTGGATACGGGCTTGCCGTCCTTGTCGGTAGCGGTACGAACCTTGCCCTTGATCTCCTTGACACGGGGGCACTCTTCCTTGGGCATAAGCATTTCTGCCTTGCGCTCGGGCTCCATGGAAACGACCTTCTGGTTAGAGAACATGATGGATGCGATAGCATCGGGCTCCTTATTGAGGTCCATACGAGGAGAGATCTCGTCGTTGATAGCGAGCTTCATGATCTCGGTCATACGGGTAGTGATCTGCTCGTGCATTACTGCGAAATCGTTTTCGGTTGCGAGCTTGCCCTTGATGAGCTTGTTCTTGAACGCAACGATCGGGTCTGCATTCTTCCATGCCTCGATCTCCTCCTGAGTACGGTAGGTAGAGGAGTCGGAGGGGGAGTGACCGGATACACGGTAGGTAACTACGTCGAGAAGCGCAGGTCCCTTGCCCTCAAGAAGAAGCTTCTTCTTTCTGGAAACCGCATCAATTACTGCAAGCGGGTCGTAACCGTTTACACGCTCTGCATGCATCTGAGACGGGTTGAAGCCTGCACCGAGACGTGCAACCATATCAAAGCCCATAGTCTCGCCTCTCGTCTGTCCGCCCATACCGTAGTGGTTATTGAAGACGTTGAAGAGGATAGGCATACCGCCGTCGGAATACTTGCCGTCCATACCCCAGAGCTTGGTGATCTGGTCCATAGAAGCAAAGTTGAGGGATTCAAGAACGGGGCCGCGTCCGGTTGCACCGTCACCGCAGTTGGAGATAACGATACCGGGCTTGCCGTTCGAACGCTTATAGAGAGCCGCACCGAGTGCGATAGGAGCAGATGCACCAACGATAGCGTTGTTAGGCATAAGTCCGAAAGGAATGAAGAATGCGTGCATAGATCCGCCGAGACCGCGGTTAAAGCCTGTCTTGCGGGCGAAGATCTCAGCAAGTGCGCCGTAAAGAAGGAAGTTGATTGCAAGCTCCTTTACGTTTCCGCCTGCGTTCATGTGCTTTTCAACGACGTTAAGGACGGTTCCGTCAAGGAATTCCTTCATAATAGCGTAAAGCTCTTCATCGTTAAGCTTTTCGATAGAGGAAAGACCCTTAGCAAGGATCTCGCCGTGCGAACGGTGAGAACCGAACGAGAAGTCGTTGATATCGAGGCAGTAAGCTTCACCTACAGCCGATGCTTCCTGACCTATCGAAAGGTGAGCGGGGCCGGGGTTATTGTACTTAACGCCGTTGTATTCGCTCTTGACCTTGACCTCGTTAAGCATGGTCTCGAACTCGCGGATTATAGCCATATCGCGGTAGATACGGAGGAAGTCCGCCTTCGTGTATATCTTCTTTTCCTCGGTCAGTGTCTTGTTGTACTGACAAACGGGAATGTCCTCAAAGTGAATATAGCCGCTATCAAAGGCTTTTGAGGGATCAACGTATTGACTCTTAGGCATAGTTTTGTTCTCCTTATATTAATTAAAATTTCTTAAATCATGAACATTGCTTCGCGGATAACTTCGCCGACGGTCGGATGCGGGAAGACGATCTTCTGCACCTGCTCGACTCTCATCTCGCGGTCGACCATAAGCGCCGCGCCGTAGATTATCTCGGACGCGTAGTTACCGATCATATGAACGCCGATGACCTTGCGGTGTTCCTTGTCGATAATGAGCTTGACGATTCCGTCACCGCCCTCATTTTCGGCAATATATCTGCCGCTGTACTTGAGCGTGAAGCTCTCGACCTTGGCATCAAGTCCCTTTGCCTTTACGGTCTCTGTGGTCTCACCGACCGATGCGACCTCGGGATTGGTGTATATAACTGCGGGAACGGAATTGTAATTCATTCTGTCGGGCTTTCCGAGCATATTGTTTACAGCGACCTCGCCCTCACGGTAAGCGGTGTGAGCAAGCATGCTCTTGCCGTTAACGTCGCCTGCGGCCCAAACGCCCGAAACGTTTGTTTCAAGCTTGTCGTTGGTCACGATCGCGCCTCTTTCGGTAAGCACGCCGATGTTCTCAAGACCGATGCCCTGAGTCATTGCACGGCGACCGATAGAAACGAGGACAGCGTCTGCCTTTGCAGATTCTTCCTTGCCGTTGAGCTCGTAGTTTACGCAGTCCTTGCCGACCGAGGTGACCTTCGCGCCGAGAAGGAACTCAACGCCCTTCTTGACGTAGTTCTTATAAAGGATCTTCGAAATTTCGCTGTCGGTCGGACCTGCAATATGGTCAAGCATTTCGATGACCGTGACCTTGCTGCCGATCGAGTTGAAATAAGAAGCCATTTCAAGTCCGATTACGCCGCCGCCAATAACGACGAGCTTCTCAGGAACCTTTTTCATATCGAGAATTTCGCGGTTTGTCATTGCAAATCCGCTGTCTACCGCCTCGCGCAGACCGGGAATGGGAGGAACAGCCGCAGTCGAACCGGTGCAGATAAGAAGCTTCGCGCCCTTATATTCCTCGTCGCCTGCCTTAACGGTAAATCCGCTTGCATCCTTACCCATAATAGTACCGTAAGCGTTAACTACGGTTACGCCTGCACGCTTCATAGAAGCGCCGATTCCGCCGACGAGAGTCTTAACGACTCTTCCCTTTCTGTCGATAACGGCAGAATGGTCGATCGACGCGCCGTCGAACTTAACACCGTACTCGGCACTGTGCTTAGCGTAGTCGAAGATCTTTGCGGAGTAAAGAAGAGTTTTTGTCGGAACACAGCCCTCGTTAAGACAAACACCGCCGAGCGCTCTGCCCTCGATAAGAAGCGTTTTAAGTCCGCCGTGAGCGGCTCTTTCTGCCGCATTGTAGCCTGCAGGGCCGCCGCCTAAAATTATCAGATCGTACATATTCTTCACCTCTTACTTTGCAAGAAGAAGATTGAAATTAGCGAGATTGTCGCAAAGAGCCTTGAGGAACTTCGCGGCAGGAGCACCGTCAAGAGCACGGTGATCGAAGGTAAGGGAAAGTCCCATAGCGGGATAAGTGCTTCCGTCTGCCTTGACTCTGTAAGTTACAGCGTCAACACCGAGAATACCTGTCTGAGGAGGATTGATAACGGGAGTGAAGGACTCGATTCCCATGGAGCCGAGGTTGGTTACGGTAAAGGAAGCGCCCTTAAGCTTATCGGGAGCGATGCTTCCAGACTGTGCCGCCTTGATAACGCTTCTTGCCTCACCCGAAAGCTCGTTAAGCGACATCTTTTCCGCACCGAATACGGTAGGAACGAGAAGTCCTCTTTCGGTGTCGACTGCTATACCGAGGTTAACGGTATTGAAGTAACGCATTACGTCCTGATCCTCAAGATAATGAGCGTTAAGATCCTTGAAGGAAAGGATCGTTCTCGATACTGCGTAAAGAATAATATCGTTTATTGTAATATTATTAAGACCGAGCTTCTCGGCATTATCCTTAAGCATAGCTCTGTACGCCATGATCTGAGTTGCGTCGAAGGAAGAATTGAGGGTAAGCTGAGCCATATTCGAAAGGGACGCGTGCATATTAGCAGCGATGACCTTGCGGATCTTGGTGAGCTTAACGTCGTTATATTCCTGAATAGCGGGAGCCGCCTCAGTAGCGGGAGCCGTGGGAGCTGCAGGAGCTGCCTCTACGGGCTTGTCTGCATTCGTCCAGCCCTTATCAAGCAGGGCATTTATATCGCGCTCGATTATTCTTCCGTTAGGTCCTGTCGGAACTGCACGGGAAATATCGGCGTCAGTTCTTTCAGCGAGATGACGTGCGCGGGGAGATATCTTGATCCTTCCCTCGGTGCTTACCGCGCTTCCCGTTGCTACTGCCTCGGGCGCGGGAGCCTTCTCTTCTGCTTTAACCTCTTCTTTTTGTGCTTCGGGAGCGGGAGCTGCCTCTTCCTTCTTGGGAACAAGAGAGGAAATATCCTCGCCCTCGTTACCGATCACGCATACGGGTAATAGACATTCAACGTCATCACCCTCCTCGTGAAAAACAGCGAGAAGCGTACCCGAAACGGTCGAAAGCTCGTCAAAGCTCGACTTATCGGTCTCGTATGAGAAAAGGACATCCTTTTCCTCTACCTTATCACCGACCTTTTTCTTCCATTCGGTGATAACACAGCTCTCGACACTCTGTCCCTGACGGGGCATAATTACAACCTGTGCCATAATAGTCCTCCTATTAAATAATTCAAAATTTTAAGCAATGATGATTTCTATATTTTCCGCCTCTGCCTTTTCCATAACGTCAGGCGGAAGAGCTCCGTCGGAAATTATGCAGTCAATATCGGAAAAATTACTGAAAGTATAAGGCAAGCTCTTATCTGTCTTTGACGCATCCATGAGAACGACGACCTTTCTTGCCTTTTCGATAACGAGCTTTTTCAGCTCGCAGTCGTTATAGTTGCCGCATGTAAGTCCGTCGTGTGCCGAAACGCCCGAGGGAACGATGAACGCAACGTCAATATTGATACCCTCAATAAACTGTACCGCCTGGTTTCCCGAAACGGTCACGTTATCGCGGTTTACCATACCGCCGACGATATTTACTATCGGCTGTTCCTTTTTCATAAGCTCGAGAGCCACGTTTAGTCCTGTCGTCGTAACAGTCAGACGGCTGTTCGGAATAATTTCCGCAAGGCGCAGCACAGTCGTTCCCGAATCAAGGAAAATACTTCTTCCGGTTTCAACAAACCGGAGCGCCTCGGCGGCGATCTTCTCCTTGGCGTAGGAATTGGAATGAAGACGAAGACTGAATGCATCCTCCATAGAGGTCTTGATAAACTTCATGGAACGCGCACCGCCCCTGACCTTGATTGCCTCGCCCTGGCGTTCGAAATACTCAATATCTCGGCGCAGGGTCATACTCGAAACGTCGGGAAACATTTCCTCCAGCTCACGTAATGTGATAAAGGGCTTGCTTTGGAATAGCTGATGTATCGCATTTCTTCTTGCCAAGCTCATGTTTTATCTCCTTAATGTTAAAATTCACATACATATATGATTGTATCACATATTTTAACACGTGTCAACGGCAAAACCGCCAAATAAGCGCAAAAAAATTCCCCAAAACGCGAAAAACGTTCGGGGAATGTGTTATTTTTTGTTAACTTTTACATCTGCGTAATCATATCCGCAATTTTAATAACGTCACCTGCGCCGAGGATCATGATTATATCGTTTTCGGAGCAGTTTTCTTCGAGATAACCCGCGATATTTTCAAATGTGTTAAGGCAGATTCCGTTCGGCGTTTTGCTTGCAAGAAGCTCGGAAGAGACACCGAGGGTATCGGTCTCACGTGCGGCGTAAATATCGGCAAAAAGCGTGATATCGGAATCGCAGAAGGAAGCCGTGAAGTCATCAAATAAGCTCGCCGTACGGGAGTAGGTATGCGGCTGGAAGACTGCAACAACGCGCTTTCCAAACGCCTTCGCCGCATTAAGGGTGACCTTTATTTCCGAAGGATGATGAGCATAGTCGATATAGACCTCAGCGCCCTTTTCCGTCTTTCCCTTGTATTCAAATCTGCGCTTGGCTCCGCCGAATGCGTAAAGCCCTGCCTTAACAGCGTCAAAGCTCGCGCCGTTAGTCAGTGCTGATGCCGCAGCCGCAAGAGCGTTATACACGTTGTGAACGCCCGGAACCGTAAGCGTGACGTTTCCAAGCCTTTCGCCGCAGAAAACAAGGTCCAACGATGCGCATCCGCCGCTATACACGATGTTTTCGGCGTTATAATCTCCCTTTCCGCAAGCGGAGAAGGTAACTGTCTTACCGTCGTAACCGTCCTTAAGGGCAAAAGCCTCGATATCATCCGCGTTAAGAACGGCAATCTCTCCGTAACCGACGTACTGTCTGAAGGACGCACGAAGCTGATCCATAGTCTTAAAATAATCTGCGTGGTCGTATTCAAGGTTCGTCACGACCGCAGTAGTCGGGCAAAAGGAAAGAAACGAATCACAGTATTCGCAAGCCTCAAATATAAAATAGTTCTCGCATCCGAGATGATATGCCCCGCCGATAGAAGAAAGCTCCGCTCCGCTGACAACAGTCGGATCATGCTTGCCCGCAAGGAAAATCTCGGTAAGCATTGAAGTGACCGTGCTTTTGCCGTGAGTACCGCTGACACCTATACGGCACCTATACCCACTCATAAGCCAGCCGAGATATTCTCCCCTCGTTATGAGCGGAACACCTCTTTCATTTCCCTTTTTAAGCTCGGGATTATCGGGATGCACCGCAGCGGTATAAACGATAACATCACAGTCAAGGACGTTATCCTCGCTATGCGAGTAAAAAACTGTAATCCCCTGCTTCTCAAGACGCTCGGTCATCGCGCTCTTTACCCTGTCGCTTCCCGTAACGGAATATCCCTTAGTTTTCGTTATCACAGAAAGCGAGGACATACTGATGCCGCCGATCCCGACAAAATGAATTTTTTTCGCAGCCGCCATTATGCCGGCAATTTCATAAATACTCATACCGATCCTTTCCGTCGTATCTTGTAATAAGTTGACGAAAACGTGTTTTCTTAGTAAAAAGTTTAAAAATAGTTTAACAAAGTTCTGATTTTTCGTCTAAATGTGGACACAAACGCCAAATATAATATATTGTGTACAAAAAAGAACTATGCGCAAGTATATTGGAGGCACGCCATGCAGATCACAGATATCAAGATCCGTAAGACCTTTGCCGACGACGGTCCGATGAAAGCCGTCGTATCTGTCACTTTTGACAATCAGCTGGCACTTCATGACGTCAAAGTAATTAACACCAAGGATAAGTTTTTCATCGTGATGCCGAGCCGTAAAAATCCGGACGGCACATATAGGGACATAATACATCCCATAAATTCGGACTTCCGTCAGCTTCTCGAAAGCTCCGTGCTCGATGCATATTTTGCTGAGCTCAAGCGCATTGAGGAAGAGGGCGAAACTATCACCGAAGAAAATCTTCTTGTATAACAAGGAGACCGCCGTTGTCGCTTAAGGGTTCGTCTGAAAGCGACACGGCTTTTATTTTGTGCCGAAAGGCAAATTCAGCGATGGCTTCTCCGTCGGGGTGGCTGAACAGGTCTCCGAAGAAACCGTAAACGCCGTTTCCGAGCGCCCCTCCCGCACCGCCGATAAAGCCGTGATCATATCCGTTCAAAAGAATATGCCCGGGGCGGATAAGAAGTACGTCTATCCCGTCCTTTTTTAATGCCGAGGCTATTCCCCCGTCAGCAGTAACGGCACATTCTTCACTCAGAAGCGCAACGGAACAGCGCGTATATCCTTGATTGACCGAAACGAATCTCCCGTATTGCTCCCTTATCTTTTCCGAAACAAATCCGTCCTTGCCGTAAAGAACATTTTTCACTCCAAGACAATCGAAGATCACGTCGAAAGGGTACTTCCCTCTCGGCGTTTTTTCATTCAGCACAAATCTGCACGGAAGGCCGCCGAAAAAGTCTCGATTTTCATTATAGTAGTCTGCTCCGACAAGTATTTCCCCGCTCGGGAGCGGATAAAAAAGAATATCGGGGTGAGAGCATATCGGCTCCGGCAGATTTTTCCATTTCGGCAGCAGCATGACCTCTCCGTGATCGGAAAGGGAGTTCTTCACCTTATCCGACATCTTCGAATCGACAAGAATCTTCATATTTCTCCAAGAAAAAGACCGAACAGCAACGTCGTCACCGTTCGGTCGTTTGAACATAGGGTAGAGCGGAAATTAAGCTCTCTCTACTTTTCCCGAGCGCAGGCAACGGGAGCATACATGCATAGTCTTATTTGTGCCGTTTACAACAGCCTTTACCTTTCTTACGTTGGGCTTCCAGGTTCTGTTAGTCTTGCGGTTGGAATGGGAAACGTTAAGACCAAAAACAACGCCCTTGCCGCAGATATCACACTTTGCCATCTTTAGGACACCTCCATCCTTATATCCGAAATTTTATCTATTATTTCTTTTTTCAGAAACTCATACTCGATAAGTATATCACAGCTTTTTAAAAAATGCAATAGGTTTTTCAAAAAAGTTATTTTAACTTTGCGTTATTATCGGGATTTTTCTTTTTAAAGCTGAATTTACTCTCTTTTCCGTTAAGCAGGCGCTTGATATTCTCCTTATGCAAGAAGATTACGAGCACACATTGGATAACAAAAAACAGAAGTCCGATGTGTCCGCCGCCGTAACGGTTAGTAATAAAGTTATGCACAAGCAAGGGAGCGACGAGCGCCGAGAATATCGAAGCGAGAGAAACGTACTTTGTTCCGAATATGACCACCGCAAAAATCACAAGCAGGAAAAGGAATGCCATAGGCTCCATGACCAGAATCACGGCAGCAGTGACCGAAACGCACTTTCCTCCCTTAAATTTATAGTAGCATGGGAAGGCATGACCGAGCGCACAGAACAGTCCCGTCAGATATCCGTACATTTCTCCGACGAGGAACTTGGAAAGAAGCACGGGAATGACTGCCTTGAGAATATCTCCGGCAAGCGTAGCGATTCCGGCCGCCTTGCCATAAGTACGCGACATATTTGTCGCCCCGGCATTACCGCTTCCTTTGGTTCTGATATCCTCGCGGAATTTGACCTTCGATATGATAACGGCGAAGTTCATGCTTCCGAGAAAATATCCGAGCACCGCGATAAAAAGCGCAATGGCAACGTAGAGCCAGCTTTCGAGCTTGCCGTCCTCGACCATAAGTCCGAGCTGTCCGTTCAAAAGAGAAATAAGTTTTCTGTATACTATTTCCGCTTCATCGGTGATCGGTGCAGTCGTCGTAGTGTTTAAGAAAATCATTTGCCGCTATCCTCCCCGCGTTCGCGGATTATTATCTTGACAGGCGTACCCTTGAAACCAAAGGTGTCGCGCAGACAGTTTTCTATATACCTGCGGTACGAAAAATGGAACAGCTCAACGGAATTGCAGAATATGACGAAGGTGGGAGGCTGAATACCTATCTGCGTCATATAGTATATCTTAAGATACTTACCCTTATCGGAAGGCGGCTGAACACGCGCCGTCGCGTCGGAAAGAACATCGTTAAGAATACCGGTCGTAATGCGTCGCTTACTCTGCTCGTACGCACCGTTTATAAGCTCGTAAAGCTTATCGACGCGCTGACCCGTCTTCGCCGAAAGGTAAATAACCTCGGCATAAGTCATATAGGAGAACGCCTGATAGACCTTCTCGGTAAATTCCTTTACGGTGTTATTATCCTTTTCTATAAGATCCCATTTGTTGATACAGATCACCGACGGTTTTCCCGCCTCGTGGGCAATGCCGGCGATTCTTTCGTCCTGCTCGGTAATTCCCTCGTTTGCGTCTATCATGATAACGCAAACGTCGGCCCTCTCAACTGCAAGCTTTGCGCGGAGAACACTGTACTTTTCGATCGGGTCGTCCACCTTGCTCTGACGGCGTATTCCCGCCGTATCAATAAAGACGTATTTACCGTGCTCATTTTCAAGCGCGGTGTCTATTGCGTCTCTGGTCGTTCCCGCAACGTTTGAGACGATAAGCCTGTCTGTTCCGAGAAGCTTGTTTATAATTGAAGATTTGCCCGCATTCGGCTTACCGATGACCGCAACCTTGATGCTCTCATCAAGCTCGCCCTCACTTTCGCCGTTATCCTCGGGACAGTAATCAAGCACAACGTCAAGAAGGTCTCCCGAGCCTGTTCCGTGAAGAGCAGATATCGGAATAGGATCATCCTTGAAGCCGAGCTGATAAAATTCGTAAAATTCGGCGGGCGGCGCGCCGACACGGTCGACCTTGTTTACCGCCAAAACGACGGGCTTTCCGCTCTTCATAAGAAGCGAGGCTATCTGTCTGTCCTCGTCGAGCATACCGACGTTTACGTCGGTGAGGAACACGATAACGTCCGCCGTCTCAATGGCTGTCTCTGCCTGACGGCGCATATACTTGAGCATCGCGTTATCGGTACGTGGCTCGATTCCGCCGGTATCTACAAGAAGAAGCTTTCTGCCTCTCCATTCGGTTTCGTGGTAAATTCTGTCACGGGTAACGCCGGGGGTATCCTCGACGATGGAGATACGCTTGCCGGTAAGCTTGTTAAAAAGCGTACTCTTGCCGACGTTAGGGCGTCCGACTATTGCTATTACAGGTGTACTCACGGTATCTCCTCCTTTAAGACAGTGTCAATAATTTTTCGACGAATTCATATCCGTCGGTATCAATAAATTCAATATTAACGCCCAGCTTTTCTTCAAGCCATCTCGGCGTAACGTCATCAAGGAATCTGTCCCTCTCGTGGCGAAGCATTACCGAGGGCAAAAAGAGCGTTTTCCCAAGCTTTTTATCCTTAAGCTGTTCGTAAAGGTCCTTGCCTGTAACAAGTCCCGCAACTGTTATATTTTCACCGAAAAAGTCGTTCTTTATCTCGTAAACGTTTATATCGAGATTGCGGCAGCGCTTTTTCAGCTCCTCCGCCATAAACGAAATAAGCGGATATGCGGCGACTCCGGTCGCAAGAGACAAATGGCGCTCGCGCTTCGGGTCAAGCTCGTTTATATCCTTAAGTGCCAAAGCAAACTCGTCGGAGAAGGATCTGACCATTCCGACGCCGTTTTCAAGCTGAGAATATCCCTCGTAGTATTCGCCCGTCGGGAATTTCTTGTTTGCAGACAGATACAGCTCGTCAGCACAGAAGAAGATCCTGCTTCCGTACCTTGAAAGACATTTTTCGGCAAAGCCCTCGACCTGTGCAAGTATCTTGGCGCATTCCTCGCTTGTAAAGGGTGTGAGCGGATAAAGACCCTCTCTGTGCTTCGTGATTCCCGCAGGAACGATAGAGACCGAGTTTACTGCGGGATAAAGCTCCGAGAGATCCATCATGCTCTTCATAAGCGCCGCACCGTCGTTTACACCCTTACAAAGAACTATCTGACAGTGCATCTCTATGCCCGCCTCGGCAAATTTCTTCATCGTTTCGTAACAGGAGCCCGCAAAGCGGTTGCTCAGCATTTTACAGCGAAGCTCGGGATTTGTCGTATGGACCGAGATGTTGATAGGCGACATTTTCATTTCGATAATTCGCTCGATATCGCGCTCGTCCATATTCGTCAAGGTTATATAGTTTCCCATAAGGAACGACAGCCGCGAATCGTCGTCCTTAAAATAAAGAGGCTTTCTCATTCCCTTCGGGAGCTGATCTATAAAGCAGAAGATACACTTATTCTTACACGACTTCTTCTCATCCATCAAAAAGGTATCGAAAACCAGCCCGATATCGTCGTAACGCGGCTTCCTTATCGCCACGTTTATTAGGTCGGGACCTCTGTGCAAAAGGAGTCTGACCCTCGGCTCGGTAATATAGTAACGGTAATCAAGGACGTCGTTTATATCCTTGCCGTTTATTCTTATAAGATAGTCTCCGCGCTTAACACCAGCCTCATCGGCGGCAGAACCCGGAAAAACGTCGTTTATCAGAACCACAGTCGTTCTCCTTTCAAAAAATGAAGATAATTCCGTCAAAAAAGGGTAACCCCACTGACGAAACAAAGCCCTCCGCAATTACGCGGCGGGCTTATTCGTGCAAAAACTTCGTAATCAGTCGTTCTCGACTGCAACGATCTCCTTGCCGGCGTAGGTTCCGCATGCCTTGCATACTCTGTGACGGAGAACTGCCTCTCCGCACTTGGGGCACGTGGTCATTCCGGGAAGGGCGAGCTTCCATGTGCTGGAACGTCTTTTGTCACGTCTTGCCTTCGATACTTTTCTCTTCGGTACTGCCATATTTAGCACCTCCTTCAAAGTGGTTAATTATTATCATCGTTATTCTGAAGGAATTTTTTAAGAACCTCAAGACGGGGATCTATCTCCTTAGTCTCGCAGTTACATTTTCCTTCGTTGAGATCCTTTCCGCATTTAGGACAGAGTCCCAAGCAGTTTTCGGAGCAAAGATCTCTGCTCGGTAGCTCGAGGAACAAAAGCTCCTCAACGGGATCGATAAGATCCAGGACAGAATTCTCGACAATGACGTAATCGTCGTTATCATCGCCCTCAAGCGTTCCGCTTACCGCCGCATTTTTTGAAAGCTCAAAGGTCAGGGAGCGGCGAAGCTCCTTTAAGCATCTTGCACATTCGGTGGTATAAGAAACGTCCGCCTTCAGCGTGAGAAGCATACAGCCGGAGCGCTCGGTTACCACACCCTCGATATGAACCGGACCGTCAAAACGCACATCGGGAAAAAGCTCGTCCGCGCCGTCATAATCAAAGACGAACGGGATCTTATCGGTCTTTCCCGTGAGTATCGGGGTCATATCAACGCGCATAGAATCATCCTTTTTCATCTGTTCACAAAATGTCGCAACATATATTATACACAACGGAATTACTTTTGTCAATGTTTTTTTCAAAAAATAACGCCAAATATTCCCGAATTTTGCCGCATTTCATTGACTCTTATGCCGAAAAGCCAAAAAGCTAGAGGGCGTTACGAAGTGTCTCCATTATCTTCTTCTCCTCCCGCGACACCTTGACCTGAGTCATGCCGAGTATCCGCCCGGCGTTAGCCTGAGACATTTCCTTGACAAAACGGAGATATATCAGCTTTCTCTGCGTTTCGGGAAGCGATCTTATTGCCTCTGCCAGCGCAATTTTATCGGTCATTTTCCCGATCTTATCATCACTGTCCGACAGCAGGTCGCAAAGGCTCGATCCGTCGTCATCGTTTCCGACGGGCTCGTATATCGAACGCACAGGACAAGTCGCATCAAGCGCCGTCACAAGCTCCTCCACCGAAGTTCCGCACAATTCCGAAAGCTCACTCATCTTAGGCTCGCGCCCGTATAAGCGAAGGAATTCTTCCTTTTTCCTCATTGCGTCGGCTCCCAGCCGCTTTATGCTTCTGCCGACCTTTATTGCCCCGTCATCACGCAAAAAGCGCCTTATTTCTCCGATTATGAGCGGCACCGCATAAGTAGAAAAAGCGGTACCGTAAGAAATGTCGAAGCTTCTTACCGCCTTTATCATTCCGATGGATGCCAGCTGAATAAGATCGTCGTACTCGACTCCTCGGTTCATGAAGCGAAGCGCGATACTCTTGCATAGCCCCATATTCTCGCTGACAACGGTATCAAGGGCGTCTCCGTCGCCCATCTGCGCGGCCTTGACAAGCTCCAAATTCTCTTCGCGCGTCATTTCAGCTTTTTCGTCATACTGACAGTCGTACCGCGACCAAGGATCGAGCGAACCTTTAGGCTGTCGGAAAAGCTCTCCATAATAGCAAATCCCATTCCGCCGCGCTCGCCGCTTTCATCGGTAGTAAAAAGCGGCATTTTGGCTTGCTCAATATCCGCAATACCGCAGCCCTTGTCGCTGACCGTTATCTTCACGCTTCTGTCGGCATAAAGGCAGACTTCAACGCGAACGCTCCCTTCTCTCCCCTTATATCCGTGAATTATCGCGTTAGTAACCGCCTCCGAGACCGCAGTTCTGATATCGGCAAGCTCGCCGACGTCAGGGTCAAGCCTCGCAATAAATGCAGTCACCGCATAACGCGCAAAGCTCTCGTTGCGTGAATCGGAATCAAAAACCATTTTAATTTTATTTGTCAGTATCTTTTTCATATCCTTCTCCTATGTACCGCCCGAGGGCGGAATTATGCGGTCTTACCCGTGCGTCCGCTGATGGCAAGAAACCTGTCCGCGCCGGAAAGACGCAGTATCTTCATAAAGTCCTCGGGGACGTTAATAAGCGTCAGCTTCCCGCCGTAACCGCTTATGCGGGTATATCTTCCAAGAACAAGCCCAAGCCCCGCAGAATCGGTAAAGGTCACCTCAGACAGGTCAAATATGACGCTCATCGGTCGGTAATCTATCAGCTTCCCGTCGATCACCTCTCTGATTTCCCTAACGCTGTGGTGATCAAGCTCACCGCGCAGAAAGCAGATACATTCCCCCGAATCGTCGAGCGTCACGCCGACCTGGCGGTAATTGATTGTCGCTTCGTTTTCGTACATTTTTCTTCCCTCCTTTTGTCTGCAATTACATTTTACTATTCATAAGACGCGCAGTATGTCAAAACAGGTCGACGGTATAAAAAAAGTTTGTCCTTTAACATTTTTTTCGTTTTTTCATAATCTGTAGAAAAAGAAAGTGAGGAAATTATGGCAGAACAAGGCATAGGGTACATAACGGTAAACGTAAGGACGGCAGGCGGCGCACTTCCCGTCGAGGGCGCGCTTGTTACGATAAGCGCCTCGGACAGCGGAACCGTAATCGCGGTAACGCTGACCGACAGCGCGGGAACGGCGGAAATCATCGCACTTCCGACACCACCGAGAGAAAATTCGCTCGTAGTCGACGGCGGCGAAGTTTCAAGCTTCTATACCGTCGATACCGACAAGGACGGATTCTACCACGTAGTAAACGCAAACATTCCCGTTTTCGACAGCGTAACGGCGATTCAGCAGGTTCTCCTCGTTCCGATCGCCGTCGGGGATAATGAGCTTCAACCGAATGATCTTACGAGATTTGAGAATAGTGAATTACCGAATTTATAAAAAGATTGCATTGCTTAAAAAACCTCATCCGTCTGCTCCTTCGTCGCAGCCACCTTCCCCAAGGGGAAGGCAAGACAACGTAGCGAAGCTTCCTTAATGCGAAAGAGGTTTCCAAAGGGGAAAACGTTTGAAAATTTCCGAAGGCAAATTTTTATCGGTTTGCCCCATGGCGTGTTTCTTTGCAAGCGTTTTTTTCACGAGAAAAGAAATGCAAAAAAATATCAGAGGTGATCTAATGTCGTTTCCATATATTCCCGAATACATAACCGTCCATTTAGGGGAGCCCGATTCCGACGCGCAAAACGTCACACTCCCCTTCTCCGACTACATTAAAAACGTCGCATCAAGCGAAATATTCCCGACCTGGCCCGAAAGCTCCCTGAGAGCAAACATATTGGCGCAAATATCATTTGCCTTGAACCGGGTATACACCGAATACTACCGTTCCCGCGGTTATCCATTCGACATAACCAATTCAACAGCAATAGATCAGTCATTCATAAACGGAAGAAGCATATACGATACCGTCTCGGTTATAGTAGACGACATCTTCACCGATTATCTTCGCCGCGACGGCTTTGTCGAACCGCTTTTTGCCCAATACTGCAACGGAACAACCGTAACCTGCACAGGCTTGTCTCAATGGGGAACGGTAGATCTTGCCGAACAAGGGCAAAACTCCGTTCAAATAGTCAAAAGCTATTACGGAGACGATATCAGCATCGTGGTCGACGCACCCGTCAGAGGAATAACAGCCACCGTCCCCCGACGTAATCTTACTCTCGGAACAACGGGAAACGACGTTGCGTTCGTCCAGATACGCCTGAACAGAATCTCAAACAACTTTCCGTCAATCCCAAAAATACCGAATCCGAACGGCTATTACGACGTCTCGACACGCGACGCCGTAACCGAATTTCAAAGCATTTTCGACCTTACCGCCGACGGTGTAGTCGGACGTGCGACCTGGTACAGAATACAGCAGATCTACGCAAGCGTTAAGCGCTTAAATGATCTCTCCTCCGAAGGAATAAGATACGAGGAAATACCGAAAATATTTCCGAACGAGCTTGCGCCGGGAGACGAGGGCAATGAAATAAGAGTCATACAGTATATGTTAAATTACATAGCACAGTACGAGGATACCGTGAATCCCGTTGAGATTAACGGCGTCTTTGATTCAGCAACCGAGCAGGCTGTCAGAGGCTTTCAAAGAACTTATGGCCTGCCCGACACGGGAAGGATAGACGATAACACCTACGCCAGAATGTTCGACGTCTATAATGCGATAATAATTTCTCTGCCCGAAAATCAGCTCGCCGCACCATACCGCCCTTACCCGGGGTTTATCATAAGCCTCGGCTTCGACGGCAGTTATATCCCGCCTCTTCAATCATATCTGAACGCGATCTCAACGGTATTCACAAGCGTTCCGCAGGCGGGTAACAGCGGCGTATACGACGAGTCAACTCAAAACGCAGTATTCGCTGTTCAATCGCTGACCGGATTGCCGATAACGGGAGCAGTAAACCTTGCTACCTGGACTGCAATAGGCGACCTATACGCCGACATAAGATCGGGCGAAATAACGACACCGACGCAATTTCCCGGATACGTAATAGACGGAGGTGAACAATGAAAAATATGCCATTTTATAAGGAATCGGTAAGGCAGGTTCAGGTATATCTCTACGATATTTCACGGGTCGATCCCGATATTCCGCGGGTAAACCCCGATGGAATATACGGAGAAACGACGGTCAGATCCGTCACCGCATTTCAGGAAAAATTCGGTCTTACCCCGAACGGCAGAGTGGATTACCAAACCTTTAAAAAGCTGTCATCCGAGCACGAAAGAGCCGATTTGATCCTTTCGCCCCCAATGCCGATCTCACCCTTTTCTCAGCAGTTAAAGAGCGGAGAAATAAAGATCGGTGACCGAAGCGAGCTTATCCGAATCGTCAAGATAATGCTCAAATCAATAGGCGCATCCTACCCGTACGGCGAGGACCTCAGCGACGACGATGTTTTCGACCTTGATACCGAGCGCGCAGTAAGGGATCTGCAGTTCATAAACGGCATTGACGCAAGCGGGATCATAAATAAGGAGACGTGGAACGCTCTTTCCCGCGCATACGAAAAGCACAGAGTTCCGCTCTGATTAAATGACCTCTATACCGTCAATAATAGTAAAAAACTGCAAGGAGGCGGTAAAATGACGAGCCGTTTCACCCCCGCCGCTCAAAACGCACTCAAAAAGGCACAAGAGGAAGCTTCCGAAATGGGCCACACATACATTGGAACCGAGCACCTGCTTCTGGGGCTGATGTCGGAGGAAAGCTCCGTCGCATCGGATATTCTGAAAAAACATGGGCTTGATTACCGAAAGGTGAAACAGGCAGTCATCTCCTTAAACGGAAGCGGAAGCAAGACCGTTCAGCCGCCCGATATGACTCCGCGTCTGAAAAACGTACTCGAAAGAGCGGCAAAGGAAATGCCGGGAGCCTTCGGCAGAATAGGCACGGAACAGCTTTTGAGCGCTCTGCTAAGCGAAAAGGATTCGGTCGCCGCACGGCTTATCGAGCGCGGAAGCTCATCGGGGAACGTGATGATGGCGGAGCTCGGAAGCCTCAAAAATACCGAGCAAAGAGGCGAACAGCGAAAGAAGCTCCCGCCGACAATGGCAAAATACGGCTACAATCTCTGTGAAAAAAACCTGGACCCGGTTATCGGCAGAGAGGAAGAAACGGAAGCGCTCATTGAGGCACTATGCCGCCGCAGAAAGAATAACCCGTGTCTTATCGGCGATGCGGGCGTCGGAAAGACCGCAGTCGTTGAGGGGCTTGCAAGCAGAATGCGCCGGGGCGAGGTTCCCGAGCTTCTGAAAAGCAAGGTCATAGTTACCCTCGACATCGCGGCAATTCTCTCGGGCGCTAAATACCGAGGGGAATTTGAGGAGCGCTTGAAAACCGTGCTTCTCGAAGCGTCCGAGGATCCCGAAATAATACTGTTTATCGACGAGCTTCACACGATAGTCGGTACGGGAGCCTCTGAAGGCTCGATAGACGCGGCGAACCTCCTCAAGCCCTCTCTTGCGCGCGGAGAGATAAGGCTGATCGGCGCGACGACCGTCGGCGAATACCGACGCCATATCGAAAGCGACCCCGCACTTGAGCGACGCTTTTTGCCGATACGGGTATCCGAGCCGACAAAGGAGGAGGCGTGCAGAATACTGCACGGCATTAAGGGCAAATATGAGGAATATCACGGCATAATTATAGATGACAGTGCCGTCAGCTCGGCTGTTGAGCTCTCGGTGCGGTATATACCATCCAAAAGACTCCCCGACAAGGCTATCGACCTGCTTGACGAAGCCGCGTCCGCCAAACGGATATCGCTCGAGCGAAACAAGGAAAGCGTTTCATATCTTCGCGGTATACTCAAGGGCATTTCGGAAAGCGACGGCGAGTCTGAGGGGGAGCTTTCGTCGGTCGAAGGAAATTTACGTTCACGTTTGGAGACGCTTGGTGAGGTTGAAAAGACAGCCGTCCTTACGGCGTCCGATATTGAGAAGGCACTTGACAAGCGGCGCGGAAATGCCCGTTTACCGACCGTAAATGACCTTTTTTCGCTCGAAAATGACCTGAAAAGTGCCGTTTTTGGGCAGGAAAATGCCATAAAAACCGTCTCAAGCTCCCTTCGCGCAGGGCTTCTCGGCATAAATGAAGGAACCTCTCCGATAGCGTCGTTTTTGTTTATCGGGCAGTCGGGAGTCGGCAAGACCGCACTTGCCGAAAGCCTTGCCGAAAGCTTTTTCGGAAGCAGGGACGCGCTGATACGCCTTGATATGTCTGAATACAGCGAACAGCACAGCATATCGCGGCTCATCGGCTCCCCTCCCGGCTACGTCGGCTACCGCGATGAGGGACAGCTCATCAAGGAGGTGCGTAGCAAGCCGTATTCCGTCGTGCTTTTCGATGAAGCCGAAAAAGCGCATCCCGATATTTTTTCACTGCTTCTGCAGGTCATCGACCACGGTTTTCTGACCGATCCGCAGGGGAAACGTGCCGACTTCCGCGGCTGCATTCTGATATTGACTGCCAATCTCGGAGCAGATCAAAAAAGCTCCGCAGGCTTTACCGCAAGCGAACCTGACTGCTCCCCCGCCAAGAATTTCTTCCGTCCTGAGCTTATCGGCAGGCTTGACAGCGTTGTCACGTTTCCCCCCCTCACCTCCGATGCAACGAAGAAAATTGCCGAGGCGCGGCTGTCAAAGCTTATAAGCCGATTTGAAGCAAACGGCGTTGAGATCGCCATCAAGGATGAAGTGTACGACCTTATCGCCTCGAAGGGCGTAAAGAGTAAATACGGCGCACGCGATATTTTTTCATTCATCAAAGCCGAGATCGAGGGAGGTGTAATTTCCGAGCTTTCAAATTTAAAAAACGGGGATATCATTGAGTTTTCAAGCGAAAACGGCAACATTTCGAAAAAAACCGTAACAAAAAACTCGCTTTCGCATATTATGTAGTAAACGGCTGATGAATAGGAGAGCGAATATGAGAAAGCGTCTACCCGGAAACGGAAACAATCTACTGCCCGAGGTTGCCATCATTGCCTTTGGGATAGGAATACTGCTTGCATTTTTTATGTCAGCTCGGGCGCTCGCCCTCATCGAATCGCTTCTTATAATCGCGCTGGGAATCGTTTGCCTCAACAAGAGCTGATTCGGAAGGGGTTTGTTGCATGAAAGTGATCGTCCTTAAGCCGCCGAAATTTTTGGCGCCCATATTTCGTTTTTTTCTCGGCAGAAAAGCCAAAAAGCGCGACACCCGATAAGGGTGCCGCGCTTTTATACCGCCTCAAAAGTTGACAAAACCGGGATAATGTTATATAATGTGTAGGAAACTCCCGAAAGGAACGAAGATATGAAGAAGCTTTCCCGCTTTTTTACCTTGATCCTGCTTGCGCTTTCGATGCTGGTGTCGGTGTCGTGCGAGAGCGGCGAAAAGAAGGAAAAAACCAAGTTTATATATGAAATAGTCGACGGATATGCCGTTATTACAGGCTATTCGGGTATTGAGGACGAGGTGTCTGTCCCGTCAACCATTGAAGGTAATACCGTCAAGGCAGTTGCGGAGAACGCCTTCAAGGGAATGGTCGGACTTAAAAAGCTGACGCTCCCCGACAGCGTGACGATCATCGACTATGCCTTTTCAGAATGTCCCGACCTTGAAACAGTCGAGCTCGGCTCGGGTATCGTCAGCATGAACGGCGCATTCAAGGATTGTCCGAAGCTCACTTCCGTCAGCGGAGGAAACAGCGTCAAGGAGCTGAGCGAGGCGTTTATGAACTGTGCCGCTCTCAAAAGCGCCTACATTCCCAAAACCGTTACAAACTGTATTTCCTCCTTCCGCGGATGCAAATCACTCACAAGCGTCAATATCGAAGAGGGCGTAACTGCGCTTCCCTACACCTTCACAGACTGCACCTCTCTTTCTAAGATAAGTATTCCGTCAACCGTAACAGAGGGCGTTTCGACCTTCAAGAACTGCGTTGCTCTCGTTTCGGTCACGGGTATTAAAAACTTCAGCGTCCTTGAAAACACATTTGAGGGCTGTACTGCACTCACTAGTATTTCTCTCGGAGATAATATTAAGATCCTCCGCGCAGCATTCATAAACTGCACGTCTCTGACAGAAATTGAAAATCTTCCGTCTGAAGTAGAATCATATTCGCCGTCATTTACCGGCTGTACTGCCCTTACCGAAATGATAATTCCGAAGATGCCAGAAGATGAAGCGGCGACCTACGACCTTTCAGCAGATGTCAAAAACAGTACCGCTTTGAAAAAGGTTACCGTAAACACTTCATTTTTCATAACCGGTGAATTTTGCAAGACCTTTGCAGGCTGTGCGTCGCTTACCGAGGTAAATATTCCGAACGAAGCCGCAAAAGCATTTCTGAGAGTCGACGCAATACATCAAGACAAGCTTTTCTCAGGCAAGAATTCCGCTGTAACCAAGGCGGTAAACAAGTATAAAAAGGCAAGCAACGTAAGAATAACCATCGGATTCGGATTTATCGGCGACGTCGGATACACCCACATCTATGGCGGAGACGTTAACTTCTTCTCGTATGAGGAGGTCGCTTCTTCGACTGACGTGATCGGATTTGAGCCCTTTACGAAGTCGTATTATTGGTGCGGCTATCCAAACGGAACCAACAGAAAATCGACCACCGTAGCAATAGAGCGCGAATACACCTTCTATCTCCGTGTCACCGGCGGTAACGACGGAATCCTTCCGTCAACGGTTAAGGTAAACGGAATGGATTGTATGATCGAAAACACATGATAAAAAGCAAGAACGGGTTCCGTTCTTGCTTTTTGTTTACGCAAAAAGAGCAGACCGAACGGTCTGCTCTTTTCAGATATTACTTATACTTACGCTTACGGGCTGCTTCTGCCTTCTTCTTGCGCTTTACGCTGGGCTTCTCATAGCACTCTCTCTTGCGGAGCTCTGCGAGAACACCGGATCTCTGACACTGTCTCTTGAATCTACGAAGAGCGCTATCCAGAGATTCATTTTCTTTTACTCTTACTTCTGCCATTATCTATCCCTCCCCTCGCATTGTAAGCAAAGAGAATTTTTTTCAAATTCCACCCAATATAATAACACATCCGTTTTATTATGTCAAGTAAAAGTTTGAAATATTCTGTTTTTTTGGTAAAAATTATTTAACGACGAAGTTTACGAGCTTATTCGGAACAAAAATTTCCTTGATTATCGTCTTTCCTTCAAGGAAAGGAACGACCTTATCAACTGCCTTTGCCTTGGCGAGAACCGTGTCCTTATCGTCGTTTGCATTGACGGTAACGGTTCCGCGGAGCTTACCGAGGACCTGTACTGCGTACTCGACTGTCGAATCTACGGTCTTGCTCTCGTCGTACTTCGGCCACTCGGATACCGAGCAGAAGCCCTTATTTCCAAGTCCTTCCCAGATCTCCTCGCAGATATGAGGCGCGAAGGGAGAAAGGAGACGAACGAAGATTCCGAGCTCATCCTTGGTGAGTGAGCCGTGATCGTAGATCGCGTTTATAAGTATCATCATCTGTGCGATAGCGGTATTGAACTTCATCGCCTCGATGTCTTCGGTTACCTTCTTGATCGTCTTATGGAAGAGCGTTTCAAGCTCGGGCGTTACGCCCTCACCCTTGACAAGCTCGGTAAGAGCAGCTGTGCGGTCGAGGAAGCGGCGGCATCCCTTCATAGAGCTTTCGTTCCACGGCGCCGCCTGCTCGTAGTCACCCATAAAGAGGACGTAGAGACGGAGGGTATCTGCACCGCTTTCGTCAACGACTGTATTCGGGTCGACGACGTTTCCGCGCGACTTACTCATCTTCTCGCCGTCCGAGCCGAGGATAAGTCCCTGTGCAGTACGCTTTGCGTAGGGCTCGGAGGTCGGAACGAGATCGAGATCGTAAAGGAACTTATGCCAGAAGCGCGAATAGATCATGTGACGGGTAACGTGCTCCATACCGCCGTTGTACCAGTCGACGGGAAGCCAATAGTTCATTGCCTCCTTCGACGCAAAGCAATCGGGGTTCTTCGGGTCGGTGTAACGGAGGAAGTACCAGGAAGAGCCTGCCCACTGCGGCATGGTATCTGTCTCACGCTTAGCTGCTGCGCCGCACTTCGGACACTTGCAGTTTACGAAGGATTCGATCTTTGCAAGCGGGCTTTCGCCGTCGGAGCCGGGCTGGAAGTTATCAACGGGAGGAAGGCGGAGAGGAAGCTCCTCGTAAGGCACGGGAACGATTCCGCATTCAGGGCAATGAACGATCGGGATCGGCTCGCCCCAATATCTCTGGCGGTTGAACGCCCAATCCTTCATCTTGAACTGCACGCCCTTTTCGCCTATTCCCTTTTCGGTGAGAAATTCGAGGATCTTGTCGATAGCGTCCTTTTTATTGGTGATGCCGTTGAGTACGCCGGAATTTACCATTTCGCCGTCACCTGTGTAAGCTTCAACGGAGATGTCGCCGCCCTTGATGACCTCAACGATGTCGATTCCGAACTTCTTTGCGAAGTCGTAGTCACGGCTGTCGTGCGCGGGAACTGCCATGATAGCGCCCGTACCGTAGCCCATCATTACGTAGTCAGCTACGTATATCGGGATCTCCTTTTCGGTTATCGGGTTGATGGCGTTAAGTCCCTCAATACGGACGCCCGTCTTTTCCTTTACGAGCTGAGTTCTTTCAAACTCGCTCTTCTTTGCGCACTCTGCCTTATATGCATCGAGCGCTTCTGTATTCGTGATAATATCACGGTATTTTTCGATTATCGGATGCTCGGGAGCGATAACCATAAAGGTTACGCCGTAGAGCGTGTCGGGACGGGTCGTATAGATGCGGAGCGAATCGTCGACGTTAAGCTTGAAGTTGACAAATGCGCCCGTGCTCTTTCCGATCCAGTTCTCCTGCTGGAGACGGACGTTGGGGAGATAATCCACACCGTTAAGTCCCTCAAGGAGCTTGTCTGCGTACTCCGTTATGCGAAGATACCAGACCTCCTTCGTTTTCTGTACGATGTCGGAATGGCATATATCGCACTTGCCGCCCTGCGAGTCCTCGTTTGAAAGAACGACCTTACACGACGGGCAGTAGTTTACCAGCGTCTTATCACGGAAAACGAGTCCGTTTTCGTACATTTTGAGGAATATCCACTGCGTCCACTTATAGTATTCTTCTTCGGTCGTGTCAACCACGCGGCTCCAATCGAACGAGAAGCCGACGCGCTTGAGCTGCGAGGTAAACTTCTTTATGTTGTTGTCCGTTACCTGACGGGGATGAACACCCGTCTTGATAGCGGTGTTCTCGGTCGGCAGTCCGTATGCGTCAAAGCCGATCGGGAAAAGGACGTTATAGCCCTCCATTCTTCTTTTACGGGAAACGACCTCAAGACCCGAATACGCCTTGATATGTCCGACGTGCATTCCCGAGCCCGAAGGATACGGGAACTCAACGAGTGAATAGAACTTCTTTTTGGAATGGTCTTCTTTTGCTTCAAAAAGCTTGGCTTCTTCCCATTTGTCCTGCCATTTTTTGTCGATCAAACGATGTTCGTACTTCATTTTTCTGTCCTTCTTTTGAGATTATTAACTGTCGGATACCGTGTAAGTTTCGTTATACACAGTGAACCCGAATATCATTACCTTTGTTCCCTTCATAACGCTTCCCTCGCCTTCGAGCCTATTATAGACCGTTACGCGGTACACAAATGTTATTGGGAAATATTCGACGGTTCCTCCGTCTTTTGCCTTTAACGGAATGGGAAAAAGAAGGATAGCGAGAACTACTAAAATAATAATCAGCTTTTTCATGTCTATACTCCTTTTCTGTTAAGAATATCAGTCTTCTGTGAGAAGCTCCGAAATGTCTACCTCTTCCGCCTCTGCCCAAAGCTTTTCGAGATTATAAAATTCTCTTGCGTCGGGCGTGAAGATGTTTACTATAACGCTCAAATAGTCGAGAAGCACCCACGACGCGCTGTCGTGTCCTTCTACGTGGTCGGCACTAACGCCCTCAAGACCGAGCTTGTATTCCACTTCGTCGGATAGACCCTTTACCTGCGTGGTGGAATTACCGCCGCAGATAACGAAATAGTCGGCAAGGACCGTCTTTTCGGTTACGTGAAGAAGCTTGATGTCGCGTCCCTTGCGTGCGTCAAGCACCTTTATTATCATTTCCGCAATTTCTTTCGGCTCAAATACTTTCTTTTCTTCCATAGTTATTTTCCTTTAGCTTTTCTATAATATATTCTCTTCCCTTTTTCGTGTCCTCGTGTATCGGGAAGCCGTTTTCAATCAGATCCGCTATCGTCATATCGAACGATATCAGCATTATCTCGTCAAGCGTTTTAAGCTTATTTCCGCCCTCAATTTTATCGTAGAATATTGCGCGGAGCTTCACGCAGTCGGGAAAGGTTCGCGTCGGCTCGATAAAGTCGCTCAAATACATCAGCTTCGTCAGAAGCGGCATATCCGCCTTGCCCGTCGTGTGATAGCGTATTGCGTCGAACACGGCGTCGTCTACCATATCGGGGTGAAGCTTTTTGGCAAGGTATGCTCCCGTCATTTGGTGAAGCGTTTTATCGCTAGAAAGCGTTCCCTCGTCGGGCGTTACACCCATCTCGCTCAGAAGCGAGAGATGCTCTTCGCGGGTAAGGTACTTCGTTATATCGTGCAGCACCGCCGCGCGGCGCAGCCGTTCTCGGTCCATTTCAGATAGATCGAATATCTTTGACAGACACAGCGACTCTTCCTCCGTGCCGAATATATGTCTCCATCTTTTTTCGCGGACGAGCTTTCGAACCGTTGCGTAGAGAGGGCATGACAGGTACAGCCTATCGTTTTTGATTATTTTCTCGACCTCCGGTGTGACGAGATCCGATATGCTTTTCCCTTCCTTTACCGCGTTTCTCACCTGTGTTGACGAGACCTCAAAGGGCTCGGAAACAAGGTCGATTATTTTTGCGTTATATTCTTTTTCATACCGCGCTTTCGATTCTTCTATTGCCTTTTCGGTTTCGGGATCAATCTGTTCGCGTCTGATGTGGCAAACAGTTGCAAGCTTTAAGATGATATCGGGATTTTTCCAGCCGTCAAGCGAAAGGAGCATATCGGTTCCCATCAAAAAGAACAGCTCGGTATCGGGAGATGAAAAATGCTCGATAGTAAGATAAGTGTAGCTCTTACCGCCTTTTTCTATCTCGTAGTCGCTAACCGTGACGTTTCTTTCGTCGTTTTCAAACGCCGCCTTCGCCATTTTCAGACGCTCGTACGGATCGTTGTCCGGATCATTCGTCTTGAACGGAGATACTGCAGTCGGAATGATTATCAGCTCGTCAAGCTTCATTTCGTCGTAAAACGCGTTTGCCGCCCTTATGTGTCCTATATGTATCGGGTTAAAGGACCCGCCGTAGATTCCGAGGCGCTTCATAACTGCTTATTCTCCATAAGATACTTTGCAAAAAGTCGTATCGACTGTCCGCGGTGGCTGACTCTGTTCTTTTCGTCGATAGTTATCTCGGCATACGTCTTATCGAGCTGCGGCATATAGAATATCGGGTCGTAGCCGAAGCCTCCGTTTCCGCGCTTCTCTCGGATCATCGTTCCTTTGCATTCTCCGCGGAAATATACCGGCTTATCGAGCTCATTCGGGTCGACGAAGGCGATAACAGACACGAACGCCGCCCCCCTCTTTTCGTCGGGGACGTTTTCAAGCTCGGAAAGAAGCTTATCGTTATTATTCTTATCATTGCACGGCTCGCCCGCGTAACGCGCGGAATAAACTCCCGGGCGTCCGCCGAGTGCTTCGACAGTCAGACCGCTGTCGTCTGCTATTGCATAATAGCCCATTTTTGCGGGAACGCACGCCTTAATATAGGCGTTTTCCTCGAAGGTCGTTCCCGTTTCTTCTATTTCGCCGCTAAAACCGATATCGTCAAGCGAAAGAAGCGTTACGTTATCTACTCCGCTTTCTCTTAGCACTCTCTCGATCTCTGCTATCTTATGGCGGTTTCTTGATGCAAGTACAATTTTCATATCATTCAAACAGTGCCGAAACAAAGCTTTCGGACTCAAAATACTGCAGGTCGTCTATCTGCTCGCCGACGCAGATGAATTTTACGGGAATTCCGAGCTCTTCTTTTATTGAGAATACGATTCCGCCCTTTGCCGTGCCGTCGAGCTTTGTGAGCACGAGTCCCGTTAAGGGCGCGGCGTTCTTGAATTCCTTTGCCTGAAGAACTGCGTTCTGTCCCGTCGTTGCGTCGAGAACAAGGAGAGTTTCGCGGGGAGAATCGGGCGTTTCGCGCTCGATAACTCTGTTTATCTTGGCAAGCTCATCCATCAGGTTTTTCTTATTGTGAAGACGTCCTGCGGTGTCGACGATAACAACGTCGCTGCCTCTCTTTTTGGCGGCGCTGAGCGCATCGAAAACCACAGCGGCGGGGTCTGACCCCTCCTCGTGGCGGATAAGCTCAACTCCCACACGGTCTGCCCATACTCCGAGCTGATCTATTGCAGCAGCGCGGAAGGTGTCTGCAGCGGCAAGAAGCACGCTTTTGCCGTCGTTTTTAAGAAGATTTGCTATCTTCGCTATCGACGTCGTCTTACCTACTCCGTTAACTCCGATAACGAGAATGACTGCAGGACTCGACGAAAGGTCAAGGGGCTCGCCTACTCCGACCTTATCGCGCAGAATGTCCTGAAGAGCCGTTTTCACGTCCATCGGATCTGTTATTTTTTCTTTTCTGATTTTTTCTCGGAGCGAATCAAGTATGCTCTCCGTTACGTTCACGCCGACGTCGGCTGTGATAAGTATTTCCTCAAGCTCCTCAAGAAGCTCCTCGTCTACCTTGTTAAACGCCTTGAAAAGGCTGTCGAGCCGTCCGAAAACGGCGTTTTTCGTTTTGGTAAGTCCTGCTTTAAGTTTTTCGAAAAAGCCCATCAGTTAAGCTCTCCTCCCATTTTCTTTTCGACCTCGTTTACGTTCATACTCAGCACCTTGGATATACCTCTGTCGGGCATCGTGATACCGTAGAGCATATCGGAGGCCTCCATAGTACCGCGGCGGTGCGTGATGACGATAAACTGCGTCTTCTCTGAATATCTGTGCATATAGTCGGATAGGCGCACGACGTTTACCTCGTCAAGCGCACTTTCGATCTCGTCGAATATGCAGAACGGAGTCGGGTTTACGTTCAGTATCGCAAAGATAAGCGCGATAGCGACGAAGGACTGCTCTCCGCCGGACAGAGATATAAGATTCTTTATTATCTTTCCGGGAGGTGCGACCTTTATTTCGATTCCGCTCGTCAGCACGTTTTCGGGATCGGTAAGCGAAATTTCCGCCGTACCGCCGCCGAAAAGCTCTCTGAATGTGACCTTGAAATTCTTATTTATCTCCTCAAAGGCGGTGACGAACATCGTCTTCATTTCCTTTTCAAGGCGGGAAATGATTCCGTCGAGGCTCTCACGTGCCTTCGTCAGGTCCTCAAACTGTGCTGTATTGAAATCGTAGCGCTCCTTGACGTCTGCATATTCCTCTATTGCGCCGACGTTTACGTGTCCGAGTGCGCGGAGCTTATTGCGAAGCTCGTTCTGACGTGCGCCGTATGTCGGGCGCGTTTCCTCGGTCACGGGTGCGTAATTAAGCTCTGTTGCCGCGGTATAGGTAAGCTCGTAGTCCTCCCATATTTTTGAAGCAAGCCTGTCGTGCTCGGTCGTGAGGTTTTCTCTTACTCCTTCGAGCTTTGTAAACTCGCGGAAGAGAGTTTCTCTTATATGAGTCTTCTCACGAAGCTCCTCTCTTATGCGGCTCTGGATCTTCTCGTATTCGATATTCTGAGATATAAGCTTACTTCTTTCGGCTTCAAGAGCGCTGATATCGAATGCCAAGGTATCAAAGGTAGCCTTGTTTTCGCCAATGCGCTTCTTGATATCGGCAAGCTTCTGTTCAAGTGCCGCGCCGAGCTCCTCCGAGCGTGCTATCTGCTCGCGGAGTGCTTCTACCGTGCTTTCGTTAAGAGCGATTCCCGAAGTCAGAGCCTCAACGTCCTTTTCAAGCGCCGCTTCGGCAATCCTTCCGTCGTTATAGGAAGAAAGGATAGCGGCGAGCGCATCGTCCTCTTCGTTTCTGCGTGCGACGGTATTTTCCGTCTCCTTTTTCTTATTGAACAGCTCGTTTTCGAGGGAAACGATCATTTCCTCAATGCTTGCCTTTTCAATATCGTACTGCTCGTGCTCTCTGCCGAGTCCTTCAAGTGCAGTATTGAGTGCAGAAAGACGGAGACTTTCGCTTTCGTGTCTGCTCTTATTGACCTCGTACTGCGTCTGCTCGGCGTTAAGCATCATTGTAAGAAGCGCGATCCTTTCGCTTATGCCGCCGATCTCGCTATTAAGCTTATCAATTTCGTAGACAAGCTCGCCTTCGTGTGTCTTTTTGCTTCCGAGCTCGATACCGAGCTTTGCAACCTCGCTCTTAAGCGAGGATATTTCGGCGCTTCGTGTAAGGATACCGCTGTCCTGACGGGTCGAGCCGCCCGTGAACGAGCCGCCCGCGTTTATGATCTGTCCGTCGAGGGTAACTATTCTTATGCGGTAGCCGAAGGATTTTGCAACGAATGCCGCGTTATCGATATTATCAAAAACTGCCGTTCTGCCAAGCAGATTTCCGATAACTCCTCCGTACTTTTTATCATGATCGCAGAGCTTGTCTGCCATTCCGATATAGCCCTTTTTATTCTTGAGCTCGTTTTCGGATATTACGGGTGTCTGCGCCTTCATCGCGGTAAGCGGATAGAAGGTAGCGCGGCCGCCATTCGTCTTTTTGAGGTAGGAGATCGCCGCCTTTGCCGCTTCCTCGTCCTCGGTAACTATGTTCTGGATATTCGCACCGAGCGCCGTTTCAATGGCGGTGCTGTATTCGCCCTTTACCGAAATGAGCTTCGATACGGGGCCGTGAATGCCCTTTATCGCGCCGTTATCAGCCCCGTGCATTACGTTCTTTACGCTGTGGTTATAGCCCTCGAGAAGGTCGTCCATTCTCTTGAGAGTTTCTGCGCGGTGGTTTTTTGATTCTATTGTGAGATTAAGGCGGTCGATGATGCTCTTGACTCCGTCAAGCTCTATGCGGAGCGCGGATATTTCGCTTTCCTTTTCACTCGCCTTTGCCTTGTCTTCTTCGATCGAAGAAAGATAATCGGCAACCGTCTTTTCCGAGCGGTTCATCGCGTCGGTAATGACTGCGATCTCGGCTTCAAGCTCCGCTATCTCGTTTTTGAGTGACGAACTTCTCTCGCTTTCGCTTTCGTGCGAACCCGTCAGCGCCGAAAGGCGGACTCTTTCGTCTATCAGCTTACTTTCGGTCAGGCGCTCGTCATCCTCGCATTCAAGGATCTTATCCTCGAGGAAGGAGATAATCTCTCTCTTTTCTGACGCCTTTTTATCAAGCTCATCGAGCTCTGCGCGGAGTACATTAAGCTTTTCTGTCTTTTCCTTAAGCTCGTTTTCGAGGTCTTTTCCTCTCTTTTCGCCGTCCGAGAGCGAAAGACGGCGAAGCTCGGCTTCGTTCTTCGCCTGCTCTATACGGCTTTCGGTATGAAGTATATCGTTTTCAAGGACGCGGCTACTACTTTCGATTCCGTGGCGCTTTTCGATATACTCGCTTACGCGGTTCGTAAGCTCCTCGGCACCGCTCTGGCTTTCCGCCGCTTTCGTATACAAGTTTTCGCTTCTTGACTCAAGAGCGGAAATTTCGCTCTCGGCACTTTCAAGTGCGAGCTTTGCCGACATATACGCGCGCTCGGTCTCATTAGCTCTTGCGCGCATCGTTTCGGCATCATATAGCCAAAGCGCAACGTCGACCTCTTTTTTCTGCTCGTAAAGGTCGAGATACTTTCTTGCCGCCGCAGCTTCCTTTTCAAGCGGTCCGACGCGGGACGAAAGCTCGCCTATGATGTCGGAAAGACGCACAAGGTTTGCCTCTGTGTCCTTAAGCTTCCTTTCGGCTTCGTTCTTTCTTACTCTGTATTTCGATATTCCCGCCGCTTCTTCAAATACGGAACGGCGCTCATCGCTCTTTTGAGAAATAATTTCAGCGATCTTACCCTGACCGATATTCGAATAACCCGTCTTACCGACGCCGGTATTCATAAACAACTCAGCTATATCCTTAAGACGCGACGCCTTGCCGTTTATAAGGTATTCGCTGTCACCGCCGCGGTAGTACCGTCTCGTTACCGAAACCTCGTCGTATTCGCTGTCAAGACGTCCTATACCAACGGTATTGTCGATTATGAGAGTAACCTCCGCATATCCCATCGGACGACGGTTATCGGAGCCGCCGAAGATAACGTCCTCCATTTTTGAGCCGCGTATGCTCTTTGTCGACATTTCGCCGAGAACCCATCTGACTGCGTCCGTTATATTGGATTTTCCGCTTCCGTTCGGTCCGACGACGGCAGTTATGCCTTGGTCGAAGGACAGTACGGTCTTGTCGGGGAACGATTTGAACCCCTGCATTTCAAGCGCTTTTAATCTCAAAGCTATGATTCTCCTTATTCTTGTTCTTCCGTGAGGAGAGAAAACAATATGCCTATTATATATAATAAATCATTATAACATATATTGATGCGAATTGCAAGGGTTTCAAGCGATTTTAAGGGTAAAATACCGTTCATTTTCTCGCAATTTGCCGTTGACTTTTCGATCGTAAAATGATACTATAAACTTAGAAATTTCATACCGAAGAGGTGCTTTATGAGAACTAACGAATTTGTAAGAAAAGACGTCATCATCCCCGGGCTGAAAAACGAATACCGCATACTGCATATTACCGATTCCCACGTCGTAATGTGTAACGAAAAAGAGGGCGAATACATAATCGAGGGCGACGGATACTGGGGCGGCACGAAGCTTGCAGACTTTTATAATCTTCGCCACAATCATTTCCTCGTAGACG
The DNA here is from genome assembly GCA_045540175.1 of Eubacteriales bacterium. Taxonomy (GTDB): domain Bacteria; phylum Bacillota; class Clostridia; order Oscillospirales; family CAG-272; genus Colimorpha_A. Next base: position 16,028 of record JAZQGU010000002.1, on the reverse strand, counting down.
GCGTTCCTACCTCGGAGCTTTTTGAGAAGATGTGCGACGAGCTTGCCGCTAACCCCGACTGCGCCGACGTTATCGTTTTCACAGGTGATATTCTCGATTTCTTCGCGCAGAGCGCGTTTGATTTCATCAAGAGAAACATTGACAAGCTTAAGACGCCATATATGTTCGTTATCGGAAATCACGATATGATCTTCTCGGGAATGTCCGAAGAAGAGGTACGCGAAAGGTTCAAAGCTCTCACGGGAGAAAACACCGACCTTCAGAAGATGAAGCTCGGCGAGCTTACCCTCATCGGTGTTTACAACGGACCGTATTATTATCCCGAAAAGTCGCTAAATGACCTTATGAACGCGCTTGAGGGCGAGGATAACGTAATTCTTTTCCAGCACGTTCCGCTTTCTACCAAGGAGTTCCACAAGCATAATGCCGACCAGGGCAAGCCCGACTGGAGCATTGGCGACGAAGGAGTTTGCAACGGCGACGGCTGGAAGACCGTTTTCGCCAAGGTTCAAGAGAATGATTCCCCCATCAAGGCGCTTATCTGCGGTGACTGCCATATCGAGCATGAGAGCAAACTCGGTAACGTTCCTCAGTATACCTCCCCTCTCAACACTATGTATCCGCCTTATCTCTACGTTATTCATTCCTGAATTAGATCCCCCGTGCCAAATAGGCGCGGGGGATTTTTGCGTAATCGACATCATTGTAGGGGGGCAACGTCCTCGACGCCCCGTTTTGGGGTGAAGTAACATCGTTTTTTATACGGACCGTCGAGGACGCCGGTCCCTACAAACAACGTAACGCATTTCTCGACAGTGGAAGAATTTGCCCTATTGTACCGTGAAACGATACGGTAACAGTATACAAAAAAACATTGCTTTTCGCCCTGTTTCTCTGCCCTCATTCTATTGACAAATATTGTATAATGTAGTAAAATGAAATATGTATGTGCATTTATAATACGGAGGAACAGCAGTGTTAAATTTTAAGAACACACTTTCGCAGGCGCTGTCCTGCGCTATCAAGAAAATATCCCCCGAATCTGAGCTTTCGGCGTCCGAGCTGCTTTCAATGCTCGAATATCCGCCAAACAGAGATATGGGCGATATTGCATTCCCCTGCTTCAAGCTCAGCAAGTCGCTTCGCAAGGCGCCTCCCGTTATCGCTTCTCTTCTTTCCGAGGCGATGGACAAGGTCGAATATCTTGCTAAAGCAGAGGTTGCAGGCGGATATCTTAACTTCTTCATTGACGACAGCTATTTTACGGACGGCATCCTCGACAAGGTAATTGCCGAGGGCGACGATTACGGCAAAAGCGACAGCGGAAAGGGCAAGACCCTCGTTATCGACTATTCTTCGCCAAACGTTGCAAAGCCCTTCCATATCGGTCATCTCGGAACGACCGTTATCGGTCATTCGCTTAAGAAGCTTCACGAGTTCTGCGGCTGGAACGCGATTGGAATCAACCACCTCGGCGACTGGGGAACGCAGTTCGGTAAGCTTATCGTTGCCTACAAGCTTTGGGGCAACAAGGAGCAGATCGAGGAGGGCGGAATCGATAAGCTCGTCGAGCTTTACGTCCGCATCAATAATACGATAAAGGGCGATCCCGAAAACGGAATCCCCGCACGTGACGATCTTGCCGATCAGAGCCGTGCAGAGTTCCACAAGATGGAGATCGGCGACGAGGAAAATATCGCGCTCTGGAAATGGTTTATCGAGATTTCGCTAAACGAATACGAAAAGACCTACAAGCAGCTCGGCATCACCTTCGATTCCTACGCAGGTGAGAGCTTCTACACCGATCTTATGCCCGCGCAGGTTCAGCGTCTGCGCGACAAGGATCTACTCAAGATCGACGACGGCGCGTCGATAGTTGACCTTTCGGAATACAATATGCCCCCTTGCCTTATTCTTAAGCGCGACGGCTCGACGCTTTATCCTACGCGCGACATCGCGGCGGCAGTTTACCGCAAGGAGCATTATGGCTTCGACAAGTGCGTTTACGTTACGTCGAATCAGCAGATCCTTCATTTCCAGCAGTGGTTCAAGGTTCTTGAGCTTATGGGCTACGAATGGTACGGCGAGCTTGTACACATTCCTTACGGAACCGTTTCCATCGGCGGCATGAAGCTTGCGACCAGAACCGGTAACGTAATTCTTCTTAAGGACCTCTTCAAGATGGCAGTCGAGAAGGTCAAGGCAATAATGGAAGAAAAGAACCCCGACCTTGAAAACAAGGACGAGGTCGCTGAGGCTGTCGGGATCGGCGCTATCGTATTCTATTATCTTACAAACAGCCGTATAAAGGATAACGACTTCTCACTTGAAGACGCGCTTTCCTTTGAGGGTAACACCGGTCCTTACGCGCAATACACCTACGCGCGTTGCTGCTCGATCATTGAGAAGGCGGGCGGAGTTCCCGAAAAGTCGCTCACAAACGGCTACGAGCCGCAGGCGGCTGAGGCAGCGCTTTGCAGAGTTCTTTCACTCTTCACCGAAAAGGTCAACGACGCCATCACAGACAGCGAGCCGATGGTTATCACCAGATATATTCTCGACATCTGCGCGGCGTTCAACCGCCTCTATCACGACTGCCCGATCCTTTCGGCAAACGAGGATAACGCCCGCGCCTTCCGCGTGCGTCTTACCGAAGCGACGAAAACCGTTCTCGGAAATGCTTTCGGGCTTATTTGCCTGAAGAAAACACCAAAGATTTAATAAGCGAGGTTAAATGATATGTCAGGACACAGTAAATGGAAAAATATAATGCATAAGAAGGAGAAGACCGACGCGCAGAGAGCTTCGGTGTTCACCAAGATAGGCAAGGAGATCGCAATCGCAGTCAAGGAGGGCGGTCCCGATCCGAACTCTAACTCCCGTCTGCGCGATCTTATCGCAAAGGCAAAGGATAATAATGTTCCTAACGATAACATCGACCGTGCGATCAAGAAGGCATCTGCCGCTGACGCCGCAGTTTACGAGGAGATAATCTACGAAGGCTACGGTCCGAGCGGTGTTGCCGTAATCGTTGAGACTGCGACCGATAACCGTAACCGTACCGCCGCTGAGGTTCGCCACTTCTTTGACAAGTACGGCGGAAATATGGGTACGAGCGGATGCGTCGGCTACCTCTTCACAGAAAAGGGCGTTATCGTTATCGAAAACGACGGAAGCGTTGACGAGGACAAGCTTATGGAGGATTCTCTTGAGGCAGGCGCTGAGGATTTCGTCGCTTCCGAGGAGGCGTTCGAGATCTACACCGTACCGGAGGATCTTTCCGCTATCCGTGCTGACCTTGAAGGTATGGGCTATAAGATCGTTTCTGCCGACAAGGACAAGATCCCGTCCAACTACGTCACACTTGAAGACGAGGACGCTATCAAGAATATGAATCTTCTTCTTGAGAAGCTTGATGAAAACGACGACGTTCAGAACGTCTATCACAACTGGGAAAACGAAGAATAATATCTATGGCAAGGAGGAGAAACGTAAATTATAACGCTTCTCCTCCTTTTTGAAAGGAAATACGATATGGACTTTTTATACTGTGATCCCATGGTATCGCTCATCGGAAAAGACTATGAAATACTTGTCATCGCAAAAGAAAACGGAATAATATCCCTTGAAATCGACGGCACGTTATATTACGAGGAAAACGCAGGCACCCTTTACACAGAGAAGTGCCACGCGAAGATCAGAGTTCCGATGGCAGTTCTTAACGAGGCACGAAAATACACGGTAAAATACCGCAAGACCATCGACCGCAAGAGCTATTTTTCGGAGCTCGGCGATGCTCAGACCAAGGAGTATTCCTTCAGACCTGTGACGAAAACGGACGGGCTGAATCTCTATCACATTTCCGACGTTCATTACCGCTTTGAGCTTGCAAAAAAGACTGCATCCTTTTTCGGAGATGACCTCGATGCGTTGCTTGTGAATGGCGACATCGGCGAGGTCGAGACCGTTGAGAATTACAAAGAAGTGGCAAAATTTGTCGGTGATATCACGAAAGGCGGGTTGCCTGTGGTTTTCGTCCGAGGAAATCACGATACCCGCGGACATCTGGCTGAGCTTTATGCCGATTACTTTCCGACTGACGGCGAGAAGACCTATTTTACCTTTGATCTCGGCCCCCTCCACGGTATTGCCTTCGACTGCGGTGAAGACAAGGCTGACACTCACGCCGCATACGGCGGGGTAAACGATTTTGCATCGTTCAGAAGAAGGGAGACCGATTTTTTCAAGTCGCTTGACAAAAGCGGCAAGCTTACCTTTGCAATCGGTCATATTTCCCCGCCCTACCTCGGCACCGCTCCCGATTTCCAAATCGAGGACGAAACCTACCGAGCATGGGTAAACGAGCTTGAACGCATCGGCACCGCCTTTATGATCTGCGGTCACCTGCACAGGGCGTACATTCTTGAAAAGAACGATCCGCGTTCCTCGCGTCCCCACAATTTCCCGATAATTATCGGTGCTGAGGCAAGAAACGGTCTCATATGGGGATGTGCCCTTATAATCAAGGACGGAAATATGCAGGTTTTATTCACCGACGACAACCATAAAATAATTGAAGCTCACACCGTAAACCTTAAAACGGGAAACGTAGACTAATTTCGGGAGGACCCATTATGAAATTAATTGACATGCACGCGCACACTTCGGGAATCAGTGAATGCTGTCTCGGAGATGCTGAAACTATAATTAGAGTTGCAAAGGAAAACGGCATTGACGGAATCGTCCTTACCAATCACTATCAGAAAAGCTACCTTAAAAACGGAACTCCTGCCGAGCTTGCAAAGAGATATACCGACGAATACAGAATGGCGAAGCGCCTGGGCGATGAGATCGGCGTTACCGTAATTTACGGAATGGAGGTCACCATGCACCGCCACGATAACAGCCATCTGCTTGTTTACGGTCTACAAGAGTCCTTTACCGAGGAATTTCCAGAGGTTTACGATATGACTCAGGAGGAGCTTTATACGCTCGTAAAATCGCGCGGCGGACTGCTTATTCAGGCGCATCCTTTCCGAAAGGGATACTACCCGCTTGATCCCCGTTTTCTTGACGGATACGAGCTCAGCTGCCATCCCTGGTATTACACCTCGCGCTACGACGACGTGATGGCACTCGTCCTGAAGCACGGTGCGCTTCTAACCTGCGGTGGAGATTATCATATGGATACGCCATACCGCCCATACTGCGGCGCTTTTTTCCCCGATAGCGTAAAGGATCCGAAGTCGCTTGTCAAGGCACTTGTCGGTGCCGATCCAATTACCATCTCACTTCACGAGCCGGAGGACAAAAAGAAGTATCTCGTTACTTACAGCAAAAAAGACGGCACAGTGAAAAAAGAGGAGAACAGATAATATCAACGGCGTTCGACCGTCGTTGTAGGGGCGACCATCGGTCGCCAGAATAATAACATTGTACCTGACGGGCGACCAATGGTCGCCCCTACAATATATTTTCCCACTCAAAACAAAAAGTCCCCCGAAATTCGGGGGACTTAATATAGGACCTATTAAAGCTTGCTAACGATAGCTTCGGTATCCTTTGCGATCATGAGCTCTTCGTTTGTGGGAAGAACGTAGACCTTGACCTTGGAGTTGGAAGTCGAAAGCTCAACAGTGTTGGGCTGACGGAGAGTCTTTGCGTTAAGCTCCATGTCGATCTCGACGCCGAAGTAGGAAAGCTCCTTACATACTCTTTCACGAAGCTCGGGATTGTTCTCACCCATACCTGCGGTGAATACGATTGCATCGAGTCCGTTCATAGCTGCAGCATAGGAACCGATATACTTCTTTACCTGATATGCAAGAACGTTAGCGGTAAGGAGCGCCTGCTCGTTTCCTTCGAGGATAGCTGCTTCGATATCGCGGGAGTCTGAAGAAATACCCGAAAGACCGAGGAAGCCGCACTTCTTATTCATGAAGTTCGACATCTCGTCGGGAGTATAACCGTACTTCTTCATAATATAGGTTACGATAGCGGGGTCGATAGATCCGCAACGGGTTCCCATTTCAACGCCTTCAAGGGGAGTGAATCCCATAGAAGTATCGATACACTTTCCGCCCTTAACTGCGGAGATAGAAGAACCGTTACCGATATGGCAGGTTACGATCTTGGTTTCCTCAACGGGCTTATCAAGAAGCTTTGCCATCTCGATGGAAACGAAGCGGTGAGAGGTTCCGTGTGCGCCGTAACGGCGGATGTGGTCCTTCTCGATCATTTCCTTGGGGAGTGCGTAGGTGTACGCGTAATCGGGCATTGTCTGATGGAATGCGGTATCGAATACGAGAACCTGGGGAACGGTAGGCATTACCTCTGTGCAGCCCTCGATACCCATAAGGTGTGCGGGAGTGTGAAGAGGTGCGAAATCGTTACAGAGCTTGAGCTTCTCGATTACCTCAGGGGTTACGAGGCAGCTTTCAAAGAAGTAAGGGCCGCCGTGGACAACGCGGTGTCCGACTGCCTTGATCTCACCCATATCGGAAAGGCATCCGAGAGTCTCATCTGTAAGAGTGTCAACTACGATCTTCATAGCGACTGCGTGGTTAGGCATATCAAGCTGGCGCTTGTTCTTTTCGCCGTCCTCACCGAGACGGTGCTCAATAATACCGTCGATACCGATTCTTTCGCAGATACCCTTTGCAAGGACTGCGCCGTTCTCGGTCTCGAAAAGCTGATATTTAAGGGACGAGCTTCCTGCATTTACAACAAGAACTTTCATTATTTATTTCCTCCGAATTTTAATTAACATTTATAACATTACGATTATACACTATTTTTCCTCAAATTACAAGTCTTTTGGCAAAATATTACCTTCAAAGGAGCAGAAAAAATGAAGACTGCCGCGATAATTTGCGAATACGATCCCTTTCATCTGGGGCATAAAAAACAAATTGACATCATTCGTGAGCAATTCGGTACCGACACGACGGTTATCAGCGTCATGAGCGGAAGCACCGTTCAGCGCGGCCGGCTTTCTGTTTATCCGAAGCATCTGCGCGCTGAGGCGGCGGTAAAGAACGGGGCTGATCTCGTTCTTGAGCTTCCTTACCCATACTGCTCTTCGTCTGCCGAACATTTTGCCCGCGGTGCTGTCGCGCTGATTTCTGAGCTCGGCGGAGTTGATATTCTCGCTTTCGGAAGCGAAAACGGAAATCTTTCCGAGCTTTCGCGTGCCGCTGACGTTATACGCTCGAAAGAGTATCTCAGCGCGATACGTGAAAACGGCAAAAACGGACACATAAAAAGTGCCGAAGAAATTTTCCGTTCCCTCTCGGGCGACGGCTTCCCGAATACTCCGAACGATATTCTGGGGGTCGAATATATCGCCGCGCTGAAGGACGAAAACTCCACTATACTTCCCTACACCTACAAGCGTGAGGAGGGATATTCCGCTTCCCGCTCGCGCGAGCTTATATACGGCGGCGCTGACGCTTCCGAGATGCTTCCCGAAATCGCAATTTCGGTTTTTGAAAAAACCGTTCCGACCGACACCTCTGCATACGAGGCTGCCGCGCTTCATACAATTCGAATGACCGATACTGAAACTCTTTCTTCTTATTACGCAATGAACGGCGGCGTTGCCGGGCTTATCAAGGCAAACGCCGAAAACGTCTCGTCGCTTGACGGACTTATTTCGTCCTGCGTAAACAAGAGCTACACTGCCGCAAGGATAAGACGCGCTATCCTTTCTTCGGTTCTCGGGCTAAAAGCCGAGGCGGTTAAGGAGCGTCCGTTGTTTACGAATCTACTCGCCGCAAACGGCAAAGGCAGAGAGTATCTTAACAAGATCAGAAAAACGACGTCAGTTGAGATCGTAACAAAGCCCGCCGACGGGCTTGATCTGCCTGAAAACGCACGTGAGCAGTTTGAGCTTTCGCTTCGCGCAGATAAGCTTATGGCGCTGTGCAGAAAAGAAGCGGCAAGTGGCGTTTTTAAGAGAAATCCGTATATAGAATAAAGAACATCGGTCACAGTCGTGACCGATGTTTTTTATTCTTCGAAATCGCAATCTTCATCCTCATATTTTTCGTCTTTTTCAGAATAAATTTTATATAGCGCACAGTTGGCGAGCACATTTTTGCTGTGAACATCAGAGGCACGCAATTCGAGAAGCATCGCGACGAAATAGGCAGTTACGATCAATGGCACATCAACCGCAACTACAATTATCAAATTAACAAACAACAGCTTAATGTCATCATAACGAATAGCAATACTGAACGCGCGAAATAGCAATGTACATGAAAATACTGCGCTTATCACAAGTGCCGCTTTACGTATTCCCCGAGCCCATTTTTCCGCGCTCCGAACTTCTTTGCCTTTATTTTCAAGATAACTTCTATACTTCATAATGTCCTCCGAGATACGATTTTACCAATGTTTGAATTCTATCACATTAAATCATTATTGTCAACATTCTTTCCTTCTCGTCTCTTTCAAAAAAGTTTTCATTATATTCATTTACTTTTTGGTATTAAAGTGCTATAATATTATTAAATCCTCAAAGGAGGTTAATTATGACAAGAAAAGAAATGAAAGCATTGGCAAGGCTTCAGATAGAAGGCAAGATCGCGGCACTGTTCTGGGTTTCGGTCGTTGCATCGTTTATCGGATCGATCGGATCGGGTTTCCCCGCTGTCGGTGTCGTTATAGCAACAATTCTATCCTCCGCTATGACGCTTGGCCTTATCTATGTTTACTTCCGAATCGCCGCAGACCCAAACTATAGGCCGAGTGTTAAAGACCTTTTCGACGGCTTCAATAATCTCTGGCCGTTTCTAAAGGTGACACTTCTCTCCGCGCTCTTTATCTTTCTTTGGTCGCTTTTATTCATAGTCCCCGGAATAATCAAGGCTCTCGCCTACGCGCAGGCGCCCTACATTATTGCGGAAAATCCAAACATGCCCGCTATGGAAGCACTTCGGATCTCCGAGAGAATGATGAACGGCAGAAAATGGGAGTATTTCGTACTCAATCTATCCTTTATCGGTTGGGAATTGCTCGCAATACCCACTCTCGGTCTTCTCATGATCTGGCTTGAGCCATATATGCAGATGACGATGATAAACTTCTATTCGGACTGCAAGGCGAAATTCGGTCCGTTCTTCTACGCACCGCCTCCTCCACCACCTCCGCCACCTCCGCCACCTCCGCCTCCCTACGGAGAACAGCAATAAATATTAAAAGAGCAAACACGATTGTGTTTGCTCTTTTTTGTACCGTTTTCGATTAGCATCATTTCAAAGCCGTTGATTACTATTAATTATTTATTATTTATTCTCTATCATCTGAAAAGCACCTGCTTTCGGCTTCTTCTCATAAGGATGTTTGTATTTTGTAGGGGCGATTCACGAATCGCCCGCTGAAATACGCAAAACAAAAACTACGGACACACACAAATTTCGGCAGAGACATTGTTTTCTCTGCCGATTTGTGATATAATGGGACTAACAAAAAGCCTCTCCCTTTGGGAGAGGTGGCGGCGTAGCCGACGGAGAGGGTAAATCGTGGCGAGAATATCACCTCTCACCCGCTATCGCGGGAGCTCTCCCAAAGGGAGAGCCTAAGGACGCGCGCAGCTTAGGGGTATGGCTTTGCCCGAAGCATTTGTAAGACAAATGCGAAACTGGCGATAAAAAGGAGAACGCATTATGGAAATAATTATATATGACCATCAAATTTTTGCGGTGAATAGAAATAAGGCCGAAAACTTTTCTGATTCTCTTGTATACAAAGCTAAAGACGGCTTACATCAAATTGATTTTGAAGAGTGCGCAAAAAACTTTGAAGATACCTATTCAACAAATAATAATAGGTGCATTGGCGAAAGAAATATCGAAAAAGGATATATTCTTCTATATACTAACGGTTTACAAACTAAAATCGTTTTTCGGAAAGCTTTCGTCTTTCCTTTCCAAAACTATCTTTTGCACGGAACAAGACGAGAACGTTTTTTGAAACTTCAAAAACTGCTTTCACAGACCAAATATACTACATACGACCTGACGTAATAAAACCCCGACAGACATTGATAATCTGTCGGGGATTACTATTTGTTTTCTGCGTATCAATTTTTTTATCCGTAGGGGAGACCTTCGGTCTCCCGCGGGCGAACACAGTTCGCCCCTACCGTGTATTAGATAAACTTCCTTATGAGAAGGAGCCTTTCGCAGGTGCTTTTCTTAATTACACGTCCATAATTATCGGCAGTATCATCGGCTTTCTGCCGGTCGTTTGGAGAATAAAGCGCGAGAGCGCGTTTTTAACGGAGTTCTTTATCTCGCTTCTTTCGTCGATTCCGCGGTCGAAGCATTCCTCTATGGCGTTCTTTGCTATTTCCTTCGCCTGATCCATAAGTTCCTCAGCTTCTCGTACATATACGAATCCGCGCGAGACTACCTCGGGACCCGAAATAAGCATTCTGTATGCAAGGTCGACCGATGCGACAATGACCATAAGCCCGTCCTGAGAAAGGTGTCGGCGGTCACGGAGAACGATGTTTCCGATATCGCCCACACCGTATCCGTCGATCAGTACTCTGCCCGCTTCTACGTTACCGTTAAAGCGCGCATAGTCCTCGCAGAGCTCGAGAACCTTTCCGATCTCCGAAATGAATACGTTGCTTTCGGGAATGCCCATATCGACGGCATTCTTTTTGTTTGCGTTCAGATGCTTGAACTCTCCGTGGATCGGCATAAAGTATTTCGGTTTCGTCAATGCCAGCATGAGCTTGATCTCCTCCTGGCAGGCGTGACCCGAAACGTGAACCTCAAAGTTATCGTTTTTGAAAACGTCCGCACCGTTTTTGAGAAGCTCGTTTATTATCTTGCCTACCATTTTCTCGTTTCCGGGGATGGCAGATGCTGATATTACAACGATATCCTCCGATCCGAGCTGAACCTTATCGTGAGAACGGAACGCCATACGGTATAGCGCCGACATCGGCTCACCCTGGCTTCCCGTCGTGATAAGCGTGATCTGGTTCGGGGGGTATTTCTTTATATCGTTGATGTCAATAAGGACGCCGTCCGGCACTGACATATAGCCGAGCCGCGTTGCCGCGCCGATTATATTCATCATTGAACGTCCGGTAATTGCTACCTTTCTGCCGTACTGTGCGCTTGTGTTTATTATTTGCTGAACGCGGTGAACGTTTGACGAGAAGGTCGCTATAACTATTCTCTTATCGCTCTTCTGCATGAAGATATTATCGAGCGACTGACCGACCTTTTTCTCCGACGGAGTGTAACCGGGACGTTCTGCGTTCGTCGATTCACACATAAGAAGCAGCACGCCCTCTTCGCCGAGCTGACCGAGGCGCGTGAGGTTCATTATCTCGCCCTCAATAGGCGTCAGATCAAGCTTGAAGTCACCCGTATGGACTATCGTTCCTGCGGGTGTTTTTATTGCCAGACAGCAGGCATCGGCAATCGAGTGGTTTACTCTGATAAATTCCACCGAGAAGCATCCCGCCTCGACCGTCTCTCCCGCAGATACGCAGTTAAGCTCGGGCTCATAAGGAAGCTCATGCTCCATCAGCTTATTTTCAATGATTCCGAGGGTAAGGCGCGTACCGTATATCGGTATGTCAAGCTTGCGGAGAACGTACGGAATAGCTCCTATATGGTCCTCGTGTCCGTGTGTGAGGAACAGACCTCTTATTCTGTCGCTGTTTTTTTCAAGGTAAGTCGTATCGGGAATTACAAGGTCGACACCGAGCATATCGTCGTCGGGGAAGCCAAGACCGCAGTCGACCATAATGATATCGTCTTCGCACTCAATTACCGCGAGATTCTTTCCGATCTCATTGAGTCCGCCGAGCATCATTACCTTGACGCGGGCATTTTTTCTTTTTCTTTTTGCCATTAAGTAGTTTTGTCCGCCAAAAAAAAGCGGACCTCTCCTTCCGTTTAAATAAGTATCAAGTTGTACAGCTAACCCCGAAAGGAACACTCGCCGTCATACCGTTCTACGGCTTGTGCCTTTACCCTTTCAAAGTTATGCCAGAATCGAACAATTATACCTGCTTTTATTATACACGGCATATGTTAATATTATGAGTGCAAATCCGTGAACAAACTTTGAACGCTTTTTTGGTATAAATCCTCTCAGAAAATGGAATAATATCTAAAAATCAAACCGAAAGGCGGTAACCAAAATGAAAAAGAAAGATAAAACCAAAAATGATTTTCCCAAGACATATGATGCGATCAATTCATATCAGAGTGTCGCTGACCCTCTCGGAAGCTACACGGGTCTGACCAAGGACCTGCACGTTATGCCGAGAAAGACTGTCGACGGAAAGATTTTTATGAAGATCGAGGATCTTCCCGTTCAGGACGCCGACGATCTTTGAAGTTTTATTGCGCATTATTCTTTCCAAAAACTTCGCGTTTACTCCGTTTGTTACGGCGACAGTTCGGGAATTTGCTTCGCAATTCCCGTTCACCTCATCCGTATTTTTGCTTAAAGCAAAAATACACCTTCCCCTGAGGGGAAGGCAAGAACACCGTCCCTAAGATATCAGACAAATAAGTATTCCGATCGCGGCACCCGAAAGGAAAGACAGAAGAAACGCTATTATCTTTTTAGCGATCCCTCCCTTGGGCTTTGACACCTTTCCGCTCCCCTCGATGATCGCACCGACTATTCTGCCAGCTTCCTTTACGATGTCGCGGTCGGATCGCTCGGAGACGTTGTTCTTCACAATAAAATGCGCCTCCTCAAAATATCTGCTTCCCGTATTTTTTACGACGATTATATTTTTGTTTATTCCCTTTATCATATTTTCCTCCGTTGTTTCTTTTATTCGATTATCGTTAAAGGTGATGCGGAGTATTCATTATTTTGAAAAATAAGGATGGCTTATGAAAGCAATAATTATGGCGGGCGGTGAAGGCAAGCGCCTGCGCCCTATAACTGACAGCATCCCAAAGCCGCTTCTTCCCGTCGGCGGTGTTCCGACTATCGTTCGGATCCTTTCGCTTCTCCGTTCGCACGGAATTGATGAAGCGGCTATCACGGTCGGATATCTGAGTGACAAGATCGTAAGCACCCTCGGTCGATCCTGTCAGGGTGTTGAGCTGACATATCTAAGTGAGGCCACCCCGCTCGGCACTGCGGGAGGGGTAAAGCAAGCTGAGAGCTTTATCGGTAACGATGATTTTGTAGTAATAAGCGGTGACGCGCTTTGCGAAACGGATCTGTCCTCTGCTATCTCCAAGCGCAAGGAAAGCGGTGCCATTATGCTGATGGTACTGACTCATTGTCCCGATCCCGGCGAATACGGAGTCGTATTGACCGACGATAGCGGCTTTGTGAACGGGTTTTGCGAAAAGCCCTCTCTTTCATCAACCTATTCCGATCTCATAAACACCGGTATTTACGTTATGTCGCACAGGATCTTCGATTTCATTCCCGATGGGAACAGCGATTTTTCAAAGGATATCTTTCCAAAGCTTCTTTCATCGGGCGAGAAGATCGCAACCTTCAAAGACAATAGCTATTGGTGCGACATCGGTGATTTTTCATCCTACCGATCGGCAAATTTGCGGTACTGTGATAACAGCAACTCTATCGGCAGAGGCTGTGAGCTTCCGTCGGTCGGAGTCGAAGGATCGGTAATTATGGACAGTGTCAAGATCGGAAGACGCAGTAAGATAGACGGTTCAATAATCTGCTCGGACACCGTAATCGGTGATGACTGCACCGTATCATACGGCTGTGTTATCGGGCACGGATGTATCATCGGAAACAACTCGGTTATAAGCGAAGGAACTGTTCTGCCGTCGTTTACCGAGATTCCCGATGGATCGTTTATAAAGCAGGGGGCGTCGGCGTCGCCGTCTATTATACGGTCGCTTCTTGATAACGGCGTTCTGCGCGCGCCGATTAAAAATCTTTCGCCGTCCTTTTGCGTTCGGATCGGATCGTCGCTCGTTACCGCCGCAAAATGCCGCCGAGTCGGAATTATGACGGACGGAACGCAGGCTTCCGAGAAGATACAGTCGGCTGTGATCCGCGGAATGGCGGAACACGGTATTGAAATGATCCTGCTCGGTGAAGGCTTTGAGGCTGCCGCCGCACTTGCCCCGAGGGAGCTTAAGACGGACTTATCTGTGTTTGTCAGAAGCAACGGTAAGGAGGCTGTTATTTCGTTCTACGACGAATACGGTCTGACGCCGAAACGCGATTTTGAGCGTGCTTTCGTTTCTTCAATGACCGGAGGAGACAAAGCCGTATCGGGAAACAGAAAACGGCTATCTCATATTGACTTCGTAAAGGAAATGTATCTGCCGTTTTTGATATCCAACCGCTGTCCGTTAGAGAATATTCGCATAACGGTGAAAAACGGCAACAAGTCTTCGCAGATCATGTCGGAGGCGCTAAACGCAGTCGGTGCTGTTTTGACCGACGATGGGATCAAGCTGTCCCTTTCCGACGACGGCTTTTCGCTCTCCGTCGAGGATAACGGCAAGATCTACGACGATTGGCATATAAAGGCGCTCATTTTGCGTTATCTCATCAGAGATAAGGTATCGCTCCCATCTTCCGTGCCGTCGGTATTGAAGGAGCTGTGCAGAAAGCCTCCGTATATTTACACCTTATGCCCGTCGGGGGATAGTGAAAATGAAGCAAGAAAGAACGCCTCCGCATTCCCCGAGCTTATTCACGGTGCCGCCGCCGCAGCTGAGCTTCTTGCCCTTGTTTCGGTATCGGGAAAGGGTCTTTCAGAGCTCAGCGTTCATGTCCCAAACTTTGCCCTTTCCTCCGAAGTCCTACGCACAACCGACCGACGCCGTTTTTCGATCCTCACCTCGCTCGGCTCTCCGTCAGGCGACGGAGTTCTTTCGGAGTACGAAAAAGGAAGCGTTCGTGTGATCCCCCGACGCGACGGTTACACCCTCATTGCCGAGGCGGCATCGGGTGAATACGCCGAGGAGTTGATCTCACTTTCCGAGCGCGAAATACTGAAACTGTTAAGAAACACCCTATAACCAAGAAACCGCGGAATCATTCCGCGGTTTCTCTATTGACTTATCCTTCGTTTTGGTGGTATAATTTGCATATAATAAGCGAGGAGATGATCCAATGTACATAGACAAAAACGGTGACAAGTATTACAAGGTTGCCCTCCACCTTCATTCTAAGCTTTCGGACGGTGCTCTTACCCCTGAAGAGATCGCAAAGTGCTTCAAAGATGACGGTTACGATGCGATCGCATTGACCGACCATTGGCATTACGGCGAGAGCAAGGAGCTTTGCGGGCTTCACATAATCTCGGGAATCGAGCTTGACAACGGCGGTAACACACACGCTATGCATATCGTAGGTTTCGGTATGACTCACAATCCTGAATTCAAAAAGAGTGATGACCGCCAGACGATCATCGATAAGATCAACGGTGCGGGCGGTGCGGCAGTTCTTGCGCATCCTGCATGGTCACTAAACTCTGTCGCAGACGCGAAGGAACTGAGCGGATTTACCGCTACCGAAATATATAACGCCGTCTCAGAGGCGGGCGAAAGCTTGCGCCCATATTCCGATCACTTCGTTGATATGTGTGCCGTGAATGATATGTATTTCGGCATTTTCGCGGTCGACGACGCGCACTACTACCGCGGTGTCGACGACAGACGCGGCTGGGTAATGGTAAAGGCTGAGGAGCTGAGCGACGAGGCGATCGTCAGAGCAATTAAGACCCGTGACTTTTATGCAAGCCAGGGCCCGGATCTCACCTTTAAACGCGACGGAAACACCGTAATTATCGACACGTCCCCCTGCGACACCATCGCTGTGCTTTCGGACTGCGCTTGGCTTCCCGGCAGAGTAAGGCGCGGAAACGGCATTACTCATCACGAATACACCTTCAGAGACGATGAAAATTGGTTGCGCGTTGAGGTCCGTGACGGCGATAAAAGAGCTTGGTCGAATATAATTGTAAAATAACGTAAGATAATCGGCGTTATTTGGTACGGGAGGAGCAAGCCCCTCCCCTACCGCTGATA
>JAZQGU010000001.1:0-10528 GCA_045540175.1 Eubacteriales bacterium | reverse complement strand
GAGTTGGTAAGACGTCCAACCTCATGGTCATGGTTACCGCAAGCCCAAAGAGTCTTTCCGGTAGTGGATGCTCCTGCAGAGTACTTCTGATACTGGGCAACAGTTCTGTCGTAAACGCTACGTTCCCAGCGAAGATTTCCGCCTCCATCTTCATTATCGGAGGTGATGTCTCCACCGACAAGCAGGATGTCGATGCCCTCTGCCTTCAAGGCATTCATGGCTGTTATGTACGTGGGACGGATATATGGATCCTTGTTCTGGAGACCGTAGTCCGTATGAGGGTCGGAAATAGCTCCTATCGTGATAAGAGGCTCGGTCGAGCCGCTTGCCTCAGCAGTAGGAATGGTAAAACTATGCTCACTGATCTCTACATGATCTGCAAACGCAGCCGTCGGAAGTGCTCCGAGAATGAGCACCAACGCGAATAGTGATGCTAAAAATCTCTTGATCATAAATAACTCCTTTATAAATCAACTTGTTGTATGGTACCATATTATCGGTGCATTGTCAACAAAAAAATCAACATTTTACACAATATAATGGTCAAAGTTCTTTAAGAATTTCTTCTTTTACACTATTGTAATCCTCGAAGTCTACCGAGAAAAGCTCGCTTTCATTTCGGCATTCCCCATTTTTGAGATAATTCCTAATATCATCGAAAATAAGAACCTTTCTGAGAAGCTCATCGGTCTTATCGTCACCGTACTTTTCGCGGTAACGGTTGAGAAGCTCAAAATCGGCTATTCCGCGCTGAAGATTCTTATAACGCAAAGAGAGGAGCGGCTTTCCGTTATATCCCGGATAAACGAAGCAGGTATCTCCCGCCTCGAAAGCAGAGTGTCGCACATCCTTTCTCGGATCCTCAGGCCAGATAGTGTATGCCCAGCGTGCAAATCCGTCAAAGCCTACGTATGAAGTCATAAAACCGATAGTTCTCGACTCAATGGGAGAGGATGATATAAACGTATTCGGCTTCATCTCGCGGTTGCAGCAAACGTACCACAAAAATCTCTTTTCGGGATACGACGCCTGATACTGATTAAGACGGTCGAATTCCTTTACGGTACAGCCGAGATAAGGAACGAAATCGTCTATACGGTCATGGAACTGACCGATAAATTCGGCGTGGTTTATAGCACACGAGCCGCGGAAACGAGGCGCGATGCTCTTAAGCATATCGAGACTCTTTCGGTAATGCTCGGGATCACCGGGTTCATCGGCTGCGATCCTAACCTTATCGATCTGATCTGTATCAACAAAGTACTTTTCAAGAGCCCGAACGTACGCGATTATATCTTCTCCGCTTCTAAGATATTTTTGAGCGCCGTCGCTTTCGTCAAGATAGTGTATCAAAATGTTTTCGGGGTATTCATCATTCGGCTTTCCGCAGGAATATCCCTTGATTCCCCAAAGATTAACAAGCCCGAAAACCTCAATGACCTTATCAACTCCCGCTTCTGCGTAAGTATCAATGATCCTCTGCATCTTCGAAAAATCGTATTCGAAGCTTCCATCGAGCTTTTTCGTGACCATAACCGAGGAATACTCGAACATATTTCCGCCGTAACGGTGATCCATCTCACAGAGCTGACCGCCCCACGGGATTTCACTTACGCACACCGAAACAGCCTTTTGACCGAGATCAGCCATACTACTCGCGTAAGGCTTCATAAGCTCAAAATGCTCGTCACTCCAAAGTCTGACGTCACCGTGGCGCGCAAGATTGCAATGATGCTGCCAAAGATCGAGGTGAAATTTCCAGTTACGGCTGTCATCAAGGATGACGTCGTATACGGTCGCAGTCAGCTTAAATGAAGCAACCGCCTTCTCGTCTTCGCCGTAAACGGAATGGTAAACCTTAATCTCGGCTTCATATTCACCTGCCGGAGTATCTTTTCCACTTTCAAGCTCGATCCATATTGAGCACGGCATATTGGCATAAGACTCGACGACGTCCTGATTGAGCAGAATATCGGCCTTCTTCGTCTCGTCGTCATCGTATAGCATACCGATGTGGTTCATATTGACCTTAAGCGGAGAGGTTACCGCGACGCGGAATCTGTCGTGACCGAGCAGCGCCTTACCGGCGGCGACCTTTTCAAAATCCGAATACCAGTCTCCGCGCGACAGCGAAACGCTGTAGTGCTTATCTGCCTGCAGAATGAGCTGGCAGGCGGCGCGGTCGTTTTTTGCCATTATTACTGCCTTTGTTTCCTTTGGGCAGTTACATTTATAATTGTGTTCAAGGCGATAGCCTTCGTTTGTGATTATTGCTTTTGTCAGCATAACTTTTCCTTAGAATATCAGTTCTGATCTTTTTCTTCGGCTTTAGCGGACTTCTTGGACTTCTTTGCTACGCAGATAACGATAACGACCGCAGCTATAGCCGCAACAGCGACCGCCACGATTATGATCGTAACTATGCTGTTATTATCTTTATCCTTAACGTCATTATTGCTCTTCAACTCGGGAAGCTGATCCTCCGTGTTTGCACGCGCGGAAAGAGCGAAGGCAGAGAGGTTAGTCATAATAAAGCTGATGGTGCCGTCTTCGTTCTTTATAACATCGGTCATGCAGAGCTTTCCGTCGTTATCCCAGTAGTAAGCCGCGAGATCAACCTCTGCCGTCCGGCTTCCGAATTCGTTTATGAGGGAAGGCATAGTAACCTTAACGGGGGTTTCAATTTTTCTCGGTCTCGTTAATTTTTTTACAGTACAATCGAAGAGTACGGCGGTGTTTACCACTTTCGAAAGCTTAGTCATATAACCGTCGAACTTTTCGCCCGATCCGAGACGATTTGCAGTCAGGGTAAGATCTTCAAGTCCCTCTGCTTCAATAACGATACCGTCGTAGGAAAGCGACATGGTATTGACAGGCATTTTGAACTTGTTGATTCCTAGTGCGCTTCCGTAATATACGTCGGCGTTTACGTCCTCGGTAACGAGGATAGGTCCGCTCTCTTCACGCTCACCTGAGTTTTTAACGTCACGCGAAATCGTCCAGATAGCAGGTTTGCTGAGAGTACCGCTCTGCGCGCCGCAGTTGATCATCTTGAACTCGATCCTGTTTTTATACACAGAGATCGTCATCGCCTGAATGATATGGGGATCTGCTTCGCCGAGAGCACCGTCATAATAACCTGCTGAGCCCATGAATGCGGTAATGAAGGAGGAAGGGTCTGCGTTTCTGTCGTTAACTACCGCGCCGTTTGCATCGTAATGTGTAATTCTCTCAAAAACGTCAGACATGATCCACGGCACTTTACCGTTGGCGGTACCGTGATTATGTCCGTAAACATAGATAGCATTGGCGTACTTGTTCATTACCTTTTTGAACGATCTCTGCGCATCACCGGTCATACCGTACGAACCGGGATTCGTTACGCCTCGGTTATCCTGAAGCGGATAGTGACCCATAACGAAAACGGTCTTATCTGCGCCTATTTTGGACAGAGTGTTGTCGAGCCAATTAAGGGTACCCGCAGAATATACCTGATAGCCACCATTGATAACGATGAAATCAAAGCCCTTGATATTGTAATGCGCGCCGAGCCAATGATTGGAGAACAACTTATCGCCCTCATCGTCTTCCCTTGTATAAAGAGAGATCGGGTATCCTGCAGTAGCAAGCATCAGGTTCATGAAGCCCTCGTAGGAGTTATAGTCACCTACGCTGAGGATATCATCATATAAGCCGACCTCTTGGTCATGGTTACCGCACGCCCAAAGGGTTATGCCGGATTTCGATGCCTGAGAGGAATACTCCAGATACTGAGCTATCGTACGGCTGTAAACATCATATTCCCAGCGATATTTGCCACCCTTATCCTGGTTATCGGAGGTCATATCGCCGCCGACGAGGAAAATGTCAATTTCCTCTTCCTTAAGTGCGTTAACCGCAGTAATAAACGCTGTTCTTATGTATGGTTCTTTATTCTGAATATTGTAGTCAACATGTGAATCGGAAATCGTTCCGATTTTGATAAGCAACTCGTCGTCGCCGCTTTCCGCAAAAACGGCAGAAGGAATCATGCCGATGATCATAATTACGGCAAGCATCGCCGTAATAGTTTTTTTGAAAATATTCATATACTCCTCCACAAAAATATTCATTTGCATTCTATCATCTTTTAGGTAAAAAGTCAACACTTTCCTGCCGCATTGAGTAATAAAAACCGTTTATTTTCACAAAAAAAGAGACCCGCAGACTTCTGCGGGCTCTCAGGTTAGATATTGACCTTGAGCACCTGATTCTTCTCGGCGCTCTCAAAAGTGCATTCCATTATTCTCATTACACGGCGCATCTGATCGTGAGTGACGATCTGCGTTTCTTTGCCGTCAATAGCGGCGCAGAAATTGCGGTAGAAGTCGTGAACATCGGAAAACGGCATCGGCACTTCAAAGGTATCAACGGTATCCTCATCGCGCGGAGCCATGGTTTTTGTAAGCCCAGACTCTGCCTTGATTGGCGTTGCGTCCTTTTCCTCGCCAACTCGCTTAACGACGACCTTCATCGGTTCGTCCCAGTCCTCGATTATCGCAGTACCCTTATCGCCTCTTGCATAGAAGCGAGGCATATTTATATAGTTGCTCGTTCCTACCTCGATTATGTAATTGACGCCGTTCTCAAAGCCGAGAACGATATGGCAGCCATCATCTACTTCGGTATTGGTAATGTGATCAAGACGAGCGTAGATGCTCCTTATCTTAACGTCCTCGAGGATCATTATCGCCTGGTCGATAAGATGCACACCCCAGTCGAGAACCATACCTCCGCCCTCATGCTTGACCTTTCTCCAGTCACCGGGAATACCGCGCGAGCCGTGGATTCGGCTTTCGATGTTTAGCATCTTGCCGATAGTTCCCTTCTTGTATAGATCAGCAATACGCATTTTGTCGGTGTCCCAACGGCGGTTCTGATGAACCGTAAAGAGCTTGCCCGTCTTATTTGCAACGGCAATTACAGCTTCAAGCTCCTCAGAGTTCAAGCAAACAGGCTTCTCCGAGATGACGTGCTTGCCCGCATTAAGCGCGGCGATCGCTATTTCCTTATGATGATCGTTCGGGGTTGCGATCGTTATGATATCGACCTCGGGATCGGAAAGAACATCGTCAAGCGTGTTATAAGCACGAATTCCCTTCTCCGAAGCGAGCGCACGGCGTTCTTCCTTAATATCATAAATACCTGCAAGTTCGACAACATCGCTCTTCTGAGCAAATCCGACGTGCCAGCCGCCCATTCCGCCGTAACCGACGACTACTAGTTTCTTTTTGTCTGCCATTTGTATTTCCTCACAAAAAGTTTTTTATGCCCAGCTCATTGTTCCGGGCTTAGGATCGTTAATTATAAGGGGACGAAGGAAATCGACTGCCTTCTTAAGTCCCTCGTCAATGGACATAAGGCTGTCCTCGTGCTCGATCGACATAACTCTGTCGTAACCCGAGAGTTGAAGTGCCGAGATCATATCTCTCCAGTAGCTTGCATCGTTACCGAAGCCGACTGCACGGAATATCCAGGAACGGTTAAGCTCGTCGCCGTAGTGCTTGGTATCAAGAACGCCGTTCTTAGCGGTATTGTACTTGTCTATCTTGGTGTCCTTCGCATGAACGTGGTAGATAGCGCCCGAAAGCTCACGAATAGCGGCAACGGGATCTATTCCCTGCCAAATAAGATGAGACGGGTCGAAGTTCGCGCCGAGCGTATCACCGACCTCGCGTCTTATACGAAGCATGGTTTCGGGATTGTATACACAGAATCCGGGGTGCATCTCGAACGCGATTCTCGTCACGCCGTGCTCACGCGCAAAAGCGGCTGTATCGTGCCAATAAGGCAGAAGCACCTCGTTCCACTGCCAATCGAGGATCTTAAGAAAATCGTCCGGCCAGGGGCAGGTTACCCAGTTCGGATACTTCGCGCCCTCGTGGTCACCGGGACAGCCAGAGAAAGTAATTACTGTGTCGATCTCAAGCTGTTCGGCAAGAAGAACTGCATTTTTGAAGTCAGCGTCAAAGCTCTTGGCTATATCCTTGTCGGGATGAACCGGGTTTCCGTGTGCCGCAAGCGCGCATATATTGACATCGTGCTTATTGAAGGTCTCGCGGAACTTATAGAACTCGTTTTTATCAGTGAGAAGAACTGCGGGGTCGCAGTGGCTCTTTCCGGGATATCCACCCGCACCGATCTCGACGGTATCAACACCGATATCGTTCATTATTGACAAAGTTTCGTCGAGAGTTTTTGTGCCGTAAAGGTTGGCAAGAACACTTAATTTCATAATTATATCCTTTCGTTACATGTTTTTTTAGTTTTTATTTCCGCCACTCTTACACAGTGGTTCTTTCCATAGGGAAAATTGGTACAGTAAATAGAGACCTCTCCGTTTTCAACCCGGAATTTCAATTCCTCGTCGCAATCCATCCATCTGACAGACTCAATTTGATGGGCAAAGCCCTTGAGCACAACAGTGTTGTCCGAGCCGTTGCCGCTTAGCGCAACATTTGCGTCTCCGCCGCTTGAAAGCCCGTGTTTAAAGAGGTAAAAGGTACAGTCATCGTTTACGTCGCGGAGAACAAAGTCCTTCGTTCCCGTCACGATAAAGGGTCTGCCGTTGTAGATCGCTTTTCCGTAAACACCCATCCATTCACCGATGGCTGACATTATCGCACGCGGCATCAAAGGCACGGTGCCGTCACCCCGCGGTCCTATATTAAGGAGCATATTTGCGCCGATCTTACGGCACTCGCATATTTCCTCGATAAGCTGTCTTACCGATTTGAAATTAATATCGTCGGCATCTCCCCAATGGTCGTTCAGCGTTTCACACATCTCGCCCGCAACGTATTTTTTCATTCCTCTGCGGTCGATGGGAGTAGGCATACCGCGCTCATACGTAACCGAATCAATGTAATCGCTTCCGAGAGCACCTCTTGCGCTAAGCCCCGTGTTATTGATTATCATTGCCTCAGGCTGAAGCTCTCTTATCATCGAATAGAGTCTTTCCTCGTGCCAATCGGCATCGGGCTTGCTCCAGTTTCCGTCGAACCACAGACCGCCTATCTTCCCGTAATTTTTGCACAGAAGCTCAACGCTTTTCTGCAAATATTCAAGATACGAATCGAAATCACGGTCGAAATCGGGATGGACCCAATCGAGGGTAGTATGGTAGAAGAACGGAACTATGTCCGCTTTCCTGCATTCGCAGACAAACTCCTTGACAATATCCCTTGCCGCGGGAGAATGGAGAGCATCATAGTCGCTGAGTCCGCAGGTATCGTAAAGGGAGAATCCTTCATGATGGCGTGTTGTAAGGCAAATATATCTGCAGCCGGCACTCTTAGCCACGCTGACGATTTCAGACATCGGAACGGGATTGAAAGTGTCTTTGAGAAGTGCGTATTCATCTTTCGGAAGACCGTGAACATCAAGCGCCCATTCGCCGCGCTTCAGCTGCGAATAAAGCCCAAAATGAACGAACATTCCGAATGCAAGCTGTTCAAACTCCTGAATGTAAGGCGGAGCGACCGGAATACTATTATCTGTCATATCAGCTGAACCTGTAAATATCGCCGGTCTTCGACGACTCATAAACCTTGGTGTTTTTCATTTAAACTTCCTCATTACAATCTGAGTTTTTCTTATCAATAATACCAAATAAACGATTTCTTTTCTACACAAATTTTGCCTTAAATTTGTACAATTTTATTTTACAGCAATCCGCTTTCCCTGTCAAGACATAATATTGCGCTTGAATCCGCAAATTTTGCTGTTTTCAGCAACAAAAGAGCCCCGCATTTTCGCGGGGCTCAATAATTAGCTCAGAAGCGCTCTGTCGGAAGCAAACTCAGCGCCCGACGCCTTGGTGAACATTTCAAGAAGTGCTTCGATCGTAAGGTTCTTCTTTTCCTCGCCCTTTACGTCAAGGATAACCTTTCCTGCATTCATCATGATCAGACGGTTTCCGTAAGCGATCGCGTCCTTCATATTGTGAGTTACCATAAGCGCGGTAAGCGAGTTTTCCTTTACAAGACGGTCGGTTATTTCAAGTACCTTAGCCGCAGTCTTGGGGTCAAGAGCAGCAGTATGCTCGTCGAGAAGCAGAAGCTTCGGACGCTTCAGCGTCGCCATAAGAAGCGTTATCGCCTGACGCTGGCCTCCCGAAAGAAGACCCATTTTCGTCGTCATTCGGGTGTCAAGACCGAGATCCAGCTGCTTTAAAAGCTCCTTATATTTTGCCTTATCCTTTTTCGTTATCGCCCATTTGAATCCGCGGCAGTTTCCTCGTCTGTCGGCGATTGCGAGGTTCTCTTCTACCCACATATCAGCAGCGGTTCCCATCATGGGATCCTGGAAAACGCGGCCGATATACTTTGCTCTTTTGTGCTCAGCCAGGCGGGTAACGTCAACACCGTCGATAATAATATTTCCCTTGTCGGCAGGATAAACACCCGCGACCATATTAAGCACGGTGGATTTTCCTGCGCCGTTACCGCCGATAACGGTAACGAAATCGCCATCCTCAAGCGTCAGCGAAATGTCGGAAAGAGCGACCTTTTCATTAACGGTTCCGCCGTTAAAGATCTTAGTCAGATTTTTGATCTCAAGCATTGGTCTTTACCTCCTTCTTCACCTTCTTTTTACCGTATCTCTTCTTGAGGTAAGGAACTCCGAGGAACACCGCTATAATTGCGGCGGATAGCATCTTGAGAAACTCCGCCGGTATATCAAAATAGAGGACGAGCTGGTACACGAAAAAGTAAATTATACCGCCGAGAACAACGCCTATAAGACGGGGAATGAATCCCGAGGAGATCTTCGAAACGATCGCCTCGCCTACAACGACCGCCGCAAGACCGATAACGATCGCGCCGCGTCCCATATTGATATTATAGCCGTTACTGTACTGAACGAGAAGCGCGCCCGAGAGAGCAACGATACCGTTGCTTATAACAAGGCCGAGAACCTTTGCGAAGCTGGTGTTAATGCCCTGTGCACGGCTCATATTCGGGTTATTACCCGTTGCGCGGAGCGAGGCGCCAAGCTCTGTTCCGAAGAACCAGTAAAGGATCGCAATAACGGCTGCGACGAAACAAAGAAGAACAAGGTCGGTGTTTCCGATTCTTTCAAGAAGCGGAACAACCGGAAGCATATCCTGCTCAAGGAAGGTAAACGACAAACTCGAGCTCGAATTCGCAATTAAAAGATTCAGTGTCCACAGCGACTGCTGAGTAAGGATTCCCGCGAGGATCGGGGGAATACCAAGCGCAGTGTGAAGAAGTCCCGTAACGAGACCGCAGAGCATTCCCGCAAGAGTTGCAAGGAGAATAGCAAGCCAAATGTTCATTCCGCTCTGAAACGCAACGATGCATACCACCGCACCGGTTACGATAGATCCGTCAACCGTTAGATCGGCAATGTCGAGTATTCTGAAGGTAATAAAGACGCCGATCGCCATAATACCCCAGATCATTCCCTGTGCGGCAATGCTTGGAGCCGTACCGCCCAGGTAGCTGAAAAATTCCTTAAAAAAGTCCATTTCAAATATCCTCTTAAAAACGCAGAGCTCGGAGCCGCATTCACACGCGGCTCCGTGTCTCATTATATTTCAATTTCGGTATTATTACTCGTCGCCCATGTCAATAGCAACGTAGCCCGCAGCTTCAAGAGCAGCAGTGTCGATATTGAGCTGTGCACACTTAACGGGGTTATACATCTTGGTGAACTCGGATGCGTACTCGATGGGCATATCGGTAACCGACATTTCTCCGTTAAGGATCTTTATTGCCATTTTTCCTGTTGCAACGCCGAGATCGTAGTAGTCGATCGAAAGAGTAGCAACTCCGCAGCCGGAGCATATTCCTGATTCGCCTGCGATAAGGGGAGTGTCGCCGATAGCGCCGTTAATAGCGCCCGCGCAGTTTGCGACGGTGTTATCGGTAGGAGCGTAGATAACGTCACAGCTTGCAGCAGCCGCCGCAACGGAAGCTACATCGTTAGAATCGGAGAAGGGATATTCCTTGATGTCCGACTTCTTTATTCCGAGCTTAACAAGCTCGTCCTTGATAACCTTGACCTGATACTTGGAATTTGCCTCTGCCGAGCAGTAAAGAAGCGCAACAGTCTTTGCGTCGGGGAAAAGGTCTTTTATCATCTTCGCCTGCTGATCGAGCGGAGCAAGGTCTGCAGTACCGGAAATGTTCTTACCGACAGTACCCGAGAAATTTTTGATTCCGAGAGCAACGCCGTATTCGGTGATCGAGGTACCGAGGATCGGGATCTTTCTCGTTCCGCCGACTGCCGCCTGAAGCGCGGGAGTAGCGTTCGCCATAATAAGGTCAACCTTCTTGTTTACGAGGTTAGAGATGATGGTCGAGCAGACCGTCGTATCGTTCTGTGCGTTATTTTCGATGATCGTGACCTTATCGCCGTACTCGGCTTTAAGGGTATCGACAAAGCCCTTCGTTGCCGCGTCGAGAGCAGGATGCTCAACTAGCTGGCAGATACCGACAGTATACTCGCCGTCGGAATTGAC